>CAJVYQ010000041.1 GCA_913009825.1 uncultured Deferribacteres bacterium
AGAGCGCAAAGGAAGCGGATTTGTTCAAAAAACTAAAGTGTTACGGTATTGTCACTACTCAGGCAGCCCGCGAAAGACTCAAAAAAAACAGGAAAAAAGTTAGATGAGATCATTCGATTGTTTCGTGTGTTTTCTGCCTGTGTCAGACAGACGTAAGCTGAATAGTTACTATTTTTTTATGTATTACCACACCAACTTATTTGACGTAAGTTACGCTATAAAAAAATAATAAGAAAGGTGAAAAAGGAAGTTTTTTTTGTTAAAAAAGAAAGTGAAAAAAGATTTTGCATTTCGATATTTTATTTATTATTATTGAATTCGATGCGAAATATATGATATAAGAATTTATTTTTTAAGGGTTGATGATAATTTAGTATAAACTATTTTAAGGTGAAGGGTTGAATGGCAAATATTAAGACACAAGATAAGAATCGTGCTGAAAAATCCTTGGAAAAATACCTGGGGGAGATCGGTGCATATTCTCCGCTCCCCTCGGAAAAGGAAGTCGAATTAGCCATTAAAATTAAAAAGGATGACAAGGAAGCGTTGGATTCTCTGGTGCGGGCGAATCTCAGATTTGTTGTTAGCGTAGCAAAAGAGTATCAGAACCAGGGTTTACCTATGGAAGACCTGATAAACGAAGGGAATTTGGGGTTAATTAAGGCGGCCACAAGATTTGACGAAACCCGCGGGTTTAAATTTATTTCTTATGCTGTCTGGTGGATCCGGCAATCCATTCTGCAGGCGCTTGCAGAGCAATCACGCATTGTTCGCCTGCCGCTCAACCGGGTTGGCGCCATCAATAAAATTGGTAAAGTGCTGGAAAATTTAGGGCAGGAATTTGAAAGAGACCCCAGTCTGGAGGAGTTGGCTACTCACATGAACATGTCCTCGTCCGAGTTGGCCGATACTTTAAAAACATCTTCCCGGCATCTATCTCTGGATGCGCCTTTTCAGCAGGGCGACGGCAATAGTTTAATGGATATTCTACAGAATGATCAACTTCCATCACCGGATAATAAGTTGATGGATGAATCGCTGCGAGTTGAAATTGAGAAAGTCCTGCATACGCTCACCATCCGTGAAGCACGAATTATTAAATTATATTTTGGCATCAAACAGGACAGACCATTGACATTAGAGGAAATCGGGGAAATCTTTCACCTCACCCGTGAAAGGGTTCGGCAGATAAAAGAGAAGGCCCTGAGGAAACTACAGCACAAATCCCGTCGCAAACCGTTGCAAAAATATCTTGGCTAAATCATTTGGAAAACCCGGCTTTTGTTCGGGTTTTTACCTTTCTGTTAAGTTACACCGTTCTCCCGCTAATTTAAATTTGATTTGACATATTCTATTTGTTTATGTACATTGTTGATAATTATGGAATTGTCGGATGTAACGATGTCATTTATAGAACAACTGATTCTCCGCAGAGAAAAAATTTATCATCATTTCGCACAAAAGGAAGGGGCGGTTCAGCTCCCTCTCCTAATCGATGCTTCGGATCGTATTTTAATCTGTCTGCCGGAAGAACCCAAAATGGTTTTTGTTACCGGTGAAATTATAAATGAATATCAATCTTATTTTGCTGCTTTCTCCCTGCAATTTTGTGCACCTTTGGAGATAGCGGATAAAATTCCGGAAACAACAAAATGTATTTATTACGACAACAAGACTTTCTCTCTGCTGCATAAATTTCCGGAAGCGCTGGAGAAGACGCTTCGTGCAACCCGGTATAAAATGGCAATCGATACGAACCGGAACTTTTCCCTGGCTGCCGCACTGGTTTGCAGAGCAACACAGGCACCGGTCAGAATATCTTTTAGCAAACCGAACGCAACATCCTTTTTCAATTTAATCCTGTCTGTTCAGATGGATAGCGGTTCATATCAGGAATTAATACAAAAATTTAACCGGCAAATTCAAGCACTTCTCCAAACCGGAAGAAAAAACGAACGGATTAACAGGCAAAAAGGTCGATGAATTTTCAAAACAGACTCTCGGAACTGCAAAAAAAGTATAACGAAGTAGAAATATCAAACCGCTCTCTATCCAGTAAACTTTCGGAACTGTTCATCCTCTACAACCTGACCCGGATTTTAACCACAACATTTGATCTAAAAAAAGTTTTCAAAAATATTTTCTCACTCTTTCAGGAATCATTAACCGTCGAGTATAATTCAATCATTTTAGAGGATTCATTTGCCCGGGATTTAGATCTGAATAAAATTTACGGTTCGGCCAAACAGGGTAAAAAGAATATCATTTATCCCGTTGAATCGATCCACGAAAAAATCGTTAAAAAGAAATCTTTTATCCTCCGGCCGATTGTAAACCAGGAAGAAATTGTACCTGATAAAGAGACTTCCGTCCATTTTCCTCTTCAGTTACTTGGGTTTCCATTAATCATCAGCAGTAAAAAAATTATCGGTTCGCTCTCTTTTTTCCGGGAAGAAGGAAATTCTTTTCAACCGGATGAAATCGAATTTTTACAAAGAGTTGCCGATGAAGTCAGCAACATCCTGGATAAAATTTATCTTTTTTATCAGACCAAAGAAGATACCTTCCGCGATCATCTGACCGGAGTTTACAACCGACGTTATTTCAACCAGCGTCTGGATATGGAGATTAAAAGAGCGGAACGTTACAAACGCAGCTTTTCCATGTTAATGATCGATATCGACGATTTTAAACTGGTAAATGATACCTACGGCCACATTACCGGAGATGAAATACTAAAAGAGCTAACGAAAATATTGAAAAAAAATCTGCGTAACAGTGATATTCTATCCCGTTTTGGCGGCGAGGAATTTGTTGCCCTTCTGCCGGAAACAAACTCCCAAAACGCCTTTTTAACGGGAGAGAAATTACGGACGGAAGTGGAAAACAAACTGATTATTCCCGAAGATCACAAAAAAAATGTCACCATTTCCATCGGCGTGGCAAATTATCCGGTCGACGCCTATTCTGCAGAAAAACTGGTGGATAAAGCCGACCGGCGTTTGTACCAAGCAAAAAATAAAGGTAAAAACAGCACGGTAATGGAGGACTGAGCCTCAGGGCAATTGATCATCAAAAGGCACGTCTTCTTCTAAAAAATGCAGCGCCGCTTCCAGATCATGTGTGAACAAGTTTAAGTTTACATTGGCAAGCAACTCCAACCTTTCCAGATAATTCTGTAATTTTTTCTGTTTCCTTTCAGCCTTAAAAAGATCAGTATACGGCATAAAGATTAACAATGATCCCGGCGGTTGAACAAAAATAATATCTTCGACACCAAATACTTTATCGACTACAAGCAGAACATGCTTGCTGTTCCCGATTTGTACTGCCGATTCTGTATCCGCCGACGCCCCGGTCAACTGCAGGCGCAGAAAAGCGAACGGTTTTTGAGTAGCCTCGTGCTGTCTCTTTTCGATGGTGAATAGCGGTTCGAACAGGGAAACCGGAAGTACTTGCAGGCCCTGTTCCACTGCTAATTTTTCCAACCACGATTTACGGGGCTGCCGTGCTGCCGTGTTGAGATGATAGGAATAAATTACTTTTTTTGCAGAAGCGCCTAACTCAAACTCTTTGCCGCAGGATAAACAGAGTGCTTTGGTTAGCCGGGTGGAAATAGTTGCATTGCAGACATGACACCGGTTCGTCTGCTTCTCAAAACTGTTTGTTTCTCCGGTGAGAATCGGAGCGCCGCACTTGGGACAGAACATTCTGACGTTCAGTTGAGAAGCGTTGCAATAGGGACACAAATTCACCCTGTCGTAAATTTTTTTTGTCAACGGGCCGTTTTTTACTCCGTCTTCCAGCAAAGTAAGAAAATCCTCACGGGATAACCCTGTTTCCAAACCGCAACGGTTCATTTCATAAGAAAATCCAAAAGGCGCCTGCGCATCCGGTACGGGAACCACATCCTCAATATTTTGCCGCTGTAACATTGCAAGCAACGCATCTGTTTTATGGGAAACGGGGACATGATTTTCTTTTCCATGGCGGTGGGAAATAAATGATAAAACAGCATTTATTTTTGCCAGGAGAAATTTTCTATCGAACGGTTTGGATAAATAATCTAACGCTCCGCTTTGCAATGCCTGCAAACGTACGGCGGAATCATGCAAGTTAGCCAGAAAAATGACCGGCAGATCAGGTGATTTTCGGCGGACATTGCGACACAATTCGACGCCGTTGCTGTCCGGCAGTTCCCATTCGGAAAGGATGATATCCATCGAATCGGATGGTAATTTGCGAAAAAAATCGGCAGCATTTATGAAAATCCGGCACTGAAACCGGTTTTCTGTGAGAAGCTTTTGCATCACACGAAGAACGGTGATATCCGGATCGATTACTCCAATTACTGCCATAGCAACAATGTTTTATTCGTTCATGTTCAAAACGGGCAGGGTGAAATTGACACGAAACCATTTGCCAACTTCTGATTCCGCCCAAATTTCACCGCCATGTTTTTTTACAATATATTTTGCATTATACAGCCCAAGCCCGGAACTTTTACCGGCATGGGTAATTGTATCTTCAACCTGGGAAAATTTCTGAAATATTTTTTTAATGTCTTGTTTTTTCAGGCCGTCACCTGTATTGGTTACCGAAACTTTAAGGGGATCATTTTCGGTAACAAAATGAACCAGGATTTCCCCTCCTTCATCGCCGTATTTTACGGCATTCGCCAGCAAGTTGTTAAGTACAACACGGATCAAACGAGGATCACAAAATACGGAACTCAGCATTTTGTCACTCTCCACAAAAACGCTGATTTCATTTTTTTCAAACAGCTCGGACATCTCTTCCAAAATCGGAAGCAGGACATCGTGGAACAGATCGACCGGCTTTTTCTCCAACATCATCTCTCCCTGCTCGATTTTGGCCAGTTCCAGATAATTCTGAATCATTTCAATGAGCGAGTTGGAGGAACGAATGATCACATTGGTTGCTTTTTTTTGTTCGGCATTCAGAGTCCCGATCACTTCTTCGGATAACAGTTCGGCAAACCCCAGAACAGAGATCAACGGACTCCGCAATTCATGAGAGACGAACCCCAGCATATTAAGATACTGTTTGTTGATCTCCACTAATTTTTTGTTCTTTTGATTTAGTTTTTGGGTCGCCTCATTCAATTGTCGATTCGAAATTTCCAACCTGCGGAACATTTCCGATTTTTCCTTTAAAAGCGCAGCTTGTGTGGCAAACCGGATCAAAGAACGTAATTTTTCTTTCACAGGCCAACCCTCTTCCAGATCTTCAAAGTCTACAAAATCAACTCCAGGCAATTCATTAAAACGATCGATATACTCTTTCAAAATCATATCCAACAATTCATCCTGGTTGTTGGTTTGTCTGATCAATTCCGTGCTGATATTGTAATTACGAAACAGCTCATTAATCTGCATTTCATAATCATCATTTTTGTCCTGCCAGGGATCCTTTTTTAGTAGAAGCGAACTTTTCATCTTGTCACCTTCACATGTTTTGCGTTAATGAACTTCGGGTTCCTCAGATTTATCAAGCACTTCATATATTTTATCCACCAACTGAATGGGGCTGAACGGTTTATAAAAATAATTACGGTCATCTATTTTGATATCCGGTTTTTCCTCTTTGGCTACCGCCGTCAAAAATACTACCGGTGTTTTCTCCGTGCTTTTATCGGCTTTCATCTTTTTGTAAACATCAAAACCGTTCCACTTGCCGGGAAGAATCACATCTAATAGTACAAGATCAGGATTCTGTTGCCGCACTAAATTCCAGGCATACTCTCCTGTTTCCGCCTCTAACACCGTAAAATTATCCACTTTCAACGTCTCTTTAATTACATCACGAATGTCTTTTTCATCATCGACAATCAAAATCTTTTTACCAAAGTGGCTTTCCCCCCGGCGTTTTGTACCGGAACGATCATTTTCTATATTTATCATTCTCTCTATCATAAAATAAGTTTTATGCGGAAATCCTTAAACTTTCACTCCAGGATGGAAACGCAAGCTCGATAACCAACTCTTTTTCTGTCTCAATTTTGAATTTTCCCCCGTTCCATTCAATAATCTCTTTCGCCAATGCCAAACCGATACCGAAATCCTCCATTCTTTCTCTGAGACTGAACTGGGAATTCACCATTTTTTGCAATTCTTTACGATCGTTTGGAACAATATCAGGACAGGTAAATCGAAGATACAATCCCTTACCTGATTGAAACATCTCGATAGTAATCGTGCCGTCAACCAAAGTGTAAGTACTTAGAATTTTTTGCATATTAAACAGTGCCCTGCCTAATAGATCCTGGTCAATAAATATGGAGCCGCTATCCTGCACCTCAAACTGAATTTGAATTTCCTGATTGTGTATTTCATCTTCTAATTTACGAAGGACATCCACCATGAGGTTGTCTAATTTAACCAAAGTTTTGTTCAATTTTTCTCCGCTATGCAATGGTGAGATTTGGATCATATCTTCAATCAAGCTCTGTAAAGATCGACCGGATTTTTTCAGAAAATTGAAATAGGAGAGTTCCTCTTTGGACAATTTTGTCCGAACATTTTCATAGAATTGTTCCGTCAGGCCAAGTAATCCGTTAAGCGGAACACAAATTTCCTGCGAGGCGAATTTAATAAACTGGCTTTTTAATCGTTCAAATCCCTTTGAATCGGTCACATCCCGGAACAGAAAGACAAAACCACCTTCGATTGTATCGGTGGCGGAAAGATCGGAAACGAAAACCCAATACACGGTCTCCTTTTTGTCAACCGGCGAAAATTCGAAATCCATTGAGGGGTGCTGTATCTGATTTTTCAACATTAAATATCGTGTCAATTTTTCGGCAGGTACAAACTGCCGTAGAGAAGTCCCCAAACATTCTTGCTGCCTGGTTTTAAACATGTTCACGAAAGAAGAATTCACTTCCTGAATGATCATGTTTTTGTCTGTTGCAACCATTCCTTCGGACATACTGTTAACCACCGCTAATAATTTTTGATGCATCTCCTCTGCGTGAGCGCGTTGTTCCTTTTCCTTACGGTAAATCCTAGCAAAATCCCGGCTGTACACTAAAATTTGCTCTTGGGTCCTGGTTAACCGATTCTGAATTTTTTCGAAAGACAAATCCTGATCCATTAATTTTCCTTCTTTTAGATCACCGGGACATTTAAAACAGATAATAGATACGCAATTTGCTGTTGTTCCCCAGAACCACTTTATTATCGCAAACATTGAGAACCATCATACTGTAAAACCTGCCTCCCACAGCAATATATTTTCCGGCCAGGATAGCATATGCTTTTTCTCCTCGAAGAACAATCCCCTGCAGCGGATTTTTATACAGCGCACGGTTTTTCACTCCGGAATTAAATTTTGACGGTTTGAACGGGTCTTTAATCCGGTGCTGCTTAACACGGGCAATCGTTGTGGTACGTTCTATTTTCTCCAAAGGATCAGTCTGTGCAGAAAATACCGGAAAAGCGCTAAACAGGCTTGCTTGCACCGGATCACCGCTGACATATTTTACTTCAAAATGATGCCTGCCGTACTGTTTGTCCGGTACGGAGAAGATAAGAATCAGAAAGGGTAAACTCCATTTCAGTGTAATTTTAAATTGAGATCGCATATTCTTAACAAATTTATTATTACCACAGCCAACCATTCATTTTTAAACAGAGCAATCCTTTATATTTATTTTCGGCAGATTCCGGCCATATTTTCACATTTTTTATTTGAAAGCACGAAAAATTGTTTTCCAGATTTTCCCAATACGCTACTAAATCCATATAACGACCCACAATTTCAAAACCAAAATCAAATCCGGCCAAATCCTTTTCCCTTTTTTTTATTGTCATTTTCTTAATGGTAACATGTAAATTCCCATTAATCAGAGCCAACCGTTGATAGGCCAATGTATCGGTGGGACATATATTTGCATACCGCAGATATTGCCGGGGTCGCCACTGGCGGGCGAAAGGGCCCTCTAATTTAATAGTACGCAGTCTGTCTTGTGCTTCCTGAATTGATTCTTCCTGCTGAACCAAAGACCGGGAAATTTCTATTTTTTCATGCCACAACGGCAACAATTGCCGGTAAAAAAAGATGCCGGTTGCAGTTAATAAAAAAATACTGATCACCAAACTCCGGAACAGTGCCGCCACATTTCTAAACCGGTATGGATATTTGGAATAATATTTTATTTTTAATCTAAAGATCATGCTTCTTCTCTTTGATTTTTGCAAAAATCAGATACGGAATCGAATCGATATACTCATCCCGGACCTGGTTTCGTTTCACACCAACAAATTCAAAATAGCCGGTCTCGTTCAGTTTGTTGTAAAAATCAGTAATAAAATTAGGAGAGATCGCTTTTCCCTGAATTTCCAGTGCAAATCCGCCGGTTTTTTTTCTTTTCCTTTTTGAACTGAAATCTTTGTATTCTGCAGCGGGGATGATCTGCAACAAGGTGATCCAGGTGCCATTGGGAATCACCTCACCTACAGCTTTTAATATGGGGGAATATCTGGAAAACCGTATCAGGTTATCCGGATTGGTTTTCTTTTCGGCCAACACATTTTCCAGAAATACCCGGTTTTTCAAACCCCGGGTTTGTTGTATCAGATCCTTGTGCTGAAAATCAAATTTAACATATTGTTGATATTTCCGATCCACCTGAAATGACAAAATCATGAAGAGAACAGAAGTGAACAGGGCAATAAGAGATGCAGCAATATGAAATTTGCTGTGATACTTGTTTTTATCTTTTATTAACCATTTCACTTTTTTACTTACATCCCTCTTTTGTTCGCTTTTTTTTTGCGCGCCCGACAAAGCCAGTGACATTGCCGGGGCAAACAGGGATTCGATCTCTTTCAGTTTTGCCGAATTAAAATCCGGGCCTATTCTTACCATGCGGGAAAAAGGCGTTACTTTTTCCACCGGCAAAAGCAGGTTGCGTGAAAGATAATTGTGGAACCATTGATAAATACCACCGGCGCCCACAATGCGCATTTTTGAGACCGGCAGGGCGATATTTTCCGAGAAAGACTGGATAACCTTTTTCAACTGACCGGAAAAATCCTGCAGCCAGTTTTCAACGTGAAGAAATATATCCTGAATCTTCTCCATTGAATCATTGGTCTGCCAGATTAGTTTTTCATTCTTGAAATCTATGTTGGCAAATTTGAGCAGATTGAACAGCTTCTTTCGCTTGTCGGCATCTTCCCGGTAAAATTCCGGAATGAGTTGATCTAATGAAAAATGAATGTGCTGATGTACCAGAACATTGCCATCCATTGTTAGGGTGATCCGGCTATCTAAATACCCCACGTTCAGATAGAGAATTGCTTCTCCCCAGGAGATCGATTCTTCCAGTAGCGGCAGAGAAAAATCTTCAATTTCCAGCCTGGCCGGTCTGTCAATCAGATTGAAGTGAGAACCCCACTGCAACCGGACGTTTTGTTCCGAAACGATTGCCTGAAGCTCCGGTTCATTTTTACCGAACAGGCTTTTAAAAATATTGCGTCCTCGTTTTACCTGAAAATGAACATTCTCTCCCGGCACATTGATGGTTACAACACCATTATGAAAATCGATTTTGCTTAGCCGTTTTGAAATAAATTGCGTAAGCTGATCCTGGCCGGCATGTTCCGGGAGATCAAGCAGCAGACAGTGAGTTAACTCAAACTCAGTTCCCAACATTCTTATTCCGACAACCTTAACGGAATCATCCCCCCAATCTATGCCGAAACAGAGTTTTTTTTGTTTTCGTTTAAACATCTTCACAATTCACACACTTCCCGCCAGAAAATCAATTTTGTTCCGGACAAATTAAATTGATTGCACACACGTTGCAGCATCAACAAATCGCAAACGGTCCAATTTAAAAATATGCATAATATTCTTTAAACCGGTTTTTGTTCAAATTGACAATAAAAAATCCATTTTCCGCCTGATAATACCAGCCGCCTGTCGCTGCAGGAGATTCCGAAATCATCTTTTTTAGTTGGTTCAAATCACCCACGCTAATTGTATCAATAACCACTGTTTCAAAACCGGTGACAGCTTCTTTGGGAAAAACGCTCAAATAAGGACCAAAGCGAAAATCACGGCTCCGGGTAGTAGACGGTTTTCCTTTTTTGTTTGTGTACCAGAGAAGCTGTTTTTTAAAAGTTTCCACGTTCCCGGCCCGGTTAAAATCCTCTCCGGAACAAGGAAATAAATCATGATCCAGAAAATAACCGTGAAGCGCTTTTCTTACATCCGTTAAATCCCGCTTCAATTGTTCCTCTTTTATTTGTTGCTGCCGGTTTTGCAGCGTTAAAACGGCCATGCTCAGCAAAATGCCGATAATACTAAAAATCAAGACGAATTCAACAAAAGAGAAACCTTCATTTTTTTGCAGATTCTGCATTCTCTTGCCTCTCGATCCTTGCGTTCACTAACGGCAGCGTGAAGAAGAAAATACTTCCTTTGCTGATTTCACTTTCAACCCAAATATTGCCGCCCAATCTTTCGATAATCCGCTTACAAATCGGCAGACCCAGGCCGCTGCCTTCCGGTTTCGTTGCTGCATCCGAGGAAACCTGTTTAAATTTTTCAAAGACCACCTTGAAATATTCTTTTGGAATGCCTTCGCCGCTATCTTCCACGGCAATTTGCAGAAAGTCACTTTTGTCAACCAAACGCTTCCCGGAAAACGGTTTGGACCAAACCTTAATGACACTTTTCTCCGGACTGAATTTAATCCCATTCCCGATCAGATTGACAAACACCTGAATCAAACGATTGGTATCGCCCACAACCATCATATTAACCGGATCAAAGTCCGTATCGATGATGATGTTTTTTTTCTCCGCCAATACCTTCACCGAATGGAACGCTTCCTGAAAAACATTTTCGATGATCACATTCTCTTTTTTAACGGAAAATTCGCTGTGACTCATTCTGCTCAAATCCAAAAGGTCATTCACTAAGTCGATCAACCGGTTTGTCTCTTTTTCGATGATAGACAAAAACTCTTTCTGGGTTTTTTTATCCGGTGTATCATATTCAAGTAAAATCTCGGTAAATGATTTGATGCTTGTCAGCGGCGTGCGCAATTCGTGGGAGATGGAAGATATAAATTCATCTTTCAACTGGTCCAATTTTCTCAGATGAAACAGTTCTTCCCGCTCGGTCAGATCCCGGCAAATACCAATAACGCCGATCCGTTCTTTCTCCGTATTTTTCAGGATGGAGAGATGAATTCCCAACGGGAAATTTTTCCCATCGATGGGATTGACATAATTAAATTGACCTTCAAAGTTGCCAATCATATAAGTTTTCTGCAAGGATTTGTCCAAAAATCTGACAAATTCAGGAGAAAAAATTTTATGGATTTCACTGCCGATGGCTTCCACAGAAGATATCCCGAAATATTTTGAGGCAAAAGTATTGATCAGGGAAATTTTATTCTCCATATCCAGAGCGAAAAGACCATCTGCCATACTCTCAAGGGAATTCTCCAGGAAATTTTTCATGTTGGCCATGGCTTGGTTTTTTAGAGCCATGTCCTTGTAGAGAAAGGCATTTTGCAGTGCGGAAGCCGCTTGTGTCCCCACCAAAAACAGTAAATCGGATTTATGGGAAGTCAATTCATTGGTGCGGAGTTGCAGAAAGATAATCAGAACACCGATGATATTTTTCCCGGAAAGCAGCGGCACCAGCGCCATAGACTGATCCTCTGTTTCCCCATCCTCATCCGGAATAATTACAACCCGTTCTTCTTTGCATGCCCACTTAATATAACCGGATTTTTCCAGCCAGCGTAAACGCGCGGAAGCGTTCCGGTCAATCTTATAATCATAATACAGATAATAATCATCGGAATATTTCTCTTTTAACAATAAACCCAAAGAGGAGAATTTAACAATCTCGCGCAGAAAAATGATGAGCTGCTGCAAAATTTCGGATACACTCTTCCCCTCGATGAGAAGTCGCGACCCATTGAAAGTGTTTTTGTACTCATTGTACGTCACTTTTACCGATTGATCCGAAATTTCAACTGGCCGGTTATCCCTTTTTAATTGTAATATTGAACCCACGTCAACTCCACACAGTTATTTAAAATCAGTTTAACATTTCCAGGAACACAGATGATTTTTCATACTCTTCCTGAATTTCTACGATCAACTCACTCAATTCCTCTTCGGAAATACTGAGCATTTCCCAGCATTTTACATCAATTTCCGCACCTTTTTTACCGCCGCCATCTCCCATCCCTTCCAGGCGCGAAATGGCATTTGCCAGATGGACAATGGCAACCATTTTCAGATTTTTTTCCGCCCGGCCCGGAGAATGGTGAAAGGCGACCGCCTCCTGAATCTGTTTCGGGAAATTCCACTTGTCACACAGCCATTCGCCGATGTGGCAATGGTTCAAACCTAAAACTTCATTCTCCGCTTCCCGGAAACTCACTTTTTTTTCATCGATCACATCCAATACCTGTTCAAACTTTGTATGGAGAAACTGGTCTAATACAATTTTTCCAATGTCATGAACCAGGCCAGCCACAAATGCTTCTTCGGGGACTCCCAGCCGAATTCGCTTTGACAGCACCTTGCTTGCCACCGCACAGCCGATAGAATGCTCCCAAAGCTTTTTCCGGTCGAACCGTTCGTTTTTACCATTTTTGTTAAATGCGGAAAAAACGGAAGCGGTCATCACAATATTTTTAATTGAATTAAAACCGAGAATAACTGTGGCCTGGGTGAGCGTGGAAATTTTCCTCGGCAACCCGTAATAAGCAGAATTCACCACTTTCAGTATTTTACTGACGAGAGACACATCAATGCTGATTGTTTTGGCTAAATTTGACGAAGAAACTCCCGGATCTTCCACCATTGTGATCACTTGCTGCACTATCTGCGGTAAAGTAGGCAAACTCTGTATCTGGCTTACTAATTTGTGAAGATTAGCCATTGAATAGCTCCTGTTTCTTTCCTAAAAGTTCCTGAACCCGGCGAATGATACGGGATGGACTGAACGGTTTTGTAATATATTCATCGGCGCCGATCTCCGCCGCGTTTTTTCTGTCCGCTTCCTGCCAGCGAGCGGTAAGCATTATTACGTAAATATTTTTGAAACGATAGTCCGACTTAATCAACTTGCAGAGATCAAAACCGGACAGTCTTGGCATCATCACATCCAGAAAGATGATGTCCGGGATAAAACCACTGCATAATTTTTCCCAGGCCAATTGTCCGTCCTCCAGGGTTATTACCGAATACTTTTCCTGCTTCAAAACAAAAGAGAGGGAGCGCCGGATATAGGGTTCATCGTCAACAACCATGATAGATGTTTTTTCCATGTTTCACCTTTTCACTTTCATAATTTGCAGAGTAATATCATCTGCCTGATCAGTAGAATTTGAATAAAACTTTACCTCCCGGAATATTTTATCCGCCAATTTCCGAACGGGCAGAGCAAAATTTGCGGCAATCAATTTTTCGATCCGGTTATAGCCAAACAGATTCCCTGATGCATCACTGGCTTCAATAACTCCGTCCGTATACATAATCAGAAGGTCGCCGGGATGCAAAATAACCGTTTTTTCTTCAAAATCAACTTCGGGAAGAACGCCCAACAGCAGTCCATCCGCATCCAACTTTACAAACCGGTTCTGCTTTGCCCGATACCAAATAACCGGATGATGACCGCCATTTGCAAAACTTAAACGGCGTTTTGAACGGTCGTAGCGCAGTAAAAAAACCGATATAAAAAGCCCGGAACGGTTCATATCATCGTAGAGCAATTTATTGGCGCGGTACAATATTTCATTTACCGATGATGAGGCGTGAATCAAAGATTTCAGAACGCTGCGCGTGTTTGCCATCATCAAAGCGGCGCCGATATTATGCCCGGAAACATCCGCCATCACCATTTCCAGACAACCATTATCATTGAGAAAAAAATCAAAATAATCGCCGCCAACATTTTTGGCCGGAATGCAGCGGCCAAAAATTTCCAACTCGGGCAGATCGGGAAAACGGGTCGGCAACATCCCCGACTGTATCTGTTCCGCAATCTCCAAATCGCGTTTCAACCGCTCGGATTCCAACACTTTTTTCAACAGTTGATTGTTGTAAATTGCGATGGCCGCCATGGAGGCGATGGAATTGAGCAGCTTTAAATCTCCCGATGAAAATGGCTCTCGGTTCCGTTTTTCCGTAACATTAATGACCCCAATTTTATTGTTGTCAATTTTCATGGGAGAAACAATCATGGGGACCGAAATAAAAGACTGCGATTTGTAATCATCTCTTTTTTTTAATTCAATCTCCGGGGGAATATCCTGCAGTGTTTCCACCATTAACGCTTCCCCGTTTTGCAAAACATAACCACTGATACTCTTTTCGATGGAAACACGGGAATTTTCCACTTTTTGTATATCAAATCCCAACGCCGCGGCAATGTCCAGCGTCTGGGATTTTTCGTTGAACAACATGATCGAGGACCGGTCGGCATTCAGCGATAATTCTATTTTTTCCAAAATAATATTGAAAATTTTTCCCGGTTTTAACAATGCGCCCAAAGATTGACTCAGATCGTACAGAAAATTCAATTCCTCATATTTATTGACAATTTCGGCGGACATGTTATCCAGTTCATTTTCCAGTTGGATCCGTTCGGTCAAAATAGTCCGGACGAAAGTGCAAAAATGGTTCAAACCGGCAGCGTACTCTGCTGCGGCTTCCCGCGTAGTTTCACAGGTTAGCGACAGATCGCCCCCCACAATCATCTTTTTCTCTATCGAACCGTTCAACGATCCGGCGGTAAAACAAATCTGACTGTCACAAATAAGCCGGAACGGAAACGGAGTGATCTGTGCCAATTCCGCCATCGCGTTTTTAAACCACGGGGACTGAATCAATTCCCGGTAATCCACACTGTTTAATTCCTTTTTTCCGCCGATAAAAGTCATACTGATTTGCTTCCCAAAATTAATTTCTCTATTAATAATTCATTCCGGTTTTTTCCTGTTGTATATTTTATTGAATCCATAAAACTGTCCATCAAAAACAATCCCCTGCCGCTGCTTTGGAAAACATCCGGTTTTTTTGCCAATTGTTCTGCCAAAACGAACCCCCTGCCGTCATCGAAAACCCTGACGATGAGTTTGTTCAACTGTTTTTCCAACCGGAAAGAGATCTCCGAAACGGGTTTGTCATTTTGCGCATGTAAAAACACATTGGTTAAAGCTTCCATGATACACACTTCCACTTCAAATCCCGCTTTTTCATTTTCCGGCCAGTACAATTCCACAATATTCCTGGCAATTTTGGCAAATTTGCGAATATCAACCGGGGATGGATAGAATGAGAACTCAATTTCAAAGTCACCATCTTTTTCTTGACCGGACAACATTTCAGATAATGTCAAATATTTTGTTGAGTCTGGTAATAGAAAACATGGATGCCACATGCTCCGTCAATCCGGATATTCGAATTGTTCCTTTTGCTCTGCGCGCTTCCCTCAAACTGTAAACCAGCGCACCCAGACCGGAACTGTCGATGAAGCGCACTTTTTGCAGATCCAGGAGGATTTTATTCTGCCCGTCACGGATCAATTTCAGCAATTCTTCGCGCAATTCCACTGCATTCTGAATATCGATCCTTTTGTCTTTGATCAGCAAAACGGTGCCGCCATTTTTCCCTACTAATTGAATATTCATGCGAATACCCTTTGATTAATTGGATAGAATAACGATCGACGATGGTTGTATCTTTCCCGGTAGCGACTCACCAGGGCGGCGTTTATCACTTCTTTCAGATAGTACCGGTCTTCCGGCCAGATGGCAAAATAGGCAATCCCCTGACTCCGTACCCGGCGCTCCAATTTTTGCGACGGTTGATTTGCGATAACGATAACACGAATATTTTCATCCGTCTTTCTGATCTGCCGGATCAATTGCAGCTCGGCAGTGGAATTGCTGTTTTGCAGCCCGGTCACCGCCACATCTAACCGGTACTTTTCGAAGACCGATAAAAAGGAGCGGCTGTCCCTGAATATTTCCACATCAAACAATCTTGAATTGACCATTTCACGAATGGCACCGGCGATCTTTTCAGAATCCGAAATTATTGCAACTGTCTGTCTCAGCATATTTCCTTCTCTGATGAATCATAACAAATACCTCTTCATAATTAATTTTCGCCATATTTTATAAAAATCTTGATTGATTTTAACAAGCACCCTTTTCTTTTTGCTGAAGTTGAGGAAATCGTTTTGTTCCGCTTTCTTTCTGACCGCCAAATACATGACTCTGGTTTTGGATATCAAAATTACAGATTTTTATAGAAGGGGTGGAAGGAAAAAGGAAATTAGTTTGAGCCCTCCCTTTTTCGGTCAGGCACTAACTATGAAAAGGGAAATCATTAATTTGGAGTTAGATTAGTGAGGAGTAACAGGAGGATCGAAGAAGAATAGTATGAAAAGTTTTGTTAAGCTTTAAGCCTGGATTATTCATGAATTTTGTTGTAATAAACCTTAACTTATTCGTATATAACAAGTTAAGCTGATGTTGATAAAAAAACAAATTTCTAAACGCAGAATTCGCAAATAACGCAGAGAATAGCGATTTTCCTTTTCCGGTAATTTTCGGTTGACAGCTATTTCTGATTAGAAAAAATAGCTAAGATTTTCTCCATGTATCTCTGCGGCCTCTGCGTTGATGAAAAGCCTCTTTTAACGTAGAGGCGCAAAGGACGCAGAGGATCACAGAAAAACGGTTATAATCAAATTTATTTCACCCGCCCACAATTTCAGCCGTGGACTACAAAAAAGGAAGTACCCTTACCGCTCCAACGGTTCTAAAAAAAAACACCCGCTTGTCCGCAAAACATGCAACAAAAAACCTGCAAAAAACCTCTGCGAGTCTCTGCGTTAATTATTTTCGTGAATAATTCAGGTAACAAAAAAGGGGGTAAAATAAGAAGGGGTCCAGCGAACTTTTTGCTCTTAGCCCTGTGGTTCACAACCGGATAATTTCTTTGCCGTTTCCCGATCAATTTGCAGGATTTTTGCCGCCAGCGTATAGTCTCCGTTGCAGACTGCGAGAGTATGCAAAACAGCTTCTTTTTCGATTTGATGAAGCGGCTTCAGGTTTTGATTCACCGATTTGGTCAGATAGCCGGGCAAATCTTTTACGCCTATTTTCCGGTTGCTCTGTATTGCCAGCGCGCTCTGAAGCACATTCTGCAGCTCCCACACATTTTCCGGCCAATGGTAGCGTTGTAAAATCTGCAGCGCATTTTCATCAACGGAGATATCGTCTGCCTCCTGCTGAAAAAAATGCCGGATTAATAACGGAATATCATCCTTGCGGTCTTTCAGGGACGGAAGATCAATTTTGTGCGCATTCAACAGATCAAATAATTTTATGTTAAATTGATTTTCATCGATCATTTCCTGCAAATCGATTTTGCCGGTAATAATGAAACGGACATCAACCGGTATCGCTTTTTCAGCCCGGATAGGAAAAATTTCCCCGGTGAGCAGTATTTGCAATAGTATTTTTTGCGCTTTTTTAGACAGCGCAAAAATTTCCTGTAAAAAAACCGTGCCTTTGTTAGCGGTTCGAAACACACCTAATTTACTGTACCCTTTGTCCGGTCCGGTTGATTCTTCCCGTCCCAGCCATTCATCCAACAGCCGCTGCTCTTTCAACACGCTGCAATCGGACGGGACAAATGATGCGGAAGCGCGGGCACTGTTAAAATGGATGGTTTTAGCGATCAATTCCTTGCCGGTACCGGTCTCGCCGCAAATCCAGACAACTTCCCGGTTTTGCGAAGCCGCTTCAATTTCCCGTTTTACCGTCATCATGGCCGGCGAATTACCGACAATATTTTCGAAATTGTACTTCTGGCGTAAAATACGTTTCAATTGGCGGTTCTCCCGGCGCAACTTTTTGGTTTCGAACAGCCGTTTCAGTAAATTTTCCAATTCTTCGAATTGAATCGGCTTGGTGATATAATCGTAGGCGCCTTCTTTCATTGCATTCACTGCAGATTCAATACTGCCGTGACCGGTTATAAAAATCACGGCAATCTCCCGGTCGATCTTCTTCAACTGCCGCATCAATTGTAAGCCGTCCAAATGCGGCATGATAAAATCGATCAGGGCGACGTCCACGTCCTGTTGCCGCACCAGTCCCAGAGCCTGCAAACCATCCGCTGCCGTAAAAGTACGGTATCCGGAGCCGGAAATAATTTCGGACAGAAGATCGCGGAAATCTTCCTCATCATCCACGATGAGAATACGTCCCGTTTCATCTGGTTCTTTAATTTTCATCCCGTTAAACCCTGAACCATAAATTTTTTGCCGGAGAACTTAGTAGTTAAATAGTATTGTAATTTCCCTGTAAATACAAGAAGATTTTTTGTACTGCCAAAGCAAAATATAAATATTCATTGCATCAAATTTCCGTGAAACAAATCGCGAGTTTCAGTGATTATTCATATTCAATTATCGTAACTATTAGGACCGGCAAAGAGAACATCCCCTCCGTCGATGTTGTTGATTTGAGGAGGTGAGAATTTATTTTAATTCACAATTAGGATAATTAGTGTCTTAACGAAAAGTGGAAAACATGCATCTTGCTTGTTTTATAAACTGTTTAGTTTCCTGCTTTTCAATAAGATTATAATTCAAACAAGATGTTTGATATACAATTTAGATCCTTTTCGTTCAAGCACTAATTATCAATTGTTAATGATTTTTTATGGGAATTTTCCTTAAGTCAATAGTATTCTCCCTTACTCCCCTCCGGCACCGCGCCAGAAAAACGCACTCCACAAAGATGCTTTTTTGTGTCTTCTGCGTAACAGATTGCGTGCATTATGGAAAGCAATGAACGGTTGGTTTCTGTGCAATTGGGACAAAAAAATCGATAGAAATTCTTTTTTAATGGCTGACGGCACCGGCCAGCGCAGCCCGGCGTAATTCGGGATTCCCCCGTTGCGCCATGCCGTTTGCCGCACACTTAAAACCGGCAACCGGCCGGTCAGCGTATCTTCCGGGAAAAGAGCGAAGACGAATGCGGCGCGACAGCGCAGAGAAAACAGATCCCGCAGATAGAAAAACCCGTCGTTATCATCGGGATTGGCAGAAACAGGACCGGCCGGATTCGAACCATCTGGAGATGGTGCTGAAAAGGGAATGTACGAATTGAGAACCGGCTGCCCGGCAGAAACAACCGGACGGTTGAGAATGAAAAAATTGGTTGATTGGATCCGTTGACGAAATTGCTTTTCCGTGATGGAACCCGAATTAACCTTCTCAAACACCAACCGGGGAAAATCTTTTTCCAGGTGCATAAAAAATTGTTGTCCGATCCACATTCCCTTTTTTACGGCAAAGCGCTTTACCCGCCGGGACAAGCCCAAATCATTTAAAGAGGAAGAATAGCCGATTAGGTGCGCTGCCGCTGAAGGCTGTTTGCCAAACGGAAGGATTTCGAACGGAAGATTAACCAGCGGTGCGGCGGGAATCACAACCCACTCTTTCTTTTGCTGCAACACCGGGAAAAAGGGCATCAGTAAAATTTTTCCAAGTGAGTCTCCCTGCGCCGATGAAACAGAATCCAGCCTTACAGCACGCATGAAACGGGCGGCCTGTTTTTTCAATTTTGTATTTGCCATTTGCGTTTTGAACGCGAAAAGAGAATCGGAGGTTAGACACCATGAAAATAAAAAATCCTGCGTTGGAAAAAAAATTAACACGGCCAGGTCTGCCGACAAACCTTCTTTTGCTTCCTGCAAAGAGAAATCAAACGGTCTGAAAAGCGCCAACCGTTCCGGATCACTTTTTTTCAATCCGTCAATCAGATCCTGAAGCTGCTGTTTTGCGTAGGTCAGGCTGTCCAGAACATCGTAAAACAGACGGTACCCGCCGCGCCGGCTTCTTTTAATTTCCAACAGCCGGTTGTTCAACCGGTTAACTTCTTTCAGTTGCGTCAGGTAATTTTTTATTCCTCCATTCTGATTCTCACTAACTTGCCGTAATGATACCCGGTGAAGCATCGCCAATCTGAGTAGTCCCTGGTACTCTTCAAAACATTTCAAGGCTGCAATATTGTCGCCGTTTTCAAAGTAATTTTTGATGAGAGATGTATACAGATAGTTCATTTCTTTCGAGGCAGAAAGATCAAAAACAGTATCCGGTTTTGAAATTTTTTCCTGTCGCAAAATTCTCCGCGCCCGTTGAAAATAGTCCATTTTCACCGAATCCGGGGACGCAATGCGCAGGTCCCGTATTTGCCCTAATGAAGTGAGAATTTGCCATTGCAGATTACGAAAGCCGTTCGCCCCGGCTAAGGAATTGGCTTGTCGAAAATAGTTTTCCGCTTCGGGCAATAAACCAACGTTGCAATTCAGTTCGCCCAGATAATTAAGGCCTATTGCCTGCTGCTTTTGCAGCGAATTACGCCGTGCAAGATCTACCGCCTGCTCAAATTCATCTACCATCGCGGCCACTTCCTGCCCATGAAGAGCAAACAAAGGCAGAGATGACTTTTGTTGGGATACCGGCTCTCTTTTCATTTTAAACGTAAATGCCAGAAAAGAAAGCGCTGCCCGCTGCAGAGTAAGCTCCGTTCGTTCCCGGATAAACGAATAGGGATAAGCCTGCAGCTTAGTCAGCGTTTCATCGATCCATTGAATAACAAGGTTCACATCGATGCGCACATCTTTGTATTGGAGCTGTCCGCCCTGGGAATATTGCGAAAAGGTGATTACCATCCGGCAGATATTCAACAAATTGGTCACCTCTCCGGCCAAAAAGTTGTATTTGCTACAACGTTTGTAGGAAATGGAAAACCATCTCCATGCGTTGGTCAAATTACCCAGGGTCAGGTGCATCATGCCGATGTTGTTGACCATGATTGCCTGCCCCAGCGGATCACCTTCCTTGCGTAAAACAGCTAATTTATCTTTTAGCAACTGCAGTGCCTGCCGGTAATTCTTCCGCTGTGCTTCATTTTCCGCAAGAAGTGTGTAAATTAACGCACGCTCATCATTCACGGAAAAACCGTAAAGTTCCCGGGTAGTGCTGGGACCCAGGTTGCCGAAGCTCCAGAGAGGTATGGAATATCCCAAAAATTCCAGGCGCACAGAAGATGACGGCCGGTAGCGTTTTTTTAGTTTTTTATCCTGTAAAATTTCCAGCGCCCGCAAACAATATTGCCGCACTTGCTTTTCATTCTTAAGCAGCAGATAGTTGTAAGCAATGTTGCGATATGTTTCCAGCACAGCCCGTTTGTTCTTCTGTTTTTGGTCCGCTGCCAATGTTGTGTGGTACTTTTCGATGGATTTTTTGAAGTCGCCGGAAGATTGGTAAATTAGCGCCAGCAGTTTTTCAATTTTTTGCTTTTGTTGCAAATCTGCCGGACCGGAGTATAAAACATCAGCCCGGTTCAATGCGGAAATGGCGGTTTGCCACTCTTTTACGCTGATGGCAGTGTGTCCCAGCCGGAAAAAGAAGGCAGCCTCTTGGCTAACACCGGCAAAAGTGGCAGCCAATTTCTGCTTGCGCAAGTAATAATCATACGCTTTTTCATGCCCGAAATCGCCCATATCATAATAAATATCAGCCAGTTTAAGATAGAGACCGGCTTCCTGTTTTGGGTTTGTTTTCTCATCATTCAATGAAACAGCCAGGTCCAACAGGCGGATAGCCTTTTCGTACCAATTTTGCAGTTCGGCCGCTTTACGCAGCGTAATCGCGCGATACAGCCAGATGACCGGGCCAAAAATTTGTCTTGCCGCCCGGATTAACAGGCTTCTTTTCTGTTCCAATTCCTGTTGTTGAAAAATTTCAAGTTTCACATAATTGTCACTCAGAGCTATGTAAGCTGGGATCAGGCGAAAATCCCGGTTTAACGCCTGTTCCAGATAATCATTGGCCAGCGTCAATCCCTTGCGGTCATCTTGATATTGAAGAGAGTAAAGCAGTCCCAAAGCATAAAGGGCGCTTTGCTCCCCGGGCTTCTTTTTCAGGCGATTGCGGAATTCTCTTTCCAGCGAGGGGAAAAGTTGTAATTCCCGGGCGCAGGTTATCAATCCCTGTAACGCTTCAATTCGGTTCGGTTTTTCCGACAATAACTTTTGATATTTTTCGTAAGCAGCGGCGGTCTGTCCGTTTCTCCGCATTCGTTCGGCTATATCAAACTGCAACTGCCGGATTTGTTCACGAAAAAAGGTGTTTTCAAAAACATTCAGATCGGTGCGATTCAAAATCTTTCTGCAAATTTGAATTGCCTTCCGGTTCTGCCTGTTTTCCGTGTAAATTTCACTCATCAAAATACCGGCATTAAGGTTGGCTGTTTTTTGCCGGGGGAATTTTTGCAGCACAGTCTGCAGCTCATTCCGAGCAGTTCGGGAATCTCCGTTTCTACGAAATAACTTTCCCCTGACAATGTGCAATCCGGCGACAAGTTGGGGAAACTCCCGGTATTTTTCCATGGCATCTTGCAGAACTTCCATTTCATTTTCGGCGTCCTTCTTTTTTAGAATAGAAATGATCCGTGCGCAGGCCCGCTGCCGCCAGAGATCACTGCCGGCGGTTTTTAAAATATGCAGATAATTTTTTAATGCCCCTGCACTATTTCCAAGCCGACAGAAAATATCCGCCTGCAGGAATAAATTTTTTATAAATGATTCCCCTTCTTTCGGCCCGGAATCCAGCGATCCCTGAAGCAGACTCAGTGCCCGCTCCCGTTCGCCGTTCTGCCGCGCCAACTCCGCTTCGAACCGCGCAATTCCCCGTTGCACCGGTACATTGCCTGAAAATCGTTGTCGCAACGAATCCGGAGCCCGACTCCACCGCGGCCGCGGCAAACCGCGCGCCTGCCACAAGGCTAATTTTATCCTGACAAACAACGGTTCGTTCCGGCCGACCTCCCGCAGCATTCGTTGATACAACCGGATCGCCTTCCCTTTTTCTCCCGCCTGAATTTGTTCTTCCGCAACAACCAAACCCGCCAAAACACGCCAGGGATTTTCATCGGGAAAGCGCTGACGAACTGTTTGAAATGCCAAAAGCCGGTTCGTATGGAACGTACCCAGGGCAATGTTTAAGGGCAGAGCGGACAGACTATCGTCATGTTCAAGCTGATCGGGCAACAGCAGAGAAAAAGAGGAATCTGCCCATTCATATTGCTTCCGGGCGGAGGCAAACACGGGAATGACGCCGGTGTGCGGTACCGCGCAAATGTTAAAATGACCCGATTCCCGCAGGGCAAAAAACAGGCGATCCTGAGAAATTTCGGGATAGAGAACTTCCCGGTGTGCCGGAAAAAGAGAGACCAAGCGGGAGACCTGAATTCTCGTCTTCACAGATTCCGTACCGTTCGCATCGCCGGATGAATCCGCGGCAGGCAAAATTAGAGAAAGACGAATCAGTGCCGGGTTATCGCTCAAATCGATGCAGTCATCGGCGTTGGTATCGCTTTCGTAGCGTAGAAAAAACAGCGTGGAATCGTTTTTCCCCCATACCGGAAAAGATTCATTTACATCCCCGGGCAGAAGAAGTATGGCATTTGTATCTTCCATATTCATTTCGGAGAACGATTGGTTCGTAAAAAAAATTTTCAAAAAAATATGCTGCCGGGTATATTTGCCGATTTTATGAATTTTTGTGTATGCCAGCCACTTTCCGCCGGAAGACCAGGCAGGAGAAGTTCCACCGGTAAACGTGAAAGGAATCACATTATTTGAAGCGGGATCAAGCAGCCAGATATTACGTTCGCCGGTTAATCTGGTGGAAGTGAAAGCAATCCATTTGCCATCCGGAGAGCAGTCCGGTTTACCATCATAACCCAGATAGTTGTCGATTTGCCGGATTTGAATTTTACTGCCCGGCATTTTGGCCGGTTTACAGCGCAGTTGCCACAGATCCCCTTTCGCATCGCTTCGCTTGGAAATAAAATAGATAGTGCGGTTATCGGCAGCCCAGCAGGGCGAATAATCATCCGCTTTGTGAAACGTAAGCTGGAAAGCCGGTCCGCCGTGAACGGATTTAAGCCAGATATCCCTGTTGCCGGAACGGCGGGAAGTGAACGCCAGCCAGCGGCCGTCCGGAGAAACAGCCGGTTCCGTATCATCATCCGGGAAGGTTGTAACATGTTGAATTTGGGAAAATTGTTTGTAAAAATAAGGCCGGTAAATTTGTGCGTACTGAGCCCGGGCAGGGTTCAGAAAAAAAAGAGCGGCGCAAACGCCCCAAAAAACAGCGTTTCTGTTCCGCCCGATCATTTTTTTCTCACCCAGCTTCCATCATCGAGTTGAATCCATGTTTTTTTTTCGGATTGCTCGATATTGATTTTTTCAACAATTGATTCAATCTGTTTTCGCCTGGCCGGGGAAGCCGGCGTATTCATAGCAATAATCCTTGTCCGGATAACTTTCCGGTCGTTATTTTCCTGTTCCACAATTCGCCGGACTGCGCTCTCCGGTTCTTTTGTCCGGGAAATGCTGCCCATATCGACAATTTCCAAATAACCCTTGTTGTTCTCACCGATGATCCCCAACTGTTTGAGGTTCACTATTTTATCCCGGTTCTGTTGCCGGTTTTTTATCGCCTGCAGCACAGAATTCTTATTTTCCGCCGGAGATGGGCTGTGGCTGAACTGTGAAAACGGATACGAAATCAGGCTGTGGGATTCCATCTCCAGGCGTTTATAAGAACCCAAAACCTGCTTTTCCAGATCGGTTAACTCCCCGGTGATGTTTACACGGGGAATGCGGATTGTGCAGTTTGTCATGAAAAACAGGAGAAAGATGGTTAAAAGATTTCCCCCCGCATTACTTGTTTTCAGCATACAGATTATACTCCCGGAGAATTTGCAACACTATTTTATTCCAACCGGCCGGTCCGGTATCTCCGGCTAATTTGGGCGACAATTGCCGTGTGATTCCGACATTGTATCGATTCTTTGCATTTTTTACCAGACACGGAATTTGCACATTTTGCAGCATGGCCAGATCATTCAACGAATCGCCGATCCCTACTGAAATCCAGTCACCAGGTTCATTGCCGCGATAAAAATCGATCAACGATCTCACAGCCAGCCCTTTATCGTGGGGGCCGCTGAGATGAAAAAATCGCCCCCCTTTAGTGATTTTCAGATTTCTTTCCGCCGCCGCTTTTTCCAGTTCCGGCAGCCTTTTTTCACTGTCTTCATCCGGGAACCGGAACGGCTCGCTGTAGTTACGCCGCCGGGACAACTCTGCCTGATAGAAACTGAGTCCGGTTAATTCCTGTATTTCCCCGGTACTCAGATCGCCAAAACCCTGCAGCCGAATATGCAGGTTTTTTTTGCAGTCAGTTAAAAAAGAGCATAGTTTTATATACGGAACACCAAACTGTTTCACCTCGTAACCGCAGTCTGTTCTGTTAAAAATTGCGTTTTCGAAATATCCCAGTGGCGAATAGATAGCGGCACCGTTCTCCACAATAAAAGGATGGTCTACACCAAGTTCTCCCCGTATAGCGATCGATTCATCTTTCGTTTTTGAAGTGCAAAAAATCAACGGGACACTCAAAAAAAACAATTGCTGCAACGCCTCTTCTGCCTCCTGCCAGGAGTAGGTGTAATGATCCAGAAGCGTTCCGTCCAGATCGGTAAAAATGAGAAGGTTTGGTTTGTTCATGTTTGGTTTTGCATCTGTCTTAAAAATAATTTACTGTAACTATTCAGCCTGGTTTCCTTTTGCCACAAAGATAGTACGTCACGAAGGTTTTAAAAAAACTATTTTTATAAAATATTGAATTGTGGTAACTGCTCAGGCTAATGAGTTCATCGTTCCCCCGAAGGGATGCCTTCGGCAAAAGTTCCCGGTTCGAACCCTTTTGTGCTTCGTGTATATCTACGCCGTTAACCTTTGAACCATGAACCAATGAACCGTGAACCTGATTCGTTACAAACACCTTATTTTTTTAACAAACCAACATAACTTTTTTGTATTTAAGAACCGTCAGACCAACGAACTTTCAGCCAAATATTTCCTCTCCTCCCTCAGGAGTTATCCTCCTCCACCGCTTGCAGCAACAGTTGAAAAAAATTCGGCACGGCCGCCGCCACACGGTTCCAATTGGGAGTTAGCGGCAGGTCCAACGGGCTTTTCAGTACTTCCTGACCGGCAATCATAATCGATCTGGCAAAGGTTTCCACCGCCTGTCCCTCCTGGTGACGATCGAAATACAGATTGTTGATGGCAGCGTCGTGGTCATAGTGGCTGATAGTATCCTGACCCACTCTCAGATAGGCAATCTGCAAAGTACGCAGCAGCCCTTCCGAGAGGATAACGCCTTCCTGGCCCAAATTTCTGAAGATCGATTTAGCAATATCGATGGACATTTTCATCAATCCCTTTTGAGGATCATTCGGAGACAACACCTGGTGCTTATGGTCATAATTATCACAAATCTCGGACTGACAAATTCTGTTGATCGAAGTTGTCCGATACACTTCAGAAAGAGCGCCCACTTCCAGTCCCCAATCTCCCGGAATACGGATAATTCTGGCCAGATCAACCGCCAATGAAAATTCACCCGCCAAAGGATAGCGAAAACTGTCCAGATAATTCAAAAGCGGTACATTTCCCAATATTTTTTTAAGCGCCCTGATCATGGGAGAAACAAACAAACGGGTTACCCGGCCATGCATTCTGTCTGTCACACGACTGTAAAACCCCTTGCAATATTCATAGTCGAGGGTAGTACTCATCACCGGAAAACAAAGTCTTGCCAGCAACTCCCGGTCGTAGGTTAAGATATCACAATCGTGCAGCGCTACGACCCGGCTCTTATTTTCCGCAATGATATAACCAAGCGCCATCCACACCGACCGGCCTTTTCCATCGGAGCCAACATTCAGTTCGTGCTCGCTCAGCAAGTCGTACAAGAACGAAATTCGCGGGCCGGTGTTCCAGACAATTTTCACTTCCTGGGGCAAAACGGAAAAGAATCTTTTCACCTTGTCGAATTGTTCCGCATCTGTCTGTCCCATTGTTACCACAATCTGGTTGATGTACGGAACTGTTTTAATCACTGCCAAAATCTTTGGCAGCGCCGTACCCTCCAATTCTGCATAAATCGAGGGTAAAACAACGGAAAGGGGACGAATGAATTTGTATGCCTCTAACTTCCTTTCGATTTCCGAGATGTCTGATTTTCCCAATTTATGCAAAGTGGTTATGACACCGGTCTGATAAAAATCACCCATATCACCCTCGCTTTTATCTTATGAACTGCAATTTATTTTCAACGGATCAATAGTACCTGAATATCGATTACATTGGTTCCCGATGCACCGGGAGAAAATAGATCGTCTATCTTTTTGAAAAAGGAGTAAGAATCATTATTTTTAAGAAATCCTTTCCACTGCAAACCCAAAGAAGCGGCACGGTTCAGCGAATCGGAAAAGCCGAAAGCCCCTGCTGCATCCGTCGGTCCATCGGTGCCGTCCGTACCAACGCTAAAAAAGGCGGCATCGCCCAAACCGGCCAGGTCTTTTAAAACAGCCAAAACCATTTCGGTGTTTCTTCCCCCTTTTCCGTCACCGGTCACTGTCACCGTTGTTTCCCCCCCGGCAATGATGCAGGCCGGCGGCGGCAAAGGCTGACCGCTCAAGCGGATCTCTCTGGCGATAGCGCCGTAAAACCGGGCAATTTCTCCGGCCTCTCCCTGAACCGAACTGGACAAAACAAGCGGTTCCCAGCCGTTCCGGTGTGCCAGTTCTTTTACCGCAAGCAATGCTTTTTGATTGTTGGCAACAATGATATTCTTAACCTTGCTAAAGAGCGGATCGCCCGGCTTGGGCGTTTCCGCTGCCGGATTTTTCCGTTGATTCAGGAACCACTGCCGCAAGGCCGGAGACAATTCCGGCCAAATTTTATAATCCTTCAAAATTTCTTCCGCCCCGGCAAAATCGGAGGGATCGGGTGTTGTTGCGCCGGAAGCGATAGATGCCGGTTTATCCCCGATAACATCGGATATGATGAACGAAACCACTCGTGCCGGCAGTGCTAATCGTGCAAGCCGGCCGCCCTTTACAGCGGAGAGATGTTTTCTAACCACATTCATTTTTTCGATGGGAACCCCTTTGCGCAACAACAGATTGGTGATGTCCTGCTTATCTTTCAGGGAAATCCCGGCGCGGGGGTGGACCAGCAGCGCGGAGCCGCCGCCGGAAATAAGCGCGATAACCAGATCCTTCCCGCCGGTTTTTTCCAGCAGTTCGATTATTTGGCGCGTAGCGCGGACACCGTTTTCATCAGGTACCGGATGGGCGGCTTCGAAAATTTTTATTTTTTTCAGGGGAACCGCGTGTTCATATTTTGTCACCACCACCCCGTCATGGATCAGATCACCCAAGATATTTTCCGTCACTTCTGCCATGGCTGCGGAGGCTTTGCCGAAACCGATCACCCAAATTTTACCAATATCGTGCAGAGAGAGCCATTCGCTTCCCAACTGAATTTTGTCGCCTTTCACCCGTAAATTCATTTTCAGAGATACTTCCGGAGATGCTTCTTCGATGGCAACATAATAAGCATCCGTGAAAAACTTCTTTGCTTCTGTGCGAAAATCCATTTTTCTCTCCCTTCTCAAGTCTTTTTAAAATAGTCAAAAACAAAATAAAATTCAACAATACCGGAATTGTTTTCTACATAGATGCGTCTGTGTGGCCATAAGTTTATGTAACACTTTTTTTTTACTGAAATCTGCGTTCTTTGCGCTCTCTGCGTTTCAGAGCGGCTGTTTTTTAACGCAGAGGCGCAGAGGACGCGGAGAAATTGAAAAATCCGGTGACTATTCAGCTCACGAAACACAAAACCCTCAAAATGCCTACTATGATTTTTTTTGCTTTTTCGAGTCTTTCGAGAGCTGCCTGAGTAGCGTCGGAGATTCATCAAAAATTATCGAATCTAATTGTACATGAGAAACTTAAAACTGGTCTTTCATGACTTTTATATTTCTATAACTGCCGAGATCATTTCGCTTTTCCGGTACGACACGCGAAATTGTCATTCCCGCATGATTCAAGCAGTAATCCACATTAATCCGGAAAATGGATTCCCGATAAAAGCATTCGGGAATGACAAAATGCCGGATGATGGCAATTTTTCAAAATACTAAAGTGTTTCCAAGTTTCTTGAAAGCTACCCTTTAGATGGCCTGCCTGTTACAGAGTGGCCGATAAAGTATTCGGACAGGTTACCTGATAATTGTTGTTTTGCAAAGAACTAATGTGTTACAAATCCACCACTTTTACATCCCTGCGATCCGTTACGAACCCGTTTCTGTTTTTATAATATTCAGAATAAATTTAATGGGGACCCGGGATATTGATATTTTCCCTCCCTGAATACGAACCGGCAAATACCAGGGCTGGGCAAATGATACGGAAGGATAAAGATTACCGTGCTGAACCCGAAAGGAGATAACATTGGGTTTGTAGCCCAGTTTGATCATCTTCTTTACAGATCTGATTCCCGGGTCTTTACCGTACGGATCGATACTGTTCAATAGATTTTCTGTGGCACGGGCGCCAATTTCGGTCACTTCCAGGCCTCCGGACAGGACAATCTTTTTCGTCGTTTCCAGACCCCGGCCAAGCAAATTAAAAGAAACCCCTATGCGTGCCTCTTCCTGTTCTTTGGCAACGCCGGGTAAAATGGACGAATTCACCCGGGATAACTGCCCGGCGAGCCGGTACGAAATATCTTGCCAGGCACCGCTGTTTAAATTGATGAGTGCATTCATAACCAGATTGCCGTCGTACAAATCCATTGATAAATTGGGAATCAGAATTGAACTCTTTTGTGAATCCATGAAAAGTTCAATGTTGTCCACTTTATAATCTTTGATCACAAGACTATCCGCTGTAATTCGGAAAAAAGAGTTCTGCTGCTGAAAAAAGTCGGGATACACAGTAAACAGGTCAAACCGGTGCTCCGCTGTTTTCGAAGTAGGCTGAGAAACAAAATAACCGCTCTCCGGATCATATATCTGATCGAAAGGGAGCCTGCCATTCAAATTGTACAATGCTATTTTATCTTCATTCCGGATGCTCAGGCTGTCCGCATCGAGCCATCCATGCAGTTCCAGCACAGCAGGATTGACAGCCCGGGAAAACACGGCAAATTTTGCTTCCCAGTCACCGTAAAAAGTAGTGTTCAAAATTATTTGAACCGCAGAATCCGGGTTTGACCGGACGGTACCGCTGAGATAGTAAAACGGCGCGCCATTGAAATAGTCCGTCATACCGGTACAATGGATGCGCAAATTTAACTGCGGCTGTATCACATCGAGAGACTGGAGCGATAACCGGCGCCAATTTTCAAAGACAATTGTGGAGAAAAATTCTGTTCCGGTAAAAACAGGGGTAGTCTCCAGAAGTTGGAATCCGGAAATCTTTCCTTCCAGATCCAACAGCAACCCGGATAAATCCCCGGAAAAAACGCCGTACGTATCCAGTGTGTCCAAATGCAAATACCAGTAGGGATTATCGAACAGTTCGTTCTTCAGCCGCAAATCCCCGATGATCTGTAACTGCATCCGGTGCTTTTCATCGAACCAGGTATTCGCCTCCGCAGTAACGGTCACCCGGCCGGACCAAAGTGCGGATGTCATGTCGTCGCGCAGGTACGCCGGAAGAAACTCTTCTATCAGAGGCAAGTCGATTTGCAATTTTTGCAGGTAAATATCGGACTCACCGGACTTGGTGATAAAGTTGCCTTCAAATGCCCCGGTGATCAGATCATTCAAAGAAAATGTTCTCGATTTGAAACGGACTTCTGCAAAGCCGGCCGATGCGGTTACATCGCCTGACAGTTTCAGAGAAACATCGGGCAGCAGCTCCAGTCCTTCTGTGGTGTCGAATTCCACAGAAAGGTCTTTGGTTTTAAATTCCGTGTGCAAAAGCGCCCGGTTCTCAAAATTGCTTTGCAGTTGAGCTAAAAAATCCGCCGATCCGGTTACGGAATTGGGCGCTATTTTTTCCAGGTTGATCTCCCGAATATCGACACGTGCAAACAGCTTCAGAGAATCGAAATTCATCTCTTGCAGCGAATGAACGTTTTTACTCTTCAAATTGAACTGCGACGTCAAAACCGCGCCGAAAATATCGTCGGCATCCAGCCGGAGCGCCAGACTGTCCGGAACAAAATTTCTTGTCAATGCGGCTTGCAACGAGAGATGCCAATTTTTTAAATCTATTTTTCCCAAACCATTATCCAACAACCGGATTGCCTTTAATGCCAGCGCGGCGGAAATATCTCCCTTCTGAAACTCGTTACCGACAAAAACACCGGCATTGCGGATCCAGCCGTCGAAATTAGAGAGTTGAATCTGACGATTGCGAAAATCAAAACCCTGAAATCTATTATTCCAATTATACTCAATTCGCCACTTGTCGTTTTTCTTTTCCGCAGCTATCCGAATAGAATCCAGTGAAATCTGACCCCGAAACGTTGTATTTTCCGGTAGAAATTCCCGGGGAATTTGGGCTTGTAATAAATCGCTAAAAATTGCTCCCAGGTTCAAAGAGAGAGAGTCCGAAAAGAATTTAGCCTTTATATAAGGAATACGAACCAGTCCCACCGAGAATTTTGTGAAAAACCAGTTTTTAATATGCAGGCTCAATTGGGCCTGCAAATCGGTCAGGTTGGGATGGAATAAGCCGGAAAAATTGCAGTCAACGGGCGGCAGCGGCAGCTGAACAGCGGTTTTTTCATCATTAAACCAGTCGATTTCAACCCTGTTTTGCTGCAATTGTAAACTGACTGCGAACGGAATTTTTGTGGCCGGCTGCTCCGGCAACCTGGCGCTTTTCAACACAAAGTTACCGGAGGATGATAGCTGTATCCGCTTTACCCGCAATGAATCCAATTGCAGATTGTGCGGCTGATAAGTCATCCGCAATGCTCCGTGATCGATCCCGGCGATTATCCGATAGGTAAAATTCCGCAGCGAAAAGACGGAATCCCGGCCGGAAAATTGAAACCGGCGCAAATCAATTAAAAAATTTGACAGGAAAAAAGAGAAGTTCCCGCTCTCCGAACCGCCCCTCCATTCCATTTCAGCCCGGCGCAGCTCTAATGTTTGAACCGCCAGCAGCCAATGGTTCAAAAAAGAAGATTGGGATGTCGATGAATCACCGGCGAAAAAATTCTTAAAATCTGCATCAATCAGATTTATTTTCGGATGATCGATCACAATTTTGGAAATGACAATTTTTTTGTGCAGCAGGGCTTTCAACCGGTAGCGCAGTTCAACCCGGTCAACGGTAAGAAAATCTTCCTTATTGGCGGGAAACGGCCGGGAGATTGTTACATTTTCCAACCGGAATCCTTTTAGCAGATGGAACGATGCCGTGTGGATTTGCACAGTTCTGCCAAATTGTTGGGAAAGAAAAGCCGTTGCCAATTGTTTAAATCGCGCCGGCGGATATTGATGAATGAAATAAAAATAAACCGCGGCAATAAAAAAGAAGGATACAAGCAAAAGAATAAACACCGTCCGGAGAAACCGCATTTTTAAGAATCCCGCCAGTTATTTAGAAGTATATTGAATACGTTTGTCTCTGCTTTTTGCCGGACAAATTCTTAAATAATGTAACGATGCAGAAAAATTAACTAGTAAAATGAAGTTAACAAAAAAAATCCGGGATTTTTATGCAATGATCTTTTCTATTTTATCATTCTGTCAGGCTGAACCGTTACCAAAAATGTTTGATCTGCCCGCTCAAAAATATTAAAAATTTTTGCTTCTCACAATAAAAAATTGTAATTTAATAAAAGTATTCAGCTTTGTTTGTCTTTGCAGAGGAAAGCGTAGAGAAAAAAAGAAGGAGTGTTTCCATGGATTTACTGAACAAAGTGAAAGATTCACTTGATAAAATCACCAAAACCAGCGCCGAAGTTGCCCGGGAAGGAGTGGAAAAAATCAGCGGGAGGGCAACCGCTTATACGAAACTGAGCATGGTAAAAATGGAAATTAAATCGCTGGAAAAGAAAGTAGAAAATGCTCTAACGGAAATGGGCCGCGAAATATATGAACGTTCCGAAAAACAGGAGATGAAAAATCCTGCCGCCGATTTAAAACCACACACCGACAAAATCAGAGATCTGAAAGCGGAATTAACCGCGAAAGAGGATGGATTAAAGAAAGTTTATAAGGAATTTGCCCGAGACAGCATCGACAAAGAAAAGATTAAAAATCTGAAGAAAGAATTAGAAACCGGCGGCGGCACCATTGAACAGATACGACTCACGGAAAATTCTCCGGTGTTGGGTAAAAAGTTAAAAAGCGTAAAACTCCCCAAGGAAGTTCTGATTGGCACAATTACACGAAACGATCTGGTCATTATACCGGATGGCACCACTGTTTTTGCCAAAGATGACAAAGTGACCTTGTTGGGCAAAAAGGAAGATGTGATGCAAACAATTCCCATTCTGCAGCCGGAAAAAACCGAATAGCGTAAAGGGTTCAAATAAAGGGACAACCTTAACCGAGATAAAGGCCGTCAAAAAACGTTAAATCCGGCGGACATTTTGCCACAAATTCTTTTTCATCGCCGGCAAATAAAGGGGATATTTCCAATCTGCCTACTACGTTGCCATTTTTGCGCTTCACCGGCACACCGGTCTTTTTCAGCCAGTTTCCGTACAAATTACAGAGCGCTTGCCGGGCAGTTTCCGCAGAATCTTCTCCCGCAGCATTTTTCACCGGGCTGAACTCTTCCGCCCTTGCCACTTCCATCACCACGGACTGAGTTGTATACTGCAGAGCATCGAAGATAAACATTTCAAACTTGTTTCCGTTGGCTTCTCCCGGGTTAATCCGGTTGCCGGCTTCGTCTATGTACGGTATTTTCTTGTGCGCCCGGTGATAAGGCATCACCAGATTCCCATTGGTTAAATTTTTAATGAATGTCCGGTTGATATTATGGATAGCGATACTGCCGGCGTTAAATTTTAGCCGGCCATCAGGAGTTTTCGCTTCCATCTCCTCCTTGCTTAAGTCGCTGTATTCAATAACCGACAGCTTGCCATTCCGGTAACCAACCACACCAAGTTTCTCATAAGGATCTCGTTTCGCCAAAACCTTACTGGACATTTCGGCTTTTTGCTGAACATGGTAACCCAGGAAAACAGGGTCACAAATTCGGGTCAACACATTATCCACCTGAAAATAGAACAGCTCCTCGATACCGCGTTTTGCCATATCTTCAAGAGCGCCGCTCTGTTTTAACGCCTGCAGAGTGCCGCCGTGACCATTGGGATTGGTAAACACTTTCCCCTTTTCAGCCAGAAATAATTTCCCGTTTTGATCAACTGCCGGGATCATCTGTTGCTGAAAGAAAAACAGGTCTTTTTTCGCTAAACCGAAATATTGATTTTCCTGAAAAAATGCCCGGGTTTCCGCATCGTTGATAGCGCTGGACATGATGTACCAGGGCAGGGAAGTATCATGTTTTCGCGACAAAGCAAGGATTTTTTCAGCATGAAGCTGGAACAGACTTTTTCCTTTTACCGGTGTCACAGGATATTTTCCTTTGGACCCGCTGTAGCCCAATCTGGTTCCCTGGCCGCCGGCAACCAAAATAACGCCTACTTTCCCCGCACATAAATATTCTTCACCGGTTTTACGCGCACGTTCTGCTTTTTGATTCTCTTCTTCCGATTCAGGAATGGGAATAACTTCAGCCGTAACAATATCCTGCCTTCGTTTTTGTGCTTGCTGGGGATTCAGCACAAATGTTTCCGCCAAACGGGCGACCAAAGCCAAATCGATACTATGTAATTGACGGGAGAATTGCTCCTGCTGTTCCCGGTTTAACTGGGGCCAAAAGCGGAAAACATGTTCCTGACCGTATTTTTTAAATTGTTGACGTAATTTATCTACATCCATGTTCATCTTCAGTCTCCGTGAGATCATTTACTGAAATAAAAATTTAATCCGTGCAAAATTTGTGATCAATCATTAAAGTTAACTTCTTCCCGACGAAACGTAAAGTTATCCTTTTCTCAGAATTTAAGCCGAAATCCTCATCGATATAGAGAACGGATCCCCGAAACAGTTACGATCTTTGCTCATTTATTGACTAACGCGGAGGTTTTCTTTATCCTCTTCCTGCTCTTTTGTGCGGCAGGTTTTTGATCAAAAGCCAATTCAAACACATCGTCCAGCTTCTCCACAAAATGAAAGGTCATTTCTTCACGTGCTTTTTCCGGCACATCCTCAATATCTTTCTCATTCTGTTTTGGCAAGATGACGTGATGGAGACCGGCTCGTTTTGCCGCCAGTACTTTCTCTTTAACACCGCCGATTGGTAAAACCCGGCCACGCAATGTTACTTCGCCGGTCATAGCAATATCGCTGCGGATTGGGGTGTCCTTGATCAATGAATACAGCGCCGTGGCAATGGTGATACCGGCCGAAGGCCCGTCCTTCGGTATTGCGCCGGCAGGTACATGAATGTGGATATCATGTTTATCAAAGAATGAACTCTCGATCCCTAATTTATCCGCTTTTGACTGAATGTAGGACAACGCCGCCCGCGCCGATTCTTTCATTACATCGCCTAAGTGGCCGGTGAGGATCAAATCCTTTTTCCCGGGCATCTTGGTGGCTTCGATGAACAGAATATCACCGCCGGAGGGAGTCCAGGCTAACCCTGTTACCACACCGGGATCGGTCAGTCGTTCGGCAATTTCACGGATAAATTTGGCCGGCCCCAGATATCCGGCAACATTTTCAACTTCTACTTTTTTCTTTCTGAATTTTCTCTCCACAATCCCTCTCGCCACACGGCGACAAATCGTGCCGATATTTCTTTCCAAATTGCGCAATCCCGCTTCCCGCGTATAATCCCGGATAATTTTGAGAATGGCCTCATCCGTAATTTCCAGTCGCCGCTCTTTCAGACCATGCGCTTCCAACTGCCGCGGCACCAGATATTTCTTGGCAATAAAAAGTTTTTCTTCTTCCGTGTAACCGGGAATTGCCAGCACTTCCATCCTGTCCCGCAGAGCCGAAGGGATCGGATCCAAAATATTTGCCGTGGTAATGAACAACACTTTGGTAAGATCGAAAGGAACATCCAGATAATGATCGGAAAAAGAAAAGTTCTGTTCAGGGTCCAGCACCTCCAACAACGCCGAAGACGGATCGCCGCGGAAATCCATGCCCAGTTTATCAATTTCATCCAGCATAAAAATGGGGTTGCGCGAGCCGGCCTTGCGAATTCCCTGAATGATCCGGCCCGGCAGCGCACCGACATAAGTACGCCGGTGACCGCGAATCTCGGCTTCATCCCGGACACCGCCCAATGAAATACGGATAAACTTTCTTCCCAGCGCCCTAGCTATGGATCGTCCCAGAGAGGTTTTTCCCACGCCGGGAGGGCCAACCAGGCAAAGGATCGGACCTTTCAAATCGGCTTTCAATTTCCTCACCGCCAGATATTCCAGGATACGATCTTTCACCTTCTCCAGGTCGTAGTGATCTTCATCTAAAATCTTTTTGGCCCGGCGTATATTCAGAAAATCTTTGGTTTCGATGGACCAGGGCAGGGTTACCAGCCAATCGAGATAGGTTCGGCTCACCGTGTATTCCGAAGCGCCGGTTGGCATTTTTGCTAACCGGTCCAGTTCCCGCACAGCTTCTTTCTCAACCTCTCTCGGCATTTTGGCTTTCTTAATTTTCTGCCGCAATTCTTTTATTTCTATGGTTCGCTCATCCTCTTCGCCCAGTTCCTTTTTAATCGCCACCAACTGCTGGCGGAGAAAATATTCCCGCTGGTTTTTACTCATTTCAGATTGTACCTGATCCTGTATTTTGGAACCCATCTCCAAAACTTCCAACTCGCGGGTGATAAAAACCGTCAGTTTCTCCAATCGCTTTTTCACATCGGTCATTTCAAGGATGGACTGTTTCTCTTCCATGGAAAGGTTCAGGTTGCTTGAAATCAGATCGCTTAATTTGCCGGGATGCGAAATATTCATCACCGCAATTTGCAATTCTTCGGGCAGGTGCGGCACCAAAGTAACGATCTTTTGGAATTGAATAGTAACATTTTTAACCAACGCTTCCAATTCCAGACTTTTTTCGAACTGATCCTCCAACGGTTCGATGGTAGCCTTAAAATATGGTTCCACGGCATCCATGTTTTTGATTTCCATTCTGGATAAACCCTGTACCAGAATGCGAATGCTGCCATCCGGAAATTTCAGCATTTTCAGCACAGTAGCAACGGTACCGACACGATGAATATCATCAGGGGTCGGATTCTCCACCTCGGCATCTTTTTGTGCCACCAAACCTAAAAACCGGTTGCCAATCAAAACATCATCTATCAATTGAATCGAGTTTTTTCGGGCCACAAAAAGAGGAGAAACCATGAAGGGGTAAATCACCGTGTCACGCATAGGCAGAATAGGAACCTGAAGAGGAATCTCCATTTTTTCAATTTCCCGGTCGCCTTTTATTTCTGATACTTCCTTTCCGTTGAGATCATTCTCATTTGCTTCATGCAAATTGAGCATAATTCGCCTCCTTTATCCATTTATTCCGAAATAGAGATTGAAAACTTTTTGCCCATATTTTCAATAGCTTTCGGAATGATAATTTTTAAAAAACCGTCTTTGAATCTGGCCTTCACATTCTCCCCATCGAGATCACCGGGGATGTCGATCTCTCGGACAAATGTACCATAACTGATCTCTGCCAGGTGAAAATGTTCCCTGGCCTCTTCGCATTCATCATTCCGCCTGCCGGAAATAATAACTTTTTTATCAGACATCTGTAAATTGATGTCGCTTTTCTTCACTCCCGCCAGTTCCACTTTGATAACAAATGACGCTGCCGTTTCGTAAACATCGATGTGTGGAGCCCAGCCATTTTCAGAAACCATCAGCATGGGGTTCTTTGAAACAAAAAAATCTTTCAGCAGCATCTCCACTTCGTTTTCCATCTGCCGCAGGTTTTTGAGTGCCTTGTTTATATCGTGATCTTTAAACGGCATCTCTACCCTCCATGTAATTAATAGATCGACACAGAACTGCAAAATTCTATTTCATAAATACAAATATAAAAATAATTACGGTTTAAAACAAAATATTTTGGCAAAGAGTGTAAGCGGCTTGTTTTTGGGAAAAAGCAATACAAAACATATTTGTAAACATCCTATTTCAAATTGCGGGTTTGAATACCCGGGAGGCTTCATTCGAGGGGGTGGGACATTCAAGAGATACACATAAGTCAGTTAACCAGGGTAAGTTACAGCCGGCCTATACAAAAATTGCTACAAGACCGGCTGCACAAGTATGCAGAACAGTTGAAAAAAGATGGAAACCAACCATCCCCCCCTTAAAATAATTACCGGGCTGTTAATCGTACCATTCAAATATTTCGGTGGGAATTGTTGACCGTCCGCGGTAATTCGGTCTCCGGCGTTGTTGTTTTTCAATCTCATTTTTACACCGGATACAATACTTTGCCGTTGGCACAACTTCCAACCTTTCAAAGGAGATTCCGTTGTAACATTGCTCACAAATACCATATTCCCCACCATCTATTTTTTTTATGGATTCCATGATACCTTCCAATTCACGTGCCAATTCACTTTCCTTTGACATCAAATTGTTCATAGCGTCATCCAGGCTTACCCGGTCAACCCAATCGGCAGCATTTTCAGCCTGAAGCATGCCGATCTCTTCGGAGCTGGCGCCAACTCGCTCAAGAATCTCTTGTCGACGCTGAAGCAATAAATCACGCAAAATTTTCAATTCCTTTTTAGTCATAGCAAACCACCTTTTCCAATATAAGTATAAAATAATTACTTTGTCGTCTTTTTTACCAACTCTGTTTCCAAATTTCTGATTGCGCAAGGATAGCCACCGTTTTGATACTCACAATCGTCCCAATAGCCACAATTTACCGAACAGATGATCGGTTCGTTTTCTATTTCATTTTCGGGCACTTCAAGCCGGTGAAGCAACCGCTTCAATTTGCGTCGATCCAGATAGCTTTGCAGCCGGGAATATTCCAAAATTTTTCCCGATGCCATTTTGCTAACCTGACGAGATGCCTTTCCGTTAGGTTTATAAATTAAAAACGGTTTTTTCTGCATAGCGGCTTCACGCACTTTGTTGTCAAACGGAATGATGCCCCAAAAATCCATTTCAACAGATAACAGCTCCCCAACGGCCGTTTTCAAAGCGACCCCTTCATTGGCCTCCCCTGAATTCATCACCATATTTAAAATCAGTTTCGGTTGAAATCTCTGCATAACACCGCGAAAAATACCCGCTGCATCTTTATCCAACTTTTCGACATTTTTGTACAATTCCTTAACAGAAACAAAGTCGGGATGATTCCAAACTCTTTCCTCTTCAGAAAAATATTTTGAGATCCCGGGATGATTTCTGAATGTACGGTACATTTTCCGCATTAATGCTTTTTTTATGAAATAAAAAGTCTCTTGTATGGACGCCGGATCCGGAGACGATACTACCGCGCCATCGCCGGCCGCCAGAAAGAAATCGATGACATTGTACGATGAACCCGCGCCCAAATCCAGCAGCACATAGTCAGCATTCAATGTGCCCAGTTCTCTGATTAATTTAATTTTTTGAGAATATTTGGGATTAGCAAGTCCCAACGTGCCCGAGGCGCCGGAAATAAATGAGAGGTTTTCCACCCCGGTTGGCAGTACAATCTCTGCCAAATTTGTTTTATTCATGGTGTAATAATCAAAAAAGGAATATTCAGGATTATCAATGCCAAGATAAGTATGTAAATTGGAACCACCAAAATCAGCATCAACCAGAATAACCCTTCTACCCAAACCAGCCAGGGCAATCCCAATAGCAAGGGTTAATGATGTCTTCCCTACTCCTCCTTTACCACCTCCGATGGCCATCACATGCCTGGGGCTGGCAGGCGCTTGCAGTAAAAGTTCTTTGATCAGATCCGATTCGTTGATGGGCAACCACAACTCATCCTGATTATCCCAAATCAGATCGCTGGGTTTGATCCTTCTCTGTTTGATCATTTGCTGCAATTCATGGATGGTCAACGGACCAACCTGTGTGTTCTCCACTTTTAGAAAAACCGAAGATTCCATGGCAACCCCAACATATTCCTGCTTAATGTTTAGTGTAACTACAATAATACATCATAGTTACCTCTTTTAAAATAGAACTTTTTAAAAGAGGTATAATATATATTACCAAATTTCCCTTTTGTCAAGTAAAATTTACAGAATTTTTAACCTGTGTAACACAAAACTTTTGCCACAAAAACATTAAGTAATGAAGAATATCAACAACGTGATAATTTAGTGATTTAAACGCAGTTTGTCTTTCTGATTCTTTTCCAAAAAAAAGTTTATGATAGCTTTTTGCCTTTCCTGCCCGATGCAGGCGGGGTTTCTTTGTAGCTGATAAATATTTCAGTCTAGAAAAACTTTTACCTGATTTTGTAACAAATTGAGCGCAACAGAAATATCGCCGTTTCCCGGAATAATAAGATCGGCATAACGCCGGGCGGGTTCAACAAATTGTAAGTGCATGGGACGCACGCTTCCTTCGTACTGCTGCAAAACTGATTCCCGTGAACGGTTCCTTGTTAATACATCCCGTCTTAAACGGCGTATCAGCCGGATATCGGAATCTGTGTCGACGAATATTTTTATATCGAGCAGCTTGCGCAATTCCTCAAAATGGAGGACGAGAATCCCCTCTAAAATAATGATATCATACCCTGTCATAAGTGCGGTTTCACTCTGCCGCAGATGGTCACGAAAATCGTAAACCGGGCGTTGAATGGATTGACCGGCTACTATTTTTTGCAAATGGCGAAGAAGCAACTGTATATCGATGGCATCCGGATGGTCAAAATTTTGCGCTGCCCTCTCGGTAAAAGACAGGTGGCGCAAATCTTTGTAATATGCATCCAGGGGCATCACAACAACACGGTTGCTTTCCGCTTTTTTCACCAGGCTTTCGGCAATCAGAGTTTTACCGGAACCGGTGCCGCCGGCAATACCGATTAATAATGGCCGTTTCATGGATGTTCCAGCCCGCTTAAATACTGTTCATCAAAGGCATCGGGATACAGATCGGCGATTTTTACTTCCCTTTGTTCCTTTTTTTTATTGATGAGAACAATGGTTAAATCCCGGGCAAAATCCCAAATAACCTGCCGGCATGCGCCACATGGCGGACAAAAATTTTCGGTGTTAGCATAAATGGCCAGGCAGTCAAATTCCCGTACTCCTTCCGACAATGCTTTGAATAATGCCACCCGTTCGGCACAGATGGTTAAGCTGTAGGAACTCACTTCAATATTACAACCCGTAAAAATTTTTCCCTTTTTTGAAAGCAAGGCGGCACCAACTTTAAAACCGGAATAGGGTGCAATGGCTTGTTTGCCGGCTAATTTTGCAATTTTTATCAATTCTGTTTTCGTTCTCATAAATACTCTGATGCGGTAAAAATGATCCGTTCCGGTACAGTTCTAATCCGAAAAAAATGACTAATCATTCAGACGAAAAGTAAATCAAAAAACAAACATCCGGGAAAAAATTCCCGGATGTTTCAAATTATTAAAGATTCCATTCAAAATTTGTTAACCTGAATTATTTATAAATCTTCTCATATTTTTACTTAAACATCGATGATTGAATAGTTCGGGTTAGAAAGGTAATTCTTTATTGCCCGAGGATTCCTTTTCCTCCGGAAAATCCGTTTCTGTAAAATCCGTCTCACCGCCGCCCGATTGGGTATCTTCATCCCGTCGACCCAGCATTTGAATATTGTTGGCAACGATTTCTGTCTGATACCGTTTCACTCCGTTTTGATCTTCCCAGGAGCGTGTCTGTAAACGGCCTTCAATGTAAACCTGGCGACCTTTTTTCATATACTCTCCGGCAATTTCCGCCAGTTTCCGCCAGCAAACAATTCGGTGCCACTCTGTCCTTTCCTGTGTCTTACCATCCTTGTCCGACCAACTTTCATTTGTGGCAATTCTGAATGTAGCAACTGCCACGCCACCGGGCGTGTATTTCAATTCCGGATCACTACCCAGATGACCAATTAAAATAACTTTGTTTACCCCTCTTGCCATAATACCTCCTTTTTCTGATATGAACTGCTATATTTCAAACTGTTGTCACTATCCAGCCATGATGTTTATTGCCGGACCGGGAAAATTCGTCTCTCCGCCTGAATTGGGCAGACACTTAGCAAGATAAGAAAACCATATTGTGCTATTCGACAGGCTCATGAAAAACGGGAGTCGAAATGGATCAGGTTAAAACGTAGAACATCGCTGAATAGTTACATTCAATCTTACAAAAATATTTTACTACTGTCAAGATTTTTTTTCTTTATCTGCCCCGGCGCAACAAAAACCATAAAAAAATGGGAGAAATTACTACACACAATTTCGGGTTTGTTTTTATAATATTGGCAAATATGCAAATTATCCTGCAAGCGTTCAATTCAGGATCGATGAATAAGATCTACGGGAATGTTGAAATGTAGTGTCGCTTCAATGTAATTGAATCTCAGCTTTTCTGCTTGTCTGAAAATCCCTGCTATCTGATTGTCTGTCCTTATCGGTTTTGCCATCCTGCATCTCCTTGATTTGATTGTGGAAATGCAGGGTGATTTTTAATCTATTTTTGTAACTATTCAGGTTGCCCGCTAATATCGCTAAAAAACGCGAATCGTTAACTATTTTGTCCTATTCGTATAATTTCGTGTAATTCGCGGGCTGAACAGGCAGACGATTTTTTCAATTTCTCTGCGCCCTCTGCGTCTCTGCGTTAAAAAAACAGGCGCTTTAAAACGCAGAGACGCAGAGAGCGCAAAGGAAGCGGATTTGTTCAAAAAACTAAAGTGTTACG
>CAJVYQ010000042.1 GCA_913009825.1 uncultured Deferribacteres bacterium
TTAGTGTCTGAACGAAAAGTGGAAAACATGCATCTTGCTTGTTTTATAAACTGTTTAGTTTCCTTCTTTTCAATAAAATTATAATTCAAACAAGATGTTTGATATACAATTTAGATACTTTTCGTTCAGGCACTATTTAACCAACTCAAAATCAATAAAATCCGCATGATGAAAAATAATTGCTTCCGGCGACCTTTTAAACCCTTCCCCTTCTTTGGAATGCACAGCGGCAATATGCATAACCTCTTCGGGAATATTGTGTTTGAAGCATAATCCCACGCTTGTGAAAGGATGCCGCAAATAGTTTCCATGCCGACTTTTTACAACGTGCCCGTCCTTTTTATTGTACTCAAACAGTTTTCCCACATCCGCCAACAATGCTCCGGCTATCAGATGATCCCGGTTTACCGGCGTTTTTCGCTCACGATAAGCGGAAGATAACACATCGTCACAAGCGATGCAAATACGGCAAACCGTTCGCACATGCTCTAAAAAAGTAATCTTAACATGATCGGCCAATAGAGTAAAAGGAATCGACAGCAACTCTTCCGGCGTCCAGTTTCGGTAAGCCATCGCTTCCTGCCATACGGCTATGGCATTCTTTCGCAACTCCTTGTTCTGAATTTCATTAAATTCCGGTATAATTTCAAGTATTTTTTCGATCATGATTTCCTCTTTTTTTACTTTTCTCACCGCTTTTGGCAATGTTGTTAAAACTACATCAGCTTTCTCTCCTCGGGACCATCGTATAAAGAATCCGTCGGGTGTATTTTTCGCATCGGTCTTTGCCGGGTCTGTTCTTCTACAACATGCGCCACCAAACCGGGCACTCTTGCCATGATGAAGAATGCGTTGGCCAGCGCCGGCGGAAAATCCAATTCACATAGTATTGTGGCAATAGCGCCATCCACATTGACAGGCAAAGATTTTCCCAAAACAGTTTGTAAGGATTCCTGGATAGAAAGGGAAATAGTCACAAAATCACGGGCAATACCGTATTCTTCCGCCAGAGAAAACAATTTTACACTGCGCGGGTCTTTTGTATGAAAGCGGTGACCGAACCCCGGCACTCTTTTCTTCTTTTCACGGTAATCGAGTAGTGCTTTCATAACCGCCTCACCGGTCGATAATCCGCCCTCATCCCGCACTTGTCTTATTTCCATCAGCACATTCATGCAGCCCTCAATGGCGCCGCCGTGAAATTTATTGATGGCCAGAATCCCGCTCGCCAAAGCGGCATTCAATGTGGAACCGGTGGAGGCAACCGTTATTGCAGCCAATGTGGACGGTGGTGTTGTACCGTGATCGATAGAGGAAACCAACATGACATCCATCATTTTACCAATATTTTCCGAAGGTAATTCTCCCTTTAAAATGAGATAAATCGCCTGAGAAAAAGTAAGCTTGCCCATCATTTCATCAACCCGGTACCCTTTTACTATAATTTTATTGGGTTCAATTTTGGTTATCGCCGTTTTCCAGCTTAAATCACTCATTACTTCAATTCTTCCGTTAATCCATCCCTAAAACTTCTTTTGTTACAACAGATATATCGTTAAAGGCATCCACAACATGGGCGCCCACTTCTTTCAGTCGTTTCACTTTTCCTTCATAAGTTCCCCTGCCTCCTTCGATGATGGCGCCGGCGTGGGAGAATCGCGTACCCTCTTTTGCCGCTTTGCCGCCGATGTAGGCAATCAGCGGTTTGGTAAATTCACCGTTTTCGATCAGGTCGGCAACCTGTTCCTCCTGGGATGTGCCGATTTCGCCGAACATGACCACTCCTTTAGTTTCCGGATCCGCTTCAAACATTTTCATCACATCCGGATGGGGCGTGCCGACGATTGCATCCCCACCGACATGCACAATAGAACTCAGGCCGACGCCGCTGCTGCTAAGATAATAAGCGATAGATGAAGTAATTCCGCCGCTCCTTGAAGCTACGCCTACATTTCCCGGCTTGAACCATTCCCTTGCTGTTTCCGCACGTCCGCCAATCATTCCCAACACAGCTTTTCCCGGACTGAGTAATCCCAACGTATTGGGACCGATAAAGCGGGCGTTGGTTTCCTTTGCTTTCCGGACAATTTCCATCACATCCCATATCGGCACCCGGTCCGGGATAATGACGACCAGATGAATGCCATGATCGAATGCTTCCAGCGCGGCATTTTTAACCAGCGGCGCCGGCACAAAAATAACGCTCACATCAATATCACCAAAATTTTCCACGCATTCCGCAACTGTATCGTAAACCGGCACCTGCAAAACCTCTCCCCCGCCTTTCCCCGGAGTTACGCCGGCGATCACATTGGTTCCGTATCCCATCATCAATTTGGTGCGCGCCATTCCTTCACGACCGGTAATTCCCTGAATAATCACTTTTTTATTTTCATCTATCAAAATGGCCATTTGTCCTCCGTGCATTGAAATAATCAATCTGAATCATCAAAGAGTAACAGTCCTCTCTCAATCAGTCAGTCCGGGAATGGGCAGGGAAATAAACGTTGCTTTTTTTCCATGGAACTCACATTCCAGTTCGCAGGCAAGGCATTCCGTGCATTTCCCTTTGGCCGCTTCCTCCCGGGATATGGCCAGAACCGGTTTTTCATCTTCCAAATTAAGTATTTGCGGCCCGCACGCGCTGATACACGCTTTTGTTTTGCAGCACAGGCAAGCAGCATGGTCAAAGGTAACTGTGCCGGTGAGTGTCGCAAATGTGTACGGTTCTTTGGGCAAGAATAGTTCTTGCTTTTTCTTCTGAACCGCGGCATTCTGATGTTTGTCTACCAGGATACGCAATCTCTCAGCGCAGAAATCGGCCGAATCATCTTTTTTGTAGCCTTCCACCGGCGCCGGTAAATCTTTGGTGTATTCCTGCAGAATATCAACCGCCAGGTCCTCCTGATTTCCACCCAGGCGGATCACAGCCGGGATGGAAAGATTTTGTTCCCGAAAAGCCTTCACCAATCCTCTTGCCGAATGGAACTGCTCCTGACTTGCCACACCGGAACCGGAGCCGAAATAGGCATCGATATTTTTCTGCGAAAGGATGATTTTTGCAGCACGATAAACTTTTGAAGCCGGGGGATTCCCGCTTGTGTCGGTAAAGTTAGCGATTTTGAATCCCTGTTTGATCACAGCATCCATGGACATCATAGAGCCGCCGCCGCCGGCGCCGTGAAAGCCCACGTAGCCTTCCCCCTTTTTAAATCCCTGCTCCATCTGAATGAAATAAAAAGTACCGCGATAGTCATTTTTTTCCACATTGTAGGCGATTTTGTCCAGTTCGGACGGCGGCCGGTCAAATTCCCGGGCAATCTCGATCCCTAATTCCGGGTGCCTGAAAACCGCATAATCCTCGATGGTTATTCGACAATCAGCCGCTATTATTTTCCCTTCCGATGTGAGAACCAATGGATTAATCTCCGCTGCACGCGTTTCATATTTCTTAGCGACGTCAAACAGTTTCACCAAAATATTACCCAATTGCAGTTGTAATTTCCCGGAAATGCCGGTTTTGCGCACCATTTCACGCGCCTGGTAATCTTTTAAACCGGTTAACACATCGATATACCGTTTGGTAACTTTATCCGGACATTCTTTGGCAATCTCCTCGATACCGCTGCCGCCCTTGCTGCTGAACAATAACACCGGTTGTTTCATGGAATCATCGATAATTAAACCGGTGTAGAATTCTGATTTAATTTCAATTTTTTCTTCCACCAAAACATTTTCAACCTTGAAATTGTGCACCATTTTACCGAACAGTGAGCTTGATTTTTCTCTGGCTTCTTCGGGCGTGTCGGCAAACTGAATACCGTCATATTGGGCACGTTTAGTACTCCAAACCTGTATTTTTAACACAACCGGTTTATTCAGCTCTGACGCGATCCGGTAAACATCTTCAGGCGTTGCAGCCAATTCCCCATTAGGAACCGGGATCTTAAATTTTTGCAACAATTCCTTGCCCTGATATTCATATAATCTTGCCACAAAATTCTCCCTTTAAAACCTTTTTTATCCAGTGCATAGTGTTCATGAAATATAATTTTTATTCTTTACAGAGTCAATAATTATCCGCATGTCAGATATATTTTGAAAATTTATGTAACTATTCAGCCCACGCCTGTCTGCCACAGGCAGGAAACACACTAAATACACGAAAAGTAATAATAATTAGTAGCTGAACCTTCTTCTGTCATTCCCGCGAAAGCGGGAATCCATAACATTTTGTTTTCATTTTTTAATGTAAATACTGTTGGGAATTAAGCAAATCACATTCCCTTCTGCCCCTAAAATGAATCTGCGAAACATTCACTACAGTACCAATGCGGCCGGACTTGCACTTTGTCTTTTACATCGACTACAAACTCTCTCTCAGAGAAACCGTTCGCTGCCTGAACGAATTCTTCGATGTCGATTTATCTCACCAAACCCTGGTCAATTGGGTGCAATCTTTGGCCATCTTCTCCTACTGCCGTTCCGATGGACGGTTTTCTGCCCTCACAATGAGCACCGGAATTTTAACGGCGTGCCGGACGCTGTCGACGGTCTGACCAAAAATGACGTCCTCCACGCCGCGGTGTCCATGGTAGCCAAGCACCAGGAGATCGAAATTCATTTCCCCGACAGACTTGACAATCTCCGCAATGGGATTGCCGTAAAGAAGCAGGGTTTCCACCGGGAAATCCCGTTCTTCAATTTCACGCGCAAGTTTTTCCAGGCAGGCTTGATCTTCCCGGCTGTGCAAGCTTTGGGCGTCTTTTCCATAAACCATGGAGCCGGGCGTTTCGACCACATGGATAAGCGTTAATCGTGCTTTTTGCGACCGGGCCATGGAAATAGCGGCTGAAATCGCTTTTGCATCGACATTCGAATGTTCCAAAGCCGCGCCAATCTGCTTAATAGTGAGCGGTTTGATTCGTTGAGCAATGTTTCTCCCTGCCGTTATAATACCGCTTTCCCAAACTCGCCGCGCGCCCGATAGCGGTCCGAACGTTATATAAATCAAGGTTCCCAGTAATATCACAATTCCGGTAATGACGAAAACCAATAATAAGATGGAACCGCCGGCCGGCCAATTCTTCATTTCTTGCACAACCAGCATGAGATTCAAGGCGAAAATAATGGAGGCTACGATCCAGGCGAGCGCCTGAATCCAAACGGCGCTGGAAAAGGCGCCCATTTTTTTACGATACGATGTAAAATGAATCAGCGGGATAACGGCAAATGGAAGCTGCAAGCTCAAAATGACCTGAGACAATATGAGCAGCTTATAAGTGCCTTTGCTGCCCATGAAGACGATAACGATGACGGCAGGGATTAGTGCGATGCTGCGCGTGAGCGCACTTCGCAGCCAGGGACGCATTTTAATATTAAGAAAGCCTTCCATGACAATCTGACCCGGATATGGTGCCGGTGAGAGTGGAGCTCTGTCCGGCGGCCAAAAGCGCCAATGCAAAAGCGACGGGCGCGACCCGCGTTCCTAAAATGGGCTCCAATAAATGGTAGGCCTGCTCTATCTCGGTGACCACGATGCCGCGGCTGTGAAAGTTTGCTGCGCTCATTACCAGGATGGCGGCGTTGACAAAAAAGGCCGCATTCAGGGCCACCGCGGAGTCAATTAAATTGAATTTGCACGCTTCTCTTTTTCCTGTGAATGTGTTGGAAACGGCTCTCGACTGCACCAGCGAAGAATGCAGATAGAGGTTGTGCGGCATAACCGTAGCACCGATGATGCCGATGGCAATAAAAAGAGCGCCCGGCGGCAAATCGGGTATAAAGCCGGCAGCGACCCCGCTCCAATCGGGGGTGGCCAGAAATATTTCGATCAAAAAACTGATGCCGATTGTGCTGACCAGCATGACGATAAAGGCTTCCATTTTGCGCACGCCCAGGCGCTGGATGGCCAGCAGCAAAAATCGACGCAGCCCCATAAAAGCGGCAGACCCAATAAAAGGTTCAGACCGATTACTGTGCCCAATACTTCGGCCAGATCAGTGGCGGCAATGGCGATTTCCGCAAGAATTCACAGCAAATATTTAACGGCTTTCGGGTATTCGCGGCGACAGCCCTGCGCCAGATCGTATCCTGCGACGATGCCCAGACGGGCGGAAAGCGTTTGTAAAAGCACACCCCTGAGGTTGGACATCAGCAGCACCCAAATCAACGTGTAGCCAAAGCGGGCGCCGCCTTCCATGTCTGTTGCCCAGTTGCCGGGGTCCATATAGCCGACGCTCACCAGATAAGCGGGGCCGACAAAGACAAACAGCCGCCGCAGCCATCCTCCTTTTTTTACTGCGACCCGGCCTTCCATATTATCGAGTGTAACTTTGTTCATTGCTTTTTGTTTTTCCATCCTCTTCTCTTTCAGACAGTCCAAATTTAACGGATTATAATCTTGAATAATAATGATTCACTTTGCAAATCGCAAGCACTGAAAAAGATGAGGATGTTGCAGCCGTATTTTAAAATTCCAAATCGCAGGCTCCAAATCCCAGATAAATCTCAATCCCCAATCTCCAAACGATAACGAACAAATATGTCTGAACTTTTAAATTTGAAATTTGAAATTTGTTTGTTATTTGGGGATTGTCATTTGGTGCTTTAACCTTTCAGATAACATAATCTCAGTCCTTTAAGGCTTGTTCCTTCACCACTTTTCCCACCTGCGCATACAAAACCGGCAGGATGATTAGAACCATGGGCGTGGAGACCATCAGCCCGCCGATGAGCACGATGGCCATGGGCTGCTGAATTTCGGCGCCGGCGCCGATACCCAACGCCAGCGGCAGCACCGCCAGAGACGCAGCCAGCGCTGTCATCAACACCGGGCGCATTCGGGTGCGACCCGCCTGAACGACCGCCTCATGCACACTCAGGCCTTGTCCGCGCAGGTCGTTGATGTATTCCATCAGAATCACTCCCTTTTGCACGGTCAGGCCGAAATGAGCAACAAAGCCGATCAACGACGACACATTGAAGGTGGTCAGGGTGAAGAACATCGCCCAGAGGCCGCCCATCAGAGCCAGCGGAATGGTCAGCAGAATGAGCACAGCCTGCCAGACCGAATGAAAGGCCAGCAACAGCAGCATGAACACCACCAGCAGCAAAATAAAAATAATACGGATCATCAGGTGATTGAGTTCCTGCTGACGGGCATAGTTACCGCCGAAGGCGACCGAATAACCTTTCGGCAAACCCAATTGCGGGATGCGCGCCTGAATGTTTGACACAATGCCGTTGATATCGCCGCCGGAAACGTTGCAGGTGATCTGCACGCGGCGCTGCAGGTTTTCCCGCTCAATGAGCATGGGGCCGGTATCCTGCCATATTTGGGCGACCTGGGATAATTTAACTTGCTTCTCCCCGGGCGTTGAGATGAGGACGCCGCCCACCTTTTCCGGCGAATCGCGGAAACGTTTCTGCAGGCGGACAAAGACGGCGAATTCTTTAACCCCCTGAAGAACAGTCGTGGCGGTTTTTCCTTCCAGCGCGGTTTCCACATCGTCGGCAATGTTTTCCGGGGTCAAGCCGTAACGTCCGGCTGCGTTGCGGTCGATCAAAATATTGATGAACGGCAGCCCGGCGGATTGATTCATAAACAGATCGGTCACGCCGGGGATGTTCTGCATGATGTTTTCCAAGGCAGCGGCTTTGGCCATGAGGACGTCGTAATCCGGCCCGAATATTTTGACCGCCAGTTGCCCGCGCGAGCCGGAGATGCTCTCCTCGATGCGGTCGTTAAGCGGCGTGTCAAAGGTAACAATGGCGCCCGGGTAACCAGCGATCTTTTCCCGAATCCAGTCTTCAATGTCCTCAATGGATTTGGTGCGCTGCTCCCGCGGCACGAGTTCCACATAGTTCTCCGAAAAATTGCTCATGCCTTCGGTTTCTTCGCCGCCCTCGGAGCGGCCAACTGCGGCGATGATATTTTGCACATCCGGCGCCTGAGCAGCAATGCCCAAAATTTGATTACTGACCCGTGCCGATTCGTCCAGACTGGTTCCCGGCGGCAAATAAATTTTAACCATAAAGGCGTTCTCGTCAAACGGCGGCAGCAGTTCCGTGCCTATGAAAGAAATCATGCCTGCAGACAGAACAAGCATCAACAAAACAAAAAGAAGCGCCCGAAAAGGACGGTTGAGCGCAACCTTGATGAGCGGGTCGTAAATACGATAGAATGCGCGCGTCAGCCAGCTCTCTTTGGATGTGCCGGGCTTGCTGCTCAAAAAAGTGTAGCACAGCAGCGGCGTCAACGTGATGGAAAGAGTCAGACCCACCAGCATGGAAACGATAATAGTAAAGGCAAAGGGCTTGAACAATTTTCCTTCAAACCCGGGCAAAAACATCAGGGGGACAAACACTACAATGATGATCGCCGTGGAATATTTGACCGGATTGAGCATCTCGACCGCCCCTTTGAGCGTCGCTAAATGCTTCTCCCCGGGATGATTCCTCAGCCAGCGGAAAATATTTTCCGTAACGACAATGGCGGCGTCGATCATAATCCCCAGACCCACGGCAATGCCGCCCAGCGACATGACATTGATGGTGACATGAAACAGATGCATGAAAATAAATGTCATGAAAACCGAAATGGGCAGTGTGATGCCGATGATCAGCGCGCTGCGCACATTCGATAAAAATAAAAGCACAATGAGCAGCACGGCAAAGCCGCCGATGAGCAGGGCGTCCCTCAGGTTGCGCACCGAAACCAGAATCAATTCCGCCTGATTAAAAAACGGACGCAGTTCGACCGATTTTGGCAAATACGGTTTAATCTCATTCATGGCTTTTGACAGGCCGTTGATCACCGGCTGGGTATCGCTGCCGTATTGTTTGGTAACCACGCCGCGCACCGCCTCTTTGCCGTTGACGTAAATGACGCCGCGGCGAAATTGCGGCGCTTCACGAATGGTTGCCAAATCCTTCAGATAAACAGGAAAACCGTTACGCGTAACCACAACCACCTGGTATAAATCCTTCAAACGGTAAAGCCTTCCCAGCCCGCGCACGGTGAATTCCACCGGTCCCTCGGTGACCACACTGCCGGAAAAATTCACATTGTTATCCTCTAACGCTGTCGTGATTTCATCCAGTCCGATTTGGTAATACCGCAGTTTATCCTGATCCACCAGAATCTGGTATTGGCGCACTTCGCCGCCCATGTTGGCCACGCGGGCCACGCCGGGCACGCTTTTCAATTTCAGGCGCACGTCATAGTCCGCCAACTCGCGCAAATCCATCAAGGAAAGGCTGTCGCTCTTCAGATAGTATTCGATCACTTCTCCCAATCGCGAAGCGGCGTTGGACAGAAAGGGCGCGCGGGTACCGGCGGGAAGCTTGGGGATGACCTCGGCCAGGTTTTGCGAAATGAACTGCCGCGCCCAGTAATAATCCGTGCCCCATTTAAACGTAACGGTCACGAGTGACAAACCGCTGGTTGACCGCGAGCGAATGTTCTCCACGTCGGGCAGACTTTGCAGGCTGTTTTCGATGGGGCGGGTGATCAGGTTCTCGACTTCGCTGGGTGCCAGTCCCGGCTTTTCGGTGATCACTGAGACGATGGGCGAACTCAAATCGGGCAGGAACTCGGTGGGCAAATTTTGCAGCGCATTCACGCCCAGGGCGATTAATGTGATGACGGAGAGAAAAACGACCAGACGGTTTTTGATGGAAAACTCGACTAATTTCTGAAACATTTATTTTTCCTCCTCACTGGTTGGAGCGCTGGAAAAGGCCATGTTTTTCAATTGATAAGCGCCGCGCGTTACTACTTTTTCGTTTTCCGTTACGCCGCTGACAATTTCTACCATTTTATTTGTTCGAATTCCTGTTTCCACCAGACGTTTCTCGAATTGTCCGCCTTTCCGGACGAACACGATGAAATGGTCTTCTTCGTGCAGCAAGGCGCTGTTCGGCACCACCAGGCCCGTTTTTTCGCCAATGGTAATTCTCGCGGTTATGGGCACATTGGCTTCGATCCGGCGATTGGCATTGGCAATATCAGCGCGCGCTTCGACACTTCCGGTCGAAGGGTCGGCAGTTGGAGAAATAAATTGAATGCGTCCTTTGGCGCTCCAGCCCTTTCGGAAAAACTCGACTTGTTGTCCAATCCGCACTTTGCTTTGTTCATCGGGATAAAGCTGCATAATGCCCTGCAATGCGCTGTAATCAATAATTTCCATCAACCCGGCGCCGTTTTCCACCCATTCGTTTTTATTAACCGGACGCTTGTTTACGACACCGCTGATAGGGGAACGCACCTGCAGCCGCTGTCCTAAATTCTGTGGATTTTCAATAATGGCAACCACAGTATTTTCTTTGACCTCGCTGCCGGGATCAACCGCAAGTTCGCGAATCCAGCCCTGTATCGGCGCTTTAATGGAAACAAAATGATTGGGATGAGGTCTGGTAACTGCCGGCACTTCTATGGCATCGGCAATTGGCTGCTTTTTAACCACCGTGGTTTCAAGATCGAGAAAGCGTCGATTTTGATCAGTCAACGTAAATTTATTCGTGTTCAGGGTGTCAGCTACCGGCGCAGTTTTTTCTTGTTCGCCTGTGATTTTTTCTGCCCGTTTCTCCCACCCTTGACGTTGCTTTTTCGTGCAACTTATAAATGCAACGCTGATTAACATGAGAAAAATTAATGTTGTTTTCATTTCATTCCTCCAGGAAAGTAATACACCGCAAAGACGCAGAGAACGCCAAGATTCAATTTAGTTTAACTTTGTTTCATTATTTTTCTTATTCTTATTTTCTTTGCGTCCCTGGCGTCTCGGCGGTTAATTTAAACCACCGCAAAGACGCAGAGAACGCCGGGATTCAATTTAGTTTAACTTTGTTTCATTATTTTTCTTATTCTTATTTTCTTTGCGTCCCTGGCGTCTCGGCGGTTAATTTAAACCACCGCAAAGACGCGGAGAACGCCAAGATTCAATTTAGTTTAACTTTGTTTCATTATTTTTCTTATTCTTATTTTCTTTGCGTCCCTGGCGTCTCGGCGGTTAATTTAAACCACCGCAAAGACGCAGAGAACGCCAAGATTTAATTTAGTTTAACTTTGTTTCATTATTTTTCTTATTCTTATTTTCTTTGCATCCCTGGCGTCTCGGCGGTTAATTTAAACCACCGCAAAGAACGCAGAGTTTAAAGATTATTGACCATTCGTTTTATGCCATCTTTTAGAATTGGAACATTAAAATTGATTAACATGCCTAATTTTAGATTTGACAATTTCAAATATGTTAAAAGTTGTGCCTGATGTATGGGAGTCATTTGTTCTACTGCTTTTAATTCCACAATTACCAGTTTTTCCACAACAATATCAAGTCAATAACCACAGTCCAATTTTACGCCTTTATAATTTATGGGAAGTGGCTTTTGCCTTTCAAAAGCAATTTTATTGATAGCTAATTCATGGCAAAGACATTCTTCATAAGCAGATTCAAGCAATCCCGGCCCTAAATGCCGATGGACTTCGATCGCCGACCCAATAATTTTTTTCGATAATTCATTTTCTCGTTTATCCATGATTCCTCCCTTTATTATTTTTTCCCTTTGCGAACTTGGCGTCTTTGCGGTTAAAATTATTTAGGACAGAGAAATAAATAACTTGGTCAATTGACAAAGTTGATTATTTGATTTTTAATAACTTAACTATTGCTATATCTCCATTTTATTTATTTCACGTCCCTTAGTAAAAATCACATATTTTACTGAGAACATGATAAAATATTTTTACGCTACCATTCCATTCCAATCGACCAGCGTAAATCAATTTCCGATAATCTCAATTGCTGCAGCGACTGTTCATATTCCGAAGCTGTTTCCAGGTAGGTGCGCTGGGCGTCGATTAAATCGAGAAAGCGAAAGCTGCTCGTTTCAAAAGCCTGCTGCGCTGTCTGAGCCGCGGATTTGGCCTCTTGTAAAATGGAATCCTGAAACAGTTTCACGGTTTGTTCGGCATTTTCATAGCCCTGATACGCTGCCGTCACTTGTTGTGCGATTTGCAGACGAATATTTTCACCTTCGTATTCAGTGCTTTTCTTAAGAAACAGAGCCTCAGATTTCGCGCCTTTTTTTCTGTCCCAGAGCGCCAACGGCATGCGTAATTCAAACTCGATTCTTGGTTCTTTATCATCCATTCCGCCTGTCAGACCAAAATTAAAATCGGGTTTAGTGGAGAGACGGGCAGCCCGTAAAGAAAGCTGCGCGCGCTGTAATTTGTGTCGCTGCGCCAACAGGATCGGATTTTTTCTATAAGCCAAATCCAGCAAAGAATCCAAACCGGCGCCGGGCGTAAACACGGTCTGCTCCAGGCTTCCTTTCAGAACGAGAGAATCATTCGCTGATTGCCTCAATAATAATTTCAATGCCGATTGCTTGTTTAACAGTTCTTTTCGCGCCGTTAGCAGCAGCCGTCTGGCGCGCAATGCCTCAACCTTCCCTTTGATAACATCCAGTTTACTTCCGAATCCCCGGTCAAATTTTTCCTGTGCAGCATCTGAAAGTTTTAATGTGACTTGCAGGTTTTCCTGCAAAAGATTGCGATTTTTCTGCGCCCAGAGCAGGTCAATAAAGAGTGAAGCCGCATCGGCGCCAATCTGTAATTGATTCGCCTGCAAATATAACCCGGCGATTTCAAGTTCCTGCTGCGCTTGCTTTACCCGAACGTCTCGTTTGCCCGGATACTCCAATTGCTGATCCAGTGCCAGCATCAGCGAGCGATTGCCGGTAATCCCGCCGACTTCCGGGTTGGGGATGGCTGCCGCCTGTTGCACAGCGCCTTCCTTGGCTTTTACTGTATTTTGCAAGCTTTGCAGTTGAGGATTCACCTGAATCGCTGTTTGTATAACGTTTTGCAGTGTCCATTCCTGCGCCATTCCATTCATTCCGGTAATGAACAAAAAGGCCGCCAGGAACAGGAGCGAAATCTGAAGTTTTTTCATATATCATATCTCCTTATTTTTCAAACAAATCATACAGGATTGGAATCACAATCAATGAGAAAAACACAGAACCGGCCAGGCCGCTGATAACTGCCACGGCAAAGGGTTGCAGAATTTCGCCGCCGGTACCTAACTGAAACGCCAGCGGCAGGAATCCGGCAATTGTGGTGGTATTGGTCATCAGAATAGGGCGGATGCGAATTCTTCCTGCCAGTAACAAAGCTTCTTGTTTAGATTTACCCTCCAGCCGGTAGCGGGCGGTAAAATCCATTAGCAATATACCATTATTCACAACAATTCCCAATACTGTAATTGCTCCCATGAAGGAAGAAATGTCAAAATTGGTGTTGGTAATCCATAGTCCCAGGATGACAAAAGTAAACGAAAAAATGGTGCCGGTAAAAATTGCCAAAGCAATTCGCAACCGGTTAAATTCGAAAAGCAGCACGACAAAAATCAGCAGGCCGGCCAGCACCAGCACAAAGAGCAATTGCCTGAATGAGCGCAACTGGCTTTCGTAATCGCCCCCCAGGGAAACGGAAACGCCGTAAGGAAGTTTGATTTGGTGCAGAACCTTTTGAATATCTTTCACCACACTGCCCAAATCACGACCGGAAATGTCCGAAATGACCCTGGCAACCAGGCTGCCGTTTTCATGGGTGATGGCTGCCTGCCCTTCCTGCACCCGAACAGCGGCAATTTGTTTCAGCGGTATCATAGAACCGTTGGGGGAGAGAAGGTTTAATTGTTGCAATGCGTCCAGATTTTGGCGGAACGATTCCGGGTAACGCAGACGCACGCCCACCAGGCGCATGCCCTGGGGAATATAAGTGGCAACCCGGCCCCAAAGTGCTGTCTCCATCAGTTTCTGCACATCGCCGGGGCGGAATCCCAACTGAGCGGCTTTTTCATGGTTAACCTGAATATCAAACTCCGGTTCCGCGGGCAATTCGCCGGGACGTAAACCCACCAGACCGGGTATCGGTTTAAGGCGCCGGTAAATCTCCTGCGCCGTTTTTTGCAGCGTTCCCGGATCATTGCCAAAGATTAAAACATCGATGGGTTTTTCTTCCCCGGCCAGATCCTTTAAGCGGTCGGGGAGAACCTGGACAAAATCAAGGTAGAGTCCGGGAATGTGAGCCGAGGCCTTTTTCGTCAGATCGTCCATAATCTGAAAAGTAGAGTGTTTCCGCTTTTCCCGAAGGCTGACGAGGTAATCTCCTTCATTTGCAGGATGCCGGTGGGCAATGCCCCTGCCGGTGCGACGGGAATAGGCTGCGATTGCCGGGTCTTTTTTCATGATGTCTTCCAATTGCACCAGCAGGCGGTTGGTCTCTTTCAGCGATGTCCCCGGCGGGGCTTTGTAATTCAGCACAAAAGCACCTTCATCCCATTCGGGCAAAAATCCGCTGTGCAGATGGGGAAACAGAAAAATAGTAATGCCTAAAATCACAACTAAAAAAGCAACCACAATTCCTTTGCGCGGCAAAAGAAATTGCAGGGTTTTTGCATATCCGTTTCGAAGCGCCGAGAGGAAATCATTTTGCCTGGGAGATAAATTTTCCGGTTTAATAAAAATATTGGTAAAAATCGGCGTTATGCTGATTGCCAGCAGCAGCGACAAAAAAACAGCGATGGCAAGTGTCAGCGCCATCGGTTTGAAAAAAATTCCGGTCAGGCCGGTCACGAAAATCAGGGGCACAAAAACAATCACCGTAGTGAGTGTGGCGCCAAACATAGGCGGCAGCACTTCTGCCGATCCCTTGACAACAGCCGTTTGCAGCGGCTGCCCCTCCGAGTGGTGACGAATGATATTCTCTACTACCACGGTGGCGTTATCCACCAGTATGCCCAGTGCGGCGGCAATTCCTCCCAGCGTCATAATGTTAATAGAAAGTTGAAAAATGCGCATAAAAAAGAAGGACAAAATCATGACAATCGGCATGAAAAAGATAATTGGCCACGAAGCCCGAAAGTTCTGCAGAAAAAGCAGTACAATCAATGAAATGATCAGAATTCCCGCCAAAATATTTTCGCTTACGCCGGTGATAGAATGTTTGACAAAAGCCTCCTGATCGTAAGTTTTTGCCAGTTGAATATCGGGTGGCAAAGTATTTTTCAGTTTGCCGATCAGGTCGTCGATGGCATTGCCCACAGCCACACCATTGGCATTGGGTTGTTTCAGAACATCGATAAGAACGGCACGGTGCCAGTTGGCAGTGGTGATGATGTATTCTTCCTTGCCGGTCAGGGAAACAGAGGCCAGATCACTGATTTTAATGGGGACGCCGTTACGCGATTCCAGAACGGTATTTTCAATGTCGGCAACGGTTCGCAAAAGATCATCCTGAAATCCCAGATGGATACGGTACTCATCGGGGACCTTGCCGAGAAATTTTACCCGGTTAATATTTGCCAGATCGTTCTCGATGGTCAATGGCGAAATTTTATAGAAGGCAAGTTTTTCCGGCTTGAGTTGTACCCAAAACTCGGGTCGTTCGCCGCCGACAATTTCAATCCGGTAAACGCCGTGGACGCCGGAAAGCAGCGGTCTGATGGTAAATTCCGCCAGATTTCGCAGTTGCCGCTGGCTGCGCACATCCGAATAGATGGCGTAACAGGACATCGGATAAGCGCTGGTGGTCATGCGTTTCACCAGAATTCCCGTGCCCGGCGGCAATTTACCGCGCACGTCGCTGATTTTTGCCTGCACTAACTGGTAAGCCTGCATCAGGTCAATATTCCAGTCAAAATACAGTTCTATCTCGGAGTAGCCGCGGCTGGTTTTCGAACGCACGATGCGTACACCTTCCACATTTCGCAAGGCGTCTTCCAGCGGTTTGGTGGTGGTAATTTCCATGTCCTTTAATGGCGCATAGCCGCGCTCCATTTGCACTAAAATGCGGGGAAAAGTGGCATTGGGAAATACGCCTGCCGGCATGGAAACCAAAAAAGCGAGGCTGCCTAAAAGCAGGATACCGAGAATGAACAGAATCGCCAGACGATAACGGAGAATTGAATGCAAAAGTTTTTCCATCAGTGCATAACTTCCACAGCCATGCCATCTTTTAATTCATAATTTCCCAACACAATTACACTGTCTCCCGGAGTTAGACCGGATTGTACGGCGAACATGTTGTTGCTTTTTAGCCCGATCCGAACCGGCTGAAGACGGGCGATGCCCTTCTGTTTGAGAAATACGAAAGAAGCGGCTTCTCCTGAAAGAACTGCATTGCGCGGCACCAAAGTCGCCTGCTCAAGCGACTTCAAAATGATTTCAATTTTGGCGAATAAACCGGATTTGAGCAAATGCTTTGGATTTAGCAATAAAGTGCGAATTTGCACCGTTTGTGTTTTCCTGTCCACCGTACTGTTGATGGCGTCGATTTTTCCGTGAACGAAAACCTGCGGAAGATCGGGGAAAGCAATATTTAATTTTTGCCCGATGCGGATATCCGGCAAATAGACCGCGGGGAGCTGCCCCCACAAGTAGAAAACAGCGTCCTGCTGAATCTTTAAAATCGGCTCACTCGCAGCAACAACATCGCCGGAAAAGTGAAATTTATTGGTCACGATACCGCTAAACGGCGCCCGGATGGAAATGGGCAGCAGCTCTTCGACGCGCGTTTGTGTCTGCGCTGGATTATTGCTTGCCGCCATTTGCAGCGCTTCCGCTTTCGGACTTTGGATCACGGCGACGACCTGCCCCTTTGCTACACGGTCACCTTCCGATAAAGACAGGTCCAAAATCCGGCCGGGAAATTGACTGCTTAGTAAAGTCTCTTGTTTTGGCGCCAGTTTTCCGTAAATAGTAATTTTTTCCTGAATCGCTCCCCGGCGGGCTGTAGTCACCTGAACCGGCACTTTGAATTCAGAGGCTTGTTCTTTTGCATGAACACGGGCGCCGATCTCTCCTGGATTTTGGCTCTTCCCTTTGCATGATAAAAATAGCATTGGCGCTGCGATAAAAAGAATGACCCGGATTTTCATTGATGTTCCCTTCCTATGCGAATCATATTGTATAAATTTAATCATTTCAACGCGCAAAGACGTCTGACTCTTAAAAGCTCACCCACGGGTGAAAACTTCATAGGGTGTCATTCCCGAATGCTTTTATCGGGAATCTAATTATGCAATAACATGGATTCCCTGCCTGCAGCAGGCAGGCCGCTAAATACATGCGGGAATGACAGAAATACATACCCATCAATGAGTCTTTCTCTAACTCTTACAATTTGCCGATCAAATTTTCGATTTGCGCTTCAATTAAATAAAGCCTGAGAATGACCCGTTCCCGGGATACTTTCGCAGCAATCAATGCTTTTTGCGCCAGCAATACTTCCGTATTAGTAGCGATACCGGCCTGATAGTTCAATTCGGTATAGTCATAAGTTTTTTGCGCCTGCTGCATTGTTTCTTCTTTTAATGATACGAGTTTTCTAAAATGCTTCAGCCGGGAGACAAGCTGCTGCACATTTGTGCGGAGTTCAATAAAGAAGGCTTGTTTCGTCGCTTCCAGTGATTCGGACGCTAATTGAAACGTCTGCGCCTTGTTTTTTCGTATCCCCCAATCGAGAATCGGCAACGACAGTCCGCCGGAAATTGTCGCATAATCCCCTCCGGATGTGGGATCATTATCCAGAATATATCCGCCGCTGACAAAAAGTTTGGGCAAACGACTGTTTCTCACCAATTTTTTTTGCAGATCGATTATTTTTATTTGCTGGTCCATGATGGAAATTGCCGGGTTGTGGCGCAACGCGACGGAAAGAAGTGTGTCGGTAGAAAAATTTTGACTACTAGAAAGCCCGTCCAAAATCAAAGAATCGCCTGACGAAATTGTCAAGCCGGTGAGGTTTGCAAGCTGAATTTGCCAGGCATCGATTTCAGAGTTTGCCGCCAAAATCTTTTCGCGGGCAGCGGCTAATCCGGATTGGGTGAAATACAAATCCAGCCGGTCAATTTGACCCAGTTTGAATAGTTTTTGCGTCACTCCTAAATGATGGGAAAGATAAATTTCAGAGAGCCGGACAATGTTCATTTCCTGCCGCGCAGAGACAAGATTAAAGTAAGCCTGCTTCACCCGGTAAAGCAACTTTAGTTTGTTTTGCCGGGCCTGAAGTTTGGCGATATACTCGGCTGTAATTCCTAATTTTTTAAGCTTGCTCAGCCATTTTCCCATGTCCCAGACAAGATTCAACCGGTTGGCCAAAGTATTGTATCGATAATCGCTGAAATGATAATCGGCGCCCTGAAGGGCAAGATCAACTCCGGGATAAGCCTGTGCCTGAAGACTTTTGGCCGCTACAGCTTTACTTTCCTGCAATTTTTGAAAAGCCTGAACCGAAGGATGATTTTCCTGTGCGGCCATAATGCAGGATTTAAGTGATAATATTTTTGTGGTTTGTGCCGGTAAAGGTAAAATAAGAGCCACATTGAATATTAAAATAAAAGAAAATTTGAAAGACTTGTTCAATGTCTTTGCTCCTGTTTAGTATGACCTGAATTGAGCGATTCTCTTGTTTTTGAGCTTGTTCCTGCTACTAAACGGATTTTCATTTTTTAATGTAAATTCGATTGGCGATTCAGCGAATCGCCCTACAATCGCTCAATTCAGGTACTAATAATTCATTCCCAATCGCATACTCACCATCGATACAAATAATCCGCTTTGGCGACAAACACTTGATTTTCCGATAGCAACTGTCGATTTCCGGTTCCCCACAAATGATTGTAAACCAGGTAAAAATGGCTGCCCAGGCCGGGTATCCAATGCAGGCGAAAATTCAAATTCAATTCATGATCTTCGTTATTCCATTGAATAAAAGCGCGTGTATCCAGCCGGGTCGAGAACGCATAACCGATACGGCTGCCCCATTCCCTGGTCTGAAAAGAGCCGTCAGGCAAGCCGATATCATTATACCGAAAGTCGAGACCGGCAGATAAATGAGATGACAACTTCATTAAATTCTCCATGGCGAAAACGGTTCGTTTGCCGTTATAAAACTCACCCCAGTTCACAAAGAACCCGCCCGAGAGCATTCGCCGCCGATTGGTCTCGAATTGAATTTCCGTATGATTGAACCAATAGTCGCCGGTGGGTATCACATAGTTGTCGTAAATATTAAAATTCTCATCCAGCCGTTCGAACGTCCGTTGCAGATTGAACTCAAAAAATTCCCCGCTTTGCGTCGTAAAGCCCAGGGGACGCCCCTCGTAGTCAATCGATTCTATACGACCGGAGATGTCGGTTGTATAATCCATATCTAGCGGTTTAAAAACCAGCTTGCGGATGCCCAGGATTCCGGGCCGCGGCGTATATCGAAAGGCGCCGCCGGTTTGGCGAATGTTTTTTCGGCGAACAAAGCCGACTTCCGGGTTAAAATTATCCTGCGTTTCAAAGGAATAAAAATAAGAATCGAAAAGGTCGTTTGGATAGTCGACGGATATTCGCCAGGTAATGTTATCGCCTTTCAGCCCGGGTGTTTGGGTGCCGGCGATGTAACCGTCGATAGCCAGGTTCTTATCGCCTAAAAAATGCGTGAAATACAAATTCAGGTCCGCTCCGAAGGCTCGATTTACATATCCCGTGCCGGGAACTAATTTTTGCGTGGCAATGAATCCAACTTTGGACTGCTGAAGAAAGTCCCGCTGGAAACGGGTGACCAAAAAGTTGGCTCCGGGCGTGTCGCCCTTGCTGTCCGTCTGCACATCCAGGACACCGATGGAATATTTCCCGGCCCGGCCGGTGAGGCGCGCTCCGCTGAGGATCGGTACTTGCTCCCCATCCTCCGACAAACCTATGCGCCGGCTGTAAAAAACCTGACCGGAATGAAATGAACCGAAACGAAATATATCGGCGCCTTCGAGAAAGAACTCACGTTTTTCCGGATAGTAGAGATCGAAGCGGGTGAGGTTAATGCGCTCCTGGTCCGCCTCCACCTGGGCAAAATCGGTATTGACCGTAAAATCGGCTGTCAATGTAGGTGTAACGCCATATTTTAAATTAAAACCGGTTTTCGTTATCGTGTCTTGCGATGGATTGTCCGAGTCCTGTTTTTGCATGCCGAATTTGGCGTAAGGAAAAAGTTCGATCTGATGTCCGCGCTGAAGATCGACCAGTCCATGCAGCTCACCGGCAGACGCAAGATAGGCAATACCTTCGTTATAAGTGTAACCGGACCAGAGGTCTTCCTCGTTCTTCCTCTGGATGATGCGCTGGAAATTGATCCCCCACACTTGTTCTTTTCTGTTCCGAAAACGCAGCGTCTTGAAAGGAATGAGAATTTCAGCCTGCCACCCTTCAGGCGTGATTCTCGCCCGTACATCCCACACACCGTTCCAATTTTCATTTGGATCACGTTCGGGTGCAAACTGGAAAGCATCGAAACGAGCGCCGTTGGGGTTGACGGTAAAGACAAAGCCGGTGCGATGATCCAGGTAGGTATCGATGACAATGGTCACCTGATCATCCCCTTCCTGATTGCTGTCTCGTACCAAAGTATTGGCGATAATTTTATCCGGCTGCGAATCGAAGCACAAAACACCGATATAAAGATTCTCCCGGTCATAGATAATTCGAACTTCGGTGCGTTCTGTGGCCGGTTTGCCATTGTCCGGTTCGCGCTGCATAAAATGCGTTGCGGGGTCTGCCAATCGCCAGTCCTGCTCGTTCAGATAGCCGTCAAATTTAATCGCAGAACGAATACGCCGTGCTGTAATGACCGGTCTGTCATCCAACGCAAAAACCTGTTGGGAAATCAACAGGCAAAAGATTAAAAAAATCATTCTGTTTTTCATAAACTCTGCTCCGAAGTCGCAAGTACGTAACTAAAGAAGATTATAGCGCCTGAGCAGAAGTTCAGGCACCTCAGTCCACAAACACCCACAATGATTGAGATATTAACACAAAATGGACTTTATCCTGCTTTTTACTCTCCAGCGGGGCGGTGCGGCAAATATAGTAATTGCCGGCATTCCGATAACGCCTCGCCGCCTTCTACCCTGAACTTCCTGTCCGCAACCGCCTTAAATTTTAGTTTTATTTCCGGATATGAGAAATCAGTTCGTTCCAGTTCGGCCACATTATGATAAGTTTACGGCAGTCCGAACCGTTTTTATATTAAAATTTTCCATATCTCATCATGTCGGGCGACGAAACTCGCCGCCCGATAAACCAACAAACCGGAATAACTTTACTAAAAAAACAAACTTTCAACGATTCTTTAATTACCAAATCTCGGATTCACTACATTGCTGTAAATCGATCCGAACGTAAATCTTAAACCGATACTGAATGAGTACTGATATTGCGTGGCAAGCTCCGTGCGCTGCAAAAGGATCTCTTCCTCAGAAACATCTTTCTTGGGCAGAGATAATTGATCATGAATCATTGAGATATTTGTATCTCCGTAAAACGAGATTCCCTCAAAAACACGCCAGGAAAATTCCCATGACAATTGTAAGCTGTTTTTTGAAAAGTCATGAAAATAGTGCGCGCCTTCCAGTGTCGCGCTAACCGAGCCCCATTTTTCCTTGATCTCCAAACTAGCGGAAAGACTCTCATTAAACAAACTTTCTTTTACCTTATTATAAATTGTTTCCTGATTGTAGTAAATATTTGTATAGCCCAACCTGTAGAGAAAACGAAACTCTTTTCGGGTGGATTCCGAATAAGGAAAAAGGTCATATTCTAAGGCAGGAGCGCAACTAATGGAAATTTTTGTATTGCTGTATAGTGATGAATTGGCAGATGCGTACCCTCCAACAGACCAGTGTTCATTTATGCTTTTCACCAACAGGCTCCTGAATCTTTGATATCTGGAAATACTGGTGATCGTATGATTATTTACTTTGAAATTGTTTTCATAGTATTTACTGCTAAGATATAAACTAATTTTCCAATCCGGAGTAATTCGATAAGCGGACAAGGAACCACCTATTTTAATTCTATTTTTGGATTCTTCGATATCAAAATCATTATCTGTACTAATCATGAAAACCCAATTGTTCCATTTATCCTCTACAGCAGCAGGATTCACTTTTTTATTGTATCTGATTGAAATATATTCAGCAAACGGAGTTCTGGAAATATAACGAATGAGACCCATCTTCAGCGATTTCACCAAGCCGGCCCTGATCAATTCTACAGAATCCGTATTTTTAGCAACAAACTTTAACGTATCATTCACTCCATTGAAGTTTTGTTGACCAAGAAAAGTGATTGTGTATTCTCTACCTCTGCTCCCGGTTCGTTGTGACGTTAATAAAATATGAACCTGAGCCTCTTTTCTGTCCCTTACATAATTTATATAAGGGATTTCTCTTTTGATATGATCTTGATATCTTCGTGAAATATCAAGAAAAACTTTGACAGCGCTTTGTTGAAGTGGAACGGAATCACGCGACGTTTGTTGCGCAGACAGGACGGTTGGCATAAAAAATTTAATCCCTAATAATAAAATGAAGAAATTCAACATGAAAGGAATTGAGGAAAACCTTAAACTGTTTTTAAATATTGGAAAACGATTCATCAGTAATACCCATGCTGCCTGTTATTTTTTAAAGAAACCTCTACCATCAAAATAAATAATTTGTCTCTTCACGAATATACTATTCCATTAGAACATACATTCATAAACATAGAGATACTTGATCCTGACCCATTCCTTCAACAAGTTAAGCATGGAATCTCATCCTGGGATCTTCAACTTTTATCAATTATTTATTTCACTTAAATTGAGCTATTCTTAGCTTAAAACAAGCATTCAAAGAGTTTTGTCATTCTAAAAAATCTTGTTAGTTCTATGCACTAAACCAACGGGATTCCTACGGAATGAGGGTTAGAATCGCTCAATTTAGGTGAAATAAATAATTAGTGTCTGTCCTAAAATTATGAGAAATAGCAAAAAACGTCATTCCTGCCGTGCCCAAGGCAGGCGGGCGAAAGCCATCTGCCCGTCCGCAGGCGGGGAATCTAAAGAAAACAAGATGTTATAGATTCCCGTTTTCACGGGAATGACAGAAAAGCAGGGTTTTCGGACAGACACTAATTATGTTTGCCGCTTCGCTACTCTTGGGTATTTTACATTGATCCGTCTTAAAATAAACCATCAGGCTAAATAATGCATAAAAATTTAGTGCTAATTCAACTCTTTCCGCCTCACCTTCGATAAGCACAAGATAGGTTATTGCAAAAAGGAAGAATTTTCCTCCTCTATTCGGGCAGGAGTTGAACTCCTGCCCGAGCGTGCATGGGTGACGAAATTTATTAAAGAACCAAAGTGTTGCAATATTGCAAACACCATGAATAGCACTAAATCTGAAATATGCTGTTTTTTTTTATGCCCCGATTTTAGGTAGCAAAGCGGGTGCAGGAGTTGCACTCCTGCACCCCAATTCCACTTCAGCTATTCCTTCTCCGCTTTCTCTACTTTGAAATCATCAAACCAGGTCACAGCGTCCGCTTTGGTCCAAAGGCCGACTTTCCCGGATTTGAACGTATCATCGAGGGTATCCAGATAGAGTTTGCCGTCGTACCAGCACTGAATGTGATTGCCAACATTTTTCACCTTCAGCGAATGCCAGACTTTACTGGGGATCTCCACCCTTACCGTGGCCAACTGTTTCCGGTTGCCGTTCACTACTTTGTAAAAACGGTAATTGCTTTCCAGCGGATTGGCACGGCAGACATAGTAATTATCGGCATCCTGATAACGCCAAACAGGCCCGCCGCCCTGGTCTTCCTGGCCGTCGATTGCTTTGAATTTCAATTCGATTTCCACATTGGAAAAATTGGTTTTTTCTGCGACTGCTACATTAAAATGGTAGCCGGGATTTTCTTTGCTGGTCTGCGCCAGCACATTAGGCTTGCTGGGCGCCGTGGGATCGGCCATAACGACCCATTTGCCGAGACCGCCCTTACCGGTTTTCCGGTTGCTCCAGCCCGGAGGGAGTTGGCCAACTGCACCGGTATCGAAATTAAAGACAGTCTCATTCTCATTTTCCTCTTCCCTCTCTTCCTGTTCTCCTTCCTTTTTTTCACCACCTTCAACACCACTTTCTTCTTTTTCCTCTCCCGACATCTCTTCCCGGTTAACGATTTTACCAACAGCAGTTACATCCACTTCATAAGTTTTTTCTCCGGACTTCACTACCACTTCAAACAGTTCTTTGCCTTCTTCATTTTCTTTTTTAACCTTAGTAATCACTCCGCCGGGAAACGCTTTCGTGATAGCCTGCTTTGCTTTGGCAGGCAATTTCAACTGTGACTTTTTTTGCTGGCTGCACGCCGTAAACACCACCGAAACGGATAGTACAGCCAAAACGATGAACATAAAAAACTTTTTGTTAATCATCACACACCTCCTGTGTTGGGGTTAGTAGGTTAATTCATTAAAACCTCAAAGGTTTTTAAAACCTTTGAGGTTTGTGAAATATTATAACGTAAACCGCCAAATCAACTTTGAAAGAATTGTAGTATTCTCCAGTTTGAATCCGCCGTCACCGGTATCATAGAGCTGATTAACGGCCAAATAAAAATCGCTGCCGATGACCGGGATCCAGTTGACGCGAAAATTGAACAAAATTTTATCATCTTCGTTATTCCATTGACCGAAGAAAGAGCTGTACAATTTTGTCGTAAAGGCATATTCCGCACGGCCACCGATTTCGTGCGTGGCAAAATCGCCCTGTGGAAAGCGGAGCCGATTGTAACTGTAATCGGTGCGCAGATTAAAATGCTTGTTGACTTTCACTTTTGCCTGAATTTCTAATTCGGTGCGTCTGCCTGTGTAATAATCACCCCAACTGGTTCCCACATCAAAAGAAAGTTTTCTCCCGCTGTACGTACTCGCCTGAATTTCATTCCGATTGTACCAATAACCGCCGGTTGGCAAAATCACACCATCATGAATTTCGAAATCTTCATCCAGCCGGTCGTAAAACCGTTGTATATTATATTCGAACCTTTCGCCGCTTTTGGTGCCGAAGCCAAACGGCCGCCATTCCCAGCCGACGCTTTCCAATTCATTTGTATCATCACTAAAATAGGCGTCCACATCGATCGGCTTCACTTCCATTTGCCGTACCCAGGGCAGAAAAGACGGCCGGGGATTGAATTGGAGTTCGGTGTAAAGCAGCTTATAATTTTTACGACGCAAAAACCCCATTTGCGGATCAAAATCCTTGCCCACCCGGGCGAACACAAAATCATACTCAACTTTGTCGTTATGACTGGTTAGATAGGTCTGGTAGGCAATGTCGCCGCTTTTTTCATCATTCTTTGTGGAAGAGCGGGTGATGGCGCCGCCGACAGAAAGATTTTTATCGCCAAAAAGATGGGAGGTTACATAATTTGCATCCACGCCGTAAACATAGTTGCTTACATCGGCGGAATTTTTGGCAGTCATAATTATACCGATATTGGACTGTCCTCCTATATCCTGTTTGAGACGCAGCACCGAATAATTAGTGGTTGGTTCATCGCCCTCCGCCTGCGTCTGGATAGACAGGGCGCCAATGTTGGTTGAGCCGGTCTTACCGATCAGACGTCCGCCGCCGATGATAGGGATCTGTCCGCCCTGTTTAATTCCGATTCTTCGGGTATAAAAAATGGACGGCAGTCCCTTTCTGGCACCAAAACTGAAGGCATCCCGGCCTTCCAGGAAGAAACCTCTCTTTTCCGGATAGCGGATGGAAAAACGGGTCAGATTAATAATCGCCCGGTCGGATTCAACCTGAGCAAAATCAGTGTGTGTGGTCACATTCAATTTTAAATTGGAAGTAACCAGATAATTCAGATCGCCGCCGGCGCGAAAGATACCTTCTCCGGATTGCTGCCATTGCTTTCTCAAACCGGCAGTTAGATAAGGCATCAATTCAACAAGATGACCGCTGGAAATATTTTTAAGTCCCAGCAGTGTACCCGCGTGTGAAACCTGTTCCAGATGATAGTTTCGGCTCCAGCCTTGCCACAAAACTTGCTCATGTTTGCGGCTGATGTTGCGTTCAAAATTGATGCCCCACACTTGCTCGGGTGTATTGGGAAACTTCAGTGTGGAAAAAGGGATTTCCATTTCGGCAAACCAACCTGCCGGAGTAATTTTTGCCCGCACATCCCATACGCCGTTCCAGTCATCATTTCTGCCTCGTCCTTCATCGGTGACCAACTCATCACGCCGTGCCCCGTTTGGATTGATAACAAAATGATACGAATTGCGTCGAGCGTGATAAGTATCGATCACGATTTCCATGTTGTCTTCCCCCCTGCTGTAAAAGTCGCGTTTCATCTCTTTTGCAACAATTTTGTCAGGCTCACTGTCGTAACACCAGAATCCCAAATACAGGGATTTGCCGGTGAAAACCACAGCCACTTCCGTTTTTTCCGAAGCCGGCTCTCCCTCGTTCAATTCACGCTGCGTAAAATTGGCTATCTTTTCTGCCTGCTGCCAGCAAAGTTCATCCAGCCTGCCGTCCAATTTGATTTTTTCATGTGTCCGCAATGCATGCAGTACGCTCGGTTCGGAAACCTGGGCAATGGACTGTCCGGAAATAAAGAATACAAGTGAAATCATTCCGATGAAAAAAGAATGCCGCCTCATGTTTTTCCTAATCGATTCTGTTGTAAATCCCAGTAGTTACCGGGTAGGTTTTTGCTGTAATGCCGTCCCGTTATGTTCTGCAGTGCGAACTTCGTAAATTACAGGGAAGCAAAAATCTAACCGAAAATTACCTGGTAAATTCATATTTTTTTGTGCGACTCGCATGAATTTTATTAAGATAACATGGAAAGATTAAAATCAGATTAAAAATTTGAAGATATTTCTATAAACCCAGCGTTCTTTGAAAATTTATTTACATTACAGCATTTTTTGTTCCATAAATTAAAGAATGATGTAAGTATCCACTTTTCAACCGGTATAACTTGTGATTTCTGCCGGAACAGGAGTCCAGAGATTTTCAGCTAATTAGTGCCGGATTTAGTTCTTCATAGGTATACTGCTCCCCATGTCGAATGAAACGCTTCACATTGCAGGCAAGTACCGCAAAGATTAATTGCAGTTTTGTGTGCTTCAGTTTTCTATAACGAGACCTTCCGGCGTAATGAGCACGGGTTAACTCCGATGCCGCCTCTTCAACTCCTGCCCTGATAGCGCATTGTTTACGATAACCGGTATCGCTCATGTATCTTTGATAACGAATGGTTCCGGCATATTCTGACTTATCGACAGTACCGGTCGCAACCCGCTTACAGATTTTTACCTGTCCGCACAGGCGGGCCGGACAACGATTTCTAAAAGGACAAGCGCTTCAGGAGATCATCATCGAAGACAATGGTAAAACGTTAGCGATCAAAAGTGAATATGTTGGAATATGCGGTAAAATCTTTCCCGCCTGCTACGGGCAGGAAAACGGTAAGTGTTGCTTTACTACCTCTATCTCTATGTTTGTAAATGAAATAGATTTTACAACTGTTAAACTTGAGCTAAGGAATGAAAAGCAAATTTCCGCTTAAAGATGAATTGCCAATATTTGGCACAAAATTTATAGGTCAGAGTAATAGTATTTTTCAAATTATATTTGCAATTTAACGAATCGTCAAAAAATTGAACAATTCAAACGTCATCCGCATTCTCTCGAGAATCATTTCCTTTATCAGATAACCGTATTCATACCACTAATTTTCTCAAATTAATCTTTTTCAGATCATTGGTGCCAAGACCTTTTTGAGCACACGCTGCAATGTGTGTGGAGATGTTTTTAATCGATGTAAAACCCTGTTCCCGCCTTTTCTTGTCCAGAATGTCAAGTCCGATTCTGTCCATGGCCACCGGATCTTTACTGAAGAACAGGCGGTTGTCAAAGGCCAATTGCGCGCCCAGAACACTTTTGGTTGAAATTTTTGCCGCTTCGCCGATATGCAACACCATTTTGTCTTTGATACAGGAAAAATTGAGAATTTCGGAAATGGCCCGGGCACAATAATCTAAATGAAACCGGACTTTGTTGGTTGTAACGCCCAGAGCGATGTTTTTTGCTGCCCAGGTTAATCCACTGTCTTCATTATGCTTCAGAACGGCAATATTGATGAGTTTAGTAATATCCTTCGTCACAATTTCTGAAAAGAAAGACTTTTCTTCATCTGCGATCGTTACATCATTAAACTGACCGGCGACTTCTTCTGCAATCCGCCTAATCCCTTCAGTGTCACTGTAATCCATGTATAACCTGCGAATTTCCTTGCTGTATTTTTGCGCTTTTGGGTTACCCTGCTTGATCAGCATCCACAGCCAGGCGACTGAATTGAATATCTCCCGGTGCGTTCCGTTAGCGGTAAAATTATGTTTCATCAATTCGCGAAACCGCTTCAGCGTGCCGTATTCCAGAGAAAGATACACCTCCCGGTCGTAACCTTTCGCCCACGGCACAATGGAAGCGGATTGATCCGATGTGCCCCGAACTCTTACTCCCGTTTTACTTTTGTTTATTTTCAGGCCGGTTTTTCGGAAAACCTGATCACGATGATCCCAAATGATAATATTATTTTCTTTCACGCCGGCGCTCTTCAGACCTGCGGCGGCTTCCCGGATTGAAGCCAAAGATGAGGAAATTTTTGGCGCTCCCAGACAATTTATTTTGATGCCCACAACATCATCGGGAGAAAACATGGACGACCAGGCATTCCGCAGACTGCTTTCACCGGTTACTTCCTGCAATCCCGCGGAAAAAGCGCGATGAACAGCTTTGGGATTGTAGCGTTTATTGATCAGCATGTCTGTTGCCGCAACGGAAACAACCACACTTTTTGAATTTGTATTCGCCATCAATGGATGATGAAGCAGCGCTGCCCCGCTCATCGTCACAGCCGACTTTTTAATGAATTCTCTTCTCGTTGTCATGGAGATGTTCCTTTTTTTAGTGAGCTTGTCGGATTAAACTACGGAATTGAAAGCCACAGTAAAATCGGCAATTTCAAAAGAATCACAATATAAGCTGTATTAAAAACTAAATTTAGCGATTCTTTTGTTTTTAAGTTTGTTACTGTTACCAAACAGGTTTATGGTTTTAGTGTAAATTCTATTGGCGATTCAGCGAATCGCCCTACAATCGCTCAATTTAGTTAAAAATTAAATATCTGATTCGTTACCGCATTTTTACTTCATTTTTGTATTGAATTATTTCTGTGGCAACGAATATATCAAAAAACCGGCGATAAACTTTTTTCCTTTCAGTTAAAATACAAACTACCCTTTTTCGCTTCGTTCGGATTATGGAAATAGTGTCCGACGCCGTTTTTTACCAAATCAGCATAATGAGGTGCATTGCTAACCAGGATTGCACGGTCCGGGTTTTTCATGGAGTACTGGTGCATAATTTCCAATACGACCGAGCAATGCTGACCGACCCGTTTTTCCATGGGCCAACCGGATTTATCATAAGGGACAAATAGTTTCTTCTGCTTAGAAAGGCTCAAAATGAAAGGATCTTTTCCTTTAAGCAGAAGATCCACTGTTTTGGGACCGGTCGGCTGATCCAAAAACGGTGTGGGCGCTTCCAGTAAAAACGGCAGGGTGTCTGAATAATCGCCAATTTCCCGGTGCGAAAGTCCGCGAAACCCCTTTGGCGAAGGTTCTACATGATTCTCAAATCCTTCCATTGCCGTCACCGTCATGGATGCGATGGTAGCGATGCGCATGGATTTATCCGGCGCAACGATACAATTGGTTACCGGAAACATGGTTTCCGCCCCGTGAATATCGATGGCCAGATCCACATGCTCTTCCCTCAGCAACTGCATGGCGGCATACGTCACTTTTTCCATCAATGGCCCATCGGAGCGCCCCGGCCAGGTACGGTTGGTATTCCTCACATCCAGATAAGAAAGGAGCTGGCGCTCCGGATAATGAACATAAACATCGGGATCCGGCCACTGATCCAGCGGTGAGGCGTTCCGGTTGCCCATGCGGAATTTTTTACTACCCCACCCGGTCGGCACATCAAAGAAAAGCGGATAGCCGTCACCCGGTTTGGTATTCCGGCTGCCGCTGTTGTTAAATTGAGGAATAATAATCACCGTACCCTTTTCCACCCGGGCATTTTCTATCATAACGAGGGCGGAAAGGATTGCAACGGGTTCATTGGAATGGGTGTTGGCAATGATCAATATTTTGCCGCCTTCTTCTTTCCCCTGGAGGAAAAACACATGGGTGTCTGCCATGGTGCCTTTCAAGCCTGCGCAATAGTCGCTCAATTTTACAACTTTTGTCACACCCGGCCCGGCTACAATGGGCAGTTGATAATGCCGGTGTTGGTAAAATTGTATTCCCGACCAGGTGGTGAGTACGGCAAAAATAATAACCGAAACTGTTTTTATCATGGAATTCCGAGACATGTCTCTCTCCGTTTTTTATCGTATGTGAAATATTCTTAATACAAGCGGCACCAGCACAATCAGATAAAGCAGCATCTGCTGCATATCTTTTTTCTCGCGCACAAAATTCCAGATAAGCATACCGGCTATGTACGCGCTGATGAAATAATAGATGATCATGACAATGAACATAATAATCTCTCCGTATATTTAGATAGTTCAAATTTAAATGCGCTTTAAATCATTTCACATACTCCATCGCACCAGAAAAGCCAGTTTGGCGCTGAAGATGATCATCAGGATTCCCACAATTGTGATAACAATCCAGGGTATCCAGGTCGCTTTTAAGAAAGACCAGTACGAACCTTTGTAATCGGCCATCATAACGCTGAGCCGGCCAATGAGCGCCGTTGGCGGCAATCCGTCGCCCAGCGGCCACAGAAGACTCAAACCGGCAATGACAACCGTGGCGTGGAGTCCGATAGAGTCCAGCATCCAAACCAGCGGAATGCCGATGATGGCTGCGCCGCCGTAAGTCAGAATTCCTTCCGAAAACGGAATGATGATGATCAGGAGGAAATACAACAAAATCAACGGCATGCTGATCACTGCATAAGAAATCATTCCCCGTACGCCGGTGGCGGTCATGATTTGTTGCAGCGAGCCCACAACAGCCATGGTAGCCAGCAGCGGTAGCAGCAATTTCACCGTATCCCGGGATAGAATCAAAATATTTATTTTTTTCGGACTAACCAGCAGGGCGATAATACCGGCAATGGTAAATTCCAGCGGTAAACCCAAAATCGGAAAAGAAAACGGCCGGATTCTGGCAACGATGATAAGACCGAAAAAAACCAAAAAAGGCAGAAGAACGCGCCACCAGGTCATTTTATCCGGCACTTCCGGCATCTCTTTCAATATCTCTTCAAGTTCCTTCTTCTCTTCTCTCTTCCAGCCTAATACCAGCATGGAAAATGTGCCGAGAACAATAACGGGAATACCCAGCGGTAATTCAAAACCTACATAAGGAATGGCGGTGCCGGCGGACACAATCATAGCCCAGATATTAACCGGCGGCGCTGCGGCGCTTAAACCGGCAATAATAAAAAGAATGGCGGTTACCTTTTTCTTTGATATGCCAAGATATCCCAATGCCAGCGCGCTTGGCGCCCCTACCGTCAAAATGGAGACGCTTCCCGCTCCGGTTAACGCGCCGGGAATAAGAATCACAACCATCAGAAGCAGTAAGGCGATGATCCTTTTTCTATAAAATGCTTTGATGATTCCCCGCACTACATAATTCACGCCGCCGGATTCGGCGACAATGGCAATGAAGATAGTAGCTGTGGTAAAGACCAGAATAACATCCAGATAAGTAAACGTGCCTTCGATGAGGTGTCTGGCCAGTGCACCGATCGGAGGTGTCTTTATAAAAGCTCCCGCAAGTCCGCCGGCAACAGCAGAAGCAAGCATGCAAAGCTCGACCGAAAGCTTTTTCCAACCAGCCCAGGCGTAGGCCAGAATCATTATCGCTAAGATGATTCCAATGTGAAGTACCATTTCACCTTCTTTTTTTTGTCTGTATGTATTTGCTTGTCACTAAACTCTATAAACCGTGAATTTCGCGAATTTAAATTGACTTAACTTACTAAAAATCAATTGGCGTTAATTGGCTAAATTCGCGGTTCGATCCTTTTAGGCCGGATTCATACTTATTTGAACAGATCTCCCATCAATTTTACAATTCCCAGCGCATATTTCACTTCGGATAACGGAACGTCCTTTTCTTTGGCAATTTTGGTAAACCTGCCGTCTTTGTTGCTGTCTTTTACGGCAATGATGTAATCGGCGTACGGTGCAATGGCATCGATCATTTTTTCGTTGTCGCTTCCTGCCGCGCCTCTTTTCGATTCACCGCCGGCATGGACGGCAACAATGAAAATTTTATTTTTCTTACAATAATTAACAAGACTCTTCAACCTTTTCAGTTCATCATTTATTGTCAGGCCGGATGCACCCATTCCTTTTAAGCTGGCGCCAACGGCAAAAATAACGGTTTTGTAGGGAGTGCCTTTCTTAAATTTGGTCAGATCCGTGTGAATCTCAACATGGAAACCTTCCCCGGATTTTTTACCACCCAGTCCCACGCCGCTTTTCAGCATATCCACGGTCGGCACATCGCAATAATCATAGCCGATCTGCGCCTGCTCCATGATCACATTCAACGTGTTCACATCCGCGCTTTGGCCGGCCGAAGTGGTCAGAACCGGTAGTTGGGCTTTGGCAGTCTGATCTTGTGCGGCGCTTACATCTGTCAACGAGGCAAACAAAGCAATCGTCAAGACAAATGTTGCACAAAGTTGCCCTAATTTTCTCATTTTTTTTATCCTCCTTTTGTAACAAAAATGAAGAACGGGAAGCCCGCAATTGGTATTTCCCGTTCTTTTCAATCTATTACTTTTTTTCCTGAACCGGTTTCAAATTGTTGTATTTAACCAACTCTTCCAGCCACCATTGGGGATATTCCAGCGCTTTGCGTTTTCTGGTTTTCACCTCATATTCCCAGAGATGATTGTATTTCACCAGCAGAAAATCACCCAGTTTCCACCAGGCATCCAAAACCAGATTGGCATTGTTGTTACAATAATCCGTAAGATAATCTCTTGCCAGTTCCGGTGATTTTTTATATAGTTTCATAGCATGCGCGTCAATTTCCGGCGTGCGTTTAATGGCGCCTCCCTCCCATTTTTCCTGGGCTTTTCGCACATCCTTTATGGCATGAGAATAAACTACCTGGGTATGAAAATCGACATAATCGAAAGCCCATCTGGCCGATTTGCGGTCGAATTCCCAATGATCACCGAATTCAAAGGATTTTGGTATCTTACGCACACCCTCGTAAAACGGCATAAAACAATCGGTATCCTGAGCGCCTAGTCCGATCCAGACAATTCCACCGACGGGATTGGGCAGCCAGTCTCTGCATTGGGTTACGGTGATGTATTCGGCCCGGTTCACTCCGATGCATCTCGGCGTGTTGTATCGCTTGCCATTCAATTTGAACCCGTATGGCAAATGGTTGGGATTTTTAAACGGGCCGCCCTGGATCCCTTTGGCCGCATCTATTTCCGTTCCATCATAATGATCTCTTAAAATGTGAATCACGTCGCTCACGGAAAGTTTCTTTTCCGGTTTGATCGAAAACGGGAAATCCATGTTGGGAGTATCGATGAGGAATTTCTTCGAGGGCGCCACCAGATCGTAAAAACGCCACATTCTTCCTCTCGAACCGTTGGAACTTTTCGCGCTTACTTCATTGGGAGAATATGCTCTTTTCCAGCTGAACGGTTTGCCGCTTTTGGCATCGTAATAGCCATGTTCCATGGCATAAGATTTAACATTGGGCGAAGCCATAAAGTAGTCTTTATTGCTCAAGTCGATTTCACCGATCCTGGATTCATTGGCGCAAATACTAACCTCGTCATCGGGCACACGTTGTGCGCACCAGATAGCGCCGGGTTGACCGGTTTCCGGAGTCCAAAGCGGACCCACCGGCATGATTTCAAACAGCCAGATTTCGTTGGGATCGGAAATGGCCAGCATCTCTCCGGAATCCGTATTGCCGTAGCCGTATTTTTCGGCCAGAGACCCAATAATTCTGATGGCATCTCTCGCTGTTTTTCCCCGTTCCATAGCAATGAGCGTAAGTGTGGTGATATCAAATTTTGGCGTTGGCGTGTGGTTGTTCATTTCACGCCGGCACCCGATAGTGGATTCACCAATCGCGACCTGGTTATCATTCATGTAACCAAACATGCCGTGCAGATAGCCAAAAGTATGTTTGATTTGCGGTATTTCCAGCCCGCTATATTTATCCTCCAGCGTATCCCATCTCAGCCCTTTGGCGGGCGGTTTGGTAATAAATTGAGGGATGTAATAGATCCGCCGCATGGCGCCTTCCTCGTGGTCTGCGGCAGGAACAGAACGCCAGGTCCAGTCACAAACGCCGCAATCGCAAGTATGCGTGGACATCACCGACCCGTCCGTCGATGCTTTCTTGCCAATCAGGAGAACCGTGCAGGCATCGGATTGATAATCTGTTGAATCTGTGCCGCAAATGTTACAGGTTTGGGAATGCAGCGGTGAAAGGTTCATAAAACTGAAAACACCCCACAACAAGGTAACCATGAAGATAATCCGTTTTGTTCTCATAAAATCCTCCTCTTACCGGTTAGAAAAGTAGTGTGAAATAGACATAATATTTTAAAGATTTATGATGGTAAAGTCAAGGTATAAATGGGTGGGTTTTCAGTACAGAGTTTTTTTAGTTTGTGAAAAGCAAGGATAAGGGAGATGGGGTTAAAATTGGAAATTTTAAAATCGAAATCAATGGAATACAATATGTGGTAATCCTGATTTCTAATTTTTTAAATTTGTGAATGATGCAGGTTTGACCGGATGAACAGGATTCACCGGATTTTTATCCTGTAAATCCTGTTCATCCGGTCAAAAAAGTCAATTTAGCAGGAGTTGAACTCCCACCTTAGCTTTTTAAATCAGTTCATTTTCACATTGAGAATCAGCTTAACCGGCGTGCCGAAATTCTCCTTGGAAATTTTGTGCGGATACCGGTATTGGCGTCATGAACAATGACCATATCAATATCCGGGATAATAAGAATGTAGTGTCCACCTGCGCCACGGGTGGAATAGGTTCCTTCCGCTAGTTTCACAGTAGGCAAATGGGAAAATTTGTTGAAGTTCCGGGCAACTCACCGGAGATAGCCATAACCGGAATTCAGCGTTGTATCGGAATGGTCGCGTGTGCTTTCTTTTACCCAATCGGCGGGAATCACCTGGTTTATCTCGCTACTTTCCTTTTGTCCGCTTTGCAAGCGCAGCACCTGGCCGAGATAGATGTTATCAAGATTTTGAACCGCATCGTCCGGCGCCGCGGTCAATCCGATCTCGATGTCCGCAGCAAAATCACTACCGGCGGGTTTTTGTTCCCGGCCGTCGCATCGTGCCGACAGGAACAGGGAGGAACCGCCCACAAGGGCAGCCGAGCCAATGATGCTCGATTGCAGAAATCTGCGTCGATTAATATTATCTGATTTTTTCATTATGGTTTATCCTTAAATATGTTCGTCGTTCAGTTCAACTTTTACCTTTTTTCTCAATGTTACCCGGAATAGTTTACGGGGCAGCCCGCCTTCTTCAAATTTATCGATTGCAATAATCTCGTAACCTGTGGCCAGATGTTTTACTTTTTCTTCATCAAAAAAATGCACGATATAGCCGCCCGTTTCGTACATGTCCTCGCCACGATGGATGCCCTGTCGAAAGTGGGCATCTCCCTTGTGGCGAACAGTATAAACATTCAGCCCGCCCGGTTTCAGCATGCGGCGGACCTGGGCCGACAGGAATTCCAGTTCCGATGTGCTCAGCGCCATGCAATAAAGCATGTGCGAATAGCAGTCGTCAAAGGTTTCGTCGGCAAAAGGAAACCTCTGCCGCACATCGTGGCACATCGGGTGAACTAGATCGACGAGGCCGTTCTTTTCAGCTTTTTCGGAAATGGCAAGGACGCCGCTCTCGCAATAGTCCAGCACCGTTACCTCGAATCCGCTGCGGGCGAAGAACAGCGTGTCGCGTCCCTGGCCGCCGCCCAGTTCCAGGATATTTTTCACCCCGTTATTTTTAAAAATTTCGACCGCCTTTCGCGCCGGTTCGCTGGCATCAGCGCCAAACATATCTTTTCTTTTCGTGAAAGATTTTTCCCACTGTTTAGTCTGTTCGTTTAATACCTTAATATCAAGTAAAGATTTTTCTTTTTCCATTTATTGCAAATCCCCTTTCATCTGTTCAAATTCTTCCTTGTTAATTTCTCCCTTGGCATACCTTTGTTTTAAAATATCCAAAGCTTTGTCGGAAGAATCCTCTCTGTGATAATGGCTATTATTGTAATGCCAAGGCGGTGCTATTCTATCTCTTCCAAAAATTAAGTAAATAACTACAAGCATAACAATTAACATTATTATCGGGAATATCCACATTCCGCCTCCCCCAAAATATTCAGGACCCATACTGTTAACTCCTTTCATTATTTATTTTTTCGCAACGAATAACCCAATTTTTCAATATCGTTTTATTCACAATAAAAAATATTTTCTAAATTTACTTTATTTTTCAGCCTCTGTATCCGATTTGAGCTGTCCTTCAAATATAGACATCATTGTGGTAATCATCTCTCTTGCCAGATTCTGTTTTGCATCTGAATCTAATTCGGAAAAAATCATATTTAAACATTTAGGCATCATGGCGCCGACGAAAGCCATTCGATCATCTGCGGACATTTGACCTAACATTTTTTCCATCATTGTGTCCATCATTTGCGGCATATCTTCGGGCTTCATCATTCCCGACATCATTTTTTCCATCATTTTGTTCATTGCGTATTTCTTTTCTTTTTTAAAGTTACTATAAATAATTTTCGGGACAACCCGCCTTCTTCAAATTTATCGATTGCAACAATCTCATCACCCTGAGCCAAGTGCCGCACTTTATCTTCATCAAAAAAATGCACGATATAACCGCCCATTTCGTACATGTCCTCGCCACGATGGATGCCCTGTTGGAAATGGGCGTCTCCTTTATGGCGAACAGTGTAAACATTCAGTCCGCCCGGTTTCAGCACGCGGCGGACCTGCGCCGACAGGAATTCCAGTTCCGATGTTGTCAGCGCCATGCAGTAAAGCATGTGCGAATAGCAGGCGTCGAATGTTTCGTCGGCAAAAGGAAACCTCTCCCGCACATCGTGACACATTGGGTGAATCAAATCGGCCAGTCTGCTTTTTTCGGCCTTTTCAGAAATAGCAAGTACGCCGCTGTGGCAATAGTCCAGCACTGTTACCTCGAATCCGCTGCGGGCGAAGAACAATGTGTCGCAGCCCTGGCCGCCGCCCAGTTCCAAAATATTCTTTAGGCCGTTCTTTTTAAAAAGTTCAGCAGCTTTCTGTGCGGCTTGGCTGGCATCGACGCCGAACATGTCGGAGCGCCTTGAGAAAGATTTTTCCCAATGATGCGTCTGTTCGTTCAATACTTTATGATCAAGTGAAGATATTCTTGTTTTCATTTATTGTAAATCCCTTTTCATCTGTTCAAATTCTTCTCTGGAAACTTCTCCTCTTGCATAGCGTTTTCTGAGAATATCCAGGGCGTTATCTGATTCACGGCCGGAGTACGGAGGTTGACCGGAGTCCTGCCACGGCGGGCGAAGATTTCCCCCGCCAAAAATCAGATAAATAAAAGCCAACATGGCTACAAGCATAATTACGGGAAAAATAAACATACCGCCTCCAAAAAAGTAATCCGGACACGCGAAACTGCCGCAAAAAGAAAATGGGCTGTTCGCGTAATGCCCCGGCATAAATACAGGGCCCACGACGCTGATACCAATTAAAATCACCAATACCATTAATACGATCCACAAAATTGATTTCTTCATACTCGCCTCACTTTTCTCCCGCCAGATTTGAGAAAATGCCCATCATTTTTTCCATCATTTCCCGGGCAAGCTTTTCTTTGGATTCGGAATCCAATTCGGAAAAAATCATATTTAAACATTTCGGCATCATGGCGCCGACGAAAGCCATCCGGTCTTCTGCCGACATTTGACCGAACATTTTTTCCATCATCGTGTCCATCATTTGCGGCATATCTTCGGGCTTCATCATTCCCGACATCATTTTTTCCATTAATTTGTTCATTTTAAAATCTCCATTGTTTTATTGTAAATCTTTGTTAAATTCTTCTTTAATTTTCTTATGGCTGGAGACATTATAGCCGGTTTCATCAACTGCTTTTATTATGTCTTCAATTTTAGTCTTTGTTGTATCAAAAAGGACGATGCTCTCTTTATGCTTGTATGATGTTTCAACATTCAACACGCCTTCAAGCGCTGCAATCTTGTGATTTATTTGTCCTTCGCAAGCAGAGCAAGTCATATCATTAATTGTGAATTGCATTTTGACCAGATTTTTCTCGTTGACGATTATTATTTCTTTGGTATCCTGTTTAGGAACAAAAATATGAGAGTAATAAGGAAAGGCAAGTAATGTCACCGTGATTATTGTTATTAAAAGCAGAAAAGCTTTTGAGTTAATAAACCTGCCTTTTTCTGCTTCACAATCACAATCTATCTCGGAACTTTTTGGTTTTAGCGTTTTATACCAGGCAACAGCAAGAAATATAATTGTCAGAGCTATCAAGTATGGGCGGAGAGGTTCCAACCATGAAAAAGCAGAGGCGATTCCACCTACCCCGGCAAATATTGCCAAAATTGGTGTAATGCAACATAATGAAGTTGATATAGCAGCTAAGATGCTTGCACCAAGCCATTTTTTATTTGTTTTTTTTATGTTATTCATTTGTCTATTACTCCTAATGATTTGATGTATTTGTCATAGTTTTCTCTAAATTGGAAGTATAAAACACCTTTTTCTTTGTTTGGGTCTGGTGCGATGTAAGCAGTTGCTTTATCTACTTTTTCTCCGGAAAATGGATCGGTAGAAAAACGAGTTGTACTGTCTGTTCTTAATTGCTCAGAAGTAAATTCGCAACAACCATTATAGGTTTTTCCATTAACAATAACCGGCTCAGTAGGAGTGTCAATTATTTCGTTGTAATACATAGAAACATATTCCCTTTTGATTGAGGGATCTTGTTTTGCTTCTGTTTTTGATTTTTCTATTTTACCAGTGGTTAATAGTGTAACTACTATAGTAATAGTGAATATGCTTAACACTATTATAGTAATTAATCTTTTCATTTTTATCCCTTTAATGTTTTGTGTTCTGTCAAATTTAAGTCTATTTTTTAATTTAACTCGGTGATATATTTACATTTAAAAACTCCACCCTATAGAAGGTTTACAATATATGAATATCATTGACAAACAATCCTTAACTCAATTTTATCATAAATAAGCTCAAACCAACAGATAAACCCTTCAGGATGCAGTAAAAAAATCTTACATTAATTTCTATATCTTTTCCCTTTTGCTCCCATTTTTTACTTCCGTTTATTCATAGATTTTACAGTATCATGTTTTGATGAATTTTAAATAATTTACCATCTTCTCCATGGTGGACCGCAAAATCCAGGCTCATTACCCCATGATCCTCTAAAATTTGGTCCGTCCCCAAACATCTGACTCATTATTTCCCAAGGATAAAAACCTGACATTTCACGAAAAAATTGCCAGGGTGTAAATTGATAAGCACTATACTTATTTTGAGCGGTATTTACAGTTCCTCCAAAATGACTAAATCCAAAAGACGGTTGGCTGCCCTTTTGAGAAAACTGGGTAAACATATCTGCCAGGAAGTCAATTTTTTCACTGTCAGACATTGAATCTTGATTAAATCGCTCACCCATTTTTTCAGAGAAAAATAAACTCATTCTGGAAAAGAGTTCCAATTTCTCTTGATCGTTTAATGAATTGAACATTGAATTAAAGCCAGACATTTTAAATCTCCTTTCTTTAATTTGTTGTTTTTTTGCCATCAGGGAAAAGGTTGGCCGGAACATTTTTCCCTTAATCGAATATATTTCCTTTTTTCGATTTTATCTGAATTCTGGCTTAATTTTTCCCGAAGCAGCAAGGTGATTCAGGAAAAATTGAGCAGCAGATTCGGATATTTTAAACCTGCCGGCGATTTTTTGCAAATTAATTTCACCTTCGATACGGATATAATCAAAGATTTCATCCTCCACGCTTTCCAGCCATTCTTCAAACATGGAGCGAATTTCCGGCGTGGCATAAAAGGACATCTCTGAAGCTTTGGCAACGGAAGACGCCATCTCTTTGCACATTTCCATGGGATTGAAATCTTCAGCGCTTTCCATCATCTTCCGCATCATGCCCATCATCGGCATTTCGCCTTTTGGACCCATCATTTTAGGACTCCTTCTGTTGATTCATCATTTCAAACATTTTTCCCATCATTGCCGAAAAAGGAAATTGGGGGCTGCTTGCCTGGGTGGAAAAGATGTTTCCCTTTTCGCTTAATTCGACCACCAACTGATTGGTTAAATTGATCAGCGCAATGATGGCGGGCTCGGTAAGCTGGTAGAAAACGAAAGACCCTTCGCGCTCCGTGGTCACGATATGATTGTGTTTTAATTCCTTCAAATGATGCGAAACCAACGGCTGCGACAGCCCGGTCTCCTCAACAATTTTTGAAACCGATTTTTTACCATCAGCAAGATTGAAAATAATTCCTAAACGATTTTCATCGGCCAGTGATTTAAAAAGCCCGGCAATCTGTTTGTAGTAAATTTTCATGATGCGCAACCATTATATTAACATATTAATGCTTATCTATATATTAATATAAAATAAAATCTATCTTTGTCAAGCCTTTTTTCAAATGTATCCAAAGTACGGCAATTAGGTGTGGTTAAACAAGATTTAGGGGCAAACGTGGAATGATAAAGTGCACCTGCAAAATGCACTGCTTTACAGTTGCAATTCGTTTCTTTTTGTAATTACCACACCGCCTTGTATTTTTCCGACGCCAGATTCCATTTTATTCCATAAACATGAACCCGTAAAGAGTCGCCGTCGGGTGCGGCAAAGATCTGCCCTGCATGGCTCCAGGCCAGCACGCCGCCTATCAGGTTGTAGGCGTCCAGCCTCTTTTTGCGCATCCTGACCACCTGTTTGCCGCTGCGATAGCCAATGGTGCAATAAACGATAATTTTGCGCTGTTTGTATCGGTCAATGTTTTTCTCAAATTCTTTTTGGGAGATAGCATTGGGAATTATCGAGACACGGCGTTCTTTGGGCGAGCGGACATCCACAAGGATGACAGAGTCCCGCTTTTGCCATTGCAAAAGTTCTTTAACTGTCACATCCGGAGCAGTGGAAAAGGCATGCTTTTTATAAGACTGATACACCGTATGGATTTTTTCCAGCTTCTTTTGATCCGTGGGTGATGGGCCGACTACCGCAGCTTGCTGGGAAAAGGCAAACGATCCCGCCAGCACGAGCAAAATGACGATGAACGCTAAAGAGTTTTTTCGCATTGTTTATTTCCAAAATAAATATTGCTTTTAAATTAAAAATGTATTAAAATAGTAATACTATTTCACTATGCTATCATTAAAATAGTAATACTATTTCTATAATATTATGAACATTATCGAGACATTTAACTATCAAAATCCCTGGCGAACGAATTCGCAGTTTCAAATCCAGCCTTATTTCGAAAGAGCTGTTACGCTGGAAATTGCCAAGTGGCTGCATGAGCCGGAAATTATTGTTATAACCGGACCGCGCCAAAGCGGGAAGACAACTATTCTTTTCAAGTTAACCCTACAACGTCAGTTAGTGTAATCGTGGTATATTTTGAATTCTTTTCTTTCGATGTGAGAGATAGGCCTTGTGGTTTTTTATCTGAACCCACATTACTAAAGATATAGCTTCATTAATATCGTAAATTTTCAATGGTAAAATAACCTCCAGCAAAATTCTAAGCTGCGACAGAGTAATAGACGGAGCTTTTTTTCCCCAACCTGATTTTAAGGTGCCAAAGGAAAAAATGAGATAACATACAAGTTAAAATATGATGATTCCAGCCCGTATATTTCCGAACCTCATATTGATCCATACCTAACTCACTTTTTGTCTCTTCAAAACATTGCTCTATTGCCCATCTAAGACCACTTAACCAGACAAAGGTTTTAAGTTTTGTATCTTCAGGAGCATTGCTTATGAAATATTTATATGTAGGGTTGCATCCTATTGTTCGTTTGATGATAAGCCAAACCGTTTTTTCAGGCAGGCCATTTCTTGCCAGAACAACACGTTTTATTGCAAATTCATACTCAATGGGCCCTTTTGTTCCTTCTGATACTTTGCGCCGGTACCAGAAGTAATTGTTAATATTCATAGCCAGTGTTTCGAAAGATATGGGTTTCTTTTCTCCTTTTTCAAGGATAACTCTGGTACGCCTCTCGCTTTTATAGTTGTATTCCTTTTCCATTGTTTTGGGTCTTTCCAACCAACACAACGTATCTGACGGAATGCTGACAAAATAATGTAGTTCCGAATGTTCTTCTATAGCGTCAATAAACTCCGGGCTGTTTCCATAAAGAGAGTCAGCCAAAATATATTTATATGGTAATATTTTTCGTTCTTGCAGTTCATGAAACATTTCAATGGCCAACTGGGGTTTTGTCTTAAATTCAACATCTTCGGGAATTTTACATTTTTCCCTTCTTATCGCGTATTCGTCAGTAAACCATTTCTCAGGAATAAATAACCGTTTATCCAATAAAGCATAGCCCGAAGGAGAAGCATAAGCAGCAAATACACCAACCTGGCAATTTTCTACCTTGCCCAAATTGCCACAATACTGTTTAG
>CAJVYQ010000043.1 GCA_913009825.1 uncultured Deferribacteres bacterium
ATCATTCTCTGCGTCCTTTGCGAACTCTGCGTTTAGAAACCTGCTATTATGTAAACCACTGCTTAGCAGATGATATGAACAGGTTAAAGTTTATCCCGGCAAAACTTGTGATCAACCAAGGTTAAGAGAATAAAAAATTATTTTCCCCGGCAATTATCAATTGATCATTCATCATTCATAATAAAAATAATTGCCAATTGTAAATTGAAATTGCCAATTATTGAGGGCTTATATGAGAATCTTTCTTAAGTCAACAACATTGGGGGGGGACGGGGGGTGTTCCTTCAATCTATCTGAATAGTTACCATTCCGGAAAAGTTATCCCATTAGTTGCATAATAAGTCTACATTAAAAAATAATAGAACAATGCTGTCAATCCAAATGCAGCAGAAAAATCTGCTTTGATTTCCCGTTTCCATCTTTTCCGGTAACCGTACGATTAAACGCCAACGTCTTTCCATCGTGGGAAAGAATAATATTAGCCGGCGGTTGCAACCTCTTCCGGTTCAATCTGTTAAACCTGCCAAAAGTCCCGCCCGGGCGTACATCACATCGGATGATAGAATTGTCCCACACATAATAGATTAATTCACCGTTAGCCTGCCAGCGGACTGCACTTTGGACTTCCGAATTGTGGCGAGTAACCTGCACCGGTTTTCCGCTCAACGGCGAAATGAAAAAAACCTGCACAATTCCGTTGTCATCTTTGGCACGATAGGATATCCATTTCCCATCCGGCGAACAACGGGTAAAACCAAGGCAACCCGGATAGTTTGTCCCGGCAGTGAATGTCAGGCGCCGCTGCACCGTTCCCGCCGGCGGCATGGGGAAGCTGATCTCGGTTCCTGCCAACGGACCGTCAGGGCCAGGAATATCAATCCGTTCCGGGATATCAACAATGAACACCTCATCCACATCTTCACCCTGTTCATTTTTAACGGTACCAATAAAAGCCCTGCCGCGCTGCCAACTGCCATCCGCTGTCCGGTACCCCCGGCTGCCCACCCAGCTATCATTGGCAGCGCGACTTATTTCATCGGAGCCGGGTACAGGATTGGCAACCACTTTTACAACGATCACGGAGAAATGAGTGCCGTCCACATTTTCACCCTCGGGATCATGATCCACCTGAACGGGGCGGATCGCCCGGGAAACGCCGATGGTGCGCAGATTCCAGTGCACTCCGGTGCGGTCCTGCAGCTTTTTCATGATGGCATCATTGTAAGTAAAACCGATCCATTGGCCGTCGCCGCTCCATTCATGTTGATGGGTGCCTCCCCGCAAGGCGCCGGGCGTGAACGGCGGCGTCACATCGCGGGCATCCATAAAAACCGGTTGGCCGATATGCTTATCATCGATGATCACACCGGTGCGCCGCCATTGGGCATAAGGTTTGTCCGCATTACAATTCTGTAAACCGTGGATAAAAACGGTTCTGTTTTCCGTATGACTGTAACTGGGTGCGCCAACGCCCGGACCGAACGGGGTGGCATTTTTTGTGTGATAGAGGACAACAATTTCTCCGGAGGCAACGTTCACCTTTTCGATGGTTTGGCAGCCGCCGATACCGCTTTCTTCCGTGCGGGTATCATATACCAGCCACCGGTCGCCGGGCGAAAAATTATGGCGTCCATCCAAATCAAAATTTTTGGACAAATCGTGCGTTAAGCTAATTTCCTGAATGCAATTTTCTGAAGAACAGGAAAAAAGGATGAATATCAAAAAAATGAGTATAAAGCCGGTATTTTTTTTGAAGCAGGGTTTACGCTTCATCAGAACCTCTACTCTTGGATTCTATTTGTACGCCTCTTCTTTCAATCTGGCGATCCATTTGGGCACACCGGTTTTGGGGTCTTCTTTGCCTTCGTATTCCAGCGCCAGGTAACCGCGATAATTTGCCGCGCGCAAAATATCCAGCACCTTCTTCAGGTTGGCTTCCTGCCGGGTTTTGCCATCCGGGGCAGTCACCCAGTCTTTCACCTGAACCGTGATGGCATAGGGCGCAATAAGCTGCATATCGCCGTAAGGATCGGTGCGGAAGTTGCCCGTATCCAGATTGACGCCGAACCACGGATGAAACCCCACTTTGTCGCAAATTGTTTTCAATACAGCGGCACGCGCGACAATCCCGCCATGATTTTCCAGCGCTAAAAATACACCCCGTTTTCCGGCATAATCCAGACAGGTTTTGATAGCATCCGCCGACCATTGAATGGCCTGGCTCTGCGACACTCCCTTTTCCGGGTTGCCGGCAAAAATCCGGATACAGGGCGCGGAAAATCCTGCGGCGTAATCGATCCATTTTTTCACATGTTCGATCTCTTTATCTCTCTTTTCTCCCGGCGGCACACAGAAGTTATTGGCGATGGCCGTGCCGGAAATGTCCAATCCGTGCAAAAACGTTTTTCGCTTCAATTCGTTCAGATAAGCATTAGTAATCTTTTCCGGAAAATAATAGGAAGTGAGTTCCACCGCATCGATATCCATGTCGACACAGCGGTTGATAAAATCAAATAGATTCATCTCACCGCTTTTCAGATATTTTCGATAGGAGTAGGCGGCACAGCTTACTTTAAAATGTGCGACCGGATGCCTGATCTCATGCGCGGCAGCGCCTGTCTGATATATGCCGGAAACGGCAACCGCGCTGCCCAGCAAAACGCCGCTGCGGAAAAATTCACGTCGTGTAATTCCCGGATTTTTGTTTGTATTCATGCTAATCCTCTGTTTTATAATTACATAAATTGAGCGATTTTTAGCTTGGAAAAACCAGCCAAAGAGTTTTGTCATTCCGAACGAAAGCAGAACGAGTGAGGAATCTCATACCGATAAAATAATACGGCGGCAGGAATTGAACTCCTGCACAATCGAGCGAGGTTCAGGAGAAATATACTTTTTTATTCCTGTTATTGAGTATTGTAAAATGAAAACAGGCAACTTATTTTTGTGTAACCCAATCCACACTAAAAACGAAATGTTTGATCGATGCACCGCCCTGTTCACTATAGGAACAGGTTAAATGGAGCAGTCCATCCCGGGTCTGGATCAGGGAAGGATAAGCAAAGGATTTACTGCCGTCCATCGCCCGGCCCAGGTGCCGTTTCCATTTCCAGGAAGCGCCTTCGTCAGCGGAAACGGCTGCCGCGATGCTGTACCGATTATCTTCCGTATCGTTATAAACCATCACCCAGCGGCCGTCTTTTAAAACAACCGCTTCCAGACTGGAGTCAGGATTGGGCAATTCAGTATCCCCGGCGACCGACCAACTTTCTCCGTCATCTTTGGAAACGCTGCGCATAATTCTAAAAGGCGGATTACCGGAATCCCGCAGGTAAGCCACTAGCGTGCCATCCTTCTTGCCGACAATACTCGGCTGTGTGGGCCCTAATCCGACAATGGGCAGACTGGCGCGCCAGTTTTTGCCCAGGTCATCGCTGATGGCCACTAATGAAATATTGAAGCCGTCCGAATAGAGCGGCAACAGAATGCGGCCGGAAGGCAGAACGGTTGGGTGCAGCCGGGTCATCCAGCCCATCTGCCGCTTGGCCGGATCCTGCGCCGCTTGCACAAGCAGGCGCGGATAGGGAGGCGCATACTCCGCCCACATGGGCTCTTCGGGAAATAATTTTTTCATTCCCTTCTCCAGCGTTTCGGCAAATTTTTTCCCCGGCTTCAAATTGATAACGCCCTGCCAGGTCCAATCGGGCGCGCCGTCTTTTTGATAATGTTCAGCGATACGATACATGAGCAGCGATTTCTCCCAGCGATGCGCTAAAACGGCAATCCAAAATATCCACAAGCGATTCTTTTGATCAATGAAAAGCGCCGGATTACAATCCGGAAAGCCGGGTGTATCCGCCATGATGAAAACCGGGCTCCATTTTTTCGCCCCTTTTTTGAACCGCGCTCCCTGGATCAGCACATCGTCAGCGGTGCGTTCACCCGATCCGTGAAACCAGCAGGCCAGCAAATCACCATTGGGACATGCCACAATGCTGCTGCCGTGAACGTGTTTATCCTGCAGAGGAAATATGTTTTGTTCATGCATCACAGGCTGAGATTTCAAAGGCGCTGCTGCCCAGATTAAGAACAAGAGGAAAAAAGATGAGAATTTCATAGAGTTATCCAATCCTTTCAATATTTTTAACCTGCATTATTCACAAACTTTTGCTGCAAAGGCACTAAGTCACAAAAAATATTATAATTAAGACAACTTATTAATTCCTAAATTGAACGATTCTAATGTCATCCCGCTTGCCCGACCGCAGCGGGCCTGCGGTCGGGCAGGCAGAATAACAAAACTCTTTGGCTGGTTGTTTCAAGCTAAGAATCGCTCAATTCAGGTAATTGTAATACTTCAACTTTGTCCGGGATGAGTAAATATAGCCATGCTGAGCCCTGCGACAAGTTCAGGATAAACTTTATCGAAGCGTGAAAGAATTACAAATTATTTTTGCACAATCCCTAAACAAAATCAGTTAACTTTTCCGCGGAATACAGATCCAAAAACAGTACAGCACCGGAGTGTTTTCTCAAAATTGAGGCGGGACAATGTGTAGTGACCGGGCCATGAAGGGTATTGAACACAGCTTCAGCCTTTCTACTGTCCGGCACCACACAACTGATGGTTTTACAATTCATAATTGCAGGAATGGTCAGGCTGAGTGCGTGGGTTGGTACCTCCGCCAGTGTTTCGAACCAGCCTTCACCCATCTGCTGCCGGCGGCACTTTTCATCCAGCTCCACCACTTTTACCAGCCGGGGATCGTTAAAATCCGCCGCCGGAGGATCGTTGAAGGCAATGTGCCCATTCTCGCCAATACCGATGCAGGCCACATCTACCGGATGAGAGCGTAAAAGGTTCTCGTAACGTTTCAATACCGTATCCACATCACCGGCATCCCCTTCCAGGAAATGGACTTCGGCCGGTTTTACTTCATCCAGAATCCTTTCCCGCAGGTAGCGGCGAAAACTGGCCGGATGCCGGCCGGATATGTCTTTGTATTCATCCAGATGAAAAACGGTTATTTGGGACCAGTCCACCCGATTGGACGCTTTAAACGCGTCGAGAAATTTAAACTGAGAAGCACCGGTGGCCAAAATAAGATTGGCCTTTCCATTTTGCTCAATCGCTGTCGTTAATTTTGCCGCAACAAAATCAGCGGCCCTGCGGCCAAGAGTAATATCGGTTTCATAAACTTCCACATTCAGTTGAGCAACTTTAAACGATTTGACCGGTTTTGGCGATGTCATTTCTTACATGTCCCTTCTTTCGAATTTTTGCTAAAATGTAACAATTCAGGTTAGAGTAAATCAGCACCCTGCCAAGCTAAATTCCTTTTATTGGAAAACCCATTTATTTAGTTGAGATAATTCTTCGTCTACATAATACCGGGATGAAATAATAATCGCTTTTTTGGGCTATTGCCCGGAATAGGATGGCTGCAAATCTGTTCCACGAGCTAAAGCTCGTGGCAATGAGAAGATGAAAACAATAAATTCAAACTCACGATTTCCGTCCGAGGCGGATGGCCCCGCCAAGTTCGTGGATTTGATGATAACCCAAGCCTTTGATCGCCTTAGCTCAGAGTCTGTATTTTATCAGGAAGCGATAATAATTTTTAATAACTCTTCCGGATCGAATATTGTTATCTTTGAATTGCGAAAATCTTTCCTGTCTCTTGTCACAATCCCATCCAGTCCGGCTCTTAAAGCCGATTCATGTAAAACAGAATTTTCATAATCCGGAAATTTGGAATTTAACGCCGATTCCAAAGTCACTTTATCTACTTGAGTAACATTAAAAATTTGAAGAATATTTTTAATCAATTGCTTTGTTTCTTTTGCCTTTTTTACTTTTGCTACTAAATAAAAAATAGTTGTCACTGTTGTTGAACAAATATAACCTTCAATATTCTTTCTTTCAACCTCTGATATGAGAAGGGTGCCAGCTTTATAGAAGGGAGGTCTCAGTAACATTACATCTAAAATTACGTTTGTATCAAATAATACTTTCACAAATATTTTTTCTCTAAATATTCTTTATAATCAGTTTCATCCACTTTTTCATTTGCTAGTGAACCATAAAGTGATTTTACAATAGGGGTTAAATCTTTCTGATCTGACAATTCTTTAGATGTAATATAAGCAAAATATTCAGCAACTAACTTTGAGAGAGATTTTCCTTTTTTACCAGCTAATATTTTTGCTTTATTTATCAAATCACCATCTAACCGAAGTGTCAGTTTTGTTTGCATGTTTACCTCAAATACGTCATTAATTTCTAATATAATACGTCACATTTTTAATAACAACAAAACTATTATTTTGTTCCGATATTTCTATTTATAGTTTCCACCTCGCAAAAATACAATAGCAACATACTTTTCAGGAAGTTCACATTTTTCTTTCTCCGGAAGACTAATTCATCACAAAAATTCCGCGACGGCAAAATAACTGGTCATTAAACTAAACAGGATCACGGCAATCAATCCGATGTTCATTTTGGCTCCGGCCACATATTTCCCCATAAAATTTTCACGATTAATGAGAATGAAAATCGGGATTACCACGGCGGGCAGGATTAGCGCCTGAAATGCCTGGGAAAAAATCATGACCGCCGGTGGACGATGGGCCATAAACTGCGTGCCAAAACAGAACAAAACCCCGATAAATCCCAGAATACGATACATGGGCGAATGAATATCTCTCGCTTTTTCCAGGTAGTCGGAAAAAAGCCAGGGTGCAATCAGGATAATGGGAAACACAGTGGAAATCCCCGCGCTGGCAACGCCAAAAATTAAAATGAAGGCGGCAATTTTCCCGCCGATCGGTTCAAAAAGTTGGATCATTTCGACGGTATTCGTTAATTTCAATCCCATTACATGCAGGGTTCCTGCCGCTACGGCCATGATAACGCCGCTGAGAAACAACATTATAAATGCCGAGACAAACGCATCTTTTTTTTCGGTGGCCAGATCAGCAATAGTCCAGCCTTTTTCGGCAACAACAGTACTGCGAATGACAAAAACCGCCGCAGAACAGGTTGTCCCCGCCATGGCGGCAATCAGACGAAAAACGCCCGGTTTGTCCGGAATTTGCGGGATCAAACCGCGGATGATTACGGTTATGCCGGGCTTGACCATAAAAAACACGATGATGAAAGAAATCCCCATCAAAATCACGAATACGGTCAAAATTTTCTCAAACAACCGGTAACGGCCGTACCAAAGCAGGGTGTACAATCCGACAACCAAAACAAATGTAATCCAAAATGTGCTGAAACCCTCGCCGCCGAAAATGTAACGCGAACCTTCTTTCAACAGATCGGATACGATACCCATCACGCCCATCAATGCCAGCAATTCTCCGATAATGAGGGCAACCATGATGTAAATTGCCAAAATATTGCCGAAACGAAATTGATGTTTAATATTGTTCAACGCCGTTTTACCGCTGACCAGTGTGGTTTTCCCGTAGGCAACCATCAAAATGTAAGTGAACGCACATGAAAGCACCAGCGCCCAGAATAGGGTCATGCCGTATTCGGCGCCCGATTTTGCCATAGTGGTTACGCTGCCGGTGCCGATGTTGTAACCGATTAAAAACAAACCGGGGCCGACAGAACTGAGGATGAGCAGAATTTTTTTTGTTTTGCTATCCGTCATGTGCGATGAGCCTCTGGCTATTCAATTTCCGTAACACTTTAGTCTTTTGAAAAGCTGTGTCTTTTTATAAGTTAAATTATGTCATTCCCTGCCCGGGCAGGAAATGACATGTTTGAACAGATATATGTCGATAACAGACTATCTGCTTTTTCAAAAAACTAAAATGTTACTAATTTCCGTTTTTTGTATAAACCACTCTGCCGGCCAAAATTGTCTTTTGAATGATCAAATTTCCATTTTCAAGAGTGAACAGGATAAGGTCCGCTCTCTTCCCCGGTTTAATTTCTCCCCGGTCATCCAGATCAAAAATTCTCGCCTGGTTCCGGCAGGCCATATTGATGGCGTCGGCAAGGGAACATTTTGTAAATTTCATCATCGTAGCCACGTCTCTGCTGATGGGAGCAGCGGCGCCGGCCAGTACATTTTGAGCCGGGTATTTAATCACGCCGGGCGTAACCAGAACGGTTCGTCCCCCGCGCTGATATTCTCCCGGCGGCAGACCGGCGACATCCAGTGCGTCCGAAATCAGAACGATGCGCTGCGCTCCTTTCACTTTGTAAAACACCTGCACTTCTTCCGGAGTCAGGTGGTAGCCATCAACGATGAGGCTGGGGATCAGGCGGTCATCGGCCAGTTGCGGCCAGAGCGGATTGTGATGACGCTGAATCATATTTGCACAGCCGTTGCCGAGATGGGTGGCAATGACGGCGCCTTTATCGATGGCCTGTCTGATCACGTCTGCCGGGGCGTTATGATGCCCCAACGCCACGATGATGCCGTTGACGGTACATTTTTCGATGAACGGCAATGCGCCGTCAACTTCCGGCGCAACGGTTACCATTAATATTTTGTGGCGCGCCGCTTCTACATATTCACTAAATTCAGCCCAATCGGGCGGCCGCACCCATTTTTTAAGATGAGCGCCGCGAAATCCATCCACCGGAGAGATGTAAGGTCCCTCCAGATGAAAACCGGGAACAGAAAGACTAATTTCCGCATCCTGTAACGCAGCGGCCAGAATGTTGAAATTCTCCTTCAACCTTGCATCGCTGTTGGTGATGACGGTTGGGAAAAAGGTTGTCACGCCTTCCCTCCACAACGCTTCTGTAACTTTGCGGATTCCCGCTACGGTAAGGTCTTTACCGCTAAAATCCACAGCCGCATAGCCATTGATCTGGATATCGATGAGCCCGGGCGCAACATAAACAGACTGCTGCGGTGCATTTTCTATGGCGGCAATTCCGGTAACATCGGAAATGATACCATCCACTATTTTGATGGAAACCGGCGTGCCGTCAAAATAGAGAAGCCCTTTTACTTCATGAACCTTTGGGGCCGCCGTTAGTGAATCAGACATGATATGAAATGAAAACATGAAGATGAATAGTGAAATGATAAATCTGATATTCAGGTATTCTCTCATCTCTTTTTGCATTGAGTGATCCTTTCGAATATGTTTTATACTTCAAGGATATAATCAATATTATTCTCACTGAAACGGAAAGTAACAACCCAAAATCATCGGAAGCTTTTATTATTTTTCAGGTATTAACTTCGGGGTTGGGGTTATAAAGAAACCGTCGAAACGGCTTTTAACACAAGCGTTGTAAAATTCATGCCTCAAGTTATGATCAGATATTTCAGCAGCAATGAAACACATCAAAAAAAAAGGAATATGCGGCAGCTTTTTCAGACAGCTAAGGCAGGACAAAATTGGATGTACGGCTGAAATCAGAACTGTTTAATATAGTTCAATATACCTAAAATACCGGTCTGATGCTCCGTCGTCGGGAAGCTTTTAATAAAGAATGCTCAACTTCTTCAGAAAGATCAGTCAACTTACCACCGCCTGAGGCGGTGGCTTGAAATATTGCCCTGGAAAGTGCGATGGGGTTAACATGTCTTTTCCTACTAATTCAATTGTTCTTTCTCATTATCTCATTCTTTTCTCTCCTGCCATTTTACATACTTACGAATTCGTTCTTCATCAAGACTTACAGAGCTTGCACAATAAAACCGTTCATGCAACCGTGACGGCAAAATTAAATCTTCAGCAATCTTCGATAATATTCCCGAATGAAGCTCACATTTTCTCCGGAAACTTTTTTTCCGGGAACCCGGGTCACAAATTGAAACGGAATGCCCAATTCCCGAAGCACAATTTTACCGCTTAAGGGCCAGTAAACCCGATTGAGAACCTGGATTGCCTCTAAAATCTGAAACTGAATCCGGCGCGCTTCTGCGAAGTTGCCCTGTTCAAAACGGTTTTGCAATTGCCACATTAAATCGGGATAAAAATTTGCTCCGCCGCCGACACAACCAACTGCGCCTACGGCAAGGTCCTGCAGAAAAGTAGCTTCATTGCCGGAGAGCAGGTTAATTTCCGCGGTAATTTCGCGGGCCATGTTGCCCATATTTTCAGCATTTGTGGTTCTGTATTTGATTCCGGCAAGATTTTGCAATTCATTGATCATCCGTCTCATCAACCCCGGCGTTAGTGAATAGTCGCCTTCGCCCCGGGGATCGTACACCATCATCGGTATTGAAACGGCCCTGTCGATAGTCTGAAAATAGGCAAAAATGGCATTCCGGTGGCCGGCAATAAAATCCGGGATCACTACGCCAACACCATCGGCGCCTTGTGATTGGGCGTATTCGCTCAACTCGATGGTTTCCGCCGGATTTTTACCGCCGGTACCCGCAAAACAAATACGCCGTTCCCCGTTTACTTGCAAGACAGTATCAATCATTTTTTTCCGCTCAACTGTGGATAAGGTTTGATATTCTCCCGAACCACCCATGGGAAAGAGCGCATGGGTCTTTTTCTCACAAAGCCAATCGATCAATTTTTCCAACGTTGCAAAATCGATGGATTTATCCTGGCGAAAAGGCGTCAAAACCGGTACGATAACCCCGCGTGGCTGTTGCCTGATCTTTCCTGTTTTCATGGTTACACCTTATTTAGACCGAAGGATGATTGCGAACTCGATTGCAGACTACAGTCGGAGAACAAGCCCGGGAACAAAAGAAATTAAGACGGCTCCGCCTCCGTAACTCCCAACTGAAGAATACTGTTTATGTAACTGATCACAGGAGTAAGTACAATCGACTCTTTATGCCCCCTTGCGTCCTTCCTTTTTAGTCCCCTCTTGAAAGGGGATTTAGGCCTGACTGCGCAGGCAGGGGTGTGTGAAAGAATGTTGACGCTTGACAGATGATCTTTTGTATCCTTTAAGTGAATCCCTGTGATTGGTTACCTATTTTTCTTTTTAAATGTATCTAATCCAAAGAAGTCATGATTACGGTAAAAGTTGTTTACATCCCTTGTGTCCTCCTCACAGGGGGATTTTTAGATTCCCCCTTTGAGGTGGGCACAGGGGGATGTTTTCTCCCTATTCGAACTATTGCAACAAATTCATCTTCACCCCGGATCGAGCGATTCTCTTATTTTTAAGCTTGTTGGTGTTACCAAACGGGTTTTCATCTTTTAATGTAAATCCTGTTGGCGATTCAGCGAATCGCCCTACAATCGCTCAATTCAGATTCATTTTAAACGGACTGTTCAACCATACCTGTCTGAATTTCATTAAAAAGAAATTGTAACAATTCCTCTCCGTGGGAAAAATCCGGGATCAAAATATCACAACCTGCCCGGGTTAACCGCTTAATCTTTTTTTCTTTCCAGCCGGAACCGGTCACTTCGTCCGAAGCAACACCCACGGCAATGGCGCCATTCTCTTTGGCGTTACGGATTTCCACCGGCCCGTCGCCAAAGACCGCTAATTCCGAACCGTGCAGATCATGCGTATGCAGAATTTCTTTGATCACTTTATCTTTGGAATATTCCCCGATAGTGCCGATTGCTCCGTAAATACCACCCTTAAAATATTGCGCCGCCGCTACTTTTTGCGCTTCATTACGGACATCTTCCCGGTCTGTGCCACTGGCCAGATACATCATCACGCCGCGATCATCCATTTTTTTACAAAAATTCACTGCCCCTGCCACCGTAAAATCAGCGGGTGTTTTTTCACCGGAATCCAACAAAGCGATCCTCTGTTTCACCGATACCATCAATTTTTTATTGTAAATCCGTTTATATCCCCAGGCATCTAATATTTTTTTTTCTGGAACCAAACCGTGTTTACGCACCATCTCCACCAGACCCTCCATCTGCAGAATGGTTTGGATTCCCGTTGTGTCATCTATGAACTTCCGCACTTCCTCTATGATCTCCCGGCCCGGCTCAGTAGCGCCGCAGATACTTTTAATCATCACCGGCTCCATCACCTTTTCCCACCCTTCCCGCAGAATCGAAATGGTGCCGTCAAAATCAAAAATAGCGTGTTTGATCTTTCCCAATTCAATTGAGTTGTGCAAAATTTTTATGTTTGCTTTTGGAAGATATTTCATCATGTTCAAATTCTTTCCCGGTTCAACCCTTCATTTATTTCAATCTGATGGAATGTATTTGCCGGCTTTATAACTGAATGTCTACATCAGATGATTTCTAACTTCATGTGACAAAAGTATGATAAAGTTCATCTTAACAAAATAATTGACGCCTGAATTGAGCGATTCTCTTGTTCTTGAGTTTGTTTTGTTACTGAACGGATTTCCATTTTTAATGTAACTCCGGTTGGCGATTCAGCGAATCGCCCTACAATCGCTCAATTCCGGCAATGATTAAAAACAGGGGTTTCCCTAGCCCGCAATATGGAATTTAACTTTAGTCGTAACTATTCAGGTCGCCTGAGAGTGAACCCTCAGGCTAAGACATGAAAGCATCCTGAAGGATGCTATCGTAAATAGGACGCTTTAGCGCCCTTTCATTTCTTAGCCTTGTCGTTCACGGCAAGGCGAAAAAGATTGAAAGAAAACACCTGAATAGTTACCTTTAGTCACTTCAAACTTTAGTCACTTCAAACTTCAATTATACTATTCAGTCCGCCAACTTTCGCAATTTTTTCATTACATCGTTCACGCTGCGGCCAAAATAGTCGTGTAATTTCAAATATTCTGCATACAGTTGTGCATAAATAGCGGCGGATTTTTTGTTGGAACAGTACACTTCCTTTTTCAGACGCGCCATTTTTTTGGCTGCGGCAATAAAGTCATCGTAGCCGCCGTTTTCTTTTCCTGCGGCAATGGCGCCGATGATGGCCGCACCCAGCGCCGCGGCCTGCTGCGATGCTGCCAGATGAATATCCCGGCCGGTAACATCGGCATAAATTTGCAGCAGGAGCGGGTTTTTCTCAGCTAAGCCGCCGCAAGCATACAGTTCGTTCACGGCCACTCCTCTTTCATGATGATTATCGATAATTTTCCTGGTGCCGAACGCTGTAGCCTCGATCAAAGCGCGGTAGATTTCCTCCGGTTTGGTCGACAGGGTCAATCCCATAAGACAGCCGGACAGTTGCCCATCCATCAAAACGGAACGATTGCCGTTCCACCAATCCAAGGCTAATAAGCCGCTTTCACCCGGTTTTAACTCCATTGCTTTTAATTCAAGATATTTGTAGATATCCACTCCCAGCTGTTCAGCAGCTTTGTAATACTCATCCGGCACATAATTACGGATGAACCAATTGAAAATATCGCCGACAGCGGATTGACCCGATTCGTAGCCGACAAATCCGGGCAGGATGCCGTCTTCCACAATGCCGGCGATTCCTTCCGCCAGTACTTTATTTCTGCTCAATACCATGTGGCAGTTGGAGGTACCCAGCACCAAAACCATTTTCCCCTCTTCAGCTACTGAACTACCTAACACCGCAGCGTGAGCATCGATAATCGCAATTCCGACCGGAATGCCTGCGGGCAGCTCCATCTCACCGGCCATTTCTGCGGTCAATTTCCCGGCCGGTGAACCAATGGGATAAATATCTTCACTCAATTTGTCGGCAACGATATGTTCAAAACGAGGATCGAGCGCCTTAAAAAAATCGCCGGAGGGGTACCCTTTTTCCTTATCCCACAATGCCTTATACCCGGCCTGACAAGCGCTGCGTTTTTCGCTGCCGGTCAATTGCCAAACCAGCCAATCGCCGGCCTCGATGATCCGGTCGGCCGCATCATAAATTTCCGGAGCTTCGTGCAAAATTTGCAGCGCTTTGGGGATAAGCCATTCGGATGAGATTTTACCGCCATAGCGCTTTAAAAAATCCTCGCCGCGTTTTTCGGCCAATTCATTAATTTCATCGGCTTCCGGCTGAGCTGCATGGTGTTTCCACAATTTCACCCAGGCATGGGGATTGGATTTGAATTCGTCCAACTCGCACAACGGCGTACCGGCAGAAGTGGCTGGTAAAATGGTGCAGGAGGTAAAATCAACGCCGATACCGATGATTTCTTCAGGTTGAACCGCGGCTTCTGCAAGCGCTTTTTTAACCAGCTTTTTTGTCACCGTTAAATAGTCCATTGGATGCTGCAATGCCCAATCCTGGCCCAATTTTGTTTTACCGTCGGGCAGCATTTCATCCATCACGCCATGGGGATAATTTTCAGTAATGGAAATCAGTTCCCCGCCGGTCGTTGCGTCGACCAAAAGTATCCTGCCTGATTCGGTACCAAAATCAAGGCCGACAGCGATCGATTTTTGTTTCATGACGACGATTCTCCAAATTTAAATTGAAATCTTTATCTATTCCCGGATAGAAACAGATCGGCAAATAAAAGAAGAGGGGACTTTAAAAATTTCTTTCGGGAGATTTTGTCTATTAATCATAACTTTCTAAAAATGGATACACTCAATTGAAATTGCAATCGATTTCCGCAAACGTTTTCACCTTGGAACATTATACAGAAAATTGTTATTTGTGTCAAGAAGTTTTTTTGGGGAGGTGTATCTATTCCCGGCACAAATTTACGGTTCAAACTTTATTTTCTTTTACCCGCAACAGAAGAAGAAGCGAGATAACGGTTAAGACCAGGGAAAAAATCAAAGGAGCTTCCCGGCCGACCATATCCCATAAAACGCCGGCAATCAGAGAAGCGGGTAGTGCGCACAATCCGACAATCATTTGAAAGCCCCCCAGGCTGCTGGCGCGATGCTCCGGCGGGCACAATTCAGACACAAATGCCTTTTGTGCGGTTTCCAGTGCAGCACGACTGAGGCCGTAAAAGATAAAAACCAGAATGACAACCGCCAGATGACGTGACCAGATGAAACTCAGGCAGGCGAGCATCCAAAAGAGAAAACCCAAACCGATGACCATTTTTCTCCCCCACCGATCGGCCAGGTAACCAAAAGGATAAGAAGTGAAAGCGGCCACTACGGTAAAAAGCAAATAAAAAACCGGCACCGTCTGAATGGAATATCCCACATCTTTGGCAAATAGAAGCAGAAAGGAGTAACTGAACCACCCGGTAGAAAAAGCAGCGCTCAGCACGAGAAAGCGTTTAAAATCGATACTCAGATCTGCCAGGCTAATTCCTTTGAAAACCTTTATTTCATGCGCCGGACGATCTTTGATCTTGATGAGAATGAGCGAAACGCCTATGAGAGACGGCAGCGCTGCAAGTAAAAAAATGGTAGTGAACCCGCTAAACCGAATAAGCAGCAGACAGAGTAATATACCGAGCACAGCGCCGAAATGATCGGCGGTGCGCAGCAAACCGAAGTTTTTTCCCCGGTTGGCGCCGGTGGAAATATCGGCAATGATGGCGTCCCGGGGTGCGCCGCGGATTTTGCCGGCCCGGTCGAGAATGCGAAAGGGCAGCACCATGGCCCAGGTTGTAGACAGAGCGTAACCGATGCGCGACAATGCGCCCATGGTATAGCCGGTCCAGATGAAGATTTTCCGCTTGCCCGATTTGTCGGAGTAGTAACCGGAAACCGCTTGCGACAGGGAGACAACGGCATCGCCGATCCCGTCCAGCAAACCGAGAATGGTCATATTGGCGCCCAGAGTGAACCGGATGAACAACGGCCAGATCGGGTAAATCATGTCGGAACCTAAATCATTCAGAAATGAAGCGGCGGCAAAGGTGTGCAGGATTTTTTTAGATTCTGTCTTTTGGAATTTTTTTTCAGTATTCGTGGTCATCATTTGAATAGGTAATGGTTATGTAAACAGCATCCGGAACATATTTCTTACACGGAGTTTCATGGAGCAGGCATGGAGGACTAAAAATGTAACCATTCACAGGGATGTTCGCAATACCGCCTGAGGATAAATCCTCAGGCTCAAAAGTGAAAGGACGCTAAAGCGCCCTTTGGGGTGCTTCCAAATTTAAACCTGTTGCTTCAGCTTCAGGCGAGTGTTAATTTTTACTCCTGTGATCGGTTACCCAAAAAGTCTTTCTCCGCGTCTTTTGTGGATTTTGGTTGTGCTTAAAGAGATGAGCAAAACCCACAATGGAGCGTTGCCCTAACCGGTTGTCAACAAATCTCTTTTTTTCTGCAATGCTTCCGAAGCGGCCTGATAACCAATATCGATCAGCTCTTTTCCCTTGTGAAAATCGTAGAGGGTGTACCGGCTGGTATCCGGTTCGATGAGAATATCCGGTTTTACAATCCGCATGGTTAGTTGTGACATCTGTATTTGAACAATCGCCAACATCTGATACAGTATTTTGCCAAATTTCGGCATTTCATTGGACGGGGGTGCCTCTTCTTTCGATTTTCCGTTTTCCCTCATTTTTAGCGGGTGCTTCAAAAAATATTCAATTCGCTCATTTAAAGTCAACCGCTCTTTCTCACCGGTTTTTTGTGAAACAATCTTTCTTTTATTGACATCTGTATTTTTCTCTTTAAAGAATGCCCGCAAATTGACGGCAATAATCTTTTCAGCACCCATATTTTTTACCAGATCCACCGGCGTGGGATTGACCAGACCGCCATCCACCAATCGATGCTCACCGGTGATAACCGGCGTAAATACAATGGGTATGGAAATACTCGCCCGAATTGCCGTCAATAGTGCGCCTGAATTAAAAGTAATTAATTCTCCGGTTTTGATATCTGCCGCAGCTACGGACAACGGAACTTTTAAATCGGCGAAAGTTTTATCACTAAACAGATCGAAGAGAAAATCTTTGAGGTAACGGTCATTGATAAAAGCTGAAAATGATAATTTAGGCAGGAATATTTTGGCCATCGATTTCCAGTTCGTGTTTAAGGCGATATCCTCTATTTCCCGGACCGGCATCCCCAGGGCATAAGCGCCGCCGATTAATGCTCCGATGCTGCTTCCCGATATATAATCAATTTGAATATTATTTTCTTCTAATGCTTTTAAAACTCCAATATGTGTGATTCCCCGCGCAGCTCCGCTGCCTAATGTTAAACCGATTTTCATACTGGCCTCATTTCAGCTTTTGTCTATTATAATTTGTCCCTTCCTTCATACCGCACCGGCATTTACCATTCCGAAGAGATTTGCCACAGATGAAGAAATGGGGAATGACAAAAAGTTTCCTATTTAGAGTCTGACCGAAAACTCTGAAAAACAGTAAAAACGTTATTCCCTCCGTGCCCGGGGTAAGCGGATGAAAGCAACCTGCCCGTCCGCAACCGGGGAATCCAATAAAATCACAAACTTATAGATTCCCCGCCTGCGGGCGGGCAAGCCGCTTTCGGGGAATGATAGAAAAGCAGGGTTTTCGTTCAGGCACTGTTTATAACTTGTGCTTAAAACTGAATCTGTTCATTTCAAAAAATTGGTCCGGTATCGCACCCATTTTCTGAAATTTTTCCTTGGGTAGTTTCAGGAACAGTCCTTTTGCCTTAACAAAGACGGTGCCGTTTTCATCGGTTATTTTACTCTTCAGCCACACTTTATTCTCGTCAACGCGGTCGATCCATGCTGCTACATTCAATTCCGAATTTAATTTCACCGCTTTTAAAAAGTCGATAGTCATGCGCACCGTCATCACCGGAAAACCGTTGAGCCAGGCAACCGCGCCCATGGATTCATCTAAAACCGAAGCGGTTGCGCCGCCGTGCGCATGGTTTGGCGGGCCTTGCGCCAACGGACCAAAAATAACGGTAGCAGAAACACGGCCATCTTCCGGATTAAAAAAGTAATCGATTTTGATGCGCTCTTTCTCTCCATCCGAGACAAACGAATGGAAGTATTTGCCAAAAGGAATATGGATTTTTTTGTCCGGCATTTCCTGTTTCCTTATGAATTAGTTTATGAATTTTGGGACGGTTCAGACCTAAATATGTAACCAACCCCTCTGATACTCTTTATGTAAACCGGATTTTCCGGATTTGATTCAAAGTATTTGCGCAGTCGGGCAATAAAATTATCCACGGTGCGTGTTTCAATGTCGGAATTCAGGTTCCAGACTTCTGCTAACAATTCTTTGCGGGAAACTACTTTGTTTTCGTGATCGATCAGATATTTCAGCAGCATAGCTTCATGAGCGGTGAGATGAACTGTTTTATCTCCTGCCCGGCAAGTGAAATTGTCAAAATTAATTTCATTGTCTCCGAAACGGTAAACCGGCATTATTTCCGTTGCCTGTTTGTACCATTTTTTCCTCTTCAACATCCCCTTCACCCGCAGAAGCAGTTCATCCAGATGAAACGGTTTTGTCAAATAGTCGTCGGCGCCAATTTCCAGGCCCCTTATCCGGTCTTTCAGTTCGGTTCTGGCGGTGAGAATCAGAATGGGCGTTTGCGGATCTTTTGCGCGAATTTTTTCGGCTACCGCAAAACCATCCAGAAAAGGCAGCATGATATCCAGAATCACCAGATCGAATAAAGATGACTGAATCTGTTCCACCGCGGCGAGTCCGTCGGCAGCACGGGTGACCCGGTATCCCTCTGCGGACAGATTAAACTCAAGGCCGATGGCCAGCGTGTCTTCATCTTCAACCAACAAAATGGCAGTATTTTCATTCATCGGAAACCTTCATTGCAGGTTTGTATTTTTTACTCAAACGCAGCAAACGATTGATGTAGCGTTTTTTTGAAACTTCATAAATCGGCAGGGCTATTTTAAAGGTGGTACCCCGGTTCAATCCGGCGCTTTCGACAGAAATTTTGCCGCCATGGTATGCCACAATCTGCTTCACCCAATAAAGTCCCAGGCCGGTTCCTTTTACATTAGGGCTTGCCGGGTTGTAAATGCGCTCAAATTTACTAAATATCTTTTTTTGGTTCCTCGGCGCAATGCCAACCCCCTGATCACTAAATTCAATGTAAAATTTCTTCGTCCCGGTGCTCAACCGGATGTCAATTTGAGCCTTATTGGGAGAATATTTCACAGCATTATCAATTAAATTTTTAATCACTATTTTCAGCCAATTCCTGTCAATCACACACTGGCAATCAACATGGCCTTCAATGCTCACGGATTTCCCGGGAAACTTAAACTCGCTCAGCGCTTCGCCAATCACCTGACGGATAATAGAATCGGCATTGTAAACATAATAATCGTAAGTAACCTGCTTGACCATTTTTTTTTGTTCCAGTGAAGACAGGTAGAGTATGGAATTGATCAGATGGTTCAGCCGTTTTACATCTTTCAACATCAGATTCAGAAATTCATGCTGTTTGTCCCGGGGTACAGGCATTTTGTGCATCGTTTCCAGATACAACTGAATGGACGAAAGGGGTGATTTTAGCTCGTGGGATACATTCGCGATAAAATTATCGTAGAGCCGGGTCAGGTTCAATTGCCGGTTGAGGTAGACAAAAATTAAAGACATGCTGATGGACAACATGACTAACAAAACAATACCACTTACCAGGGCAATAATATTGGTCGTTCCCGTGATGATTTGGGGAGAAATTTTGCCACCCACTTTATTCAGCAGAATGTAATTGGTTACATACCAGTAGATCCACAAACCAAGGAGTAAAAACCAGGCCAGTTGGGCTGTTACAAAGATAAAAATATGCAGAATGAGATCGTTCGACTTTTTCATCGTTTCAAACCGTTCCCTAATTGCAATAAAAAACCTTTTAACAATTTAGTTCTTTGAAAATTATGCCTTTTTATCACTTAAATTGAGCAATTACAGGGCGATTCGCTGAATCACCGACAAGCCTGATTCAGCTACGGTTCAATCCTGCCTATAAACTTTTTCAAAGTGTTAAAATATATTTAAAATTTTTGTGACATACAATATGTTTATATATCTTGCGGATAAATTTAAATAGTTTGGTTAAGCAATGAAGTGCATAAGAAGCTAACTTTCTTAAAGAAGGTTAACTTCTTCAAAATTGTATTTTTACACTTCTTTTACAATACTTAATCAAAAAATTTATTATACTGTAATGCACTACAAAATAAATATATCGGAGAACTACAATGAAAATTCTATTGGTCTACCCGGAAACTCCCGTCACTTTCTGGAGCTTCAAGGATGCATTGCGGTTCATTTCAAAAAAATCCGCCGAACCTCCTCTTGGCCTGCTTACAATTGCGGCCATGCTGCCGGTAGACTGGGATAAAAAGCTGATCGACATGAATGTATCGCCATTGAAGGATGAACAGATTCGCTGGGCTGATTATCTGTTTTTAACCGGTATGAATATCCACAAATGTTCCTTCAAAAAGGTAATGCGGCGCAGCAATGAATTAAACACGCCTGTTGTTGCCGGCGGTCCCATGGTTACAACAGATTACGAAGAATTTTTAGGAGTGGATCACTTTGTTCTTAATGAAGCGGAAGCGACGCTGCCACCGTTTTTAAACGATCTGCGCGCCGGCAAGGCGAAGCATATTTACACTACAAAGGAATTCCCGGAGATCACGCATACGCCGGTCCCATTATGGCATCTGCTGGAGAAAAAGAAATATGGCAATATGAGTATTCAATACTCCCGGGGATGTCCGTATAATTGCGAATTCTGCAGCATTACCATGCTCAACGGTCACCGTCCCAGAACCAAGAGTACAGAACAATTTTTAGCCGAATTGACAACCCTTTTCGATTATGGCTGGCGTGGCAGCATTTTTGTTGTGGATGATAATTTTATCGGCAATAAAAAGAAAATAAAAAACGAACTGCTGCCGGCACTGATCGAATGGTCGAAACAACATCATTATCCATTCGAATTTGGCACTGAAACCTCCATAAATTTGGCAGACGACGATCGATTGATAAAATTAATGGCAGAAGCCGGATTTAACCACACTTTTATTGGCATCGAAACGCCCAACGATGAGAGTCTGGCAGAATGCGGCAAAACGCAAAATCTGAAACAAGATCTCCTGCCTTCCATAAAAAAGCTGCATAAAGCGGGACTCAGGGTATCCGGCGGGTTTATCATCGGTTTTGATCACGATCTGAGCGATATTTTTGAACAACAGATCCGCTTTATCCGTAATAGTGGAATTGTAACGGCAATGGTCGGATTGCTGAATGCTCCGGCCGGAACCCGCCTCTTTGAACGGCTCAAAAAAGAGAACCGCTTGTTGAGCAACAGCAGCGGCAACAACATGGACGGTTCAATTAATTTTATTCCCAAAATGAAATATCAAACATTAATTGCGGGCTATAAAAGAGTGCTGGAGACAATTTATTCGCCGAAGGAATACTATGAAAGAGTAAAAACATTTTTAACAGAATACCAATCAACGATAAAAAATCCGGTAAGAATAACCTTCAGTGAGATCAAAGCGCTGTTTAAATCGATGTGGTTTTTAGGAGTTCTGGAAAAAGGAAAACAGTACTATTGGAAACTTTTTTTCCTGAGTTTGTTCAAGTATCCGAAAAAATTTCCCATGGCCATCACATTGGCGATTTACGGATTTCATTTTCGCCAGGTTGTAAAAACAACGTAACGTGCAGAGTATGCTGTCAATTATGATTTTTTGTAACAATTTAGTTCCTTGAAATTTAAGAATAACCTGAATTGAGCGATTGTAGGGCGATTCGCCTGTCTGCACAGGCAGGCTGAATCGCCAGCCGTATTTGTATTAAAAATGGAAATCCGTTTAGTAACAAAAACAAGGTCAAAAACAAGAGAATCGCTCAATTCAGGAATAAATAAATACGTCATATTACGATTTTTTAAACAGACCAAACCCGGGAGAATGTAAAGTGAATTTTTCAAGAATGCCAAAATTAAGAATCGGGGATTTAGAGGTTGAAAAACCTATTATTCAGGGCGGCATGGGCGTGGGTATTTCCATGTCGGGACTGGCATCTGCCGTGGCTAATAAGGGCGGCATTGGCGTCATCTCCTCGGTCGGAATGGGCATGATGATACCCGGCAGAGGGAAAAAGGCCAGGGAAGACAACAGAAATCTGCTTATTGAGGAAATCAGAAAAGCAAAAAATATGTCCGGCGGTATCATTGGTGTCAACATCATGGTGGCGCTCACCGATTATGACGACATGGTAAAACTTTCTTTGGATGAGAACGTAGACATTCTGTTTCTCGGCGCCGGCCTTCCTTTGCGCTTTTCAAAAGATATTTCTCTCACCCAATTGAGAGAAACAAGGACAAAATTTGTTCCCATCGTTTCTTCGGCCAGGGCGGCACATATCATTTTTAAATTTTGGCAGAAGAATTTCAACCGGATACCAGACGGCGTAGTGGTGGAAGGCCCCCTGGCCGGCGGACATCTCGGCTTCAAAAAAGAGCAGATTTATGACCTCGATTTTGCCCTGGAAAAAATCGTTCCGGATGTCCTGATCACCATCCATCAATACGAGGAACGATTCGGCCGGGAAATTCCTGTCATCGCCGCCGGCGGTATTTACACCGGTGAAGACATTCACAAATTCCTCGAATTGGGCGTGCAGGGCGTGCAGATGGCCACCCGTTTTGTGGCGACTTATGAATGCGACGCATCGGACGAATTCAAGCAATCTTACATCCGCTGCAAAAAAGAGGATATCACCATTATTGATAGTCCGGTAGGCTTGCCCGGAAGAGCCATCCGGAACCGGTTCCTCGATGAAGTGAGCGCCGGAGCAAGAAAGCCGTTTATATGCCCGTGGAAATGCCTGAAAACCTGCGATTTCAAAGAAGCCCCCTACTGCATTGCCAAGGCGCTGGTCAACGCCCAGAAGGGAGAATTTGAGGAAGGGTTCACATTTGCCGGTGAAAACGCCTATCGCGTTGATAAAATTGTCTCGGTGAAAGAATTATTTGCCACATTGGCAAACGAATACAGTCAGGCTCTCGCTACCAGGGAAGCAGCAATTGTCTGAAACTATATTTTGTTCCCTCTGCCGGTGAATAGGGTTTGTTATTAATAATTGCCTCTGCCGCTAACCTACCGTTTTCGCCGGCCGGACCGCCGCCGACAATGAGTACTGCCTCGTGTTTTATCCCATTCCCGGGCTCAACTGATGCGGCAATCAGGCTGCGGACGTCCCGGTTTGGTCATCACAATTTGCCATAATTGATTGTCCCGGGCGCGGAAACCTCCCGCCGAACTCAACAGAAAATACCGCCACATCCGGCAAAATCGCTCGCCATATTTTTCTTTCAGATTTGGCCACGCTTTTTCGAAATTCTCGTGCCAGGCCAGCAGAGTTTTATCATAATCCGGACCGAAATTATGCACATCCTCGATGACGAATAACCCTTCCATTGCCCGGCTGAGCTGCTGAATAGAGGGGATCACTCCGTTGGGGAAAATATATTTTGTCGTCCAGGTGTTGACCGTGGCTGAACTGACATTTCCGCCAATGGTTTGGATGAAAGCTATACCGTCCTCTTTCAGGCAACGGTTAACCACTTCCATGTGAGTGCGGTAATTCTTCCAGCCTACATGCTCCATGAAGCCGATGGAAATTACACGGTCGTATTTTCCCGAAGTATTACGATAATCAGCCAAAATAAATTCAACCGGCAGGCCTTTACACAATTTCCGCCCCAAACTTATCTGTTCTTCAGAAACATTGATGCCGGTCATCACAGCGCCATATTTTTCGGCCGCATATTTGGCAAAAGAACCGAAACCACAGCCCAGATCCAACAGTTTCATCCCTTTTTCCAATTCGATTTTTTGACAAATCAGGTCAAGTTTTTCTTCCTGAGCTTCATCCAACGTATTAGCATGTTTCCAGTAAGCGCAGCTATAGTTTAAGCGTTTATCCAGTATGGCCTGGTACAGATCGTTGCCTCTATCGTAATGCCGACGAGCAATCTGATAAGCACGGCTTCTTTTTTGCAAATTAAACAGCCTGGCACGCAGCGCATGCCGGGCTATCTGCCAGTTTCCTTTTACTTTTTCATTCAGACGGGTGCGCAAAACCCGGTCCACAAGCTGGTCAATCGCTTCGCAGTCCCACCAGCCATCCATATAAGATTCACCCAAACCAAGCGCATGATGCGATAAAATCCGGCTGTAAATATCTTCATTATGAACTTGGATATCCCAGGGGTGAGCGCCGTTAATTTGGATTCCGGCCAGACTCAACAGGTTGGTAACGATTTCTTTTGCTCGACTCATTTTTCATTCCTCCAAAAGAAATTCGCCTCTCGAAAATGGGAGATGTTGTGTTTTTTTCGAACCGTGCAGTTTGCAGAATTATTATAAAGACCTAAATTGAGCGATTCAAATGTCATTCCGTAGAAATCTTGTTGGTTTAATGCACAGGGCCAACAAGATTCTTTCCCGCCTGCGGTCGGGCAGGCAGAATTACAAAACTCTTTGGGTGGTTGTTTCCAGCTAAGAATCGCTCAATTTAGGAAAGAATAATGCATTTGTGATCAAGTAGTTTTTTAATAATCAGAAAATAAATCTAAAAAAGATGTGACATTTTTGTGCTTTGAAAATATCTGCTTTGCAATGAGAAAGCACAGGTATGAGACCCTTCGACTAACTTTATCCCGGGATTGTCGCAGAGCTCAGGGTGACAGCCTCGTACCTTGTTATATTGAGCGAAGCTCCGATGGCTTTTATCGGAACGAAGTCGAAACATCTCGACCATGCGAGCAACGAAACCAACTTTTTCAATAAACCAAGTTAATATAAAAAGATGAGGCAAAATACTATTTATTTTCCGGAAAGAAGGAAAACATAAACCACCCAAAAAACCATTACAAACCGGTCGTTCACAAAGATTAAATTTTGTGGGCCCTGAGGGACTTGAACCCCCGACCCGCTGATTATGAGTCAGCCGCTCTAACCAACTGAGCTAAGGGCCCGTTTTTAATCTTAACCGGTTTTAAATATACAATATAGATGCAAACTTGTCAATATTAATCTGACTTGAACAAGATAAGAATTTTCGTAACTATTCAGCTCACGTCTGTCTGACACAGGCAGAAAACACACGAAACAATCGAATGATCTCATCTAACTTTTTTCCTGTTTTTTTTTGAGTCTTTCGCGGGCTGCCTGAGTAGTGACCATACCGTAACACTTTAGTTTTTTGAACAAATCCGCTTCCTTTGCGCTCTCTGCGTCTCTGCGTTTTAAAGCGCCTGTTTTTTTAACGCAGAGACGCGGAGGGCGCAGAGAAATTGAAAAAATCGTCTGCCTGTTCTGCCCGCGAATTACACGAAATCGTATGAATAGGACAAAATAGTTAACGATTCTCGTTTTTTAGCGATATTAGCGGGCAACCTGAATAGTTACAAATTTTCATTTTTAAAACTCAAAATCACTTGACATTTTATATTATTATTTGTAAACTCTCCCAAAATTAAAGTTACCGGAGTGTGCAAAAGTGACTAAATTTTTGGTTATAGATGGTTACTGTGGAAAACATTATTAATTTTTTAAAAGAAAGGTGATTCAAATTATGAAAATTGAAAACGAAGGCGTATGTAGATTTTGTTTGAAAACATTTTCCGGTTCGGGTATGAGTCGTCATCTTTCATCCTGCAAAATAAAAAAAGAGATGGATTTACAGAAGACGATAAAGGGCAAAACAAAGTCTGATATATTTTATATCCAGGTGAAAGGACACAAACCATACTGGCTTCATTTAGAGATGAAAGGAGACAAACAACTTTCGCATTTAGATAGTTTTTTACGCAATATTTGGCTGGAATGTTGTGGCCACCTCAGCGCTTTTACATGTTTTGGCATACGTTACGAATCGAATCCTGTAGAAGAAGCTTGGGAATGTGAACCGGTAAAATCGATGAATATTTCATTGAAAGAGTTGTTTACGGCAGGCAACGGCTTTGAATATGAATATGATTATGGGAGTACAACTTATTTAAGTGGAAAAATTGTCGGCGTCCGGTCCGGAGTATTAAAGGAAAATGTAAAAATTTTAGCGCGAAACAATCCACCTAAATATGACTGCTCTGTCTGTAACAGAGAAGCAAGTGACTACTGCGTTGAATGTGAAGATTTTTATTGTAAAGAGTGTTTAAATGATCATGAATGTGAAGAAGAGATGAGTCTGCCGGTTGTAAATTCACCAAGGATGGGTGTGTGCGGATACACCGGCAATTTTGATACTGACAAGTTCAGGATTCCGTAATTATTGATTTTTTGTAACTATTCAACTCAATTTTATAGATACGGCGGATATGCTTCGACTTCCCGCCTGCCTGTCCGCACCGGCGGGCAATTCGTCGGGCAGGCGCTTCCATTCGCGGCATGACGAATCCGTCACACTGAGCGCCTGTCTGCTGTTGGGCAGGCAGTCCCGGCGTTTTTTGTCGCGACGAAGTCGAAGGGTCCGGTTCAAAATAACTAGAAGCTGAATAGTTACGAATTTTCAAAGAATTAATTTAAACGTGCTGAGTAGTTACTTATTGTTGTAAAATGAAATGCGGATTGGATACTTTCTGAAAATATATTTTCATGATCAATCTACAAATTATAATGTAGTTTATCAGGGATTTTTATATTTTTCCTGTTTATCTAACTGAAAATCAAGATGTTAAATGCGTCAAATTTCTTAGAATGTTACTTCATGTTTTATGATAATTCCGGAACTAGCTAATTTAGAAATAAAGGGTTCATAAAAATTTGCTGTAAAAATAATTTCAGGAAAAAGTACTCCTTTTTCTCTAATTAAGTCACTCGTTATCATCTTGGCAGCGATAACGGCAGGAAATGCTGTGGTTCTTGCCATAGCGGTAAAATGATTTTTTAAATCAATTTCATCAATCAATTCAAAAATATGAGTACATTTTTCTCCATCCTTTTTTCCACTCACCACGATACGCATCGCCAGCCAATCCCCCGCTGCCTGTAAATGTAACTTAGGCGAAAGGAGATGAACGAGAAAATCAAGCGGTACGATTTTTTGAGATTTAAATTGTACCGGCCCTAATTCCAAAAGACCGCAGTCTCTTAAAAACTTTATTTTCCCCGTATAACCGGGATAACGAAGCGTTTTCTCTCCTAAAGAGTTTTTTACTTTTTCTTTCATGGTTAGAATAAGAGAAGCAAGTCCATCCGTATAAAATGCCTCCAGGTTTCCGATAGGTTTAGGGAATTTAATGGTTTCAAGTCCGGAAAGCGCCGGCACTTTTTTTTCTTTGCCTCCTTGAATAATTCGAGCCGGTCTTTTATAGACTTTAAAAACACTTTTCAAAGCATAAACGGTTTGATAATTCAAAGGGGGAGTTTTTTGTTTGGGGATACCGCCAACATAAATCATTGCATCAAAAGTTTCATCAAGCAACTCTACACCACGACCGACACAAATATTACTTAAACCCGGAGCAACGCCCATGCCGGGAATAATTGTAATTCCCGCACGAATTGTTTCCCGGTTTAGTTTTAGCCGCTCTTCCGGCGCTTCACCCACCAGATCGACACAGGAAACTTTAGCTTGAATAGCTAATTTAATACTTTTTAAGCTTAGTCGATGAGGGAGAGCAGAAATCACAACATCAAAACCAGCCAAAATTTGGATTGCTCTGTTCGTATCATTCAAGTCTATCTGTTGGTTCTTAACTCTTTTGGATTTGATGAAATCCCCGGCATCAATCAAACTATTTTCGTCAATATCGGTTAAAGTAATTTCGCATTTGCATTCTGTGTCGAGCAGATATTTAGCGATCGCTCGTCCCATTAAACCTGCGCCTAATATGACATATTTACTCATTTTTTACTCCTTTATTTCCAATTGTTATCATGTAAACTAATTTGATCAGCAAACCCGCCGGTGTTTTGCTTCCAGTTAATGCCTGAATGAAAAGCCTAAAAAACAGTAAAAAGTGTCATTCCCGCGAAAGCATGAATCCAAGAAAAATAAAAATTTAAAGTGGAGAGAAATCTGTTTAACCCTTTAAGTTATTGTAACATACAGATTCCTCGAGTTTTCTTTCAGACACTAGTTAATCTCATTAATGATTGTATCTTTATTCATATAGTCACCAAATCTAATTTAAATAAACCCCGGCCGGGTTAACATCTTAAACTATCCCAATAATCAGATATAACAATGAAACAATTGCCGCAACTGTTAAAGTGTACGGCAGTTGGGTTTTTACATGGTCTATATGATCACAGGCGCTGCCCAGGGAAGAAAGTATGGTCGTGTCAGACAAAGGTGAACAGTGATCACCAAAAACTCCACCTCCTGCAACAGCCGCAAATGATGACAGAACAAGAGAATCGATTGTCCCGCCGGCAAACTGGTAGGCAACAGGAAGTGCAATGGGCACCATAATCGCATAAGTACCCCACGATGTTCCGGTGGCAAAACTGATAATTCCACTTAAGATGAAAAGAATCAGGGGCAAAAATTTAGGACTCATCCACTGGTTGTTGAGTTGCACAAAATATTCTGCCGTTTTCATTTCTCTGCTTACTGTGTTGATGCAATATGCCAGTGCAAGAATGATTACTGCGGGTAAAACACCTTTCATCCCGGTTATTGCGGTTTGCACAATACCGCGTAGAGAATCAACCTTCTGCAGCCACATGATTATACCAAGAACTGAACATGCCGCCATAAAACTTTCCATAACGCTGGCTTTACCGGCCAAAATAAATGTAGTAACATTTATACTGATTATTATAACGACCGGCAGTAAAAAATTGAGTGCAATATTTGGATGTTGCGATCGTGAAATCTCCAAATCGGTTAGCTCTTTCCCCATCATTGGTACAGCGCCGTCTCGCATCACTTTCCCTGTGGTGATGGTCCGATGTTCTGCTTTTCGCATCGGGCCAAAATCAGGAATGATTTGCCAGGCTATTAAACCAACAAAAATCACAGTTAGATAGGCATAAAAATTGTAAGGCACGCTTTGAATAAACAGGTGCATTGCCTGGGTTCTGTTTTCAATCCCGGCAGTTCCGATTAAAAGTCCGCTTAAATAGACAGCCCACCCTGTGATTGGCACAATTACAACTATCGGCGCTGAAGTTGAGTCACAAATATAAGCCAATTTTTCACGTGATATTTTATATTTATCGGTGAGATTCCGCATCACCGGGCCGACAAAAATGGGGCTGAAATAATCACTAAAAAAAATGAACAGACCAAGCCCCCAACCAAGAGAGGATACTTGTTTTTTCGTTTTTGTCCATTTTCCCGCCTGTTGAGTAAACATCGAAATTGCACCACAACGTTGAAAGAAAGCTACCAGAATCCCGATATATAGTTCGATCATACAAATCCAGATAAAATCTTCCCGACCGAGTGATCGTGTAATTAGAGCTGGAAAACCGGCTAATCCCTGCCCCATCAAAATCACTCCGGCAAAACAAGCAATAACAAGACTTATTATCGCATCTCTTGTGATAAAGGCGAGTATAACCGCGAGGAGAGGCGGTATTATTGAAGTCCAATTGGGTTGCATATTTTTCTCAAGTTTAAAAATGAACGAAAGCCGGACTCACTGAATAAGATTATTATATTAGGTTCGAACAAGATTTTCCATTAACACATTTTTACAAGAAATTCACCTGGTTTCGCAACAGGGCATTGAAGACTACCTGTAAGAAATCTTCTCAACATATTAATCATGAAAACGATTCACTAACCTTCTTTGAGAAGGTCAGCTTCTGCACTTGCGGATACTCCTGCCCGCTCCCTATTTAAATCTAATTCTCAGACTGCCAAAGTCTTGAAGACTTTGGCAGTCTTGCTAAATTCGCGCAGCAAATCCTGTATAATTTCTGCAGCCGGTTTTATCTCTTTGATCATACCGCAAATCTGGCCGATTTCAATTTCGCCGTTCTCCGTATCACCATCGCGGATAGCCGCTTTGGCTTTGCCGGAATCCAGCAGCCTAATTATTTCATCCCGGGAGGCGCCGCTGTTTTCCGCAGCAATTATTTTTTCGGTAAATGGATTTACAATTGTTCGCACCGGTGCATATTTTTTGGCGATCAACCGCGTGTCGCTTTCCCCGGCGGCAATGCCGGCCATTTTGTAATTTTCATGAGCGGCAGATTCTTCTGAAAGTGCAAACCGTGTCCCCATCTGTACGCCCTCTGCACCCAGAGCAAATGCAGCCGCCATGCCGCGTCCGTCGCCGATCCCTCCCGCAGCGATGACCGGAACAGAGACGGCATCCACCACCTGCGGGATCAGACAAATCGTAGTAATTTCATCGAAACCGTTATGTCCCCCTGCCTCTGTGCCTTCCGCCACAATGGCGTCCACACCGGCCGCCGCCGCTTTTTGCGCCAATTTTACCGAAGGAACCACATGGGCCGTTTTTATGCCGTTTTCTTTCAAAAATGGCGTATACTTTTTCGGGTTTCCGGCCGAAGTAAAAATGATCCGTACCCCTTCTTCAAGGCAAATTTTAATCAATTCCCCCACATCGGAGCGAAACAGCGGGATATTTACACCAAACGGATTTTGAGCGTGGGATTTTGCCCACCGGATTTGCCGGATTAATTCATCCGGATACATGGAGCCGGAACCGATCAAACCCAAACCGCCGGCGTTGGACACCGCTGCCGCCAGTTCAGCGCCGGCCGCCCAGATCATGCCACCCTGAATAACCGGGTAACGAATACCGAAAATTTGGGTCACTCCGGTTTGTATCGGTTCAAATGATCGCTTTGAATTTTCTTGTTCTGTTTTCACCGGGATTCCTTTATCTTTATATTAAGATAAAAGTAACTACTCAGGTGCGCTTGTTTTTTGATATGCAGGAAGCTAAGTTTATCCTGAGCCTCACGAAGGGCTCAGGCCGGCTAAAATAGCCATACTGAGCAGAGTCGAAACGTGATTATAATTAACCCAACGAACATACCCGGGCAGTTACAGATAAAATTGATTCACAGCCGTTCTTCTTCCCCGGAGAGAAAGACTTTTTTTTTCAATTGTTCTATATCCCTGCACATCTTTGCATAAGTTTGGCTCAGTTCCAAAACTTTTTTACCGTTTTTCTTTATTTCATATTCTTTCAGCGTCGTGCGCGCTTCGGCCGCTTTTATGTGCAAATTGTTAATTTTAATACTACGTATACAATCCGATGTCCACTGGTTCAGCACATTTTCGGCAACTTCTTCTTCCTTGACCAACACAGCAACAATGTATTTTTGCAATTCCCCGTTTTCGACAAAATCCAAAACATGCTGCGGATTAATTCTGCCGGTGTTCACATATTGCTCATAAATTTCCATCATCACCTGGCGATGTTCCGGGTATTTCAATTCATCCAATTCCAGATGATGATAGACGGCGGGGATCATTTTCGGAAAACGGAGAAGGATTTCAAGTATCTCTCTTTCCGCCTGAAAACGAACGCCATGAATTTCTCTCGCCGGCATGGCGGGCACACTGTCCTCTTGTTTCTTGCCGAACCGTTTCTTTTTGGAGACCGCACGGAAAATGACCGTCTCGCTTAAGTTTAATCGTCTGGCAATTTCCTGAATGTACAGATTCCGCATCACTTCGTCATGGATATTGCCGACACTTTCGGCCAGCATATTGACCAAAGCCGCTTTTTGCTGCGGCGATTGCAAAGGATTCCCGGCGGTAAAAGCATAAATTTTAAAATCGATTAATTCCCGCGCCTTGCTGAGAATTATTTTCAGTTCGTCGACACTCTTTTCTTTCACAAAACTATCAGGATCGCTCCCCTCCGGCAATACGGCAACTTTTACCTGCAGCCCTTCCTGCAATAAAATATCTACGCCGCGCAGGGATGCATTGGCGCCGGCCAGATCGCCGTCATAAAGAATGATCGTATTGGGAGCGTAACGCAGCAGCAGACGGGCTTGTTCCGTGGTCAGTGCGGTACCGGAGCTGGCAACCGCATTTTTTATCCCCGCCTGAGAAAGTCCCAGCACATCTGCATATCCCTCAACCAGCAACGATTTTTCCCGTTTGCGGATTGTTTCCCGATTTTGAAACAGGCCGTATAAAATCCTGCTTTTCCGGTAAATTGCTGTTTCCGGTGAATTGATATATTTAGGAGAGTCCGGCCGGTCCTGCAAAATCCGGCCGCCGAAACCGACAATCAGACCCGATACATTGTGAATAGGAAACATGATCCGCTCACGGAACCGGTCGTAGTACCCGCCTTTTTTATTGGGAATCACTAACCCCACCGCTTTGAGCTGCTCATTGGAAAATCCGAATTTCAGCGCTTCTTTGATAAGCGCATCCCACGATGACAGGGCAAAACCCAGTTCAAATTCACGGATCACCTCTTCGCTGAAATGCCGCTTTTGCAGATAAGTTAGCGCCGCTTTTCCCGCCGGACTCCAGAGCTGTCTGACAAAAAAATCGGTGGCAAACCGGTTCACATCATAAAGGGCTAATTTTGCTTTTTCTTTCTCATCGGTTTCTTTGGATTCCGGTATTTGGATGTGATACCGCTCCGCCAACAATTTGGCCGATTCCACAAAAGAAAGGTTCTCAATTTTCATGATGAAGGAGATGGAATTTCCTCCTTCTCCACAACCGAAACAATGGAAAATCTGCTTTTGCGGATTGACGGAAAAAGAGGGCGTTTTTTCCGTATGAAAGGGACAAAGGCCAAAATAATTCTGACCGCGCCGCTTCAAACCGACGTAACCGGAGACCACATCGAAAATATCCGCCGCTGCCCGGATCTCTTCTATTTTACCGGATGGAATACGCATTTAAAATAACCTTAAACACAAAAATGCAGGAACACAGAGCATAGCTAATATATATTTAGCATTTGTACGAAAACTCCTTTTATCTGTCTTTCCCGCAAAGCTTGTCATCACGAAAGTGGAGAGCAGGAATCTATAACAATCTGTTTTTATTAGATTCCTGCTTTCGCAGGAATGACGCTTTTGGGCATTTTTTAGGATTTTCGTTCAAGCACTATTCAGGTGATTTCCTTTTTCAAATTCTGGCAACACTTTAGTTCTTTGAAATAATTATCACATTTCACTTTTTAAACGACAACCGAAATTGTCATTCCAGAATGCCGGACAATTGTAGTTTTTCAAAATACTAAAGTGTTACAAATTTTATAACTGCACCGGAAAGTAAAGATAACAAATTTTGCGTATCTGCTCATTGTGCAATTAGATAATTCTTGTAAACCGTTAAAACGGTATTAATTTTATCTGTATTACCAGTGAAACCATGATAAATTATGGTGTTGGTTCAAAAAATGATTGTACCAACACCACAATTTATTGTGGTGGAAAACATATTCAGAAAACAGCACATTAACCGCTTTAGCGGTTTCAAATAGATAACGACTTTGTGTATAACCTGCCCAAAATATTAATAATTATAAACTTAAACCTACATTAAAACTTACTAAATAGCACTAAAAATCCAAAAAGCAATGCGCTATTTTGGGTCACGATGATACGCTGGTTATACCATTACCTAATTATAAAATAATATGTCACAGTCTTCTGTTTTAAGACTAATAATTTAAAAGAGTATTAATCAATTTAATATATGAAAACTCACCAATTATAGAGTTCACATTATGATAACAAAAGGATTTAAATAATAAGCTGAGGTATCCATGTTTTTTTATTTTTTCTCTAAACAATTTCCCAAGGTTTAAGAGGCCATTTTGTTATATCTCTCGAGCCTCGTATCACTGCTATAATTTGAATTGTATCATGATGAATTCTATACATGATCCTGTAATTCTGGAATAGCAATTCTCTAAGATCCTGATTATTCGCCTCTGGTATTACACGCCCAATCATTGGAAAATTTTCAAGTTTTTCCACAGCATACAGGATTTTTTCAATAAAACTCGAAGCATACAGATCAGAATCTCTTGCTATATAATCCCGTATTGATTCTATATCATTTACAGCAGGTAAGGTCCACGATAATTTCATTTGTTTAAAAATCGTTTTTTAACTTCTTCATGCGAAACTAACTTTCCATCATCGGCTGCTTTTATTCCTTCATCAATTTTTTTTCTTACATACATTTCATACATTAAGTCATCCCAAGAAGCTTCATCTGGGAGATTACTAATAAGTTTCTTTGCCTCTTCTTTTACAATACTCATTATCATATCCTTTGTTTTTGTTGTTCAAATTTATTCAAAAATAAAATAATTGAATAATATAATATACCAAAATAAAAAGGAATTAGCAAACCATGTATTTTATTATCTCAGGGTGATTCAATTATTTCGCTTGTATCTGATGTTGCATTACTTTAGTTAGAAATATAGGGTATAACCATCACTTATTCTATAATCGGTTACGATCTTATCCTTCAATTTAAAATTTTCCCTTTGAAGAGGTACGGAGGGTGTAAAACAACTTTCGAGACAATCATATCTTGCCGGAACATTTCACTTTTTAAACTCCGCTACCGTCACGCCCAGGTCGCCCTCATTCCAGGCGGCAAACCGGGTACTGTCCACGTTGGGGTGTTCCTTTAAATACTCATTCACTTTTTTGCGCAGCGCTCCGGTTCCCTTGCCGTGAATAATGCGTACCTGATCCAGTCCGGAAAGATAGGCCTGATCCAGATATTTTTCCAATACCGGTTCCGCTTCATCCATGGTCATGCCGCGCAGGTCAATTTCCGTGCGCAGACCGGCCGTTGAACGTAGCGAATTACGGATGACGGCGGATGGTTTGGCCTGCTTATTTTTTTTAATCAGGGAAAGACTGTGCAAAGGCAGGTTCAATTTCAAATCACCGGCTTCCAACCAAACATTTCCCGAGGAATCGGGGGCAGACACCACGGTTCCGGTCACATTCATTTCCTGCCAGTATGCCGTGTCCCCTACGGACGGCGCTTTCCCGGACGGCTTTTCAGTTACGGCGGTTTCAGCCAATTGCTTTTCAACTTCTTTACGTACGGATTCAACCCGGGAACGGGCAGATTTGATACTCTGCTTATCCGCCTGCGCGGTTCTTATTTCCCGCACAGCCGCTTCGATAACGCTGTTGGCCCGGTCCAGAATGGCTTTGGATTCTTCCGCCGCTTTCCGTTTCAGTTGTTTCTCTTCCTTCTGCAAGGCGGCATATTTTTCACGATAAAGTTTGGTTAATCCCGCCAACTCTGTTTTTTGAATTTCCGCCTTCGCCAGTAATTGCTGATGATGATTCAGTTTTTGTTCCAACTCCAAAATGAATTTTTCCAATTTACCATGGGAAGCGCCCACCAATTTTCTGGCCTCTGCCACTACATCATCCGGCAATCCTAATCTTCGGGCAATTTCAAAAGCATAACTGCTGCCCGGAATCCCCACACGGAAATGGTAAGTCGGCTTCAGCGTTTTATCATCAAATGCCATGGAAGCATTTTCCGCACGGTTCAGTTTATAGGCAAACGCCTTCAATGCGCCCTGATGGGTTGTCACCACGGTTTTGGTTCTTCTCTCGTGCAGTTTTTCCAGAAAAGCCATCGCCAGTGCTGCGCCTTCCGCCGGATCGGTGCCGGTACCGATTTCATCCAATAATACCAGGGAATGATCCGTTGCATTTGTTAGGATCCGGGCAATCCCGGCGACGTGGGCGGAAAAGGTAGATAAGTCCTGCTCTATCGATTGCAGATCGCCAATATCGACAAATATCCGGTCAAAAACAGGGAATTGAGATTGCTCTTCGGCAAATACCGGTAAACCGCACTGGAACATCAAAGCCGCCAGACCGATGGTTTTAAGCGCAACTGTTTTCCCTCCGGCATTGGGACCGGTGATGATAAGCTGGTAAATTTTTTCATCCAAAGTAACATCGAGGGGAACCACCTTTTCCCGCCCGCCGTATTTCATGAGCAGCAACGGGTGGTAGCCACGAATAATTTCCAATGCAGCCGGATTATATTTGGGCACGGCACATTGCCACTGCACGCCAAAACGGCCGATAGCATACAGTTCATCCAATTGACAAAGAGTGATAAAACTTTCCTTAATGGGCTCCAGTTGATCACGAATCAGAGAGGTCAATTTTAGGAGAAGCTTTCCAATTTCCTGTCGTTCTTCAAGCTCCATTTCCCGAATCCGGTTGTTCATTTCAAACACCGCCGTCGGTTCGATGAACAGCGTGGCGCCGCTGGCCGACCGGTCATGAATGAAACCTTTTACCTGACCTTTGGCATTTTCGCGCAGGGGAATCACCATTCTCCCTTCCCTGATGGTGATGATCGGTTCCTGCAAAAAATCTTTGTAGCGCTCTACCAATTCATTCAGCTTTTTCCGCACCCGCCCCTGATTCTGCCGCAGAGATTTGCGAATGGCGGCCAATTCCGGCGACGCGTTGTCTTTTATTTCCTGTGTCGGGAAATCAATGGTTTTTGCAATATCCCGGGTGATCTCCAAAAAGGATGACAATTTCCTGAAATAAGGAACCAATTGGGGATACTTGCTCCGGCGCCCGCCCAGGTAGCGATAGAGAGCTTGTGATACAGCTAAGGTCTTCGCAACGCTGATTAAATTTTCCACCGTAAGGGTGCTTCCCTCCACCGACGCTTGTGTTAACACATTGCGAATATCTTCAATGCCGTGAATGGGAAAAGGATCGTCGTAACGCAGAAGCTCCATCATCCGGGCGACTTCCTGCAAGCGAAGCTGTAGAGCAGAAACATCATGAAACGGACGAATCTGTAAAATCCGTTCTCCGCCTATTTCACAGCTGGCAAAAGAAGCAATTTTTTGCCGAACTTTGTCAAGTTCCAGCGCGGGGAACAGTTCTTCAAATTCAGTTTCCATCAAATTTTCTCCGAATTCCCGTTTTTCCCGGTTGAACTTTTTTTTCGGTTGCGAAATGAATCCAGCCAGTCTTTTGCCTCTCCGCTCATGTCGCCGGTTTTATCTTTCAAACTCTCTTTCACTTCCCCGTAAAAATCACCGGCAGCAGGCAGGATTTTCCCTAATCCGTTGAAAATAATGGGAGCAACTTTACGCATCGGTTCAAAAAGAACGGATTGTTCCTGCTCCGTTTCAAATTCCCGGCCGGCCGGAACCAGCGAGATGATCAAGGCCAAAATACTGACAATCAGCCCTCCTTTTAACAAGCCCAGGAGTGAACCGAGCAGGCGATCGATCCAACCCAATGTCGCCAACTCCATCAGTTTGCGCAGAATTTTTGACAGCAAGATGAAGGCGATCAACACAAAAATGAAAATAGCAACTGCGGTGACGGCAACGGCAACCCGCGGCGACATGCCCAGATAGTAAGATGCAATCACCGAGAGGTCGTTCATGAAACGAACGGCCAAAATGAAAGCAACGACAATTCCGATTAAACCGGCAATTTCCCGCAGAAAACCGCAGCGGAATCCGTTGAAAACGAAAATTGCCAGCACAGCTAAAATGACAAGATCAAACAGATTCAAAACAGAACCTTTCCTCTTTCTATAAACAAAAAAAGTGAACTTGGCGCTTCCACCTCATTCACTTTCTATTTATTTCAGGATGACCGGTAGCGAACATCCAAAATAAAAATCTGCATCATCACAACACAACTGCTCAGATACGTTCGATTACTCAGGCAAGTTCGTTCCGAACGATTTCCTGCACCTGTTTTCCATCGACACGGCCGCGGTACCTGCTCATCACTTCTTTCATCACCCGGCCAAAATCTTTAGCGGAAACAGCGCCGAATTCGGCGATCACCTCAGCAACAGCCCGGTTCAGATCTTCTTCGCTTAAGGCTTGCGGCAAATAAGATTGAACAATTTCAAGTTCCTGTCTCTCCTGTTCGACTAAATCATTCCTGCCGCCTTTTTGATACAGTTCTATGGACTCTTTCCGCGTTTTTACCGCAGAATTAAGCACCTGGATTTCGTCATCCTCGCTCAAGGCGGCATTCAATTGAATCTCTTTGTTGCGCAACTGCGATTTCAACAAGCGCAGTACATCCCGGCGCACAGAATCACCGCTCTTCATGGCGGTTTTTAAGTCCTGAACAAGTTGATCGGTAAGAGACAATTGCAAACTCCCTTTTATCGCTCCATCATCATAATTTTGCGCGTACGGCGCTTAGCAGCATTCAATTTCCGTTTCTTTCTTTCGCTGGGTTTTTCAAAATGCTGATGCTTTTTAATATCGGACATCAGACCGGCTTTTTCACACGACTTCTTAAAACGCTTGAAAGCACGTTCGAACGGTTCACGATCACGCACAATAACTGTTGGCACTAACTTCACCTGCCTTTCATTTTTGCTTAAAATTAAACATTATAAAATAACCTTTCTTCTTTGATAAATCAAGGAAAAATTTAAACTAATGGCAAAACAGAACATTTCGAACGTCCGGTTTACACTATCCCGGCGGCCAGGTCATTTTTCTGCCACCGATGAGGTGAGCATGGATGTGGTAAATCGCCTGACGAGCATTTTTTCCCGTATTGATTACCAGACGAAACCCTTTTTCGGACACACCTAATTTTTCCGCCATCAATTTAGCGCGGTAAATTAATTCACCCATGATTTCGTTATCCTCGGGAGTCAGATCGAGAATAGACTCGATATGTTTGGTTGGCACAATAAGAATGTGCACCGGCCCCTGCGGGTTAATATCTTTGAATACGACGACTTTGTTATCTTTGTGTAAAATTTCACCCGGAATTTCACCGGTAATTATTTTACAGAATGTACAATCTTGCATGGATTACTCCTTTCTGTTTCTCGTTAGAGGATATTTTAAAATTGTGGCACTTCAGTCATTTGAAAAATCCTGTTTTTTGTGATCTTTTGTAACTATCGGGACACACGCATCGAGTAAGATTGTTATAAAAGACACAGATTTTCAAAGAACTAAACTGTTGCCAAAAAACATATTCCGATTCACTACGGATTCATATCGGAATCGTGTAGAAAAAACCGGATTAAGCGACACACATTTTCAAACGCCTCATTCCCGGATGATCTCATTTTTCTATTCCGACCCCAACCCAACTTTCTTTTTTCTACATCTCCCCCAGGGCATTCAGAGTTAGTGTGACAAATGTGATCGCTGCCGTTTCCGAGCGTAAGCGGCGCGCCCCCAATTGAACCTGGTGAAATCCCCACTCACGGAAAAAAGCAACTTCATCTTCACTGAAGCCGCCTTCCGGCCCGACGATAAGTGAAACCTTGCGTAACAGGGTTCCCTTTTTTTTGCCAAGTGAACGGATCACATCGAGAACACTTGCTTTTCCGCCGGAATGGGCAAAAAGCACCGGTTTGGGCAACCGGTTCACCAAATCTTCAACACTTGTTTTTTTATCGATCTGCGGCAGAATGGAACGGCCGCACTGTTTCAGGGCGGATTGGGCCAATCGCTGCCAGCGTATAATTTTCAAATCGGAAACCCCGACCCGGCAATAATCCATCTGTACGGGGACAAATTGCCGCACACCCAATTCTGTGCCCTTCTCGACAAGCCAATCCATGCGCCGGCTGCGGATAAGACCCTGGGCCAGAGTGATTGCCGTTAGTGTTTCACCCACAAGCCTGCGGGTTTTTACGATTGTCGCAATCGCTTGTGTCGCTTTTATCTCTTCTATATGAACCGTGTAGAAATTCCCTTCTCCGTCGGTAACCTGCACCTGGTCGCCGGCCTTTTTTCTTTTCACTTTATGAAGATGACGAAATTCACCTCCGCCAATTATAAGTAAACCATTTTTTATCTGGCCGGCTGGTACAAAATACGATTCAAGATGATTTTTACTGTTCATATAATTCGGATATTCAAAAATAAGCTTTCACATCAAAAATAAATTCCGGCTGATTGGCTTCGTTGAAAGCATATTCAAGCCTTAAAATATTTGAATAGGGCAAAATAAAATTCAAGCCGAGGCCGCTGCCCGTTTGCAGCCTGTTTATCCTGAATGATTCACCACGCCGCCAGACCTGTCCGGTATCCCGGAACAGGGTGAAATAAACGCCGAATTTCATATTTTGTAAATAAGCGGCATACCAGGCCTCCGCCGGAATCTTGAAATATTTAACTTTCAAAATCGGTATTCTCATTTCCAGGGAACCTAACATGCAGTTGTCACCTTCATAGATTTCCTGAAAATATCCCCGGATTCGGTCGCCATAGCCGATATACAAATGTTCATAAACCGGCAGTTTATTTTGTGTCAGTGCGGCCAAAAATCTGCCGGCAAATGTAATCCCCCAAAACGATCGATATTCTCTCCAGTCAACCTGCCATTTATTGAATGTTGCGCCGCCATTAAGCAGGAATGAACGGGAAAAAGAGAGCAGCGATTTTCTGCCCTGTTTCGGATATTCCCACAAATCCCGTGTATCCATTTGTAACTGTACGGCATAAGAGAACAGATGATCATGATTTTGTCCGGTCTGCCAGAGCAGTTTTTTACCGGCATTCACAGAGGCCAGTGTAAGCTCTACGGCAGAGTAAAAATGAATTCCGTACTTCCTGCCAAAAAGAAGCGCCACAGAACGATGATGCTCCTTTTGATCCGGAAAAAGCAGCGTTTTACTGGCGATGCGCTGCGATTCCAATGAAATATTGGTAAACAGACGATGCCTGCCGCCAAACCAGCGGTTGGTGAAAGAGAGGGTCAAACCGGGATTGTACCCCAGCCAGCCGGCGAGCCATAAATTTTCTGCGCGACCGCGAAAATTTGCGTGATACAGACCAAAACCATAGGAAAGCTTGTGCCAATCGTGCTCATTTACCGTAAAAATCGGCGTCGGGTACAGATACCACCGCTCCCATACCAAAATGATCAAATCCTTTTTTTCTCCGCTATCTTTGAAATTAAAGATAACACGGTTAAAAAGATTCAGATTTTCGATCCGTTGACGCGCCAACTCCAATTCTTTTTTGCTCACTCTATCATTGGCAGAGAACTCCAATTCCCGGACAATTACATCCCTTTTGGTCTTGAAATTGCCCTGCACCCGGATATTTCCGATGACCACGCTGTCCGCTTCCAACAGCACCTGAGCCGGAAGACCGGTAAGCTTCATGGCGGCAAGGACAAACGTAAAAATAAAAAACAGCAGCAAAAAAGGTTTCCGGCGCCCTGGTGTGACATTCCTTTTCATCCTGCAAATCACCAATGGGGTAAAATTCTAAAGGTTACCGTCCATGTATCCGAACTGCGATCCAACCGTTTTGCAAAATCGATGCGGAGAAAATCACCGGTCATTGAAAGGGAAAAACCAGCATCGGATTTCCACAGACGTGAACCGGTATCTACTACTCCGTCCAGCAGAATATTTTCACCCCAAACAGAACCAACTTCTGCAAACAGGATCAGTCCCAGGCCGCTGTAAAACGGCAATCTTTGTAAAGGAAGTTTTTGCAGCAAATCTCCGTTAAAATAGTATTGCACCGAGCTAAGGAACAGATTGTTGTGGTCGGCAAATTCCTTGAACCGGTAACCGCGCAAGGTGCCGATTCCTCCCAGATCCAACAGGTATTGCGGCGCAAACAGATCCATATCTCTGCGGCCAAACCGCTCCTGAAATACCAATTTTTGATTGGCAAAAGAACTTTGAAAATATTTTGCGGTGAGGAAAACTCCCGTTTGGTTGAAATCGCCTCCCAAAAATCCGCCGCCTTTCTCTACGGCACCCTCCAGATAAAATCCCTGCAGCGGGAAAATTGGATTGTCCAGTTTGTCGTAAATGAATTCCAGCCGCAGCTTATTTTCCCGCCCCGGACTGACGGCAGGATTTTCACGAAACTTTTTATGTCCGCCAAAAAGACTCCAGTCGGTTGCCTTTTGCATAGTCCCGTACTCACCGGACCAAAACGCAAGGCGCAGATGAAGCCAGTCCTCAAAATCTTTGACTGCCCGGAGAGTAAATCCTTTTGCGACAAAAAAATCGTTAAAATCTTCCCGCAGCAGAAACGCGGCAAATGAATTTTCGATGCGGCCGATGATCCAATCGTCATTGGTGAACGTATCGTCAAAATATTTGCCGCCGATTTTTTGCACCCATGTAAAAGGCAGTTTGTATTCAAACCCGGCATTAAACTTCGCCGTTTTGCTGCTGATGCCATAACCGGCGTCCACAGAAAAAGAGATCCTCGGGACGGTTTTGGGTCGCAGAGTTACACCAAATGCCGGAAACCAGCCTTCGCAGCGATTGTAACGCATGGGCGAATAGTACTCAACCGGTTTTTCTTCGGCAAAACCGAACCAATTTGCCTTGGGTTCAACTTTAAATTGGGCAAAAGAGAGAGAAGGTACAGAAAAACAGAGGGAAAGCAGTATGATGATGAATGGTTTTATTCTGAGCATTATTCCTCCATGGAAGTCGAATTCAACCAATTAAATATAGTAACTATTCAGCTCACGTCTGTCTGACACAGGCAGAAAACGCACGAAACAATCGAATGATCTCATCTAACTTTTTTCCTGTTTTTTTTTGAGTCTTTCGCGGGCTGCCTGAGTAGTGACAATACCGTAACACTTTAGTTTTTTGAACAAATCCGCTTCCTTTGCGCTC
>CAJVYQ010000044.1 GCA_913009825.1 uncultured Deferribacteres bacterium
CAAAAAACTAAAGTGTTACGGTATTGTCACTACTCAGGCAGCCCGCGAAAGACTCAAAAAAAAACAGGAAAAAAGTTAGATGAGATCATTCGATTGTTTCGTGAGCTTTCTGCCTGTGTCAGACAGAAGTGAGCTGAATAGTTACAAATATTTGATAAACGTGCCGGTCGAACATGATTGGGAAAACCATTTTCCACTACTAAATTCTTGAAAAACCCGGCAGACGGCGGAATGGGTGTAGTAGATAGAGCCGGGGATACAAAACTCAAATGAACCGTGGAGTTTGGTGGAAGTATAAGAGCTGCATGAAATCCGATTAATGAAATTATCTTAAAGTGCATAATTTGCAGTATAACGAACGTTTCAACTTGACTTGAAACAGCGAATACTTTTTTGTTTCTCAGTACGGTTTGGTTCAATGTTTGCCTATTTATCAAGTTCGTCTCCGCGGTTCCAAGCAAGTTGAACGAAGACCGTTATCCGTGCATCAATATTCTTCATCTTCACATTAACATCATTTCCAGTCATAGATTACTGATCACCAGTTACCAAATACTTCGTCAACCGGACATTTTATAGATTACAAAGTCCTACCAGAACTTATTGAGAGGATACCTAAAATGAAAAAATTAATTTCCTTGTTTCTCTTTTCTTTCCTTTTTATACTATAACTAACACAGATGTGAATTTCCATTTTCAGGAGAAAGCAGATGAAAAAACTTAGGGTGGCTGTTCTATTTGGCGGACGTTCTGCAGAACATGAAGTTTCGCTGGTGTCGGCAGCAAGTATTATTAATGCCCTCGACCCGAATCATTATGAACCGGTTTTGATTGGTATTACTCATAATGGAAGATGGATAGTTCATGAAAAAGCTTTGCAAATGTTGCAACAGGGAAAAATTGAAACCAATATTTCCGCATTTCCGGCAGCCGATCCGACCGTGAGGAGTATTCTTCTACTGGATTATACTGCAGCTGATATTTTTGCGGGTGAGATGGAGATAGATGTAATATTTCCAGTTCTACATGGCACCTACGGTGAAGACGGAACAATGCAGGGATTATTTGAACTGATGGACATTCCTTATGTTGGCGCTGGGGTTTTGGGTTCTGCGGTTGGCATGGATAAGGTGATTCAAAAACAATTATTTGCCTTTCATAGACTTCCTGTCGTGCAATTTCTCTCTTTTACAAAGAACGATGAGCCGCAAAAGGCGCCGGATAAATTGGCAGAAATTGAAGCCCGGTTGGGTTATCCAATGTTTATCAAACCGGCAAATCTGGGCTCCAGCATCGGGGTCACAAAGGCAATCGGCACAGACGAGTTGAAAAAAGCCATCGGAGTAGCTTTTGAATACGATAGAAAAATTATCATCGAAAAAAGTGTGGAAAATGCCCGGGAAATTGAGATATCTGTTTTAGGCAGCGATGAGCTGCGTGCTTCTGTGCCCGGTGAAGTGAAACCAACCCGCGAATTCTATGATTATCAGGCAAAATATGAAGATACATCTTCTCTTCTAAATATTCCGGCAAATCTTCCGGAAAATATGAAGAAAAATGCGCAACAATTAGCTATTAAAGCAGTTAAAGCTATCGATTGTTCAGGAATGGCGCGCGTAGATTTTCTTCTTACCGGGGACCAACTCTACGTGAGCGAGGTAAACACCATCCCGGGTTTTACCAAAATCAGTATGTATCCCAAATTATGGGAAGCATCCGGCCTGTCCTATTCCCAACTCCTGGACGAGTTGATCCGTTTGGCCATGGAAAAACATCAACAAAAGAAGCAGTTAAAAACACATGCTACGAAAATAACGGATTGGTATAAAAATAATTGATCAACATGAAAAAAATACTGTTTATTTTATTTGGTTTAGTGAAGGTAAGTCGATTCCTCGAATCGACTAATCAAGTAAACAACAATAGGTAAAAAACTAAAACTACACTGATATTAAAAATGTGAATAACCGGTTGAAGTTAATTCAATTTAAGTTTCATGCTTGCCATGGTTCGACTGAGTCAGTTACTGTATCAACCAGCCATTCACATTAAAAAATTATATAACAAAAAGGTGAAAATATGATGAAAAGATTGAAGACAATTCTTTTTTTACTGACTCTAATAACACTTTTTTCCTGTCAGAAAATTTCCAATCAGGTGCCGCCGTACCTGTTGAAAGTTGTGGAAAATGTGAAAAAAAGTCAGGCGCCGGATACCCGGGTAGAAATGTTTAATATCAAACTGGAGAAGCGGGGTGACCAGCTCATTGTGAGCGGCGAATTGATCAACCCGGAAATAAAACGAATTTTGCTTGATTCCCTTCATGCAACTGCTAAATATTATGATTTGCTGGACAGCATTAAGGTTTTGCCCGACGCCAAATTGGGCGCAAACATGTATGGTATCACTTATGTGAGTGTTGCCAATATGCGCCGCCAGCCCAAACACAGCGCTGAATTGATCAATCAGGTTATTTTAGGGACAACGGTGAAATTATTCAAGAAAAAAGCCGGTTACTATTTTGCTCAAAATTGTGATCAATATTTGGGTTGGTTGAGCAGCGCTTCCATGGTAGAAGTCGATTCGTTGACTGCACAGCATTGGGATGATTCACAACATGTGATCTGTACCGCGAATTACGGTCTCGTTTATAGTCAACCAAATACCGGCAGTGATATTGTGGTGGATTTAGTTCCCGGAGCAAAACTGGGAAAAATTATTCCGGTTGGGAATTGGATCAAAGTTAAAGCACCGGATGGAAGAACCGGTTTTGTGAAAAATAATCTTGTCGTCGATGAAAAAAAATTCAACCAAATCGTAACAAAGAGGAAGAGCTTGGTAGAAACAGCCAAAGGATTTGCCGGCATTCCCTATTTGTGGGGTGGAACGTCGGCAAAAGGATTCGATTGCTCCGGTTTTGTGCAGACCGTTTACCGCATGAACAACTATTTTCTCCCCAGAGATGCAAACCAGATGGCTGCTATTGGAGAAGCGGTGGATACAACCGGTCATTTTGAGAAATTATCACTCGGTGATTTGCTGTTTTTCGGTTCTTCTGCCAACCATATTACCCATGTAGCATTCTATTTGGGGAAGAGAAAATATATCCATGCGGACGGATGGGTTCATATAAACAGTTTCGATCCGCGGGATCCGTTATACAATCATTATCGGCACAGCACATTCCGTATAGCAAAGAAAATACTTACTGAATAGGAGATGAAATGGCCAAAGGATTGAAATTATCGTACGAAGTAAAACGCTTAACCTTAAAACATACATGGACAATTGCAAGAAATTCTACCGATTACAAAGAGAATATTATTGTGAAAGTCAAAAAAGACAATATTGTTGGCTTCGGCGAGGCGGCACCCAATGTTCGCTACGGTGAAACACCGGAATCAACGATTGCCGTGATAGAAAAGGCGATTCCGCTATTTGCAGATCGGGATCCCTGGCATTTTGTCGACTTGGGATTTGAGATTAAAAAACTACACCAAACGCAAACAGCGGCAAAAGCAGCGTTGGATATCGCTTTGATGGATTGGATTGCCAAAGCGCTGCACGTGCCGTTTTACCGCTATCTTGGCCTGGATAAAACAAAAACCCCGGTTACCACATTTTCCATTGGCATCGATACTCAGGAAATGATCATCCAGAAAGTGAGGGAAGCCGAACCTTACCCGGTACTTAAAATTAAGCTTGGACTTGGCAATGATGAAGAGATTATCGGCGCGGTTCGATCCGTGACGGATAAACCGCTGCGCATCGATGCAAATGAGGGATGGAAGGACAAGCATGAGGCGGCAGACAAGATTAACTGGCTTGCTTCTGAAGGAGTTGAGTTTGTAGAACAACCCATGCCTGACGATATGTTGAATGAAATTGGCTGGGTGCGGGAGAGAGTGAATATTCCCATCATTGCGGATGAAAGCGTAAAAACAACGGCGGATATTCCTAAGTTGGCGGCTGCGTTCGACGGCATCAATATCAAACTGATGAAAGCCGGCGGATTACAGGAAGCGCTGCGCATGATCTGGCTGGCAAAATCCTTGAAAATGAAAGTGATGCTTGGCTGTATGGTCGAAACTTCGGTAGCCGTTTCCGCCGGTGCAAGTATTTCTCCCCTGATAGATTACGCCGATCTGGACGGCAATTTACTTATCACCAACGATCCTTTCCGGGGAGCTGTTGTTGAACAAGGTAAATTGATTTTGAATGATGAACCCGGCCTCGGTATATCTCCTGAGCCATAAACAGAAAGAATATTCGTTTGAACCAAAAGAAAAAGTACCGCCTGTTTATTTTTGATCTGGACGGCACGCTGGCAGACACGGCTGAAGATGTCCATTTCAGCATGAATCAACTGCGCCGGGAGTTGGGACTACCGCACATTTCGTTGGCAGAAGCAAAAAAATCCATCGGTCCCGGTTCTGACCGGTTTATAAAATTGCTCACACCGAATCCGGAACAGAATAATTTAAAAAAAATGGTAACTATTCAGGTCGCCTGAGAGTGAACCCTCAGGCTAAGACATGAAAGCATCCTGAAGGATGCTATCGTAAATAGGACGCTTTAGCGCCCTTTCATTTCTTAGCCTTGTCGTTCACGGCAAGGCGAAAAAGATTGAAAGAAAACACCTGAATAGTTACAATAGTTTTTTTAAAACTTTCGTGACTTACTGTCTTTGTGGCAAAAGGAAACCAGGCTGAATAGTTACAAAAAATGATTAAAAAATTCCGGCAGATATATGCGGATCATTTAATGGATCAGACAAAATTATTTTCCGGCATTGAATCGGTATTAAAAACACTACACGATTCCGGTATAACAAAAATTGTTGTCACCAATAAGCCGGGAAAATATTCACGTAAAATTCTGGATGGGCTGGGTGTGTTGGATTATTTTATTTCTGTTTTGGGTCCGGAAGATGTAACCAAACAAAAACCGGCGCCGGAACCGGTTTTGAAAGCGCTTGGATTAGCTCGGGTTAAACCGGATGAGGCAATTATGATTGGCGATACGGTTTATGATATGGAATCCGCCAAAGCCGCAAACGTGGATGTGTGTGCGGTTGCTTATGGGTATACATCTGCTGAAGAACTAAACTCATTGAAACCAAATTATTTTATTCGTGAACCGAAAGAAATATTATATCTCATCGATGATTTTTTTGATTAATTAAATTTCCAATGTTTCTTTGGATCTATTTATCAAACAAGATTGTACCTATTCAGGCATACAAGATTTTGTTATTGAATACGTTAAGGAAAACTCCCTTTCATTGTTGTTCCCGGGAAAGTGGAAATCTATCAGTTTTTATTTTTATTGGAGGTTTTATGAAATTAGAAAATATTTTGTTTGAAGTTAAGGATAATCTGGGAAAAATCTCCATAAACCGTCCCAAGGTACTGAATGCTCTCAATTCTAAAACCATGGATGAGATAGAAACCGTAGTGGAACAACTTGAAAAGGATGCGAATATTCACGTCGTTATTGTAACCGGAATTGGCGGGAAAGCGTTTATTGCCGGTGCGGACATCGCTGAAATTGAAGTGCTGGACAGACAAAACGGTAAGGCTTTTGCGCAACGGGGACAGGAGATTTTTAACCGGCTTGCGGGTCTGGATAAACCGGTCATCGCTGCCGTTAACGGATATGCGCTGGGGGGCGGCTGTGAGCTTGCTCTGGCTTGCCATATCCGCATCGCTTCGGAAAACGCTTATTTCGGTTTACCCGAGGTAAAATTGGGTGTTATTCCCGGTTACGGTGGCACGCAACGCCTGAGCCGGTTAATCGGCACCAGTATGGCTGCGGAACTTATCCTGACCGGAAATATTATCGATGCCGAAGAAGCGCTGCGCATTGGACTGGTGAACCGGGTTCTGCCCCACAATGAGCTGAATCTGGCAGTTGAGAAGCTGGCCGATACCATTCTTTCCCGCGGCCCTATTGCGGTGAAAAGAGCGATCTATGCCATCATTTACGGAAGTCGAACCGGTTTTATCAACGGCCTGGAAATAGAAGCCAGCTTATTCGGCGATGTGTGTGGCACCGATGACAAAAATGAAGGCACACGCGCTTTTCTGGAGAAGAGACCGCCTGTGTTTCAAAATAAATAGATTGACCGTACCTATTTATTTTTTCCACAGAATGTACGAAAAACTAAAAAAATTCCGAATGATTTTATTCTACCCTGAATTGAGCGATTCCCTTGTTTTTGAGTTTGTTTTTATTACTGAATTGATTTTTATTTTAAATGCAAATATAGTTGGCGATTCAGCGAATCGCCCTACAATCGCTCAATTAAGGGCAGAAATACTTTTCGTTTGTTTTGTCTGTTTAGCGAGTGGACTTGTTGTGGATGAACCTATAGTATAAATCAGGAGAATACTCATGAAAGGAGCACCGGTAGTTCCACCGATTTACATGACGGCAACTTATCAATTTAAAGATTCTGATGAACTGATTGACGTAGTGCAAAATCGCAGCGGTTACATTTACTCTCGTTGGGACAATCCATCTGTGGTCGAAGTGGAAAAAAGAATGGCGGCATTAGAAAGATATGAATACGCGCTCGGTTTCAGTTCCGGCATGGCTGCAATCACGACAACCATCTTCTCTCAATTAAGAAAAGACAGCCGGATTGTCGGTATGCGGGAAGTTTACGGCGGAACATTTCAACTGCTCTACAATTTTTTACCCAAATTGGGGATTGGAACGGTCGATGTGAGTTGTAGTGAAATGGATCGTATTTTGGCGGAGATCGAAAAAGGATTATCCGTTTTATATCTGGAAACCCCAACAAATCCGCTATTACGTGTAGTGGACGTGAAAACGTTAGCCGATGCTGCTCATGCAAAATGTGCGCCGGTCATCCTGGATTCCACGTTCGCATCACCTGTGAACCAGCGACCCAAAGAACTTGGCGTGGACATAGTTATCCACTCCGCTACAAAATATTTAGGCGGCCATCATGATATTACCGCCGGGTTTGTCTGCTGTAATGAAGAACACTTTCATTCCATCTGGGAATACCGGAAAATTTTTGGCGGAGTGATGGATCCGATGACGGCTTTTTTGATTTTGCGCGGACTGAAAACCTTGCAACTCCGTGTAGAGAAACAAAATGAGAATGCCATGATAGTCGCTGATTTTCTTGAAAAACAGAAAAAGATCGACGCCGTCTTTTATCCCGGATTAACTTCTCATCCTGATCATGAGATTGCAGTAAGACAAATGAAAGGTTTCGGTGGCATGCTCAGCTTTTTGGTCGCAGCGAATTTTGACGGTACTAAAAAATTCATGGATCATCTTAAATTCATCAAACTGGCAACCAGTTTAGGCGGGGTAACCAGCCTTGCCAATCAGCCGATTACTAATACACATGCGGCCTTGAATCCGGCAGAGAGGGCAAAAGCAGGCATCAAAGAAAATCTGGTTCGTTTTTCTGTAGGGATTGAAGATCCCAATTTGCTCAAGCAGGACATACAACAGGCGTTGGCTGTAGTGAAGTGAAAATATCCGGTCATTCAGCGCAGTATTCCAAAACGGGAAAATTTTCACTTGATTCTTTTCGATTTTCTCCCGATAATTTTAATGAGGTATTTGTCTGTTAATAATCATTTAGATCAATATTAAAAATAAAGTACGACACCATGTCCCATTCAAAAATTCATGTGGAAAGTTACGATCCCGGCAACAAAATCATAAAAATAACCCCGTCAGAATCCTTCAGCGCCACTAAGGATGCCCATCTCCTCTATCAAACGGTTGTGAATCTGACAAAAATCAAACAGATACGAATTCTTTTCGATCTGGCCAATATTGATTATCCACCCAACAGCTTTCTAGGATTTATGATTGAAATATCCTCCTTGCTGCGTCGACAGGGGGGGGAACTGCTGTTAGTCAATCTCTCCGAAACAGCAAAGATGAATTTAATCAGCTTTAACCCCATGAGCTTTTTACAAATATTGGAGAAAGGAGAGGAAGTTCAACAAATCGTTTCGGTTGAAACGGATCATAGAAAATCTGATCCCAATATGCAGAAAATACAACCGGAGAATGAAACAACGATTGGCCGGGAAGATTTCTCGATCAAAGATATTTTAACCACATCACCGGCTAAACAGGAAGTGCAAGTTGGTAAAAACCGGTCCGCCGATTTTGATTTTGCTGTGCCAGTGGGAGAAAAAGCCGGGACCGTCAACGAAACAAAAACCGAGAGAATAGTTGTTCACGGCAAAGAAGACCAACTGTACAAATTAACCGATTTTATCGGTATTCACGCAGAACATGCCGGATTTGATCATACGGAAGTGTCGCGGATAAAAATTTCCGTTTATGAAGCGGCCCATAATGTTATTGAACATGCTTATGAATTTAACACTAACAAATACATCGAGCTGCAAGTAAAATACGACCGGCAAAAATTTACCATTAAATTAATGGATAAAGGCAAATCTTTTGATTACGATCCCAATAAAGATTATGATGCCGTAGAAGCCGCCGAAGAAAGGAGAACAGGGGGCTTTGGTTTGCATATCATTCGCCGGTCCATGGATGACGTGCAGTATGAATCAAATCCCGTCTGGGGGAATCGGTTAACCATGATCAAAGAAATCCCGTGATTTTACTTTCAACTGCGGTTTATTTTGTTAAACATGTACAGAAAAAAATACGGACTTGTAAAATATGATGGATGAACGCTATTTTGTGTTTAATTTATCAGCTTAGATTATCTGAAACCCTGTGATTGGATTCAATATAATTTTGTAGAGTGTAAAATTTTTTGGGTCTCCCGTAGAATTTGTGGGTAAAAACACCGCATTGAACAAAAAGGTTTTTTAAGGCATAATAATGGTAATAACAGATTTAAGCTGAATGCGATGAACACAACCTTCTTTTTCTTGTTTGGGAGCGATATTCATAGCAAAACAAAACTGACCGTGAGAAAAATATACTGCTCCGGAGTAGTCAAAACCATCTTACTTGCTTCAAATCAGCACTATTCGCTTTTGCAAGGTTTGAGGTTTACCCACAAATTCTTACGAAGAGGCAATTTTTTAAGGTACTTAGAGCCATAATCTACTTGTTTGATCAGGAATAAAAAAACATGAAAACTATTTGGTGGTTATGGTTAAAAGTAACCTTCCAGGTTTTAAAATCCGGAAGGTTTGATCTGCCGGAACGTTTATTATTATCTACCCGGTTAGGTTTTTGCATCCCTGCGGAAATTACTGATGATTATTGCTATATCCGTATTCCGTAACGCAATTTAATCAGCAATTGATTGGAATCCAGATTCCAGCGATCCATCACAGATTTAACCAGATTGTGATTGTAAACGATAAACAGGTCGCCCAGAGGATTGAATGTCCAGCGTAATCTCGAGTTGATGCCAAATGAATCGCTTTCGTTGTCATACTGAATGAAACTGCTTATCTGAAGATCGGGAGAAAAATTTAGTGAAATCCGGCAAGCGATGAGGCGTTGGGTAAAATTCCCTTCCGGCAGACGGCCATAATTTACCTCGCCGGAGAGTTCCGCTTTAATCAGGGAAGAAGGGTTGAATGTTGAAGTTAATTCGATCTGATCTAGTTTTCCGCTGTAAAATTCTCCGAACCACCAGGTCAGTTGACCGCTGAATTTCCGTTTTGCCGCCAGACCACCTTCCAGGCGGTAGCGCATCCAATGATACCGGCCGTTGGGAATGGTTGTATTTTCCGTAACTACAAACGGTTCAAATAAATTTTCTCCCTGGGGAACAATGTTAAATTCAAAACGATCGCCACTCTCCAGCCGCCAGTTGACAGGCGCCATAAATACACGATAGCTTTCCCACTGATTATTTAAACCGGTTACCAGAGTGGGGAAAAATTCATGAAACATCTGACGCACCGGTTTCCATGAGGGACGGGGGTCGTATTCAAATCCGAAACGCCAGCTGTTAATCCCAACCCGCGGCACAAAACCAAGTGACGGTTGAAAGTCGGCGCCGATTCGCTTGTAAGACAGAGAGATACCAAAGAGGTCGTTGGGGTAGTCAATTTTGAATCCGTAAGCCTGCTGATCGCCGGTTAGATTTTCCCGGTGGTTAAGTAACCCCCAGATACCGGTAACAAAATTTTTGTCACCCCTGAATTTGGAAGTCTTGTAGGTCATATCGAAACCCAAAAGCCAGCTTTGTTCACTACCGTGTGGATCGCCGGTTGTGGCAATTATACCGACGGAAGATTCCCGCAAAATATTCTGTTTGATGCGAACGACACCCACTGTTGCTCCGGGTGTAACATCTTTTAACTTACCGCTGCGGACAACCAATGCGCCCATGTTTGTGTTACCGATTCTGCCGTTTACTTTGCCGCCGACTTTAATAGGAACCTGCTGCCCATTCATCAGGCCGATACGCCTGCTGAAATAAGGTATAATATCTCGTTCTAATCCCAGTCCAAATTCAAAAATATCTGCGCCCTCCAGAAAAAAAGTCCTTTTCTCCGGAAAAAACAGGGGAAAACGGGTGATGTTGGTTTGCCGGGCGTCAACTTCCGTTTCAGCAAAATCCGTATTAACTGTCAGTGAAGCCTGCATATTGGGTCCCATTTTTTGCAAAACGTCCAGATTTATATCGTGTGTAAATTCTGTATCCATTCCCGGTCCCGGTATGCCTGCGCCGCCGATGGTTGAACCGCTGATATGCAGACCCAAGCCAAAATTGAAATCCGGCAATCCTTCGAGGCGTCCCGACTGGCTGGTTTGTGTGATTTTGTAATCCCTTTTTGTGCCGGCCCATCGGTCGGTTTCCTGCAGACGCTGGATTCGCCGTTCAACATTGAAACCCCAGGTTGTAATTCCTTTTTTAAAACTCAGGCTTTTGATGGGAATCCTGACTTCCGCTGACCAGCCTTTCCGGCTAATATATGTTTTCGCTTCCCAGATTGCATCCCAGTTGCTGTTCACTCCTTCACGCTGATCGGAAACCAGACCGTCGTACCGTGCACCAAGGGGATTGATAGCAAAAACATAGCCGGAACGGCCGTCCATAAAAGTGTCCAGCACAAAACGGATATTATCTTCCCTTCTCAATTCCGCATCTCTCGATTTGGAATAAGCAACGATTCCATCGGCATTGCGGTCCCGGCAATCGAAACCGAAAACCAAATCGCCGGCGTTGGCCAGAACTTTGACCACAGTTCGATTGGAAGGTTTTTTCCCTTCTTCCGGCTCAATCATGGTCAGATTGGATATGGAATCCGTTTCAAACCAGGCAGGTTCAGTTAGACGTCCATCTAATTTCAAATCTTTTGGCAATTTGCCTGTCAGCAGGGATGTTTTCTGTGCCGCCGCCGATTGGATAGAAAAAAGAAGAAACAGAGAGGTGAAAATCCAACTCCATAAGTAATTCATTTTGCATTGCATTGTTAAGATTCCTTTTTCAGTTTCTTTTATTCCCGTTTCTATTTTAAATATACGGAAGAAAAATTAAAATCAGATTAAAATTAAAATCATTTTGATTTTGTTCAAAGTTTGATAATAAATTTTAGACCATTTTCCTGATTTTGTAAAGATACAACGAACAGACAGCAAAGGTTCACTTGGTTGAAGAAGGAAGGTTTTCTCTGAGGAATTTTAGAATGTTTAGATTGAATTTTTGAAACCTTCCAGGTTTTTAAAACCTGGAAGGTTTGTGTTTTCCCAAAGATGCTTCTTGCAATCGATACTAAAAATTTGTTACTTTATTATAACTTGTCGAACTCGTAAAAAGTCTAAAATGTTTATTATGTGTCCACATATAGTAGATAGTGAAATATTTTCGATACCGATACTATATATTGATCTTATATGCCATTTCTTGACTTTTTACGAGTTCGACATAACTTTAATTGAGCGATTTTTTTATTTTTAGACTTGTTGCCGTTATCCCGTTTGCGATTCAGCGAATCGCCCTACAATCGCACAATTAAGGTCTATAGTACGTTCTTTTGTAAGAATTAGGACAGATATTAAATGATACTGTAGTTATTCAGCCTGCGAATTACAAAAATCATCCGAATAAGAATAATTGTTTTCATTTTTCTCTTTATTTTAAAACACGATTTAACTGGTGGTTATTCCAGTGGATAAAATGAGGTTCCGATACACTGCTGAAATTATGAATAGATCAGAAAAAAACAAAGTGATTCAATGAAACTTCATCCAATCGATTCGGCAATCATCATTCTTTATTTTCTTTTTATTTTCATCATCAGTTTTATGCTAAAACGACGTGCCGGGAAAAATCTGGACTCTTATTTTCTGGGCGGCGGCAGCATGCCGTGGTGGTTGTTGGGTATGAGCGGCAGCAGTACTTATTTTGATATCACCGGCACCATGTGGATGGTTTCCGTCTTTTATATGCTTGGTGTAAAAGGGATGTGGGAGCAATGGTTCTGGTGTTTTCCTTTTGCCGGATTTCTGATGGTCTATAAAGGAAAATGGAACTATCGCAGCGGCGTTCTTACCAGTATGGAATGGCTGATATTCCGCTATGGTTCCGGCAAAGCCGGACAGGCGGCAAGGTTGATAAATGTGCTTGTATCCGTTGTTTTGATGATCCTGATGTTGGGTTATGCCGGAACCGGTATCGGCAAGTTTTTGGAAGAATTCCTGCCCATCGGGAAAAATTTAGCTGTGCCGGTTTTATTTACTTTCACTGGAATTTATGTGGTTATCGGCGGTTTTTTCAGCGTGGTCTATAGTGATTTCATACAAACCATCTTGCTGAGTTTTGCTTCTGTTTATATTTCCATTGTTGCTTTTCTGAAAGTGGATCCGGAAATATTTCATCGGGCAGTAGGGAATAGTTGGTTCAGTATCAAACCGGTATGGGAATTACCTCATCCGCCTGTTCAGTACAGTGATATTTTCGGGCTGCTGATCATTCTTTGGTTATCGAAAGGGGTTCTGCAACTTTTTGCCGCCGGTGCCGGCGCTACGGGAATGGAATTCCAGCGTGTCCGTGCAGCACGGAATGAAGCGGAGGCTTCAAAAATAGCCCTGGCCTGGGGTGTGATGATGAGTGTGCGCTGGTCGCTGGTGATAGCATTTACGGTTTTCGGCCTGTCGATTTTTGCCAACAACGGTGTGATGGTAGACAGTGAAAGAATTTTACCCATGGTGCTGAATCGTGTCCTGCCGGTTGGAATCAAAGGATTGGTATTGGCCGGTTTGCTTGCTGCTTTTATGTCCACATTCGATTCCACTTTAAATGTTGCCGCTTCTTTTATTGTCAATGATTTGGTTAAACCGGTGTGGAAGAAAACATCGTCCAAACAATTAATGTGGGTAAGTTATATTTCAACTTTCAGTATTGTTCTTTTGGGCATTATTATTAGTCTGAACACGAAACAGATCCGGGATATCTGGAATCCAATCAATTTTGCACTGGGGGCGGCACTATTGGCGCCGGCTTTATTGGCGCCCTATTGGTGGCGTGTTGACGGCTGGACCCACTGCATCAGCGGTTTGATTACGCTGTTTGCCGCAATATGGGTTTATTTTTTCACTGATTGGCATGAATTGCAATATTTTCCTTTTCTGGCGGCTATCGGTTTTATTTCTACCATCGCTGCAAGTTATTGGCTGCCGGATACGTCGGAACGAGCGCTTAAAAATTATTACCGCAAGGTACGTCCTTTTGGATTTTGGCGCCCGGTAAAAAGATTATTGCACAAAGATGGTGAGCAGATTGAACGGTTCAAAAGAGATAAGTATGATCTGTCCATTGCGGTGATTGCCACTTTTTTCTTCATTTTTTTATATTTGCTGATGATGGACCTGGTTTTGCATAATTGGGGCCGGGTGATCTGGCTGGTTATTTTGGATGCGGTAATTGGCGTGATACTTTATTTTACCTGGTGGAAAAAATTATCCGGTAAGTCGGAAGCAGAGTAAAAATGCTTAGAGGTAAAACCTGTAATGTTTCGGTTGCAGTATAAATTTCCACGATTATCTGTCGATGACAGGAGATGATTCGTTCCATGGTTTTCTGTTTATCTTCGATATGTCAGGTTTTCCAAACAATTTTTTACTGCAAACATTTTTAGCTTTAATCTATCTGATAATTATGTTATATTATTACTTAATAATCGATCATGGAACTAACGAATGATATGTTTTTAAAACCGCTGAAGCGGTTAAGGAGCCGGTTGTTTAACATGTATCCATAACAATAAATTGTGGCGCTGTTTCAAAAACGACCATTTAAGTTAACACCATGATTTATCATGATGTTATACAGTCCCAACATATTTGGGAAACCGTTTTAACTGTTTACAACAGTAACTGAATAGTTGAACGATATTCACCAAAAATAAGAAGTAAAAACAGATGGAAACCGATCACTTTTACAGTTTAATTTCTTCACGGATGTTGCGCGAGAGGTTGTTACTCAAACGAAATCCCCTGGACTACCAGGCTTATATCGAAACATTCCGGGAATCGCTAATTGACGCTAATCCACACCAGATTGAGGCGGTGGTTTTTGCGTTGGAAAAGCTGGATAACGGCGGCTGCATTCTGGCCGATGAAGTGGGCCTGGGTAAAACCATCGAAGCCGGACTGATCATTTCCCAATACCGGGCGCGCCGGAGTTTCAATATTCTGATTCTGGTGCCCACATCGCTGGCCGGACAATGGAACAGTGAATTGCGCAAACTGTTTCAGATTCCCTCCACTATTTTTACATCGAGAGATTTAAGGAAATTCAGAAAAAACGGCGAGGATGAATTGTTTGCCGAAGAGGGGGTGTACATTATGGGTCGTGAATTTGCCAGCAGGTTGGAAAAGGAGAGATTATTGCGCCGCAAGCCCTGGGATCTCATCATCATCGATGAAGCTCATGAAGTTTTTGCCAATATCTATCGCCGTTTTAATGCCAGGAGCGGAGAATATTTGCTGAATTCCAAAAGTTCAGCTACCGCCGGAAATCTATATTACCTGCTTAAAAAAACACCGATCCTTTTGCTGACCGCCACACCGATACAGAATAACATTCTCGAATTGTGGGGCCTGGCTTCCTTTATTTTGCCCGAGAAAAACAAAAATTACCTGGGCAAATTCAACCATTTCAAAGAACTGTTCATCCAGAACAGCGAGCTTGTTTTAGATAGAATTCCGGAATTGAAGGATCGAATCGGCAATTTTTTAATCCGAAATTTAAGAAGAAATGCGCAGATATTTATGAAATATAAATTCACTGATCGAAATTGCGAAACGTTGAATTTCAATATGAACAGGGCGGAAAAAGCGCTGTACGACGATATCTCCGCTTATTTTGAAAGGGATGATATTTTCGCTTACAGCGCCAAGGGGATTATCGATATGACCAATGAAAGATTCTGTGGGATTCGCAATCTGCTAAAATTAAGTTATCGAAGAGCTTTGGGCAGCTCTTTTGCCGCCTTGAAATTGAGTCTGAAAGGCATCATTGAAAGATTGGAAGCGATGAAAAGCGGGGGACATGTGGATTTGGAAACCGCTGTTGAAACAGATGATCCTGAAAATGATGAAGATGATAAAATCGCAGCAGGGATCGATAGCAATGAAGATGAATGGCCGAAATCGGAAGTGCAGCCGGTGGATACAGAAGGGATGAATAAAGAGATTGAGGAAGTGCGATCCTTTATCGACAGGGCAGAAGATATACGTGAAACAAGCAAGGATAAAATCATTGTGCATGCGCTTCAGGAAGTTTTCTCCAAGCCGGATAAATTCTATCAAAAAGCCGTGATTTTTACTACCTATATTGCCACGCAACAACATCTTATGACTATTTTAGAAGCCAATGGATTTGAGGATGAAATTCTCCTGTTTTCCGGTTCGGCGCGGAAATCTCCCAGGCAGAAAGAAATACTTTCAACTGCCATCCGGATTTGGGAAGAAGAAGTGGGACGATCCATTCCCATTTCCGAACGGCCTGCAGGAAATATTTTGGCACGAACTGCACTCATTCATTATTTCAAAACCCGTAAAAAAATTCTGATTTCCACAGAAGCCGGAGCAAAGGGATTAAATCTGCAATTCTGCAATGTGATCATCAATTACGATTTGCCGTGGAATCCGCAGCGGATCGAACAGAGAATTGGCCGCTGTCACCGGTATGGTCAGGAGCGGGATGTGTTGGTGATCAATTGCATTAATGCGGACAATGAAACAGAACAGAGAATTTATGAAATTTTATATAATAAGTTTGATCTGTTCAAAAATGTGCTGGGCACCGGCGATGATGTACTGGGCACATTGAGTAAAGCAGTTAATTTTGAGATGCGCATCAATGACATTCTGAACAAATTCAAAACAAAAGAAGAAAGGTTGTTGTGGCTGCAGCGGTTTGAAGAAGAGATCAACGAAGAAACCAGACGTTTGAAAGATAAAAAATTGATACAAACCCGCAAACTGATCGACGAATTAGATCCTCATGTAACACAGCGGTTGAAGGATATCCGGGATAAGTTGCCGGATTCTTTCAGTCAGTATGATCGGGATTTGCTGGATTTTCTTCATTTTTATGCGGATTACAAGCAGTTCTCGTTTGAAATTCAGGAGAGGAAGAAAGAACAGATATATTTTAATTTTAATGGACGCGATTATTATATCGGCAAAAGGGATGAAGATAAAATAATAAATCATGAACACATCACGCTGAATCATGAATTGTTGGAAAACCCTCTTACCGAATTCCGGACGAATTCCCTTCGGCTGAATGCCAATATCTGTTTTGATTACAGCACCGCACCGGGAAAAAGCGCAATATTGAAACCATACATTAAGTGTTCCGGGAAATGGCATTTTACAAAAATTGCCTTTTCCGGTCTGGAAGAGGAAGAAAGATTAAAAGACATCATGATTCTGAATTCTGACGGTGGCATCAGGGCTTTAAATTCCGATGAGATAAACGCACTTAAAAGTGTTCCGTTTCATCTATCGGATAAGGGCAATGGTTCAATCGATGATGAAGAAATCGAACAAAACCTGAACCGGTTTATCGAAAAAACGATGCATCAAATCCAAAATGAGCAGCAACCGCGCATCGATAAAAAAATCCACAATATGGAAATCGAACTGAAGGATATGGAAGATTACCTGAGAAAGGCAGAACAGGAGATGATGAAGCAGATAGATGAAGTGGACAGGAAAATTAAAAACACATTCAACCGGGAAGAAGGCAAGAAGTTGATTAAACAGAAAGCTGCTTTGCAAAGCGGGCTTACTAAAATCCGCAAAGATTTACTGGAGTTCCAGAATGAATTTGCCGAGCTTTCCACGCAGGCGCAATTGGATTTGGTTGAAAAACGGTTCATCGATACCAAAACAGAAGAAATATTTTCGCTGAATTTTGAGATAGAATAGGTGTAAAAACAAAATAGCCGGCTAAACATCAGCCGGCAGTGTTCAATTATTAATGGATTTTCTCACAATTGAGAAGTAAACAAGAACTTAATGAACAATAAAACACCTGATTTAACGAGGTCTGAAATTAAAAAGGAGACATATTATGAAAAATCACACAACTGTTATTTTCATTTTATCCATATTTTTTATAATTCTTTTTAACTGTTCTCCTAATCTTACTGATTTAGTTAAACAGTATCCTGTAATTTATAATACTCACAATGTCAAAGAAATAGTCTCATTATATGCCGATAATGCTGTTTTCGAAGTAGTTGGACAACTTTCGTTCACCGGGAAAAACCAAATACGCAACATTACAAAATATGACAGTGTTCTGAATATTAATATGACGATCAGCAATATTGAAACACGTGGTGATACAGCGTTTTTCAATTTGACTGAAACGAATGACTGGTTAAAAACTGCCGATATTGGCGAAGCTCATTACAAGGCGAAATTTATTTTCCACAATGGTTTAATTAAACACCTTCGGGCGGAAGCAATGCCGGAAACTCAACAGGCTTTTGGGAAAGTACTGACTCCTTTAATTGAGTGGGCAAAAGAGAATAAGTCTGATGTGTTAGCCAAGATGATGCCTGAAGGAAAATTCGTTTATAACGCTGAAAATGCAAAAAGAACATTAGCTCTTTTGCGGGAATGGAAGAATAGTATAAAGTAATTTTAATTTTCTTGCTGCACAATTCAATAATCAGCATACAAATAGCGACCGGGGTTTCAAATGAAAGCCGACCTATTTGTATTTGTACGAGAATATGCTCAGAAACCGCCTGTTTGAAGACGCGGTTAAACAAGCATGGATCGATGGAAAAATTTCCGCTAAAATTGCTCTGGCCTTCTTGGATGTAGGGGCGATGAATCAACGCATGTTGTTGAAAGCCAATCAAAGGAAACTTGAGCGAAGATTTCATACACAGTTGTCCGGTCCCTGGAAGATTACTAAAGGCTGATGTTCAGAGGGCTGAATAGTTACAAGTTTGTTCAAAGAAAAGAAAGAATCAAAACATTAACCGGAGAAATATTTTGATAGAATTTATTCACACAGCGGATTGGCATCTTGGCAACAGCTTCAGCCATTTCTCGCCGGAGATGCGGAAAAAACTGAATGACGCGCGTTTCCTGACGGTTGAGTCTATTTTTATTTACGCAAAAAATAAAAATATACCGCTCATTCTTTGCGCCGGTGACAATATTGACAATGGTCAGTTGGCCGATCCTTCTCACCTTGATCGTTTAATCCGCATGGTTGCTAAATATCCCAACATCAAACTGATTCTCATCGCCGGAAACCATGATCCGCTGATGGCAAACAGTGTGTATTATCGTTATGATAAGAATCTGTTTCCCGACAATTTCCATCTGGTGACGGACAATGAGGTTATCTCACTTCCGGATTCCGGCCTGGTCATTTTTGCCGGTTCAATCAAAGAGAAAAACGGCGATTATAATCCGTTGAATTGGATCGATCCGGCGGATTTCGATGATAACCGGATTCATATCGGACTTGTCCACGGCAGCATTCGCAATGAACGGTTTGCCAACGATGCATTTCCCATCGAGCCCGATTTTGCCATTCAAAAGAAGCTAAATTACCTGGCGTTGGGCGACTGGCATTCGTTCAATAAAATTAATGAACGCACCTATTATCCGGGAGTGCCGGAACCATTGCAGTTCGGTGACCAGGGCTACCCGCTGAGAGTAACCGTCGCAAAACCGGGCGCTGCACCCACGGTGGAAAAAATAACCGGTGTACAGCAATATTTCTGGTTGGAAATAGAAAAGACGATTTCCGATGATAATTTCCCGACTTTTCAGACAGAATTTTCTTCCATTGGTTTAAAAGAAATCAGGAAAATAAAATTGTCCGGTTTTTTAGCGCCCGGCAACTACAAAATATACAAAGACCTGCTGCGCCTGCATCGATCGCAATATTATTCGATCATCGATCAGGTCGGTATTCATCCCGATGATGAAGAATTATTGAAAATGGCTGACGGCAGTATGCGCGATTTGGTTAATCAATTGTTGGTTTTGAAAAAATCAAACGAGGAAATACCTGAGGATATTTTTAATCGCATCGTGCCGTTCAATCAGGAGAATGTAGAAAAAGCAGCAGAAAGTATCACAAGAGAGGAAATTCTGGATCGGGCACTATTGAAAATGTACCAAATGTTTGGCAGTCAATAATCGAGTATTATTTATGAGTTTGTTGATTTAATGCAAAAAACTTCCAAAGTTTTTGATCAATTCTGCGAAATGTGATTTATATTTTTGGAACATACAATATGTTGACAAACGCCCACGGGGAAACTTTGGAAGTTTAATTAATCAACAGAATCATTTATTAGATGGAAGTGAATTATTTATCAATGGATTACACTCTTCATGATCTGCTACAATTTATAATAGTTCAAACAAGGATAATCGACTAAAATCGTTTTAAAGAGGACAAAGAATGATCATAGAAAAATTGTGCTTGGCATCCTGGAAGCATATTGGCAATCTGGAGTTATCCTTTGCCAACGGAATCAATCTTATTCACGGCCGCAATGAAATTGGCAAATCGACAATTATCGATGCTATTCAAAAAGCGTTTTTGGGAAATGCCGCGGGAAGCGGGGGAGAATATAAAATTCTCAAGCCCTGGGGTACGGAAGTGCGGGCAAAAGTGGAGCTTGTTTTTGCCGGAAAGGATCAAAACAGGTACCGGATCGAAAAATCGTTTCCCAAAGGGGAAGCAAATCTTTATCTGAACGAGATAAAAATAACAGAAAATGCAGCCAAAACACAGCAGGAGTTATTGCGGATTCTGGGGATTTCGGAAAAAACCGCAGGCTTGTTCCACCTGTTGTTCATCAACCAGGGTGAGACGCTGAACATTTTCAATAAAAAAGAGAATCCGTTGGACGAACACACACGGTCTTACATTAAGAATATCATCAAAGAGACTGTGTTAAAAGAGATTCAGGAATTTGAAAATAACCTGAAAGAGCAGCGCAATCAAATTTTTACTTCCGGCGGCAAACCGAAAAAAAATTCTATCTATGCTCAACTTTTAGCTAAAGAGACGGAATTAAAAAGCCGGCTTGAACCGTTAAAAGAGAGGGAAAATCTCTTTGCCGAAAACCTGATCAAAATGGAAGGATATGAAAACCGGTTACTGGAAATACAGACTGTGGAGAAAAAACAGGATGCCTGCCTGCTGCAATTGCACGGCAAGAAGAAGCAGTTGGATATTTTTGAAAAGAAAAAATTAACGTTTGAACCGCTTAAAAAAAGCTATGAACAACTGCTGCGGGTTGAGCGGACAATCGATGAAATTGGTAAAAGATTGCCGGCGCTGTGGCAAATGCGGCAAAAAAGTATGCAAAAATTAGCCGTAGAAATTACGGAACTGGAAAAAGAGCAGGGAAATATCCAACAGTTAGTGAAACAGTTGCGGAAAAAGAAACGGGTTTTTGAACAACTATCCGAATTGAAACAAAAATATTTCACTATCAAAAACCGGTTTCTGCAACTGAAATCTTTGCAGGCGCAGATGGAGGAAAACAGAAAGAAACTTCCGGAATTGTTCGCTGTGAACAGAGAAATGCTGCAACGGGAGGGAGAAAAAATATCGCAAAAAATAGAAGATTATAAAGCCAAGTGTTCGGAGTTGGCGGAACAGATTGAAAAACTGAAAAAGCAGGCTGCGGCTGCGGAACCGGTGTTTTCCCTGCACTGCAAAATTTCACCGGTAAAGGACAGGGAAATTAACTTTCAATTGAAGACAGATGACAGTGATGAAAAAACATATAGTACAAAATCCGATCTGGAATTTAAAGATTTTCGCCGGATGAAACTGGATTACCAATCGGAATTTTCTCTGGAAGTTACCGGATCTGCGCAGGATAAAGAAACGGAAGACGGAAAATCCGGTAAAAAAAACGCCGGCGCAGTGATGTTAAATCAATCAAAGAACGATTATAAGAAATTGATTCAAAATCTAACACACAAAAAAATGGAAATAGATGAAAATCTGGAAAAATTACAAAAATCTGCAGCAGCAAATTTAGGAAAAAGCGTCATTCCTGAAGGGCTGGTGATCGATGAGAGCAAGTTGAAGAAGTCGCCCGATTATTGGCATGAAACATTACTAAGAACGTTACAGACCTTCAAAACCAATAAAAAACAGATGCAGAGCTTGTTACAAGAGCGCACCTTTTCTTCGGTTGAAAAAGAGTATACTAAAATCGAAACAGATCTGAAGCAGCTTACAGGCGAATTTAGTGAAACGGAACCGGTTCAAATTACAGAAATCAAAGATGAAAATATCGACAAAGAGGTGCGCAAGGAACACGCTTTGATCTTAAAGTTGCAGGAAAAACAGAGCGACCGAAATAACCTGCAAAATATTGAACTGGAAACGGAATTTGAACCTTCCGCAGAAATTTCCGGTGTGAAAGTGAACCAATCCCCGCAAGCGATCCGGGATGAAATACAGCAACTCACGACAAGATTAACGGAACTCAAAAATCAAAAAAATCAATTGATGCAGGAAAAAAGCGCTGAAGAATTTAAACAAAACTATTTTTCGCAAAAAGATGAGCTGCATACTTTATTAGGAGAATTAGATCAGATTGAACCGCAGCATATCCACAGTTTGCAGGATTTGCAAAAAGAGATTGACTCTGTCACTATATCTATAAAAAACAGCGCGGCACAGAAGCTTGAGATCGAAAAACAAAAAGCGGAAATTTCCGGTGAAATGAAAGAGTACGGATCCTTTATCGAAAATCTACAAAATACCGAATATGAATACCAAACTACACTGAACGAGTTGAAACCGGAATTGACGGATATTTTTGCCACGGAATGGCTGCTGAAACTGGTGGATGAGGAAAAGGAAAAATCACAACGGGAAATATTCCGCCCGCTGCAAAACCGGGTGATGGAGGCGTTCGGCAAACTTACGACAGATCGTTACCGGGTGCAAATCGACAATGAATTGAATCTGAATATTGCCGCCAAATCTTTAACCGGGGAATATTTAAACGGAATGAATCAATCTTTGTCCTTCGGCACAAAAGAGCAGTTATCTTTTTTAGTACGTCTGGCCATTGCGGAACAGCTCTCTAAAAAAGAACCGCAGGTGATGATTTTGGATGACTCGTTTGTCAATTCGGATTATTTTCGCCTTGCGCAAATGATGGAGATCATGCGGGAAAAATCGAATAATATCCAGTTTCTAGTATTCACCTGCAAAACAGAAGAGTTCAAAAAATACCGAAATGGTATTCATTTCATTGATCTGGAAAAGCTGCTGTAGAAAAATGAAAAAACCCCTTGGGTAGTTGTTTTAAGCTGAGAATCGTTCAATTTAGGTTAAAATAACCTGCGGAAAGGTTTTCGGACTTAATCAACAGAGTCGTTCATGATCCTGTGAAAAAGAAACATTCCGGTTAAAATAAAAGATTTAGCCACAGAAATAAGATTTCACAGAAATTAAAATCAGAAAAATACCTCTGTGGCTTTTTTAAGCGTAATGCTGAAGTGAACTTCAGGACGGTATCCGGGACTCCTGTTCTGAATTAAAAGCAGGGCCGTGTAGTTATGTGCTATGCAGCTTTGAAAACATGCGGATGTTGAAAAAGACTCATAAAAAAACCTTGCATCCCGTGCAATTATTTTTTATATTTTTCAAGTTTTGAAACACCATTGCGGGAGTAGCTCAGTGGTAGAGCTTCTCGTTGCCAACGAGAAGGTCGCGGGTTCAAGTCCCGTCTCCCGCTCAAAGGAAGGGCAGGTTTTTTTTGCAAGCTTTGCCCTTCCTTGTTTTGGCGGCGTAGCCAAGTGGCTAAGGCGACGGTCTGCAAAACCGTTATTCAGCGGTTCGAATCCGCTCGCCGCCTCAAACTAAATGCCGAGGTGGCGGAATTGGTAGACGCACAGGACTTAAAATCCTGTGTCCTCTTAGGGCGTGCCGGTTCGATTCCGGCCCTCGGTACTTTTCCGGGCGATTAGCTCAGGTGGTTAGAGTACTTGCTTGACATGCAAGGGGTCACTGGTTCAAGTCCAGTATCGCCCACTGAAAAAGCCATGCCGAAATATCGGGATGGCTTTTGTTTTATCTCTGCTCTTTTAATGTTAAAAGCGATGTTCAAAGTCGCTCTGGTTTTTTTATAATTTCCTGGGGATGAAATTCGAGCCGGAGAAAGATGTTTTATCATTCATTTATAGCTGGTCTCCGGGATATAAAAAAGCAGAGCAGGGATGCGTTGTTTTGTGTGAATAAAAAGATAAACAGGATTTGAAACATTTTCATTCCCACCTGAAATTCCGGTTTTAGCGAAAAGGCAAGAAAAAACTTCACTATCGGTAGAAATATCAATATCTTAATCAGTTATTTCGCTTGCTTTTTTAAGAAAAATTACTTATAATTAGTGCGTTTATCTCGGAAATAAAGTGTTGTTTTTGAAATGTGTCATTCAAAAATATTAAAAAGAGAATAATGATAAAAATAGAATTATCGAACAGCAAGACGGTAGAAATAGAATCAGGAACTTCTGCCAAAGATATTTTAAAGCAATATTTACCAAAAGCGTTGAAGAATGCTTTAGCGGCGAAGCTTGATGATCGATTAATTGAGTTGAACCGTCCATTGCAGCAAAGTGGGAAATTGGCTGTCGTTTCTTTCGATGATGAAGCCGGCCGGGAGATATTCCGGCATAGTTCATCCCATTTGATGGCTCAGGCGATTAAAGCGCTTTTTCCTTCCGCCAGGCTGGCTATCGGACCGCCCATTGAAGACGGTTTCTATTACGATATCGATCTGGATCAAACGATCCGCAGTGATGATTTGTCTCGCATTGAAGAAAAAATGCGCCAATTATCTCAGGAAAAATTATCCGTATTAAGAGAAGAGTTACCCAAAAAAGAAGCAGTCAAACTTTTTTCCGACATGAACGAGATATACAAGGTGGAGATTTTAAACGGATTGGATGAAGGAGAGACCGTTTCAATTTACCGGCAGGGTAATTTTGTCGATCTTTGCCGCGGTCCCCATGTGCCGGACACCGGAAAGATCAAACATTTTAAATTGCTAAGCGTTGCCGGCGCTTATTGGCGGGGCGATGAAAAGAACAAAATGCTGCAGAGAATTTATGGCACTTCCTATGCTAAAAAAACGGATATGGATGAACATCTTCGTTTGCTGGAGGAGGCCAAAAAACGGGATCATCGTAAATTGGGGAGGGAGTTAGAGCTTTTCTCCATCAGTGAAGATATTGGCGCCGGTTTGATTTTGTGGCATCCGAAAGGTTCGCAAATTCGACATCTCATCGAGCAGTTTTGGAAAGACGAACATTTTAAAGCGGGGTATGAGTTACTTTATTCGCCTCACATCGCGAAATTGGATCTGTGGAGAACCAGTGGGCATGTGGATTATTACAAAGAAAATATGTATGCCCCCATGTTGATCGATGACGTGGAATATCAGTTGAAACCGATGAACTGTCCGTTTCACATCGAAGTGTTCAAGTCGCGTATACGCAGCTATCGGGAATTGCCCATTCGCTGGGCAGAATTAGGAACGGTGTACCGTTACGAACGATCCGGTGTTTTACATGGCATGTTGCGGGTGCGGGGTTTTACACAGGATGATGCCCATATTTTTTGTCGTCCGGATCAGCTTGAAAACGAAATACTGGCGCTGCTTGACTTTACTATGTTCTTTTTAAAAACTTTCGGTTTTGAAGAATACCGGATTTATCTGAGCACCCGCCCCGGCAAATCCGTGGGTTCCGGCGAGAGTTGGAAATTAGCTACAGATGCGCTGGAGAATGCTTTGAAAATCAGGAAGATGGATTATAAAATCGATCCGGGTGAAGGTGTCTTTTATGGCCCTAAAATCGATATTAAAATCCGGGATGTTTTGAAACGTTATTGGCAGTGCACCACTATTCAGGTAGATTTCAACAATCCGGAACGGTTCAAAATGGAGTACATTGGAGAGGATGGACATACTCACCAGCCTATCATGGTGCATCGTGCGTTATTAGGTTCGCTGGAGCGTTTTTTCGGTATTTTGATCGAGCAGTACAGCGGCGCTTTTCCCGTCTGGCTGGCACCGGTTCAGGCCACCGTTATTCCCATCACGGAGCGTCACCGGGAGTTTGCCCGGAAGTATTTTGACTTGTTGCGTCAGGCTGGTATCCGGGCACAATTAGATGGCCGGAATGAAAAGATCGGATATAAAATAAGGGAAGGGGAGATGCAAAAAATACCATATATGCTGATTATTGGCGATAAAGAGATCGAACAGGATGCAGTTTCAGTAAGACGGCGACGGGAAGGCGACATCGGCGCCATGACTCTGGCTGAATTTATATCTCTGATTCGTGAAGAAATTAAGGGAAAATCGCTGTTAACTTAATTATGGAGGCTGCCAATTAGTAAAGGAAAACAGATCCGCATCAATGAACAAGTAAATGCTCCCAAGGTTCGTTTGATTGGCCCGGAAGGAAAGCAGGTCGGGCTTGTTTCTTTAAAGGAAGCGATGGATATGGCGGAAAATCTTGGTTTGGATTTGGTTGAAATAGCGCCCGATGCCAAACCTCCCGTTTGTAAAATTTTGGATTTTGGAAAATATCGTTATGAAATAACGAAAAAAGAGAAGGATCAAAGGAAAAGACAGCATGTAATTCATGTGAAAGAGATCAGGCTGCGGCCAAAAACAGAGGAGCATGATCTGGCTCACAAGATCAAACATGCTAAAAGATTTTTGGAAGAGGGGAATCGCTTAAAAGCGACGGTTTTGTTCAGAGGACGGGAATTGGTCTATAAAAAATTCGGTTATGATTTGATCAATCGAGTTGTTCAACAATTGTCTGATGTGGCCAAAGTGGAAAAAGGTCCCATTGAAGAAGGTAGAAATCTTGTGATATTTTTTGTGAAAAAATGAGGAAATAAAAATGCCAAAAATGAAAACCCAACGTGGTGCTGCCAAGCGTTTTAAGTTAACAGCGTCCGGCAATGTGAAAAGACGAAAAGCTTATGCGAGTCATATTCTCACTAAAAAATCGACGAAGAGAAAAAGAAATCTCCGTCAGTTGGGGTATGTAACGGATAGTGATGAATCCAGAGTAAAAAGAATGATTGTGGCTTAGGAGGAAAGATGCCAAGAGTAACAAATAATGTTGCGTCCCGAAGAAGAAGGAAGCGTGTGCTGCTGAAGGCGCGTGGCTATTGGGGGCGCAGGTCGATTGCTTATAAAACCGCAAAAGAAACCATGCACTGGGCTCTAAAATATGCTTACAGAGACCGGCGCACAAAGAAGCGCCAATTTCGCAGATTGTGGATTCAAAGAATTAATGCTGCGTCCCGTTTAAACGGCTTGTCTTATTCCAAATTCATGGCCGGTTTAAAAGAAATGAACATTGATCTGGACCGGAAAATTTTGGCTGAACTTGCCGTAAGTGATCCAAACGCATTTTCCGAGCTGGCATCCCGGATTGCGAACACGTAGGCCGTAAACGATGGCCAGATCCGGTTTAAATGAACAGCTCGCAAAAATCCAATCTCTGAAGGAGAATTTTCACAAGGAAATTGAGGCTTGCACCAATCCCCGGGAAATTGAACAGGTGCGGATAAACTACCTGAGTAAAAAAGGGGAATTGAATCAACTGTTTTCTTTGCTTGGCAAGGTATCCGCAGAGGACCGGCCAATCCTGGGCAAGAAACTCAATGAAGCAAAAAATAATCTGAACGATGTTCACAAACAAAAGCTTTCCTATTTTGCAGAGATTGACAAGAAAAAAGAGCGAATCGACACCTCTCTGCCCGGCAGAGCGCCCTTCCCGGGATCGCAGCATCCCATCACCCAAATTCTGGATGAAATCAAAGAAATTTTTTCTTTTATGGGATTCGAAATTGCCGAAGGTCCGGAAATTGAATCGGATTACTACAATTTCGAAGCGCTGAACATTCCCGGGGATCATCCGGCAAAAGAGATGCACGACACGTTTTATCTCGACAGCGGCATGCTGTTGAGAACCCATACTTCTCCTGTGCAAATTCGTGTAATGGAATCCCAAAAACCGCCGGTTCGCATGATTGCCCCCGGCCGCTGTTACAGAAAAGACACACCGGATGCCAGTCATTCACCGTTTTTTCATCAGGTTGAGGGACTTTGTGTGGATGAAGGAATTTCATTTGCAGATTTGAAAGGAATAATTTCAATATTTGCCAAAAAGATGTTTGGTGAAGATGTAAAAATCCGTTTCCGGCCAAGCTACTTTCCTTTTACTGAGCCCAGCGCTGAATACGACTTTACCTGTGTGTTTTGCAAAGGGAAAGGTTGTAAAACCTGTAAAGGTACCGGCTGGCTGGAGATCAGCGGCGCCGGAATGGTCGACCCGGAGGTGTTCCGTTTTGTTGGCTATGATGCGGACAAATATACCGGGTACGCATTTGGTATGGGTGTGGAGCGGATTGCCATGTTGAAATACGGTATCAACGACATCCGTTATTTTTATGAAAATGATTATCGATTTTTGACCCAATTTTAAGTTGATGTCTCTATGAAATGTACCTATCTTTGGCTGAAAGAATTTGTGGCGTTTGATTATACTCCTGCAGAGTTAGCGGAGAAACTGACTTTGTTGGGTCTGGAGGTCGACGGCTATGAAACGGTCCGGCGAAATCTTAAGGATACGGTGGTAGGGAAAATTGTTGACCGGAAAAATTCAGGCGTGCTCCGGATGGATGTTGGCAATGAAATAATTGATGTTGCCAATTCCGGCCATCTTCCGGCAGAGCGGCAGATGGTAGTTGTCCGCAAAAAAGACAACAAGGGCGAAATCACCACTTATGAGATGTTGCAGATTTCCGATGACGAATCTGCCATTTTTGTCGAAGATCAGACCGAATCCGGTAAGAAAATCAGCGAGATCATTCCGGAAGAAGATGTTGTTTACGACATCGATTTGACACCCAATCGGCCCGATTGCCTGAGTATTTTAGGTATTGCAAGAGAATTGGCGACTTTAACCGGGAATCCGCTGAGACTGCCTGAAACGAAGGTGGTGGAAGTGGATGCTGCTGCAGCGGATTATGTGGGCGTGTCGATAGAAACAGCGGATGGTTGTCCGCGCTATGCAGCGCGTATGATCCGTGATATTTCCATCCAACCCTCTCCATTGTGGATTAACGACCGGTTAGCCAAAGTTGGTTTGCGCGCCATCAATAATGTGGTCGACGCTACCAATTATGTCATGCAGGAGCTGGGTCATCCTTTACATGCTTTTGATTATCAGCTTATTCGCAACCGGGAAATTCAAGTTCGTTTATCCAGGCATGGTGAATATTTTATCACACTGGATGAGAAGGGTTATACACTGGATGATGAAACCGTACTCATTTGCGACGGTAAACGGACGGTAGCCATCGGCGGTATCATGGGCGGCTTGAACAGCGAAGTGAGCGCTTCCACCAAAGATGTTTTGCTTGAATGCGCTTATTTCAATCCTGCTTACATCCGTAAAAGCAGCCGAAAGCTGAATCTTACTACGGATGCATCCATGCGATTCAGCAGGGGCATGGATCCCAACGGGATTGAAATGGTAATTAATAGAACAGCCGGTTTGATCGGAGATACGGCGCAGGGAAAAATTCTTAAAGGAATTGTGGACCAATACGTCGCACCGGTTGCGCAAAAAACAATTCATTTACGATCGGAACGAGTCGAAAAGGTTTTAGGTGTGAAGGTGACTGCCCGGCAAATCCGGCAAATTATGAAAAGTCTGGGTTGCCTCGTGGTGAATGCAGGAGAATCGGATGAAGATTCGACGATTACGGTACCGACTTACCGTCCGGATCTGGAACGGGAAATAGATCTGATTGAAGAAGTCAGCAGAATTATCGGCTACGATAAAATACCCGAAAAAACGGCGACGACATTGCAGCTTTCGACTGCAATCAACCGGAAAGAAAGAGATCTGAAAAACATCCGGGAATTTTGGGTTGGCAACGGATTTAACGAGGCTGTAAGCAGCAGCATGATTCCGCTCTCAGATGTGAGTCTGGAGTTCTATTCTTCGGAGACCATCAAAATAAAGAATCCGCTGAGTGAAGATATGGCTGTACTGCGTCCATCATTAATTCCTTCATTGATGCGCATTGCCCAATACAATCTGTTTCGCCGGCAGCAAAATATCCATTTTTTCGAAATTGGTTCTAATTTTCTTCATCATGGCGATGTCCACGAAGAGCAACTGATGCTCACAGGAATTTTGAGTGGCAATATGATGGAAAATCACTGGTCCCGTCAAAGTGAGAAAGTTACGTTTTTTGATTTAAAAGGAGTTCTAACCAATTTTTTTAAAAAATTTGGCGTTTCGAATTATCAATTCAAAGATATGAAAACCTGGGCACTGGAAGAACCGTGTGTGCAAATTCTAATCGATGGCCATACTGTTGGAATTGCCGGTCGGGTGAAACAGAATATTCTGGATCGGTACGATATTTCTTCCGAATGCTTTATTTTTGAGTTGACTTTGGACAAATTTTTACCTAAAATAAAAAGAGAAAGGCTTTTAACACCAATCCCCCGTTTTCCGTCGGTGCAGAGAGATTTGGCTTTTGTTATCGATTTGGAAATTCCCGGAGGAAAGGTATTGGAAGAAATTGCGAAGTGGGGTGGAATATATCTGAAAGATTTGGAAATCTTTGATATTTACACCGGAAAGCAAGTCCCGGTCGGGAAAAAGAGTGTTGCCGTTTCGATGAATTTTCAGGCAGAAAATAAAACACTCACAGAATCAGAAATAAATGAGATGGTTGAAAAAATTATTATCAATGTAAAAGATTCATTAAAAGCTGAGTTACGTAGTTAAATTCTAAAAGGTAGCGTTATGAATTTATCCAACATCGAAAGATTGGAAGAAAAGATCAATCATATTGTTCAACAGATGCAAACGTTGAAAGAAAGAAATCGCGAGCTGGAGCAGAGAAATATCGAATTCTCATCGATGTTGGAAGACAGAAACAGACTCATACAGGCAAACGAAGCCGAGATTGATCATCTGAAACAGCAGATGCAAAATTCACTGCAATTTCAGGAGCAAGAGGAAAGAATCAAACAAAAAATTACGCAAATGCTAAGCAAACTTGATCAATTGGAGTCTATGGTCTAATTTCCGTAAAGGTTTGCATGGAAGACAAAAAAACTTTACGCGTCAATATTTATGGCACCGAATATCCCATCCGTGGGATTGCCGATGAAAAATATATTCTTAAAGTTGCCGAATATGTAGACGCTAAAATGCGGGAAATAGATCAGAAAGTTGCAGTAAAATCAGCTTTGAAAGTTGCCATTTTGGCGGCTTTAAATATTACAGATGAATTATTCAGAGAACGGTTGGAAAAAGAAGAACTTGTCAACCGTTATGAAGAAAATATTAATAATCTTTTAAACCGGCTGCAGGATATCCCAACCATCTGATCTGATTTCTACACAAAATTTTTTTCATCCCCACTTTAAAGCACAGTGATAATTATGTACCGTGATTGGTATGCTTTAATGTGGGGATTTTTTTTTACCGGAGGTTACCGATGAATGTGTTCATTGAAGTGGTTCTCGCTGTCTTGATTGTTGCGGCATTTTTCCTGGGGAGGTATTTGCGACTTCAATTCGGAAAAGCGAAAATTGCAGATGCGGAACAAATTGTAAAGACAATTATCGCCGATGCGAAAAAAGAAGCGGCGGATATAAAAAAATCAAAAATATTAGAAGGGAAAGATCAACTTTACCAATTAAAGATAAAACAAGAAAATGAAATCCGGCAGAAGCGAAAAGAACTACACCGGTTCGAAAAGCAGTTTGCTAACCGTGAAGAAAATATGGATAGAAAAGCGGATCTGTTAAAAAAGCAGGAAGATAGTTTAGCGCGTCTGCAGCAGGATATTCTTAAACGGGAACAGTACATAAAAAGCAAGAGAGAACATCTTAATGAGTTGATCGATGAACAGGTAGTTCGACTGGAAACCATTTCAGGCCTGACCCAGGAAGAAGCCCGTAATTTGTTGGTGGAAAAATTAAAGGAATCGGCCAAAGAGGATGCAGCTCAGATCATGAAAGATATCCGGGATCAGGCGCGGGTAACTGCGCACCGGGAAGCCAAAGAGATGATCATCGAGGCGATTCAAAGAACAGCAGTTGATCATACCACCGAATCGACCGTTACGGTTGTGCGCCTGCCCGCCGATGAAATGAAAGGCCGGATTATCGGCAGGGAAGGCCGAAATATCCGTGCTTTCGAAATGGAGACCGGTGTAGAAGTGATTGTGGACGATACGCCGGAAGCGGTAATCCTTTCCTGTTTTCATCCGGTACGGCGGGAAATTGCTAAAATTGCGTTGGAAAAATTAATCAGCGATGGGCGAATTCATCCCGGCCGGATTGAAGATGTTGTAATAAAAGCAAAGGAAGAGATGGAAGAACGGATCCACGAGATTGGTGAAAAAACTCTGTTAGAGGTTGGTGTACACGGTCTTCATTTCGATTTGGTCAAGGCGTTGGGCAAATTGAAATTTAAAAGCACTTACGGACAGAATGTGTTGCAGCATTCTATCGAGGCTGCCCATTTAGCTGAGTACATGGCAGTTGAATTGGGTTTTGATCCCATTATCGCCAAGCGGGCGGGACTGTTGCATGATATCGGCAAAGCGGTCGACAGCGGCAAGGATGAAAAAGTAGCCAAATTGGGAATGGAATTGGCCAAAAAATGCGGCGAGGGTCCCATTGTGCAAAATGCCATCGCCGCCCTTGACGGAGAATCGGCTATTATTCATCCTATTACGGTTTTGGTGCAGGCAGCAAATAATATCTCGATCTCCCGGCCGGGAGCGAAAAGAGAAACGTTGGAAGAATACATCCAACGCCTGCAAAAGCTGGAAACAATCACCGGAGAGATTGAAGGCGTAGAGCGTTCGTTTGCTATTCAGGCAGGGCGCGAAATTCGTGTGATTGTCAATCCCGAAGAAATATCCGACATCGAAGTGGATCAATTAGCCATTAAAATTACCCGGAGAATCCGTGAAGCAATGGAATATCCCGGGCAAATAAAAGTTACCGTGATCCGTGAATACCGGATTGTGGATTATGCTAAATAATGCAGATTATACAAAGGATTTTAAAATAAAATGATCGGTTCAACCAATTTACTTTTTATCGCCGACATTGTCGGTGAACCGGGATTGCAGATTACGGAAAAACTTCTTCCCGGATTGATGAAAAAATATAATGTCGATTTTTGCATTGTCAACGGAGAAAATGTAACGGAGGGTAAAGGGATCAATGATCAGGATCTGGCTACGTTGATCAATCTGAGAGTGGATGTGATCACCAGCGGCAATCATATCTGGGATACATTCAAATCGGTAAATACACTGAAAAAAGATAACCGGATTCTGCGTCCGGCTAATTATCCCAAGGGTAATCCGGGAATCGGTCACAAGGTGATTGAAAATTCAAAAGGGATTAAATTGGGCGTGCTCAACTTGCAGGGGCGGATTTTTATGACTCCGATCGACAATCCATTCGCCGTCGCTTTGGAAAAGATTCAAATTCTAAAAAAGCAAACAAACTTGATTTTTATCGATTTCCATGCTGAAGCAACGGCGGAAAAAATTACAATGGGCTGGTATCTGGACGGAAAGGTAAGCGCCGTGGTCGGGACTCATACGCATGTGCAAACCGCCGATGAGCGTATTTTCCCGCAGGGAACCGCTTTCATTACGGATGCCGGAATGACCGGCGCCATAGATTCAGTCATCGGAATGAAGAAAGAAGTTGCCCTGCATCGCTTTATGTATTCCACCAACCAGAAATACCAGGTGGCAAAAGAAAATCTGCATTTTTGCGGTGTGGTAATCACAATCGATAATGAAACGGGAAAATCAGTAAGCATTGAAAGAATAAATCTACCGTAGGCAAAAACATGAGTGCAAAGATTATTGACGGGAAACAGATAGCTAATCAGATCCGCGAAGAACTGAAGGCGGAAGTAGAAGAGTTGAAATCCGCCGGTATTACGCCCGGTTTGGCAGTTGTGCTGGTTGGCGAAGATCCTGCATCGCAGGTGTATGTACGCCGGAAAGAAAAAATAGCGCTCGAATTGGGTTTCTATTCACTTACATTGCGTTATCCGCAAACCATGACACAGGAAGAGCTGTTAGCGTCGATACACAGATTGAATGAAGATGCGAAAATTCACGGCATTTTGGTGCAATTGCCGCTGCCGGATCATATCGACGCTAATCTGGTGATCGAAACTATCGATCCGAAAAAAGATGTGGATGGCTTTCATCCGAAAAATGTGGGCGCCCTGATGCTGGGCAAGCCGATTTTTGTCCCCTGCACGCCCGCAGGAATAATGCTGCTGCTGCAAAGAGCGGGGATCGATCCTGCCGGTAAGCACGCTGTAATTCTGGGACGCAGCAATATTGTCGGTAAACCGATGATGAATCTGCTCATGCAAAAACAGAAGGGAGCCAACGCCACGGTTACCATCTGTCACACCGGGACAAAAGATTTTACCGTCTACACCAAACAGGCGGATATCCTGATTGCTGCCATGGGAAAAGCTGCCGTGGTAATCGGCGATATGCTGAAGCCCGGTGTCGTTGTTATCGATGTCGGTGTGAACAGGATGGATGATCTTTCGAGAAAATCCGGTTACCGCTTAGCCGGCGATGTGGATTTTACCTCGGCTGCGGAAGTCGCTTCCATGATTACTCCTGTTCCCGGCGGCGTTGGCCCCATGACCATCATCATGCTGATGAAAAACACCGTGCGGGCGGCGAAACGGGTGAGAAGGTAGCGGTTCGCAGAGATGAATCAGCATTTTTTATTCTTGAATATATGCGCTTGTACTAATCAATCCATACCGGCAATTTAGTAGTGAGGGACAACAAACAGATTGATTTTTTAACAATCTCTTCGTATATTAAAAATATAGCATGATCTGCGCCCGTAGCTCAATTGGATAGAGCGTTGGCCTCCGGAGCCAAAGGTTGTGGGTTCGACTCCCGCCGGGCGTACAAGCTAATAATCAATAAAAATCAATACCTAAGCCCCACTTTCAGGGCTTTTTTTATTTCTTCATATTCTCAATATTACCCATTTTAAGCCACGGCCGAATCAGTTGAATCTTTTTTCAAAGAACACGGTGTAAAAAAAACGCCGGCATACTAAATCTGATCGACCTGTTTCATTGACAGTTGGATTGGCTGACCGGTAACGGGCAATTAATATCAGAGACAAAAGTTTTAAATTTTTGCGCCGAACAAGATTTTCGTGTTTTCTCTTATAGTCACCAAAGAATTACCGGAAACGACTGTTCCCTGTCTACTATTCACTTTAGTCACTTCAAACTTCAGTACACTCTACTTGCGCAGAAAGAATGTCATCTTGGCCATAACGGTGCGATTATTCAAAATGTCTTCGCCGCCGCCGAAGAGATTTTCCTGGTTGAGAACAAGATAAAAATCACTGCCCGGCCGGTAATGATAACGGAGAATTATATTTTCCGAATATCTCGCCTTGCCGCCAAGAAGCAGTTTGTCATCATAATATTGTAAAAATGCTTTGATGTAAAAATCGGGATTGAAAGAATAAATAATACGGGCAGAAGTGGCGATGGTGTTAAAATGTCCCTCCGGAAGCGTGACCTTATTGTAGTTAAACTGGATATTTGCTGTGAGCCGTTTGAAAGCCAGTATATCCATTGAAATAATACCGCCAACCCGGTTGCCTGTGTAATATTCGCCCACATTCAGGTTCATTCTCACACTGACGGCATGAGAACGGTTGGTGTTGTAACGAATCCTGATCTCTTTATTGGTATATCCCCGGATCGGAATTATAAATCCGTCCCGCACTGCCCAATTGTAATCGAGATAATCATATTCGCTGGTAAGGTTGATACCAAGCCGGGAGCTGTTTTCAAACCGGATGCTGAATTCGCCGTCAATTTTTCGGTTCAACATAAAATTTTGATGATTGGTCTGATATTCTCCGTTCAACCCGAATTCAAATTGACGGATCGCTTTTGAAAAAGAAGGGCGGGGCGAATAGGATGCTTTACCCTGTGTGCGCCGGATATCGGTTCTACGGATGAATCCCATTTCCGGATTGAAATCTTTCTGAATATCCAGAATATTAGCGGAATACTTCCACAGATCGGATTCATAATTGAAGCCTGTATTTCCGGCAAAATTGTTACGGTTTGTTTCACCGGAAGAGAAGGTTCCTGCGCTGTTCAAAAAGAAGGAGAAGCGATTACTGACAGGGAAATTGGAATCAAACCCGAAAGACCGGTTATAGGAACCGTTACTTTGCCGTTTGTTCAATAACATGATGCCGGCAGATGAACGGGAAAAAAAATTACGTTTGAGTCGGAATACATTGAAATTAGTATTCGGAACGGTTCCGGGATTATAGCCGCCAATCGTTGTTTTTTCTGTCTGAAGGGACAACACTCCCAAAGTATATTTACCTACCTTTCCATTCAGTCGCCCGCCGCCAATAATTGGAAGAAGCTGGCCGGATTCCAGGCCGATTCTGCGGCTGTAAAATAACTGGATAGCTCCGGCATCCGGACGGAAACTGTGTCCGCCTGTTTGCCCAAAAGTAAATATTTCGGCGCCCTCTAAAAAAAATTCTCTTTTCTCCGGAAAGAACAGAGAAAAACGGGTTAAATTTATTCGTTCCTGATCGGATTCCACCTGGGCAAAATCGGTGTTGTAAGTAAGATCGGCAGTGAGGGTAGAGGTAAGATTGATTTTCATATCCAACCCGGCATCACCGGTTTTCTTCGTTTTGAAGTCCGTGTAGTTGTCATGCTGGATACCACCGCTGGTGAATGGTTTGAATTCGAATGTGCCGCCCATTTTCAAATTTTCAAAACCGTAAATAATTCCGGCTTCGGACATGCGGAAACGGCCGAACCAGCCGGCATCCCGGGGAATAAGCCGCCAGTAATCATCTTCGTTTTTACGCTGAATTCTGCGGACAAAATTAGCGCCCCATACGGTTTTGCTTCCCTCTTTGAACCGCAGAGTCTGCCAGGGAATAGCCATTTCCACAAACCAGCCGCGGTTATCGATGGATGTTTTGCAGCTCCAGACACCGTCCCAATTTGAATTTTGGATTTTCCCCTCGTCGCTGATTGTGCCGTCCCGCCGCAAACCGAAAGGATTGGTGGTAAAATAAAAGGCATTGCGAAAATCGTGAAAAGTATCGAAAATGATGCTGAAATAGTCGTCTTTATATAAAAATGCATCGCGCCGCATTTCAGTGGCGATGATTTTCTCCGGTTCGGAATCGAAACAACGTGCGCCGATGTACAGATTGTTTTTATCATAAATGATGGCCACTTCGGTTTTTTCAGTTGCAGGTTCTCCTTCTTTTGGTTCCCGCTGGAAAAAATTATTCTGAAATGATACCGATTGCCAGACCGGATCATCCAACTTACCATCAATTACGGGGGCCTTGCTGATTTGTACCGCTTCCATCTCTCTTTGAAACGGATCGGTTTTACCGGCAGCGCCATCCTGGGCAGAACCGCTGCCAACGTAGATAAACAGAAACGCAAAAAATAAGAATTGAGATAATGAAGACTTCATGTTCATAAAATGATTGTTCCTTCTCTATAGATTAACCATAATAAATTGATACAAAAAATGTAACTATTCAGCTCACGTCTGTCTGACACAGGCAGAAAGCACACGAAACAATCGAAAGATCTCATCTAACTTTTTTCCTGTTTTTTTTTGAGTCTTTCGCGGGCTGCCTGAGTAGTGACAATACCGTAACACTTTAGTTTTTTGAACAAATCCGCTTCCTTTGCGCTCTCTGCGTTTTAAAGCGCCTGTTTTTTTAACGCAGAGACGCGGAGGGCGCCGAGAAATTGAAAAAATCGTCTGCCTGTTCAGCACGCGAATTACACGAAATCATACGAATAGGACAAAATAGTTAACGATTCGCGTTTATTAGCGCTATTCGCGGGCAACCTGAATAGTTACCGAAAAATATTTTAATAACTACAATTTAAAACCGGGTAATGTTCAATTTAATTATTAAAATACAAACATATCGGAAACGCAAAACTAAATCAACAAAAAATAAAATTGAAATTGGAACAAATTTTCGATGCTTTGTCATATTATTATGAACATCGGGAAAATATTGACCGGCAGATTAAAAAAGATCAGAACTATTTTTTTCAGGTAAAGAAAGATATCATCAGAAAGCAGCACTTTATAATCCCAAAATATGCTAAAAATTTACTGTGATGAGAATATTGAAATTGCCATTGTTGAAAGCCTAAAACGCCTTAACATCGAAGCATCGTCAGCACTTGAAGCTGGGAATTTAGGATTAAGCGATGAACAGCAATTAAAATATGCTTCACAAGAGGATGCTTGTTTGTTCACTTATGATTTTGATTTTGTACATATTAGTCAGCAATGGTTGCAAGAAGGGCGGGAGCACCCTGGAATCTTTATTATTCATCCCTTGCATGCAACTATAGTTGACTGTATCCGAAAATTAAAAGAATTTGCCGAGATCATGGATTCCTTTAATGTTAAAAAATCAACTAATATTTCTTTAACTGATGCAAACTCTTCCCGCTCTTCACAACCCGCATCCCAATTTTGTAAATAGTATCTGAAAAACATCTTGATAATTTAAGAATTAATCGTAATTTTTCTTTTATGTTATTCTATATTGTTGATCCATTATCGTTAAGAATAAAAACGGGCTGAATAAATAAAAAAGAAGGATACATCACATGTCAAATCCAAAACTTGATGTTAAAGGTATCTTTTCTTTTTTAGGAATTACATTTTTCATCACTTATCTCATTGAAGGAGCGCTGATCTTAGGCGGGTTTCGCATTACAAATATTCCGGCTATGGGCGGTCAGTTGGTTGTTGCGGCCGTTATGTGGGTGCCGGCACTGGCAACGGTGCTGACCATTAAGTTTGTGACTCACGAGGGGTTTGCCATTACGAATTTGCGTTTTGGTTCCTGGAAACCCTATCTTGCTTCAGGATTGCTTTTGCCCGCTTCTTTTCTCCTGATCTACGCATTAACCTGGTTGTTGGGATTAGGTCAACCGGATTGGCATCTGACACAATTTCAGGAAATGATTGCCGCCTCAGCCGGACCTGCTGTCGCTCCCATGCCGTCGCCGGTAATGATATTGGTTGTTTTATTAGTTGTCACACTTTTAGTAAGTCCGGTTATTAACGGGATTTTGGGTTTTGGCGAAGAATTTGGCTGGCGCGGCTATCTTCTACCAAAATTGATGCCGCTGGGAAAGTTCCGCGCTTACGTTATTGAGGGCATCATTTGGGGGCTGTGGCATCTGCCGTTACTTTTAATAGGGTTTACCTACGGCCACTCAATTTTGGGGGGCATTCTCGCATTTTTTGCATTGACAACCGCATTTGGCATCTATCTGAACGAACTCACACTGCATTACAAAAGCTCGGTGTTGGCAGGTTGGGTTCATGGCGTCTTCAACAGCCAAAAATTAGGAGTCTGGCTTTTACTGTTCCCGGGTGTAAATCCGCTTGCAGGCGGGTACGCCGGTGTTGTTGGCATTTCTGTTTGGTTGATATTAGGCCTGGCAGAGATGCGCTATCTTAAAAAAATCAGTGGAAATACTGCAAACGCAGAAGGTTGAAACCCGATAGCAAGAAAAATGTATTTCTTAGCCCGGATTATTTAAGATTTTCTCTGCGTATCTCTGCGGCCTCCGCGAACTCTGCGTTAATTATTTTTACTGTAGTTTGGCAAAAATGTCATTCCCTGCCCGGGCAGGCGGCAAGCCACCCCCCTCTAAAATTTGCCAAACTACTATATTTTTTATGAATAATTCAGGTTGGAACGGGATGTCAAACTTCAGGGAACTATTCAGGATAAAAATATACAAACAGAAACGGAGGCAAATGATGAAAAAACAAGGACTGCACATTGTACTTTCCCTGCTAATGTCAGCAGCGTTATTAAGCCAATGCGGCAGGGAAACTGCACAGATGATTCCCGGGAAAATGAGTGACGGCTCGGTTTTGTTGCCCAATCGTTATAGATTAACGCCGGCGGGAAAACAGATTCCGGTGGGCGATCTGCCATTGAATATGGTATTTAGCCCGGACGGAAAATATCTTGCCGTAACCAACAACGGTTTCAGCAATCAGTTCGTTTCTATCATCGATGTAGCGCAGCAGCAACAGATTCAAACGCTGCCGGTTCGGGCATCCTTTTTTGGCATCGATTTCAGCAGTGACGGTAAAACCCTGTTTGTCTCCGGTGGTGCCAGGAATCGGATCTACATCTTCCGCCGGCAGGAGTCCGGATTTGTTATGGCGGATTCGCTTCTCCTTACCGACAGGAACGAAGAATGGTTTGTAACCGGATTAAAATCCGCCGCTGACGGAAAAACAGTTTTTGCCGCCACCAAGACACACAAATCTTTGTTGAAAGTATCTGTGGCTAAAAAGAAGGTAGTTGCACAATTATTATTCAATCATTTTCTTTATGATGTTGTAAGCGGCGCCGACAGAAGTAAACTTTATGTAAGCATCTGGGGCGGGAGCGCCGTTGCCGTGGTCAATCCGGATAATTTGACGCTGCAAAAAATGATTCCGGTTGGCGATCATCCCAACAAAATGATAATTGCACCGGACGGACGTCTTTTTGTGGCCAATGCTAATACGGATAATGTCTCCATCATCGATACCGGAACAGATGAGGTCGTGGAAACGATTTCCGTTCAACCGTACCCGGATGCTCCCAACGGTTCAACCCCAAACGGACTGGCGGTTTCTGCAGACGGTAAAACCTTGTATGTGGCCAATGCGGATAATAACGATGTATCGGTTGTGGATATCGCCCGGGCGGGAAAGGCTCAGATAATTGGATTGATCCCCACCGGCTGGTATCCAACCGCCGTAGCATTGTCGAAAAAAGATGACATTCTTTTCATCGCAAACGGCAAGGGACTTGTTTCCAAAGCAAATCCGAACGGCCCGGATCCGACAGGGGAGAGGAAAGCCGAAAAGAAGCAGTATATTGCCGGAATGCTCTGGGGTACCGTTTCCGTGTTGCCGGCGCCGGATGAAAATAGACTGAAAAATTTTACCGCTCGAGTCTGGAAGAATAACGGCTGGAATAATAGAAAAGATGGCGAAATAAAAAAGGCAATTTCAGCGCGGGCAATCCCCGAAAAACCGGGATCGCCGTCGTTGATCAAACATGTTCTTTATATCATCAAAGAAAACAGGACCTACGACCAGATTTTCGGCGATTTGCCTCGGGGTAACGGCGATTCTTCGCTGGTGCTTTTCAACTGGGAAATCACACCGAATCACCATAAAATTGCCGAAGAGTTCACGCTGTTCGATAATTTTTATGTAGATGCGGAGGTGAGCGCCGATGGACACGAGTGGTCCATGGGGGCTATTGCCAGCGATTTTGTGGAGAAAACCTGGCCCAGCACTTATTCCGGCAGAGGGCAGGGTTATCCTGCCGAAGGGAATTATGAAATTGCATTTCCTACTATCGGTTATCTTTGGGATATGGCGGCGCGGAAAGGGATATCCTATCGCAGCTATGCCGAATTTATCACCGCGCCACCCGACACAACCAAACCTGCGTTAACATCCATGAAAACATTGCAAGGCCATTTCGATCCGCAATACCGGCCCTGGGATCTGGATTATATGGATATCCGGCGGGCTAAAGAATTTAGCAGAGAGCTGCAGGAATTCGAAAAAAATGACAACCTGCCTAATCTGATGATCATGCGGCTTCCCAATGACCATACTTACGGCACCCGCGCCGGCAAACACACACCCCGGTCGATGGTTGCAGATAACGATCTGGCGCTGGGGATTGTGCTGGATGCAATTTCACACAGTAAATTCTGGAAGGAAACAGCCGTCTTTGTTCTGGAAGATGATGCCCAAAACGGCCCCGATCATGTGGATGCTCATCGTTCGGTTTTACTGGTGGCCTCTCCGTATACCCGCCGCGGTTTTACAGATCATAATATGTACGACACAGCGAGCGTACTGAAAACCATCGAGCTCATATTGGGTTTGCCGTCCATGAGCCAGTACGATGCGGCTGCTTTTCCATTGATTGCCGCTTTCCGGGATAAACCGGATTTTACCCCGTATGTTCATTTGCCGAACCGTTATCCGCTGGACAAAATAAATGAAAAAACGGCGTATGGTGCAGCAGCATCGTTGGCAATGGATTTCGGCGAAGAGGATGAGACGCCGGAATTTGAACTGAATGAAATTTTGTGGAAAAGCATCAAAGGAGCAAATTCGGAAATGCCGCCTATCAAAAATGCCCGCTACCGGCAGTTGTTCAATGCCCGTGTGAGCTTGAACTGAAGTTTGATTTTGGGTAAAATTGTAATCATTTTCATATCATCTGCTAAGCAGTGATTTACATAATAGCAGGTTTTTAAACGCAGAGTTCGCAAAGGACGCAGAGAATGATGATTTATTGTTCTCAATATTTTCCGGTTGATAACAATCTTTTATCGTGTCGGAAAATTAAGTTTTTCTCTGCGAAACTCTGCGCTCTCCGCG
>CAJVYQ010000045.1 GCA_913009825.1 uncultured Deferribacteres bacterium
TTACATCTTTCTCTGCGCCGGTGTTCATATTGATTTCATAAATCTCGTTGCCGTTGCCGGCATAGGCAAAAGGGACATTGAGTTTAGCCGCGTAATTTTTAGCCTGCGCCACGCCTTCGCCAACGGGTCGTTCATCGCTTTTGGCTTCCACTACGGCCAGCTTTTGATTTTTATAGACGAGCACATAATCGGCTTTTAACGGTTTGGCGCGTGTGCCGCCGGTTTTAATCTTGCCCGCGGTAAAATAATATTCACGCAGAATTTTACTGTCTTCAGCCACGCCCCAGCCGCTTTGCTTGAGTTGGGGGTCGATGAGTTCGGCTCTGGTTTGCGCTTCGTTCATACGCTTCGCTCTAATTGAAAATTGAAAGTTGAAAATTGAAAATTATCATTATTCATTTACCGAGACTTTTTTTAGTAGATTTCACGATGCTTGCTAAAAGTTTTATTAACTCACTACAATCAGGATGAATTGAATCAAAACTTTTTCCATCTATATATTTGCTATCCTTTAAAAGCATTAGCCAATATTCAGTTTCATTGGCTTCTTTCAATGCAATATTCATCTTATTAAGAAAATCAGCTTTAGACTGAGCATGCTCCGCTTCCTTTACTAAAGCCCCAATACTCGTTCCACTCTTTAAAATTTGCTTAGAAAGAACATACTCCTTTTTTTCTGCAATTAGATATTTGTAAAGTTTTATTATACGCAATGCAAAGGCATACGATTTGTCCATTACAACATTATCTTTTCTTTCCACCACTTTCACTTTTCCATTTTCCATTTTCAATTCTCTTAACTATTTCTTCAAGCTGTTTCAAATCTTCTTCATCTGCTGCCAATGCTTCAGCTTTTTTTCTTTTGCTATCAAATTCTTCGTAGCGGTCTTTGGCAATCTTTTTTGCAATCTCTGCTTTAACCTTGCCGGCATGTGTCAATATTTCCTGTTCGTTGAACTCCAGAAATGCATCCAGTTTTTCCGCCCATTGTGCCATTGTAACGGTTTGTCTCTTGGAGTTGACTCGGTATCCCACGGCAATAATGGCGTCGAGATTGTAGAATTTTACCGGTTTTGTCTGGGTTTTGCCCTCTATCGCACCATGCTGAGTGGTATGTTCCAAAATGGAACCAACCACTTTTTCATCTAATTCGCCGCTTTCAAAGATGTTCTTCAGGTGCTTTGTAATGGCGGGCCGCCCAACATCAAACAGCTCCGCCATTTTTTTCTGGGTCAGCCAGATGGTTTCGTCCCGGAACACGGTGTCGATTTTGACGGTGCCGTCAGTGGTGGTGTAGAGGACGATTTCGGATTGGTTGTTTTGTTGTCGATTCATGAAGTGACCTCAATCAAATTTTCTTCACTGAACCATTCTTTTGCTTTTTTTAAAATTGCATCGCTGGGCTTAGAATAAAAAACAACCAAGTTCTTTTTTGCTCTTGAACAGCAAACATAAAACATCTTTTTTGTTCGTTCAATTACACTTTCTTTCCCCTCGGTTTCTTCAAAAAGATATTTGAAATTGTATTGATTCCATCTTCCGTTATCCAATATTACAAAAACATTATCAAATTCAGCACCTTTAATCCCATGTTGTGTTGAGTATGGTGTCAGATCTTCTTCGAATTTATAAAGATTGATTATTTCGTAGAAAGGCAGACCTTTAACTCTATTATATACATATATATACTCTTTAACAAAATTAGTAAAGTTATCATCCTTTTTAACAATACTCATTTCATCTGCAAAATTAACAATATTTTCTATGGCTTCGTTTTTCATGTTGACTAAGGAATCTATTGCGCTTTTCAGTTTTTCCTTATCGTCAACTGACAATATTTTATAATCTGCTTTTCTTATAAACTCATTTACTTGTTTCGTTTCGTATAAATAAATTCTTTCCTGTATTTTTTTAAGATGATTGATTAATTTATCTCGGTTATCGCCTATAAGTTGATCAGTATCTATGTAAATTTTTAATAAATCTTCAAAAAGAACAGGTTTGGTATTTTTAAATAAATCATTGTTATCTGCAATAAAATTTTTGAAATTATTTGCCTCACTGACAACGTTCATATTTAAAACATCTTCAAAAGTCTTACCTTCGATTTCATGTAAACGAGCATCTTTTTTTAATTTTGTTTTTATTTTCTTTGCTTGTTTAATAATTTCATCATTATTGTAGATGCGGAATATTTCACCAAAACCGGCTTTATCTGCTATCAGGTTGTGAGTTAGGTACAATTCCTTTGTCTCTGCAACATCATTAAAATTCCATTGATTGAATATCGCATGTTTTTTTATGCTCTCAAAATCAATTACATCCGCATTTGAATAAATAAATTTTATACTACCTAATAAGTCTTTATCTACCTCGTCATTTCTTCTTTTTCGTTTCTGTTTTATGCTGTCGGTTCTGATTTTATTAAGAAGCTCAATAACCGTTTCAGAGCATCGATAGTTATCATCTTTTATTATTTCAACAACCAATTTTTTATCAACATATTCCTTCAAACTACCTACTCTGTTACCATATATTGACTGCATGGAATCACCAAAAAAACCAATGATATTTTTTTTGTCACTTGATTTTGGGAGGTGTTCCAGGAAAATATCTATTACCTGCTTTTCTGTATCTTGATACTCATCAATAAGGATATATTTATATTTATCCTTTAAAATATCACACAATAAAGGATATGTATTAAATATATTGTTTGATATTTTTAAAATATCGTCATGCGATAATATGCCGTTATCTATTTTTCTGTAGTCTTTGTAATTTATTTCTTTGTCCTGCAAATATTTGATAGATATATCTTCTTCGCCAGAATATTTAATGCCTGATTTTTCCTCTTCTCTTTCCATTTTGATTAAAGCGACAAGAGACTTTTTCAGATCGTTTTGATAGTTTTTTATTGAATTCCAGAGAAAATCATGAATTGTTGACACTTCCAAATTGTTATGTTTCGCTCGGTGTTTTATCTCATCTGCTGCGACATTGGTAAATGTGATACAGGCAATCGTTGCTAACGGGTTCATTTTGTAAATTAAATCAATAACCTCCATTACTGAGTAGGTTTTACCACTGCCGGCACCGCCACTTACTAAAAAATTATTGTCAGTTTCAATTTGTTCTTTAATCTTATCAATTATTTTGAGAGCCATACTAACCCCTCTTTTATATAATCAGGCACCTGCCACTCTTGATAATTTTCACCACTATAATAAAGAATATCAGTTGCAAAAATGGACTTTTTGGCAATACAGTTCTCAGCAATATCAAAGTAATCTGCTGAAGTGGCCTTAATTTCATCTCTATTTTTTAAGCTTTTAAAACTGTCCTTATTTAAGTTGATAAAATCAAGATTCACAGAAATAAAAGCATCTTCAAAACTCCGGGCATGATAACTATTTTGCTCTGTCTGATATGCAACGCAAATCAATCCTTTTTCATCATTTACCCAGGAAGAATCTTTTTTCGATAATATCTTTGAATCATGATTTAAGGTTTTTAGATTGTTAAGGTCTATGTCTTTTAAGAAATATTTTATAGAAGCATTGCTTGTGTTTACTCCATCGGCAACCTTGCATTTTTTACCATCAGCTCCGATTGAATCAATATCGGTTATTATCAAAGTTTTAATAGCAATAAAATTTAAAAAGCTGTCAAAGATATGAGAATATGCTCCAACCTCTACAATTGATATATTTTGAGATAATAAAGGGGTATAATTTTTATCTATATTTTCATAGTCTATTTTTTTCATCATCGCAGGAAGCAAAATTCTTTCAGTATCTCCCTCGATAAAAATTACTTTCTCCGTAAAAAACAGTTCTGATTTGTTTAGTGTAAGATATTGTTTTAAAAACTGAAAATTCTTTTTTTCTGATTCCTCGCTTCCATACTGCCTTTCTAAATCAAATAAATTCTTACAAATAACGCTGTTAATGGATTCTTTAAAGAAATATTTAATGTCATTGAATGAGCTTTGAGATGTTATATGCGAAGAATGAGTACTGATAACAGTTTGCAGATTGTTTAATCCTTCTTTCCCCTCTAACAAGAGCCTCTTAATATTTTTAATAAAAACATACTGCATTTGAGGGTGGGTATGTGCTTCCGGTTCTTCAATGAATAATAAATTTATATCCGCTGGTTTCTCCTGGTCTGTATGAACCTTTTTAAAGGAATCAAATATTAAATGAAGGTTAAACACCATTGCAAATAAATTCATGTATCCCAGGCCGTTGTAATCTTCCGGTAACTCTTTGTTATCCTGCTTATATACAACAGAAGTGTTTTCCTTTAGGATATTCATTTCTTCAAGATTTGATTTTATTGATATTTGAGATTCATTAGTGCTGTAGCTGAATTTTTTTATATCATCAACTACTTTTTGAAAGGTTTTTTCATAGGTTTCGTTTAATTTATCATCTGTTTCAAATAATTTGACTTGTAAATCAGAAACATCTGTTGATTCCGATTTATTTAAAGAATTAAAGAATTTATACGAAAGTTTTGAAAGGGTTTTATTGCTTCTGACATTCTCTCCTTCTTCGTTTGCTACATCCCTTTTTGCACTGATGGTTTTAAGAGAAATGATTTTTGATGTTTGTTCGTCCTTTATTTCAATTTCATTATCTTCATTCTTATATTCAACAACTCTTTTATTGATTGAGAAATATTGTCTGTGATTTTTTGCAAGAAATTCCAGAACCGATTTATTTTTGAATGTGGTTTTAAATTCATTGTAGTCTTGCTTTAATTTTGAATATTTATCGTTTTCCAATAAATAACTAAACGATAAAACAAGAAAGTTTTCTTTAGGGTCTAAATTAAGAATCAAATCCGACAAGTTTCCAAGATTATCTGATTTAAAATATTCGATGTAAAGCCTAAGGTTAATTCCTAAATTGTTATAATCTTCTTTTGCTATATCTTTGCTCAAAGCCTCTTCAATTTCTTTTTGAAATTCAATATTAAAATCATAAAAAGTGAAATTATTTTGCTTGCCAGACAGAAAGCGCTCAAGAAGTGAAAGTAGAGATGTTTTACCAGTATTGTTTTTGCCTATTATCAAAGAGAGGTTTTCTTCGAGGTCAATGCTGAAATCTTTTAATAGCCTGAAATTTTGTATCTTAATTTTTCTGATTTGCATTTTTACTCCCTATTTTCATACTCTATAATTCGCCCTCAAATGCCTTCTGCAAGATTGATTTTTTTAATTCTTCCAAATCCGTCAGTTTTTGTTTATAGAGGGTTTCGAGCTTTTTTGATTGATATAAAAATTCATCAAGTTTCTTAACTATACGTTTTTGTGTAGAAATTGATGGAACACTGATTTTAATTTCTTTTAAAGTCTTAACGGATGCAACATTTTGGATTGCTGCACCTTTGGAATACATTTTTAAACTATCTTGAAAAGTATCACTTTCCATCCAATATTTTAAAAATTTGTTAAATAGAAAACTATTGGGTTTTAAAAGTAACAGCGCCTGATTAATGATTCCTTGTTTTACCCCTTCAGGAACAATCGAAATTTTGCCCATTGTTCCTGAACAACTCATTATTAGATTCCCCGGCCTGACTTCAAACCGAGACATCTCTCGGAATTTTTCATCATTAATAAAATAACGGATTCTTTCAAACTGATTATATATGGCGTGGGATTGTTCATATACAGCGAAACCATCTTCAACAAATATTTGTTTTTTTAGACTACCGCCAAAAGGGCCACGTACGAAATCACATAATTTTCCCAACTTCTTCTCTTCCCAATCTTCCCCCGGGTTGGCAAAGATTTTGTTTAAATAGGACTCAAACAATTCCCGGCTGTTTTGCAGGTTCTTTTCGGCGTTGGCTTTGGCCCGGTCAATGGCGGCAAAGGCTTTGTCTAAAATGGCCACAATGCGCTTTTGCTCGGGAATGGGGGGGACTAAAAGTGGGCAATTTAAAATGTCATTTTTTCGAAGATTTGTTTGATTTTCACCATTATCAAATTCTAAAAAATATCTATTTCTGTCTAATTGATAATATAAAAATTTGTTATCAAAGTTAGTTGAACGAATGGCGCAAATCCGTTGATTCAATGAATATGTATTATCTTTATTTACAAGAAAACATTTTGACAATGCTTTACCGTTGGGGACATCACTCATTACCATAACGATATCACCAACATACAAAGGGAAAAGCAAAGAATTTGTTTTTTTTACTATCGCACCATTTGAAGAAATAAATTTTGAATTTATTACAATGTATTTACCATTATCATCAATGACTTTTTCGTGAGCTTTTCCATTGTAAAATTCACAGACATCGCCAAGAGTTTTTAATTTCCAATCCGAAATCATAAAATCGCTCGTATTACTTTAAGAATCTCGACATTTTCATTATCTAAACTTTTAATCTCATCTAAAATTTCTTTTGGCTCTCTTAAAATGGTTTCATTATTATTGTTAGGATTTTTTACCGAGAGGTCAAAGGTTTTACTATTAATTTTGGCAACATCCACAGACCAGGAATTATCCGAATCGGTTTTGCTCTTTTGCAGTTCCACAAATTTAGCCAGGTCTTTCTCATTCAATGGATTGGTTTTGCCCAAATTACGGCTAAGGTTCAATTGGTAAAACCAAACTTTTTGGGTAGGCGCGCCTTTTTCAAAAAACAGCACCACCGTTTTAACGCCCGCGCCGGTGAACACGCCGCCGGGTAAATCCAACACCGTATGAAGATTGCAGCTTTCCAGCAACTGCCTGCGCAAGGAAATCGATGCGTTATCAATATTCGAAAGAAAAGTGTTTTTTATGATTATTCCAGCCTTACCTCCTGCTTTAAGTTTTTTGATAAAATGCTGCAAAAACAGGAAGGCGGTTTCCCCAGTTTTGATGGGAAAATTCTGCTGTACTTCCTTGCGTTCTTTGCCGCCAAAGGGCGGATTGGCCAGAATAATATCAAAGCGGTCTTTTTCTTCGATATCGGAAATATTTTCGGCCAGGGTGTTGGTGTGCACAATATTGGGCGCTTCGATGCCGTGCAGAATCATATTCATAATGCCGATAATGTAAGCCAGCGATTTTTTCTCTTTGCCGTAAAAGGTATTCTTTTGCAGGGTGGTCATATCGCTAGTGGTCAGCATTTTGGTTTTCTTCCCTTCGACAAGCTCAGGGCGGCGCAGATATTCAAAGGCTTCCACCAAAAAGCCCGCCGAACCTGCCGCGCCGTCGTAAATGGTATTTCCTATTTCCGGAGAGACTACTTTAACGATGGTTTTAATCAGCGGCCGCGGCGTGTAATATTCCCCGCCGTTACGTCCGGCATTGCCCATATTTTTAATCTTGGATTCATACAGGTGGGACATTTCGTGTTTTTCTTTGTGCGTGCGGAAACGCAGTTCATCAATAAGGTTAATCACTTCCCGCAAATTATAACCGCTCTGGATTTTGTTTTTGAGCTCGCTGAAAATCTCACCAATTTTATATTCGATAGTGTTCGGACTTTCCGCATGTGTTTTGAATTTCTTCAGGTAAGGAAACAATTGCAGGTCGACAAAATCCCGTAAATCGTCGCCGCTTAACGCTTTGTGATGGTCGAGTTTGCCTTTGCCAGTCCCTTCGGCTTCGCTCAGGGCAAGTTTAGGCGCGGCCCACACGTCCCATTTAAATTGTTCTTCAATAATTGGAGTGTAGGATTTACCGGAAAGTTCGGCAGCGGTTTGTTTGTCTTTTTCCAAATCATCCAGATATTTCAGGAAGAGAATCCAGGACGTTTGTTCCACATAATCCAGTTCGCTGCTGCAACCGGCGTCTTTACGTAGAATATCGTCGATGTTTTTGAAAGTTTGTTCGAACACGTAAAACTCCTTTTAAACCAAACTACAGCATTATTATTTGTTTTCAATCAACCTTTTACTTTTCTCATAAAACAGACGCAGTTTTTCCCGCAGCAATTTTTTAGGCAGGAGTTCTGTAATATATTCCGCAACCCGGATATTGGTTTTATCAAGCTGCAGCAGTTCTATCTGTTCACTGTTGCCCTGTGCGCAGAGAATCAAACCGATGGGTTGTTTTTCGTCAGTTTCCGCTTCATTTTTTTCCAGCCAGCGCAGGTAGAGTTCCATCTTGCTTTTGTATTCCGCTTTAAACTTGCCAATTTTTAAATCGAGCGCCACCAATCGTTTAAGCTTACGATGAAAAAACAGCAGGTCGAGATAAAAATCTTTATCATCAATGATTCTGTTGATTAACACCCAGAAAACTTCCAAAGTTTATAATTTGGGCGTAAAATTGTAGTACCAAATTTCAAATTATACAATATGTTGATACTAACCAAGTGGAAAACTTTGGAAGTTTATTTAATCAACAGAGTCATTAATAATCATCCGCTTTTGCCGCTCTACGAATGTGAAGCCTTTGCCCAGTTTGAGAATGAATTTTTCTATTTCATTTAAGATGGCTCTTTCAAAATCCTTCTCCTGATAGGTGTTTTTCATACCCCAAAAATCAAGAACGTATGGATCCCTGAAAACTAAATCGGGACTAAGATTATCATTGTCGCGTAAATCTTTTAACTCAAGTTTTGCCAGTTCTTCCGGCTTTTTAGAGATAGCCGTTCGTTCAAACAGCATTGAATCAATCTTTTTGCGTAATTCGCGAACACTCCATTTTTCTATGCGGCACATTTGGGCGTAAAACTCTCGTTGGAGTGAGTCATTTAAATATATTATTTCTTTAAAATGGGACCAGCTCATTTGTCTCCACAGTGTAGAGACAAATGAGCTATCCGGAAAAGTCTCTACAAAGTGGAGACAATGCCTTAAGGTTTTAAGACTCCAGCCTTTACCATATTCTTCCGTTAATTGTCGCGACAGTGTAGCGACAATTTGCTTTCCGTAATCGGCTCTTTTGTTTTGCAGGATTTCATCATTAATCCTTTTGCCAATGTTCCAGTAAAGCATTGTAAGTCCGGCATTTACTGTTTGGGCAACAGCGGACCGGGCGCCTTCAATCAGTTGTTTTATGTCCGCGAACAGAGTCGTATTTATTTCCAAATCTTTTTTCATGGCAACTCACCTGTCAATTTTGAATCCCCGATAATCCCTTCACTATTCCAGCAATAGACCTTTTGTTTAGCGCCGGCGGTATCAACTTATAATCGAAGGGATAGTGCAAGCCAATGAGACATTTTTAAAAGTTAAATCATACAATTTACGAATGCAAGCAGAACTATTTTTTGTTGCAAGTGTCTTACTATTCTGCTCCTCCGCTGCCAGAGCGTTCGTTTTTACTCGCAGACAGGGTGCTTCATAGTGGAATGTGAGCTAATGAATTAATCATCTCATAAAAAAACCTCCACCAGCATAAACACCAGCGCCAGAGAAACAATACTTACTCCCGTTGATAAAACAACCGCATTGGCGACAAAATTAGGTTTCGCATCAAATTTGATGGAGAGAATGGCAGAATTGATCGCCACCGGCATGGCCGATTGAATGATGAACACCTTTTGCATCAGGCCGTCCAAACCAAAAATGAAGCTGATGAAAAGAGCCAGAACAGGGGAGAGAAATAACCTGCCGCCCAAGACAAAATTGATTTTTCCCCAATTTCCTGTAATCTGCGTGTTGGCAATCTGAATTCCCAAAATGGTGAGCATAAAAGGAACGGCAGCCTGTTGCAGCAAATCGATAGCGGTAAAAATAAAATTATCCCGATTCACCGGCAAAGCCCTGGCTAGTACCGCAAAAAAGACGGCATAAATCAGCGGCATTTTAAAAACGGCTGCCAGCGCATTTAAATTGGACCGTTGCCCTCTAGCCGCGATAAAGATGCCGATCGAATGGGTCATGATGGCATTAAATACCAAATAAAGCGACGCAATTTCCAACCCCTCCTGCCCGTATGCGAACAGATTGAACGGCAGGCCCATGTTTCCGGAATTGACAAATAAGAGACAGAGTAAAGTAGCGCTCAAATATTCCGATGAATATTTTTTTACTATTCCCACAAACAGGCCAAATGCCGCCAGAATCGAATAGAGTACAACAATGGCAAACCCCATGATTAAAATTTTTGCTGTGGGAATCCGGGTGTTCAAAATAGTATAAAATACCAGTGCGGATGTGAAGATGTACAGAGAAACATCTGTTAATTGTCTCACATCGATGGATATAAATTTGCGGAAGGCATATCCAATCAGAATAATAGTGACAATGGGCGCCAGTGTAGAAAAAATGGTATTCAGCATTAAATCAACTTAAATTTTAATACAAAAGCTTTGTCTGCGAAATTTCTGAAAAATTATGAAAACAAATTTGTTCGCTGTTCTGTAAAAATAATGTACACATGCTGAAAGAATAAGTAAAGATGAAAGTAGCGTAGCATCAAAATAACAATTTCCTAAATTGAGCGATTCTTAGCTTGAGACAACACCCAAAGAGTTTTGTCATTCTGCCTGCCCGACCGCAGGCGGGAAAGAATCTTGTTAGTTCTGTGCGCTAAACCAACAAGATTCCTGCGGAATGACATTAGAATCGCTCAATTTAGGAAATTAATAAACGAATAGGAAATTAAATATGAACCGTTGCCGGCCCCTTTTCTTCATTGTGATTTTGCTGACTTTTCATTGCAGTCCCAAATATGCCCAGGCGCCGAAACTGATTAAAAACAGCCTTGTTTTCATCTATCCTTCCGAAGCGAGGGATAAGCATCTGGAAGGCACGGTTGTTTTGAAAGTTCTCATCAGCGAGAAAGGCGCTGTGGAAGATGCCGAAGTTGACCGCTCTTCCGGCTATGATATTTTAGATCAAACCGCGTTGAATGTGGCAAAAACCGCCAAATTTAAACCGGCTAAAATAGGTGGAAAAGAACGGTCCGTTTGGATCACATGGCCACTGGTTTTTGAAATATCGAGCATGAAATTTATCCCGGAAGAATGGATCGACAAAGCGCTGGACTATCAATGGGAGGCAACTTCAAACTCGGATACAAAAAGACAACTGGCCATGCAGGGCCTCTATTATCATTACAAAGATTATTCCCGCTATGTGCTGGAACACCGGAAACTGTATCTTAATGAACCGATGCTGCGGGTAGTTTCGCCGAAAGTCAGGAAGATGTGGTCTGATTATCAAAACTTATGGCCGCTGACCTTTTTGCTATTCCTTGATTTTACTGAGCGCTACCCGCGGAGTCCGTTTTATAGTGAATCTGTCGATTACCTGATTGAATATATGAAAAATGAACTGTTTCAGATCAGAGAGAGGACGGATGTTGCATCTTTATCGCCGAAGGAACGAATAAAATTGTACAACAAAATTCTGGATTTTTTGAAAGCGAACTACTCCTATTCAGTTACCGATGATTTGCTGAAAAAACAGCCGGATCATTAGCTATCTTTCCGGGTTACAAAAACAAACCGAAATAAGATGAAAAAGAATATAAGATAACTGGGCATAAATTGAACTTTTTTGCCCTTTTGGGAAGCCGCAGAAAAGAGGGGGCACAGAATTGTTGTTTTTCTGTGGTTTAATATTATCCTGAATTGAGCGATTCTCTTATTTTTGAGTTTCTCAGGTTTCGCATTTATAATAACTCAGGTATTGTAACTTGTCAGGATCCGAAAAATACAGTTGTCCGGAATATCTTTTGTTCCATTCTTCGATGTTGATCATCCTGTGCATAAAACAAGTATCCGTATGTTTCCGGGACAATCCCTGTTCATTGATTTATATCCTGCGAGCCCTGAAAGGGCGGATTATACAAGCCCGGGGCAACGCCCCCGGGGGAAAAAAACAACGGAGTCGGGCCCTGAAGGGGCGAAATACAAAATTCAAATGAACAAATCGTACCGGTACAGGTAAATATTCCGCCCTTTCAGAGCTTGTTATTCTTTTTCCTCTTTCCCCCCGGGGCGTTGCCCCGGGCTAGTGTATTTCACCCCGTTGGGGTGGCTGAAAATGTATTTTCAGACCTCGTTAAATTTGATAAATATTAGGTTGAATAACCGGACAAAAATCATAATGAATTTGCATTATATTATTGTGTAAGTACTTGTTTTTTAATTTAAAATCAAACATGCAGTGTTCAATTATTCATGGATTTTCTCACAATTGACGGGTAAACAAGAACTTAATGAACAATAAAATATCTGATTTAACGAGGTCTGATTTTAAATACTATGAATGTCTCACTGATATCTAAAATAGTATCACCGGCTTTTTCAGGTTGGGTAAAAAATCTTTTTAATTCGTACAATTTTGTAATACCTTCAATATACAGCATATAACCTCTGTTTTGGAATTATGTATTAACATATTATAATTTATTAAGTTGTGAGGTTGTATGCTGCTTTTTTTATGCCGGTTTCCCTTATTTTTATACCGGTTAACTAACTGCGAAACTTGAGTAAGCTTGTTTTTATTACTAAACGGATTTTCATTTTTAACACAAATGCGGCTGGCGATTCAGCGAATCGCCCTACAATCGCTCAATTAAGGTCTAATTTATATTTAAATAGAAAAAAAGTTTAGAACAAAAAAGTTAGAAGCAGGTTATTGGGGCAGGAGTGCAGCTCAAGCCCCAGCCGGTCTGACAGAATTACAAATAATTTTGCAGAATTAACCAATGCCGAAAATAATCCTTGACAAACGGGATTTCTTCATTTAATTTACAACTGTAACTCTGTTTTGAGTTACGCAGATTGCCGGCCCGAAATTTTTAAAAAAGGAACCAGATTATGAGAATTAAACTGCTCCTGCCCGTGATTTTGCTTTCTCTCATTTTCCCTTCTCTTTTATTTCCCGGAACCACCGGAAAAATTGCCGGCATGGTCAGAGATAAACAAACCAGCGATCCGCTTCCCGGCGCCAATGTGATTCTTGAAGGCACTACAATGGCAGCTGCTGCCGGTATAGACGGTTCCTATATTATTTTAAATGTCCCGCCCGGAGTTTACACCGTCAAAGCGATGATGATGGGTTACCAGTCGGTTCGTATGGAAAATATTATTGTTTCCATCGATCAGACATCGAGTGTGGAATTTGTTCTTGACGCGGCCGTTTTGGATATTGGTCAGGAAGTTACTATTGTCGCAGAACGCCCCATTGTAAAATCGGACATGACTTCTTCGCTTTCGTCGGTGACTGCGGAAGATATTCAAAATCTTCCCGTGCAGGAAATTTCCGATGTGCTGGAGCTGCAGGCCGGTTTGGTGAAAGACGCAGTGGGCGGCCTGCATGTGCGCGGTGGCCGTTCCGGTGAAGTGGCCTATTGGATCAATGGCGTGGCCGCCACCGATGTTTATTCCGGCGCTATCGGCGTGGAGGTTGATAACTCCTCTGTCCAGGAAATGCAGGTCGTCAGCGGTACGTTCAATGCGGAATACGGACAGGCCATGTCCGGTATTGTGAACATTGTTACTAAAGAAGGGGGAAGCCGGTTCAAGGGTTCAATCGGTACTTATTTTGGCGATTATGTCAGCAGCAAAAAAGATGTGTTTTTCAATATCGATAAGATTAACCTCACGGCTATCAGAAATTTTCAGGGGAACATCAGCGGGCCGGTTCCCGGTACAAAAGGAAAACTTACTTTTTTTTCCATGGCAAGATATTTTTATAATGACGGCTGGCTTTATGGCCGTGAGTATTTTAAACCGCAGGGGATCCCCGGCGACAGCAGTATTGTGCCGATGAATTTTAACCGGCGCTATTTTCTGCAAAACAAATTCACGTATAAATTTACCCCCTCTTTCAAAATAAGTTATGAACTGTTTTTGAACCGGCGTGCATTCAAATATTTCAATCATTATTTTAAATTCAATCCCTATGGGGATTACCAGCGGTTCGAAAAAGGGCAGACCCATCTTTTTACAGTGGATCATATTCTGTCGCCCAAAACCTTTTATACAGTGCGGGTGAGTAATTTTTACAATCAGTACAAACACTATATTTATAAAGATCCGCTGCTGACACCTACTTACATGCGCAGTACAGCGGATTCCACAAAATATTTGATCGATCCGAATCATTCCGATGGATATGTCCATCCCGATTCACTGAACGCGCCGGCTTCTTTCAGTTTTGCCGACGGCGGTACTTCCATGAATCATTTCAAACGATCCACCGGCTATTGGATCGGCAAATTTGATATCAACAGTCAGGTGACAAAAGCACATCAGGTAAAAGCCGGTGTCGAAATTCGCCGGCACAAATTGACTTACGATTCTTTCGACCTGCAAGCTTTCAGGGTGGGTAACGAAGAGATCCGGCCGTTCAGACCGTTCATTCCTGACCCGTCCACGCCGAATCACGATATTTATACGGAAAAACCTTATGAATTTTCCGGCTATCTGCAGGATAAAATAGAATTGAAGAGTATCATTGTCAATATCGGCTTACGTTTCGATCTGTTCAATTCGAAAGGAAAAATATTGACCGATCCAACCGACCCGGATATTTACTTCCCGGCGAAACCGGAACACGAATACAAAAACTGGGATCCCGATCTGCCGGCAGACCGGTTGATTGAATATTCACTGGCGGAAAGAGAGGTGTTCTGGTATAAAAATCCATCGACCAAAACCCAGGTCAGTCCGCGTTTAGGAATTGCCTACCCCATCACCGATCGCGGCGTCATCCATTTCTCCTACGGACACTTTTTCCAGATACCTCTTTTTGAGTACCTGTTTGCCAGCCCCGGTTACAAAGTAACCCAGTCTTCCGGCAGCAAAGTAGTGGGAAATCCGGATTTGAATGCGCAGCAAACGGTTCAATATGAAGTGGGATTGCAGCAGCAAATTTCCGACAACACGGGCTTCGATGTCACCCTGTTTTACCGGGATGTGCGTGACTGGGTGGGCGCCGGCCCGCCGGTTCAGGTGGCTATTCCCGGTGTGTGGTATTCCCAGTATGAGAACAAGGAATATTCCAATGTGCGCGGGATTACCCTGTCCGTTGACAAGCGTTATTCCAGCTATTTTTCCGCTTCTCTGGATTATTCATTTATGATTGCCGATGGAACCTACTCCAGTCCCAATGATGCCTTCTTTGCCATTGCCGGGAATCAGGAGCCGCGGCTCTCGTTGATTCCCATGGCCTGGGATCAACGGCATACGCTGAACGGCACCATCGCCTTTGGCGTGCGGGATTGGCGGATTTCAATGATTGGACGCTATTACTCCGGTTCGCCGTACACGCCCAGGTTTGGCAAAGGACAGATTGTCGGCGCGGCAGCCTCTTCCGGGTTAGAAGAGAACAGCTCCCGTAAACCGACGATATTTTCATTTGATCTCTATGTTTATAAAAAATTTAAACTGTCTAAATTGCACTATTCCGTTTTTGCTAAAATTTATAACCTGTTCGACCGCGATAACCCAACCAACGTCTGGACTGATACCGGTCTGGTAAATTTTACACTGGATCGCCTGGGGGTAACGGAAGACCCGGTGCGTGTCGGCACGGTGAGGGAGAACTTTTTGCACCCGGAATGGTATTCGCAGCCGCGCCGGATTCAAACCGGTATTTCCATTGAGTTTTAGAGGGATTTGGCTAAAATATGGGAATAGTCTGGCCACTAAAACATGAAGACACAAAGGTATATGATTTAATGGAATTTGAGAAGTTATCTGAGAAAGAAGAAAAAATTGCAAAAAAGATAGTTGATTCGGCATATACAGTACATAAAAGATTAGGACCGGATCTACTTGAAAGAGTATATGAAGTATGTTTTTGTCATGAATTATCTTAGTACCTTTGCGGCTAAATTTTTTATATGGTAGGCGGTAAGCTATTACAAATAAAGATATTTAATCAATTGTATGCGACACAAAATAGTGGACACAACATGAAAATAAAAATCATTTTTTGGTTTTTGCAGGGATTCATCCTGATTTTTCCGGCTATGTTTTGATGGCGCAGTCTTTTTACCGTGCGCTGCGGGATGATGAATTGCGGCTGCCGCGTAGTGAATGGCCGGATTCCGGAAAGGTCGCCGCGGGCGAGATAAAGAATCTGGCCGGCGTCACGGATATGGATATTCTCCCGGCCGACCGGCGCATTAAAAAATTAACCTCCCGCCGGCCGTTCACCGACAGCATAAATTCGGTATCGTTGACCCCGCAAAATTGGCAGGATAGTCTGGCCGTCGCCTATTTGCAAAAGAAAATCGTTTGGAGCGATGTGCATTATCGCGCCGCGCTTCACTTTGAACGGGAGAAAAAGACCGATGCAGCCATCGACGAATATAAAGCTATTGCAAAAGTGCGGCCGGATGCTTATTTTCCAAGACTACGTATGGGAACCCTGTATCTGGAGAAGAATCTTCCGGAAATGGCGCTGCCTGTGCTCGCTGCGGCGCGGAAATTAAAATCCGGTGTCAAAGGCGGTTTCTTACCGGCTTGGTACTGCGTATTTGCCGACAGGCAAATTAAAAGAGGCGGCTGCTCAGTTTAAATTTACGCTGCGGGCAGATAACCGGAAAGAGATGTTGCAGCCCGAGGAGATTGCCCGTACTCATTATGCACTGGCTCCGGCGCTGATTCAATTGCGTAGAACAAAAGATGCCGTTCCGCATCTTGAGTGGATCGAAAAGAAACAACCGCAATTTGCACCGGCGCCGGCGCTTCCGGCAAAAATCAGAAATGGAGAAAATATTTCCATTGAAATTGGCAAATAGAAAACAGCAGAGGTCGGATTGAAGATTCATCGTACGGTTTGGAAATACTGGAAAAAATTTGCTCATCGGATAGGGATTATCAATACGCACGTTTTGTTGTTCCTTTTTTATTTTTTGATCTTCGGCCCTTTTGCTCTCGTTTTAAAACTGTTTCGCTCCGATCTTTTGGCCGGAAGCCTGCCCGATTCCACGACCGGTTCCTTGTGGAAAAACAGGGATGCAGAGGTGGTGGATCCGGCGCAATACAAAAATCAATTTTAGGTGACAATGAATATTCTTGGCGTATCCTGTTTTTATCATGATGCCGCCGCGGCGCTGCTGCGGGACGGAGAGATCGTTGCGGCCGGACTGGAAGAACGGTTCACACGCAGAAAGCATGATTTTTCTTTCCCCCAAAATGCCATCTGTTTTTGTCTGCAGGATGCGGGAATTTCCAGCGCAGATGTGGATGCCATCGCTTTTTATGACAAACCGTTTGTAAAATTCGAGAGGATTCTCGTGTCCTGTCTGGCTGCCTTTCCCCGCAGTTTTCGTTCTTTTATGCAGGCAATGCCGTTGTGGCTGCGGCAAAAATTGTGGCTGCGGCAAATCATACAAAAAGAATTGCAGGTTGAGTGCGATGTGCTGTTTATGGAACACCATCAATCACATGCGGCCAGCGCTTTTTATCCCTCGCCCTTTGAAAGCGCGGCAATTCTTACCGTGGACGGGGTGGGAGAGTGGGCAACCTCCACCTACGGCGTTGGTGCAGGCCGGGAACTGAATATTTACCGTGAGATCCGTTTCCCCCACTCTCTCGGCCTGTTTTACAGCGCACTAACTGCCTATCTTGGCTTTCGGGTGAACGACGGGGAATACAAGGTGATGGGGCTGGCGTCTTATGGCGAGCCCAAATATCTCGATGAAATGAAAGAATTGGTGCACTACCGGGACGACGGCAGTTTCAGGCTCAATTTAAAATATTTTGCCTTTCATTACGGCCTGACCATGACAAACCGCCATTTTCATGAACTGTTCGGTCAGCCGCCGCGCCGGCCTGATTTTATGGAGCGAAGCGGCAAAAACGGGAAAAATACTGCCGGGGAAAAAGCACAAAAGTTGACCCAATTCCATAAAGATGTTGCAGCATCGGGGCAGAAACTTTTGGAAGATATTCTGCTGAACATGGTTGCGCATATCCACCGGGAAACGGGGGAAGAAAATCTATGTCTTGCCGGCGGCGTTGCTTTGAACTGTGTTGCCAACGGGAGAATCCTGCGCGAATCGGAATTTGAAAATATTTGGGTGCAGCCGGCCAGCTCCGATGCCGGCGGCGCAATTGGGGCGGCTGCTTTTGTTACTCATCAACTGATGCGGCGGAATCATCGCACACCGATGAATCATGTTTATTTCGGCAGCCATTTCAGCGAGAGTGAAATAGAATCTTTTCTTGTCGGCAATGAAATCCACTTTGAAAAGTTAGACAAAGAGGAATTGTTACAAAAAACAGTGGCGGCATTAATTGATAAAAAAGTAGTGGGCTGGTTTCAGGGAAGAGCGGAATTTGGCCCCCGGGCGTTGGGGAACCGTTCCATCCTGGCTGATCCGGGAAGCGCCGAAATGAAGGATATTCTCAACAAAAAAGTGAAACACCGGGAGCTGTTTCGTCCCTTTGCGCCGGTTATTTTGGCGGAACGGCTGCAGGATTATTTCGATCTGGATTGCGAAAGTCCGTATATGCTGATTACGGCCGGTGTGAAAAAACCGCAGGAAATTCCGGCCGTCACCCATGTGGATAATTCGGCGCGCATTCAAACGATTAATTGCCGGCAGAATGAATTGTTCTATCACCTGTTGCAGCGGTTCGAAACAGAAACCGGTTGTCCCGTTCTGGTGAATACGTCTTTTAACGTGCGCGGCGAGCCGATTGTGGATACACCGTACGATGCTTACCGGTGTTTTCGCAAAACCGGGATAGACCTGTTGGTCATGGGTAATTTTATGATCACATCCCGTGAGGATCCGCCCATTTCGGAGATCGGGAATTTGCATAACCCTTTTAAGCCGAAAAATTCGGAGCTGTAAAGGCTGAAAACACAGAGTTTGCAGAGAGATAGAGTGAAAAGAGAAGTAACAATTTTCTGTGTGTCTCTGCGCTCTTTGCGCCTCTGCGTTTCAAGGTGTCTGATTTTTAACGCAGAGGCGCGGAGGACGCAGAGAATAACGGATTTTCTTTTCCGGCAATTCCTGGTCGACAGCTATTTTTTGTAATCATGGATCGTTAAGATTTTCTCGGCGTTCATTGTTTTTATGGATAATTCAGATTTGTAAGGAAGGGATAAAATTAAATTTTTAACAACCATCGGTGAACGGTTCGGAATTGTCAAAGAATTCTGGTTGTTTCTTCGTGTGCGAAAAAAAATGTGGCTGGCGCCCATTGTTATTCTGCTGGTGTTATTAGGTATTTTCATCCTTTTGATTGAAGGTTCCGCACTGGCGCCGTTCATTTATACGCTGTTTTAATGATACCGAATACGACTGCGAAATAAGGAGGAGTCATGCATTTCATCGATTACATGATTATTTTAGTCTATCTGGTAACGTTAGTAGGGGTAGGTCTTTTTGTGCAGCGCAAGGCCTCGGCAGGGATCGATTCCTATTTCCTGGGCAATCGGGATCTGCCCTGGTGGGTATTAGGTGCTTCCGGCATGGCTTCCAATCTGGATGTGAGTGGAACCATGATCAACACGGCTTTTGTTTTTGCCCTGGGCGCAAGCGGATTTTTTATCGAATTGCGCGGCGGCGTCACCCTGATTATGGCGTTTTTAATGATTTTCATGGGAAAATGGAATCGCCGTGCCCAGGTGATGACCCTGGCCGAGTGGATGCACTTTCGCTTCGGGAAGGGGCTACAGGGGGATGTTGCCCGGCTCATTGCTGCGGTTTCATCCATCATTGTAACCGTTGCTATGATCACCTATTTTGCCATCGGTTCCGGCAAATTTGTTGGCGAGTTTCTGGGAATCCCGGCTCTGCTGGGGCTTTCTTCCCAATTCTGGGCGGCAACTTTGATGATTGTTTTGGCCATGACTTATACGGTTGCCAGCGGCCTTTACGGCGTGGTCTGGACCGATGTGGTGCAGGGCATGATTATTTTCGGCACTATACTCATTATTTGCTTTTTGGCAATTACAAAATACGCGTTGCCCGAGGTTTTTTCTGTTTCTGTGCCTCTTCGGGATGGAACATTCCAGGCTATCCAAACCACACGGGATGCGTGGACGAATGTTGTCCCGAATTTGCACCTCGATATGCCGGCGCAATCCACCTATTCCATTTACAATCTATTTGGTATTGTGATCCTTTTTTATCTGATTAAAGTGACCATCGAAGGCAGTGGAGGCACGGGAAGTTACATGCTGCAGCGCTATTTTGCAGCAAAGAGCGACCGGGATACCGGCTTGCTCTCCCTGTTCTGGACTTTTCTGCTGGCATTTCGCTGGCCGTTCATTGCGGCCATTGCCATCATGGGGATCGCCTACGGAAAAAGTCAGGGGACTATCGGCGATCCTGAAATTGTTCTCCCGGTGGTTGTCAACGAATTAGTACCCATCGGTGTAAAAGGTTTTTTGGTTGCCGGGTTGATGGCTGCGGCCATGTCCACCTTTGATTCGACGGTGAACGCGGGGGCCGCTTACTGGGTGAAAGATATTTACCAGGCTTTTCTCAATCCGAAAGCATCCAATAAGCAGTTGATGCGGCACAGTCGCTGGGCTTCCGTGTTAATTGTTCTTGCCGGTTTGCTATTCAGTCTGTTGATTAAAAATATCAATGAAATCTGGGGCTGGATAACCATGAGTATCGGCGCCGGTCTGATTGTACCGCAATTAGTGCGCTGGTACTGGTGGCGGTTGAACGGTTACGGTTTTTCTATCGGAACGGTGGTAGGCATGATTGCGGCAATCATCCAGCGCTCCTTTTTTCCCGGTTGGCCGGAATATGTTTCCTTCAGCTTTGCCGCCGGATTGTCTTTTGTCAGCATGGTCATCGGCACGTATCTAACCCAACCGACAGATGAAAACACGCTGCGGGAATTTTACCGCCGCACCAGGCCGTTTGGCTTCTGGGATCCTGTGCGTAACATTTTTTCTCCGGATATTCTGCAAAAAATTCATTGGGAGAATCACCGGGATATTCGATCACTTTTTATGGCCGTTCCCTGGCAAGTGGTTCTGTTTTTAACCATGATGATGATCGTGATGAGACGGTGGGATACGTTTTTTATCCTTTTCGTCATTTTAATTGCACTTTCTACAGGACTTTATTTCTCCTGGTTCCGGCATTTGAGCAAAGAGATTAAAGTTGAGGATGTGAAGTGATAAGGGCTAAAATGAGGTGTCTATGCTCGGTTATTTGATTGAGTTGATGAAACAACTGGGCTTCACAAATTACGAAGCCAAAACTTATCTTTACCTGCTAAAAAACAATCCGGCAACCCGGTACGAATTGAGTAAATATTCTGCGGTACCCCGTTCTGCTATCTATAGCGTTATCAACAAATTAGAAAATGACGGTTTGGTAAATGCCATCGATACGGAACCGAAACGGTACATTCCGTTGCCGCCGGAACAGTTGATCAAATTGCTGGAAACCCGCCATCAGGGAATTCTGCAGGAGTTCAGAGAAAATTTGAACAAACTGGAACGTCCCTCGCGAATGGATCACCTGTGGAACATCCGCGGTTATAAGAACCTTATTTTGAAAGCGAAGGAGTTGATCCGGGATGCCGGGGAAAGCATCTATCTTTCCATCTGGAAGAGGGAGGCGGTTCTTCTAAAAAATGAACTGGAGCATGCGGAAAAAAGGGCTGTGAAGATTGTTATCTTTACATTTACGGCTCTACCGTTTGAAGTAGGACGCATTCTGTCCCACAATCTTGATGAGAAAGATCTGGAAAAAGTATGGGATCATAAAATCATACTTTGCGTCGATCGCAAAGAACTGCTGATGGGCGAAGCGGATACGGAAAATCAAAAAAATGTGGCCTGGACGCACAATAAAGCGCTCATCGCCATCGCTCTGAACCACATTGTTCTGGATATCAGCCTGTTCGGTCAGCGATACGGAGTGAATATTGATGATTGCGTGGTTGAAATGAGGGAAGGGGAGCTGGAATATTTGGGCAAGTTGTTAGCGGAAAAATACCAAAATAATACCGCACGTACTTCATGAAATTAAACCGGATAAAAATAGTCCTGATCCTGCTTGGCCTGACTTTCCTTTTTATCATCGATGATGTTTTGTTCATCCTGTTGTTCAAAGAATTGGAACTTTGGCAGCTTTCCGCCGCGGTTTATTTTGCTGTGTCTGTCGTTGTCTTTTTTCTGAATTTATCTCTGGCGCTTGTTGTTTACCGGGCTTTAAAACGCAGGCCGGTCACCGGCTGGGAAGGAATGATTGGCAAGACCGGAAAGGCGCTGGAAACGCTGGCAAATTCGGGGCAGGTGCTGGTGGTAGGAGAAATCTGGCAGGCGGAGAGTATGGAGAAAATTCGCAAAGGAAGCGGCGTAAAAATCACCGGCGTATCCGGTCTAACCTTATCGGTTGTAAAATTAAAGGATCACTAAAATGCGCAGCCAATCCGTGCAGATTAATGGTAAAAAAATAACCTTCAAGCCACCTGCGCGCTCTACCGGCGGAATGGTCCCGGTTAAAAAATCGTATCGGAACATTTCCGGATTAAAATCGCCGGATTGGGTGCGCGACGCAATCCTTTATGAAATTTATGTGCGTAATTTTAGCGGCAGTGGGGATTTCGCCGGCGTTATCGAACGACTGCCGGAATTAAAAGAACTGGGCGTCAACACACTCTGGTTAATGCCGGTTCATCCCATCGGGGTAAAGGAACGCAAAGGAAAGTTAGGCTCCCCTTATGCAATCAAAGATTATTTTGGCCTCAATCCCGAATATGGCAGTGAAGATGATTTCCGCCGTCTGGTGACGGAGAGTCACAAATCCGGCATGCGCATAATTCTGGATCTGGTGATCAACCATTCCGCAAATGATCATATTATGATCAACGAAAAGATTCACTGGTGGCAGCGTGACCGGCAGGGGTATCCCGTACGCAGAGTTTCCTTCTGGAGCGATGTAGTTGATTTCAATTACCAGAGTTGTGATTTATGGAATTATCTTGTTGACATGATGAAATATTGGGTGGAAAAATTTGATATTGACGGTTTCCGCTGCGATGTGGCCGGCATGGTTCCCCCGGAATTTTGGCAATATGCCATCCCGCAGGTGAAAAATGTGAAGCCGGACCTGTTTTTTCTTGCCGAGTGGGAAGACCCGGAACTTCATCTTAACGCGTTTCATGCCACCTATAACTGGACTTTCTATTTTAAAATACTGGATGTGGCGCAGGGTAAATGTTCGGCAGATGAAATGTTGAACGCGTTTTTATTCAAATATCACACCTTTCCACAAAATTCCGTTCGATTGAATTTTATTGAAAATCACGATGAAAAACGGGCAATGAAGCTGTTTGGCAAACAAAAGCAGCGCCTGTTCTCAAGTTTGATTTTTATGCTGCCGGGTCTTCCGCTCATTTACAACGGACAGGAGGCCGGCTACAGCAGTTTCCTTAGTCTGTTCAACCGCCGGCCGATGAGGTGGCGAAATGTAGACAGGGAAGTGTACCGTCATTATCGGGATTTGATTGCACTGAGAAAAAGAATTCCGGCGCTGCGTGCCGGCACAGTGGCGAAAATTGACTTGCAGGTGCCTGAGCAAGTCATCGGATTTTTTCGCAAACAGGGGAATAATTTTGCTCTGTGCCTCTTTAATTTTTCCGATCAGTCGGCAACAATAAATACAGAGATTCCGGACAAATTTGGTTGGGCTGTTTTATCTTCCTATCCCGATTCGGTTGCATACACGGTAAAAGAAAACCGGTTATCTGTTGCGCTTCATCCCCGGCAGTATTTTGTTTTGTGGTGTGAATGACATTGTAAATTTGGTTTTTTCCTGCCGATTGCGCCCAAGCCCCGCGGTGAACCGCGGGACTACGAACAGGAAGGACGCTGAAGCGCCCTGGGGTGGTCAAAAAAAGAAGCTGACCTTTTTGAAAAAGGTCAGCTTCTGCTCTCCTTTGCTAATCTCAGCATCCTCTGCGTTTGTTTGCATTTTTTTTTAACGCAGAGACGCAGAGGATCGCAGAAAACCGGTTATAATCAAATTTATTTCACCCGCCCACAATTTCAGTCGTGGAATAGAAAAAAGGAAGTACCCTTACCGCTCCAACGGTTCTAAAAAAACACACCCGCTTGTCCGCAAACCCTGCAAAAAAAACCTTCAAAAACCTCTGCGCTCTCTGCGTCTCTGCGTTGACGAAAAGCCTCTTTTAACGCAGAGGCGCAGAGGACGCAGAGAGCGTAGAGATTTTTTATTCTTAACGGCGAACCCTGGAATCAGAAACCTCCAAAACCGAATATCGAACAAGGAATGGTGAATAATGAAGCCCCCTGTAAATAGAGCGGCACATCAACGTGATGTTTTTACTTGACATTCAAAATAAAAGTCCTTAATTTCTCTCATTTTAAATACGGAGGCTGCTTGTGAAATTCCTTGCTGCATTGTTAACTATTTTTCTTTTTCTTCCTATGGCCGAAGCGGACGGTCAGTATCTTAATATTCAGCACCACCTGGATTTTGGCAAAGATCGCCATTATTTTACCAATACACTGGAGGGACTTGCTTTCGACAAGAGCGGCGCCTGGTTTGGCTTTATCGATGTGGATCATCGCAGCGCTAAAAGCGGTACCGCTGCTCATAATTGGCAGCCCGGCGCTCAACTGATCTATTTTGAAATCAACCGTTATTTTTCTTTATCCCGGCTGATTCATTTAAAACAAGTAAGCAATTGGGACTTTACCCTGCAGTACAACGATTCAGATGCGAATTTTATTCCCTATGCCTATCTGCTTGGCTTCAGTTGGAACAATATTTTTTCACCATTCCTGGATGCTCACGTTGAATTTTTATACAGGAAAGAAGAAAATCAAAATCCGGGCTGGCAACTTACCGGTGTGTGGTTCAAAACCTGGCAGTTACTGAAAACGGATTGGCAGTTCCTCGGCTATTTTGACTGGTGGAAAAATAATGCCGGTACATTTTTTATGGCGGAACCTCAACTTGTTTTTAATTTGCAAAATTTTGGTCTGGGCAAGCGTTTCTGGTTTGGCACGGAGTGGGAGATCAATATTGGCGAGAAGTCAAGTTACAACAGCATCAATCCTACTCTGTTTTTACGCTACGATTTTTGACCCACGTAAGATATTCCGTAATTTAAAGGGAAAAATGTAACGGCTCAGGAAAAGTGAAGGGATATTCCTGTATTCCTTTTAAAGTGAGGATTTTAAAGCCCCTTTCGGGAGGGGATTTAGGGGTGAGTTTGAGGTAAGCTTGCTAGTTTTAAGTGAAATCCTGTGATGGATTATTTCTGGCTAATTAGTGTCTGTCCGAAAATACTCGCAAAATTATCATTCCGGCCTGTCTGCACAGGCAGGCAATCTACTTTAGGGCAGCAATGGATTCCCGCTAAAAACATGCGGGAATGACAGAAAAGTAAGTTTTTTATTCGGGCACTGGTTACAGAAATATAAACAGTTCGTAAAAAAATAAATATTTTTTCTACTCCTGTGTATCAGCTTTTAATTCGTGGAAAACGAGATGAAACTAACAGAATATGATGATCAGACAGTGATTCGCTTAGCCCAAAAAGGGAACAAACACGCATTTGGCGTGCTTGTAAAAAGATACATGCAACGGGCTTACTATGTCGCCCTGGGATTTGTCGGTTCCCATGATGATGCATTAGACTTGTCGCAGGAAGCTTTCGTCAGAGCTTACCGGGCCATCAAAAGATTTGAAACCGGCCGGCAGTTTTTCACCTGGTATTATCAGATTTTGCGCAATCTGTGTTTTAATTTCAACCGGGACCGGAAAAAGAATGTGTACCGGTTCTCCGAGATGCCGGAACAGGAAGTGCTGCAATTGAAATCGACCGATTCCCTGCGTCCCGATGTGATTCTGGAAAAAAAACAGGTGGCCGACCGGCTGTGGCAGGCGATCAATGAGTTGCCTGCAAACGAAAAAGAGATCATCGTGCTGCGGGAATTTCAGGGCTTCAGTTATCAGGAGTTGGCGGATCTTCTTTCCATACCCATCGGCACGGTGATGTCCAGGTTGTATCATGCACGGAAACATTTAGCCAAAGCGCTGCAGGGTGATTTATGAGAAATGAAAATATAAATGAAAAAGAACGCTGCCGTCAACTGATGATGGCGGTTCTCGACGGTGAGCTTTCCCGAATTGAAAGCGATGAACTGCAATCATTATTTAAAAAATATCCGGATTTAAAGAATGAGTATCTATCTTTTAAACAATTAAAGGAGGTGACGAATACTATGGCTTTCAAAAATCCTGATAAAGAAATATGGGAAACGTATTGGTACAACATTTACAATCGCATCGAACGTGGATTGGCTTGGTTTGTTTTAACGCTGGGAGCGTCGATCCTCATCGCTTACGGTTTGGGAGAAATGTTTGCCGACGTGTGGAAAGATGCGAATTTATCGACTATTTTAAAAATTGGTATCTTTGCTGCGCTGGCAGGGTTGATCCTATTGTTAATCTCGGTTCTGCGTGAAAAACTATTTCTCAGACACCACGAACGATATAAGGAGGTGAAACGATGATTATCGTGAGTACTTTTGAAATATGCGGAAAAAAAGTTGTTAAAACACTGGGTATGGTAAAGGGGAATACCATCCGGGCCAGAAATATCGGTAGAGATATTTTGGCCGTTCTAAAAAATATAATCGGCGGCGAAATTGAAGATTATACGAAAATGATGGCGGAAGCAAGGGAACAATCTATGGACCGTATGATAGAGGAAGCGGAAGCTTTGGGTGCAAATGCCATCATTGGTGTGCGTTTTGCCACCAGTTACATGATGTCTAATGCATCGGAAATTTTGGTGTACGGTACGGCTGTAGTGGTGGAGTAATGCTTCCGAAATGATAGGTGGTCTGTTATTTTTGTCTGCAAATTGGTGGTTCTGTTGATTAACAAAACTTCCAAGGTTTCTCTAAAAGTATTCATCTGTATCTTGTATGTTGTACAAATCATAAATAGATTTTACTGAACTAAGCAAAAACTTTGGCAGTTTTTCAGTAGTAAATCTACAAATTCATCGCTATTCCTGCTTGGCCGGGGCAGAAGTATAATTTCTCCCCGGCTAAAAATTTAACTTCTGTTATTATTAAATACTTTTTTATATCAATTTGTCAATCAAAATTCTGCATGAGAACTATATAAAAACCCCCAATTATTCAGCTGCTTGTGCCAGATTGAAAACAAGATTTGTATTTGTTGCAAAAACTCTAACCAAACAATTAATTACATTTTTCACTTACGCAAGTTTTTGGCAATCAAAGTGTCTTATATATTATATGCCGCTATTCGGCCCGAATCGATATAAAACCTGCCAGGGAAGTTTTGATGAAAGAATCGGAGTTGATCGAAAAAATAAAAGGGGATGATGGCACAGCGTTAAGGACTTTTTATGAAATTTACAAAGATATGGTCTACAACGTTTGCTATCGAATGCTGAACAACAGGCAGGATGCAGAGGATGCGACTCAGGATGTTTTTGTAAAAGCTATCCGCTCCGTTCATCGATTCCGTGGCAACGCCAAACTCTCCACATGGCTTTACCGGATTGCCGTCAATACCGGTTTAAACTATACTCGCAGGAAAAAAATAGTTGCCTGGCTGTCATTGGATTTTTTGGTGGGGAAAGATGAATATTTCCCGGACAACGCCCAGGCCGGACCTGATTTGGAATTGGAAAAGAACGAATCGGAAGCGCTGGTTCAGCAGGCCATTCAGTCTCTGCCGCCACGGCAGCGCACGGCGGTTATTCTGCAACGCTATGAGGAACTTTCCTACAAAGAAATAGCGGAGGTGATGAAGACATCCCTGTCCGCTGTGGAATCGCTGCTGCATCACGCCAAAGATAATCTGACTGAAAAATTAACGGCGCTGCTAAAATAATTCGATCCGGGATGCAAGTTATTTGCCATTGATGTGTCTTATGCTTAAAGAGAGGCAAGAACAATGAAACACAAAGAAATTCGAAAAAAATTGCTGCGTTATCTCGATGCAGAGCTATCGCAGGAAGAGAGAGCGGAGATTCGACTCCATCTCGAACGATGCGAGCAGTGCCGCAAAGATATCAAACTGCTTTCCGGCGCCTGGAACTTGTCGCAACCAATAAGGCGGGTGCAGCCTTCTCCCTTGTTGTGGAATAAAATCTCATTGCAATTAGAAGGCAAAGCGCAAAAGGGGCGACTGGTTCATAAAGTGGAGCTATTTGTCCGGCAGACAGCGCGGCCGGCCTTGACAGCGGCAGTCGTCGTGCTGGGGTTATTCATCGGCATTAAACTTGGAAACCGTGTGATGATGACGGAATTGTCCAGTCGGCAGACTGTCATTTCGCTTCAATCACAAAGTGAATTTGGTCTGGAGAATTTCCGGGCATTGTCTCCAGGATCTTTGGGCGGCGAATTGGCAGCTTTAATGGAATATGAAAATGAATAAGAGGCTATCATGAAAAAGAAAGCGTTTATCTACTTTATTCTCATTATTACCATAATAAATCTCTCGTCATTGGGCGTCATTTTATATCAACGATCAAAAATATCTTTGCTCCCAAGTGTAAGAGGACAAAAAGTTTTTGAGCAGGTAAGGCGGGAGGTTAAACTCACGCCCGGTCAGATGGAACAATTCCAAAAATTGCGAATTGCTTTTCACACCCAATTGGATTCGCTTTCAGCAAACGTTGATCAAAAAAATAAGCTGTTGGCGGTTGAAATCAAGAAAGATAGTCCTGATACACTGATAATTAACCAGCTTGTCAGGAATATCAGCGCGCGGCAAACTGAATCCCAATATTTAGTAATTCACCACTTTTTTTCGATTAAGAAGATATTGACAAAGCAGCAACAGGAAAAATTTTTCAACATCGTCTTGCAGCGTTTTTTGGGGAAAAGTCAATTGTCAGGACCCGCCTGCGTCCGACAAAAAGATATTCCCAATAAGTGAATCATTAATGCCTGATAGTCTTATTGAGAGATTAGATTGGACCGAGAAGGAGAATAAAGAAGGTGTTAATAACTAAAATGATATCATCTGCCATTTTGGGGGCTGCTCTTATTTTTCCCAATATAGCCATCTCACAGCAAATAGAAGTAAAAACGCTTAATTTGCAGCAATGTATTCAGATTGCCCTGAAAAACAATCCGCAAATTATCGCCACACAAATTGGCGTGGCAAAGTTAAAAAAGAAAATCCCTGAAGAACACGCAGGCTTTTATCCATCGCTTAATTTTAATGCCGATGCCGGCCGTCTTTCAGCGCATCCCGGTTACTATGGGGGTAAAATTGGGGATAGCTATAATACCGGCCTTTCCATGCGCTATAATATTTTTCAAGGCGGAAAAACCGTTGCATCGGTTCATGCGGCTCGTTACAAATATGAGGCTGGAAGGTCCGGGTATAAAGGCAGTCAGCAGGATTTGATTCTTTCGGTTACAGAAGCCTATTATCAGCTTTTACAGGCGGAACAATTTACCGGCGTCGCGGAGAAATCCTTGCAGCGCACCCAGAGCCATCTGGACTTTGCCAATGCTCGTTTCAAGAACGGACTCGCTTCCCGTTCAGATATTCTGAAAGCCAAAACAGAACAGTCCAACGCCAAACTTGATTTGATACACGCACGCAACGCCGTTTCCATGACTCGCGGGCAGTTGAATATTGCGCTGGGACAGAATGTCAGTTCGCCCATTAAAATTGTCGATGATTTGAATGAGGCGGCAGCAAAAGAAACAGGGGGGAATCAAAGTAAATTTCAGGCATTGGTAGAGGAAGCTTACAAAAAGCGGCCGGAATTAAGAAAAATAGAAAATCAATTGCAGGCGCAAAGGTCTTTTATCCGATTGGCCAAAGCAGATTATTATCCTACCGTTTCTCTGGATGGCAATTATAATTTCAGCGGTAATAAAGTTTCCCAACTTTATCGATCGAATTACATCGGCATAAGCGTCAGTTTGCCGCTTTTCAGCGGATTTTCCCGCCCGGCGCGGGTGGCACAGGAAAAGTTGCAACTGCAGGTTCTGGAACAACAGACAGCGTCCCTGCGCCAGCAAATCAGCCTGGAAGTCTGGAATGCATTTTTGGCGCTCAAAGAAGTAAAAGAGCTTATCGTAAACACGCAGGTATTTTTAAAAGACGCCCAAGAAAATTCAGACATTTCAGAAGGCGAATATAAGGAGGGCGTCGGCTCCATGCTCGATGTTCTTGATGCCGAAACGACTTTTGTTGCTGCACAACAGCGTTATATTGAAGCGCTGGCGGATTATAAAATTGCACAGATGGTTTTGCAGCGAGCGGTCAGCGGGAAATATCTTGAGGAGATTTTAGGATGAGAAAAAGTTTGATGGTTTTTATAGTTGCGGTTGTCTTGATGAGCATGGCGACGGGGTGCGGCAAATCCGGCAATGCCCAAAAGAACGACGGCTCGATACAGACGGTTACGGTCACGCGACGCGATATGAGCTCCAGCGTGCTGGCGACCGGCATCATCAAGCCCATGGTCGGTGCGGAAGTGCGGGTGGGCTCCCGGGCTTCGGGAACGGTGCAGCACCTTCACGTTAATATCGGCGACATGGTCACAAAAGGGCAGGTGCTGGCGGAATTGGATCCGGCCGAGTTGCAGGCTGAAAATAATCAGGCCAAAGCGGCACTGGAAAATGCCCGTGCCAATTATGAATATGCCAAACTGGATTTGAAACGACAGCATTCATTATTGAAGCAAAATTTTATTTCTCAAAACCAACTGGACCTGGCGGAAAAATCATTTGAAATAAACAAAGCCAAATTGAAACAGGCGGAAGCCAATCTTGCTTATGCAGGTATTCAGTTAAATTATACTAAAATAATTGCCCCTATTTCCGGGGTCATTGCCTCTGTTTCCACCCAGGAAGGCGAGACTGTAACCTCCCGCTTTTCCGCGCCGACTTTTGTCACCATTATCAATCTGAAAAAACTGGAAGTGTGGGCTTATGTGGATGAAACCGACATCGGCAGAGTTGACGTCGGGCAGCGTTCTGTTTTTACGGTGGACACCTATCCGGCGACGGATTTTGAAGGCGTCGTTACCGCCATTTATCCCAAAGCGGTTATTCAGGACAATGTGGTGAATTACGTTACCACCATCAAAATTACAAATTTTAAGGGGAAAACGTTGCGGCCGGAAATGACGGCGACGGTGACGATCTTTCTGCAAACGCGGAAAAATGTCCTTGCCATTCCCCGAAAAGCCGTTCACAATAAAGGCGGCGAAAAATTTGTAACTGTTCTGGATGGAGATGCGCCGCAAGAGAGAAAGGTCACTTTGGGGTGGAAAAACAGCGGTTTTTATCAAGTAACCGGCGGCCTAAAAGAAGGCGAAAAAATAGAAATACAACAATAACCCGAATTATTCACCGCAGAGACCGGGGAGAACGCTGAGAATTAATAAAAACAAAGCCAGGAATTTCCCTCTAATCTTTTAAAAACAACTCTGCGTTCACTGCGTTCTCAGCGGTTTATGAATAGATCAAGATAAATAGAAAGGATAGCAAAAATGAACAAAATTATTCAGGCGAAAGACATTACCCAGATTTACCGAAAAAACGGCGCCGTAACGGTAAAGGCGCTGCAGGATGTTTCCGTTGATATTGAAAAGGGAGAATTTGCCGCGATCATGGGCGCGTCCGGTTCCGGCAAATCGACTTTGATGAACATCCTCGGCTGCCTGGCCAGGCCCACCGGCGGTGAATATTTCCTTGATGGCGAGAATGTCAATCAGTTAAGTGACGATGATCTGGCAAAAATAAGAAACCGAAAGATTGGCTTTGTGTTTCAGCTATTCCACTTGCTACCGCGCACAGATTCTCTGGAGAATGTGGAACTTCCGCTGCTTTATTCAGATCGTTCCGACATCACAAAACTGGCGCAGAAAGCGTTGGAAGTCGTTGGTCTGGCGGATAGAATACATCACTATCCGGCCGAACTTTCCGGGGGGCAGCAGCAGCGGGTCGCTATTGCCCGTGCGCTGGTGAATAATCCCGAGATTATTCTCGCCGATGAACCTACCGGCAACCTGGACAGTCGCGCCGGTCTTGAAGTGATCTCAGTTTTCCAACAGCTTCATGCCGAAGGAAAGACGGTTATTCTGGTTACTCATTCACGGGAAATTGCAGAGCACGCGAATAGAATTATCCTCATTAAGGATGGCCGGATAACCGGGGACGAGAGGGCGCAAAATCCATTGAACGCCCGGGATGAACTTGAAAGCCTTCCCGAGGAAACGGAGGTGGCACAATGAAAATACTTCGATTAACTACCAATGTCTTCAAAGGATTGGGTAAAAACAAAATGCGCTCCTTTCTGATGATGGTGGGCGTTATCATCGGTATCGCCACTTTGATTGTAATTTTATCTATCACCCAGGGCGCAAATAAAAAAATAATGGCGCGCATCAATAACTTTGGACCGAATGCGATTATGGTTCATTCCGGTGGCGGCAAAATGCGCGGGCAGATACGCGGACCGTCAACTGTTTCCATGGCAAATCTTGCTCGAAAAGACCTTCAAAACATTTCTTCCATTGAAGGAGTGAAAATAGTTTCTCCATTTCAATTGAAAATGGATATGCCGATCAAATATCAGAGCCAATTTACCACCACAACGGTGATGGGCGTTATGCCCAACTGGGCGGATGCCTGGAAGCGCGGCGCCAGCAAAGGAGATTTTATTCAAACAGAGGATGTTGAGCTGTTGAAAAAAGTCTGCGTGATTGGCCAAACGGTAAAAAAAGAGCTTTTCCCTGACAGCAATCCCATTGGCGCAGAATTATTAATTGGTAAAGTAAAATTCCGGGTGCAGGGTATTTTGCAGAAACGAGGCGCCAGTCCGGCGGGAACCGATTTTGACAACCTGGTTATTATCCCCTTTTCCACCGCTTCCCGGCGCTTGATGAATCAACCGAAATACATTGCCATGATACGGGTGATTGTGGATGATCCTTCCCATCTGAAGATAATTTCTCAACAAATAAGCCAGATTTTACGCCGTAATCATCATCTCGCTTCTCAGGAAGAGGATGATTTCAAACTCACTTCTTCCACCCAAATCGTAAAGATGATCAAGAGTGTATCCGGCACGCTGCACATATTTTTATTATTGATTGCAGGGTTATCTTTGCTTGTGGGCGGGATTGTCATTATGAATATCATGCTCATTTCCGTCAGCGAGCGCAAACATGAAATCGGTCTTCGCAAAGCGGTGGGTGCGCGCAGCAAAGATATTCTGTTGCAGTTTATTCTGGAATCGCTGGTCATAACGTTGACGGGCGGTATTTTGGGATTTATCGTTGGCATACTTGGCGTAAAAATCATGGAATGGGTAACCAACATGCCGGCAGTGGTTTCGTGGGAAGCCCTGGCATTGGCCTTTGGATTTTCTTTTATTGTCGGAATCATCTTTGGCGTTCAACCGGCGCGTAAAGCCTCCCGGTTAGATCCTGTTGAGGCGCTGCGGTAATGATCAACAACGCTCGGTCTATGTGTGACGGAAATGATTCTTAAATTTAGAGATTAGGAATGAATACCCATGAATTTAGCCCCTGTTTTCATAAACATTTTTGCAATCGGATGTCTTTTTGTCTCTTTTGTTAAAGATAAACAAAAGACAAAACGAGCCATAAAGATTGCCGTTAAAACGTTTATTAGAATTCTTCCCACCATTCTTTTAATTGTTGTATTGGTCGGCCTTTTGTTAGGATTTGTGCCGCATGCGGTAATCTCAAAATTTATGGGCAATCAGTCGGGCATTGTCGGCATATTCGTATCCGCCCTGCTGGGAGCAATTTTGTATATCCCATCGATCGTTGCTTTTCCTTTGGCGGCATCATTCCTAAAAGCCGGAGCTTCCATTACGGCGGTAGCTATTTTTATTACCACCTTAACCATGATCGGATTTGTTACTCTCCCGTTAGAGATCAAAGAATTGGGAAAGAAAATAGCCTTGCTCAGAAATGGGATCAGCCTTCTGCTTGCCATTTTGATTGGGGTAATAATTGGAGCAATTTTATGAAACAAAGCCAAAAACCAAAGCCAAGGAAAGAAACCATTAAATCGTGGCTTTTTTTTGCTGCAAGCCTTGCCTTTACCATCGTTCTCCTGGTTATTTTTCCGAATCGACAGACAGCGGTTATAAAATCTTCCCGGCAGATTTTTATGGAAATGATCGTGATTTTGCCGGCGGTGATGTTATTAATCGGCTTTTTTGCTGTATGGGTGCCCAATGAAATGGTTATCAAATTATTGGGTAAGACCTCGGGAATCAAAGGGATTGGACTTTCCTTATTGTTGGGCGCCTTACCTACGGGTCCCCTTTACGTTGCCTTTCCCCTGGCCGCCGCTTTAATCAGCAAAGGGGCTCGGGTTTCCAATATGATCATTTTTTTGTCGGCATGGGCATGCATAAAAATTCCCCAGGAAATGGTGGAGCTCCAATTCCTCGGCGCCAGATTTATGGCGCTGCGGCTTGGCCTCACCATTGTTTTTGTTATTATAATGGGCGTTTCCATCGAGAAGATCATGGAATCGAAGGTAACCTAAAAAGTGAAAGTATACCGAAACCTCAAAATATCCCGGCGGGCTCTTTTAGCCCACAGAATGCGAACGGTTCTGGCGCTCTTGGGAATCATCATCGGCGTTTCTGCAGTCATCATCATGGTGGCGATCGGACGGGGCGCGCAAAAAGAAGTGCTGGGAAAAATTGAAAACATGGGCGCCAACCTGATTGTCGTCAATGCCGGACAGGTGCGCACCTTTGCCGGCAGGCGGCGACAGACGGGCCATGTTATCACTTTGACCTTGCGGGATGCCAGGGCGATCAAAACGGAGTGCCCATCAGTTCATTTAACCGCGCCCGTTCAAAGTAAAAAACTCCAGGTTAAATACGGTAACCTCAGCACCAATACTTCGGTTGTCGGCACGACGCCGGACTTTCAGGAAATCCGCAATTTTCACGTTCGCCAGGGGGAATTCTTTACCGATGAGGAAAACCGCGCTTCCCTGCGGCTGGCGATTCTGGGGCAAACCGTGGTGAAAAATCTTTTTGAAGACGCCGACCCGATCGGCGAAACGATTCGCATCAGAAAAATTCCCTTTACCGTTATCGGCGTGCTGCAAGCCAAGGGCGTCGATATTAACGGTGTGGATCAGGACGATCAAATCATCATTCCCATTAATACTGCGCTCCGCCGGGTGTTCAACCTGACTTACCTGAACACCATTTATGTTCAGGCAAAAGATAGTGAATCACTCAAAGCCGCCGTTGCAGAAGTAAGTGAGCTTCTCCGTGAACGTCATCATCTCAATCGCCACGCCAAAGCGGACGATTTTACCATTCAAAATCAGGCGGATGTGTTGGAGACGCAAAAAGAAGCGACCGATACCTTTACCATGCTCATCGGCAGTATCGCGGCGATTTCGCTGCTGGTCGGCGGCATTGGCATTCTGGCGATCATGCTCATGGTTATTCGTGAGCGCACGAATGAAATAGGATTGCGAATGGCACTCGGCGCGCGCAAAAAAGACATCCTCATGCAGTTCTTGCTTGAATCCCTGATATTGAGTATCGGCGGTGGATTCTTGGGAATCATTTTTGGGGTTAGCGGTTCTTTGACTATTGGCTTGTTCACGAGTTGGCCAGCCAGCCTTTCCATTCCTTCCATTGTTATGGCCTTCTCTTTTTCTCTTCTTGTTGGATTATTCTTCGGAGTATATCCCGCCCGTCGAGCCTCCCTGCTCGATCCGATTGAGGCGCTGCGGAGTGAGTGAGAATCAACGGGAAGCTGCGGATGTACTGTTTAAAACAGTCATTGAAACTGTTTGCCTTAAAGAATTTTAAACTTCTTATCTGCAAAAGATATTTCTTATCTCTTTTCTATTGAAAATGTAGATAAGTTAAACAAGCTGATTAGGCTGTACCCTTCCCAAATTGGTAACCTGGTGAATTTCTCTGAGATTTCAAATACATTGGGAATTTTCCCAAAAACAGTAAATCAGTATTCCTTTTTGCAGGAGAGTACCTTTTTTATGGAATTTGTCTTTCTTTATTATTCAAATGTACGTAAAAAATTGATTTAAATGCCTAAAATATATCTGGAAGATGTTGGAGTTCGCAATACAATTTTGACCGCTTTTCAACCGCAGAATCCAGACCAACAAGGGCAGATCGTTGAAAATTTTGTTTACAATCAATTGCGCAAAAATTATCCTGGTCTTGCCATAAAATACTGGCGGACAAAATCCGGTGTGAAGGTGCATTTTATTGTAGAATCGGTTCCGATAGAGGTAAAATATGCAGAAATGAAACGTCCGGTTTTACCGTCAGGATTACGCGTGTTTATCTCCGCATATCCGGTTGAACAGGCGTACATTCTGACAAAGAATTTGCTTCATCGGGAAGTTCAAAAAAACAGTTCTGTCATTTGGCTGCCGGTTTAGCTGTTCGACGAGTGAAAACAGGTAAAAAAATAGAACCTGCCATTTTTTCTCAAAACGTTACGTACTCTGTCCTCCCGATTCATAATTTTTCATCTTTTCGGAAAATTGTCTCAGACGTTGCTGCACCATGCCGTGAACTGTTTTTGCCGGGTATTTTCCCTTTTTGCCCCGTTCGCCTGCCGGGATTCCGGTGAGCAGCTCAATCCCTTCATCCACAGATTTAATCGCGTAAATATGGAATTTTCCGCTCTTCACGCTTTTAATCAGTTCCTTATCCAGCATTAAATCCGGCACGTTTTGGTGGGGAAGCATCACCCCTTGTTTTCCCGTTAAGCCGCGTGCTTTACAAATTTGGTAAACCCCTGTCACTTTTTGATTAACGCCGCCAATGGGCTGCAATTCCCCTTTTTGGTTGACGGAGCCGGTTACCGCAATATCTTGCCGCAGCGGCAATTTTGCCAGGGAGGATAGAAGCGTGAAAATTTCCGCTGCGGAGGCGCTATCGCCATCCACACCGGAGTAAGATTGCTCGAAACAGATACTGGCGTTCATTGTTAGCGGCGTATTTTGTGCATATTTGCCGTTCAGGTAACCGGAAATAATCAGTACGCCTTTGTTGTAAATTTTCCCGCCCAATTCCGCTTCCCGTTCGACATTGATGATACCGCTGTTTCCCAATCCGACTTCCGAGGTAATTTTTGACGGTTTCCCGAAGCTGTAATCACCTAAATCAAAAACAGCAATTCCGTTCACCTGGCCGATTTTTTTCCCACTGGTTTCGATCATCAGAATATCATCCAGAATCATGCGCTGTAGTTTCTCTTCACTCATCTGCAGCCGTTCTTTACGCGCTTTAATCGCTTGTTCAACATGTTTTTCTGTGATGATCTCACCGCCGTCCTGTTGTGCCCAATAATGAGATTCACGGACAATGTCGGCAATATCGCTAAAACGGGTGGAAATGTAACTGTTCCGCCCGGCCAGGTTGACGCCGGCCTCCACCACAATCGCCATTCCGGCACGGTTCAGAGGAAGCAGATTTTCATCCCGACAAATTTTACTGATGAATCCGGCGTAATTTTTCACAGCGGTGTGATTGTTGGGCATCTCCGTGTCAAAATCGGCACGAATCTTAAAAATTTTGCGGAATTCATCGTCGTGTTCATACAAATATTGGTAGGTGTAATAATCGCCGATTACTAAAACTTTTAAATCTACTTCAATCGCTTCCGGTTTGATTGCACTGGTGGCCACGGCAAACGGTAATTGATCCGCCTGAATGATGATTTGATTATTTTTCAATACCCGTTTCAGTCCGGTCCATACGCGCATATCGGTTAGTGCATCCAAAAAATTGAACACCAGATAACCGCCGTTTGCCTGCAAAATCGATCCTCCTTTAATTTGAGTAAAATCCGACTTCCAGATCCCGCCCGGTTCAAAGATGTGCTCGATGGTGCCGAACAGATTCTGATAACTGGGAGCGGTCTCGATCACGATGGGCGGCCGGGTCAGTTCGCTGTTGTCAACCACTACATTTATCCGGTAAATCAAAAACGGATCTTTGGATCGAGCCTTTTTGGTTAAGCCTGCAAGATTTATCATTGTCGGTCGGTTTTGTTGTGCGGCTTTTTCTCCTAAAAAATTGTCGATATGTTCATTAACATGTTTACTAACGCGGTCAAAATAATCGTGTAGTTTTTTGTTGGTGTATTTTTTTTTCAGGAACCGCAGCCAGTGGTTCAAATCCGGCTTCAGGAATTTGTACCTTAGTTTTCTAATCTCTTCGGCAAGCTGTGATTCCAGAGATTTTACTTCCTGGAAAACTTCATCTAATTTTTCGATCAGTTCATCGTGTTTCATGCGCAGCGTCTCCGCCTGTTCTCCGGAGATTTTTTTTTCGTGAACCAATTCCGGTAATTTATCCCAGGTGACGGCCTGTTTATCAAAAACCGGGAAAATGTCCGGCCTCTGGATTTCACCAATCTGAACCTGAATTAGAGCCAGTCCCTCTTTCCGAACTTCTTTTTCAAAAGTCTGGAAAATGGTTTGGTTCTTTTGTTTGTACCGTTCAACAAGAGCTTTGCGCTGATCTTGGTACTGATCGTTTTCTTCGATGCCGGGAATGATATGTGAAAATTCATTGATCATATTTTCCATATCGGATACCAGCTTCCTGCCCTGGCCGGCCGGGAGGTGAATAGCCCGCGGCATACCGGCATTATCGAAATTGTAAACGTAGCAAATATCGTCCGGAATCCCGGAATCCGGTTCAATCTGTTCCAACAGTTTTTCAACCGTGGTCATTTTTCCCGTTCCGGTCAGGCCGGCCAGGTAAATATTGTAACCATGGCTTCGGATGCCGAGTCCCATCCGAATCGCCTGCAGCGCTCTTTCCTGACCGATAATTTCTTCTGCGGGCGGAATTTTATCGGAACGATCTTGCGGAAACCAATCGGGGTTGCATCTCCATCTCAGATATTTTATATCAACTTCTAACTTCCTCTTCGCCATTTTTCAGGATTCCTTTTAATTGGTCTGCCCGGTTCCGGATTTATGATTTTATTTGTTGGGGATAATCACTACATCGATTCTGCGGTTCAAGGTTCTGCCTTCTTCCGTATCGTTAGATGCAATGGGGCGGTCTTCCCCGTAGCCGATGCCGGTTACCATCGATTGATCGAGCTTGGAATTGGCAGTGATATACTGGAGAACCGAATTTGCCCGGTCGGTCGAAAGTTTTTCATTTACCGCATTACTGCCCCGAGAATCCGTGTGTCCCTCGATACGAATGTGGGAATTGGGAAATTCTTCAATCGATCTGATAACTTTTGTCAACAGAGGGAAATATTCCGGATGAATGATGGCCCGGCCCGAAGGGAAATTGATGCCGTAGAGCCGAATAACGACATTTTCACTCTCCTGAACCACTTTGGCTTCATCCGGTGAAAAATTCTGTTTTACCCGTTCGAACCGTTCTTTTGCCGCCCGCTCGGCAGCAACGATGGACTCTAATTCTTTCAGCTTGCCGGAAAGTTCCTTCAATTGCCCCGATTTTAATCCGCTCAGTTCGGCGGAAAGTTCATCAACCGTTTTGCTTAGTTCTTCGATCTTACTCTGCTGTTTTTTCCCTTTTTCCCGTAGTTCCAGAATCGTCTCCATCATTTTATATGCAGGCCCCTGGAAACCACCGTCAAATTCCATATCCATGTTCAGCGCTTCGGATATCCGCTGAAACTGATGCTCCACATCCAGAATATAACTTTCCATGCCTTCCTTCTGGTTCTGCAATGTCCTGATCACACCGGCTAAAAAAAGTGCATGCCTGGCTTCGTAAGCCGCTTCTTCAGCGGCAATTTTGGCTTTGTCCTGGTCATACCGGTTCTGATCCAGTGTCGATTCGGCTGTTGCTGCGTGGGATTTTGCTTTGTCCAAAGTAAGCGGCGCATATTTTTCCACTTGCTTATCTTCGCATTCTTTCAACTTTTGCCAGGCTTCGTCCAATATCCGGGTTTTAATGGCGATCAGCTCGGTTTCGCGATACAATTTGCTCCCTTCAGTGGCAATCTTTTTGGCGTTGTTGGTCTTGCCGTCTTCCATCTTTTCCGCAGCTTTGCGGAATTGCTTTTCCGCCTCCGTAAATTTCTCCGGAGCCCATTGAGATGCATCCTGAGAAACAGCAGCATTTCGTGATTGAGTGATCTCCTCCAGCGTAATTTTGGAGATGCGTGTGATTTGGATGGATTTTTTCAACTGAATGGAAGATTCGCTTAATTTTTTTCGAATATTTCCCAGTTTTTTCCCGGCGTTAAAATCCTTTTCCGCTTTGTTGTACAGCTCAAGTCCCTTTTCAAAATATTTTGGCGAATATAAATTTGCCTCAACTTTTTTTGCGTCCTGTAATAGAACATTCGTTTCCCGGAAGAGTCCTTCTTTTACGGATTCCTGGGCGGAAACTAACTGAAACGAAAAAATAAGCATAATTGTTAACATGCCCAATAAACCGGTGTGCGTTCTTTTTAACTGTTTCATATTTGTGCTCCTTTTCGTTATAGAAAATTTACAGCTAAGAAATATTGTTGTTATCGGCTTAATTAGTGTCTGAACGAAAAGTGGAAAACATGCATCTTGCTTGTTTTATAAACTGTTTCGTTTCCTTCTTTTCAATAAGATTATAATTCAAACAAGATGTTTGATATACAATTTAGATACTTTTCGTTCAGGCACTAATTATAAAAAAATTCGACTGCAATTTACTAAGAAATAACCATGATTTCAAGTACTTTATAAACATGTACAATTGCGGGTTTTGGGCAAATTAAACTTGAAAAAGAAAAAATTAATTGCAATATTTTATTCAATTTTTTTGAATCTGAAATAACCCCTCTTGTGATTGTACCGGTTACTGAATAAAATGAACGGAAAAAGAATGGAAACTGAGCGGAAACGTCCAACGTGGGATGAATATTTTTTAAATATGGCGGGTCTGGTAGCTACTCGTTCTTCCTGTCTTCGCAATAATGTAGGTGCGGTTATTGTAAAAGAGAAGGATGTCATTTCAACCGGATACAATGGTGCTCCCAAATACCAGAAAAATTGTCTGGAAATCGGTTGGTGTTACCGGAATAGACATGGGATAGAGTCCGGCACCCAGTTGGAAAAATGCCGGGCGGTTGGCTCACACGCGGAATCCAATGCAATTGCGCTGGCGGCGAGAAATGGTCATGCTACCCGGGGAACTACAATTTATGTTGTGGGACATATATTTATCTGCAACCAATGTAAAGCTCAGATTGCCAATGCGGAAATAGAACGGGTGGTTTTACGCCGTAAAGATGACGTCATAGAAGAGTATTTTCCGGCGCGGGATTGGACGGTTCATCCCGTCGATCAAAAGAATACGGCAGAAGTCTAAAACCGTTATTGTCCCGGGCGGCGCTTGTCTCAGGCAAGGAACTTTGTGCTTTTTTCATTAGGAATGAACCACATCAAAAGTTATACGTTTCGGTTAGAATTGTAATGCATTGTTTAAAAGAAAAATAATTGTGTTTATACCGCTAAATTGGCGATGTAAGCACAATGAATATACACAGTCGTTGTGTGCAATAAAAGGAAAGGATATGAGTATCGAAATAGTTATATATTTTTCTATTCTGTTTTTCTTATCAGAATTAGTTTTGGCGATTACAAAGCATTCAAAAAAGAAGGGGATTAAAATAAAAAACGATAAAAAGTCCTTAATATTATTTTCAATAACAATAGTAAGTTGAAGAATTATTGCACACAACAAAAGCTATGCTTAATACGGGTTTCAGTGCAAAAAAGAAAGATTATGCAAGTAAATAAAATTAGTAGTAAATTAATAACTGTAGTTTTGCACTTTTCAAGAAAAAAAGTAGGCTCTTACCTCATATAATGTAATACATTATATACAAGGTAAATAAAAATGGAGGTAAGAGCCATGAAGAATTTACTATTTCCAGAATCATTTG
>CAJVYQ010000046.1 GCA_913009825.1 uncultured Deferribacteres bacterium
GGCTAAGACATGAAAGCATCCTGAAGGATGCTATCGTAAATAGGACGCTTTAGCGCCCTTTCATTTCTTAGCCTTGTCGTTCACGGCAAGGCGAAAAAGATTGAAAGAAAACACCTGAATAGTTACATATTTTTTAATATAACACCAAGTTTCACCTGCGCAAAAAAAGTGTTTTAAATAAGTTATGCTCAGTGATTCCGATGAAGTATTTGCCAGGTTTAAAGCTCTATGCCTCGAAGCTTTTTGGCCGGTAAAATTTGGTAGTAATAAAATGAGGAGTTAATGGATCAAACTATCAGGAGACCGATAAAACCAAAGCTTTTGAATCCCGGAGATGGGATCGGGATCATCACACCGGCAAGTCCCATGCTGGTAGAAAAATTGCACAAAGGGGTGGATTACCTGAAGGCGCTGGGTTACCGCACTTTTTTAGGAGAACATGTTTATGATTCGTACGGCTACCTGGCGGGAAGAGACAGGGATCGTGTCAACGATTTGCATTTCATGTTCGAAAATCCGGAAATTAAAGCGATTATTTCCAGTCGCGGTGGATATGGCACTCCCCGTTTGTTAGATAAAATCAATTATAATCTGATTGCCGCTAACCCGAAGATATTTGTCGGTTACAGTGATCTTACGGCTTTACAGTTGGCAATCTGGCGGCATACGGGTCTGGTTACTTTTTCCGGTCCGATGGTGGCTGTGGAAATGGGCAAAGGGATCGATCCTTTCACCGGGCAAAATTTTTGGCCTTTGCTTACCCAAACAAATGTGGATGGATTTTTTTCCCGGAAAACAGAAAAGCCGGTTAAGGTGATTAAACAGGGTAAGGCGAAGGGAACCCTACTGGGCGGTTGTCTTTCTCTGATCAACTCTGTGATTGGCACGGGTCATCAGCCTGCTTTTGATGGTGCAATTTTAATTTTGGAAGATGTGGGCGAAGAACCGTACCGCATCGATCGCTATCTCGCGCAACTTCAATCCGCCGGTGTTTTCACCCAAATCAGCGGCCTCATTCTAAGCCAGTTTATTAATTGTGAGGAAAAAGAAAAAGACCCGACTTTAACTCTCGACGAAATTTTTACAAATTATTTCGGATCCCTTTCTATCCCCATTGTAAAAAATTTTCTTTACGGTCACATTCCGAAAAAATTTACCATACCGATTGGAGTAAAAGTTGAAATTGATACGTCTGTTCCGGTAGTAAAATTGCTGGAAGCGCCGGTTGAAAGCAACGTGAGTTGATTGTTTTGAGTAACTATTCAGGTATGCTCAATATATTAACTATAATCAAGCTCAGGATAAACTCAGTCGAAGGCTTTCTGTGCAACAAATAGCAGGCATATCTGAATAGTTACCTTTCTGATAAATGAAATGTTAAGACAGAAAAAGGTGCCGAATAAAAATATAAATGTCGGTAAAAGGGAGAAAATGTCGACAACATTGCAATTGGGTGTGCTGGCCTCCGGGCGGGGATCAAACTTTGCAGCAATTCTGGACGCCATTTCGCAGAACAAACTGGATGCAAAGGTAAAAGTTTTAATTTCAAACAAACAGAAAGCCGGCGCTCTGGAAATTGCCGCAAAGCACAACATTCCTGCCGTGTTCGTTTCGCAAAAAAAGTTCAGTGATCCGGCATCGTTTGATGGAGAAGTTAGCAGAACGTTCGAAGAATATGAGGTGGATTTTGTTGTTCTGGCCGGATACCTGCGTTTGCTGTCCCAAAAGTTTGTCCGGCGCTACAAAAACCGCATACTGAATATTCATCCGGCGTTGCTGCCATCTTTCGGCGGGCAAGGGATGTACGGGCATCATGTCCAAGAGGCGGTGCTCGGGCGCGGCTGTAAAGTGTCCGGTGTAACAGTTCATTTAGTGGATGAGTTATTCGATCATGGACCGATTGTGAAACAGCGTTGCGTCCCCGTGCTTGAAACTGATTCGGCCGATTCGCTGGCGGCTCGTGTGCTGGTTCAGGAACATCAAGTTTTTGCCGAAGCGCTGCAGCTTTTTGCCGAAAATCGGGTAGAAATTGAAAATCACCGTGCAATTATTCTGCCCGGAAAGGAAAGAAATTGATGAAAAGAAAATTATTCCCGTTTGTTCTGCTTCTTTTTTTTCTTGTCTCATTTTGCGCAAAAGAAGAACCGCTGGTTTTGGTTTCTGATCTGGATTCAACCATTGTTATCGATCTGCCGTATGCAAGCCAAAATAATTTTGTCGGCAAAGTGCTGTACGATACCAGTCTCTGTTATCTGCGCAAATCGGTTGCGGAAAGGTTGATCCGGGTTCAAAAACGGCTGCAGAAACAGGGACTTGGGCTGAAAATTTGGGACGGCTACCGGCCCCGCCCGGTTCAATGGACAATGTGGCAATTGGTTCCCGATCCCAGATATGTGGCCGATCCTAAAAAAGGTTCCCGCCACAATCGCGGTGCTGCGGTGGATGTAACGCTGGTAGATAGCGCCGGCTACGAGCTGCCTATGCCCACTTATTTTGATGATTTTAGCGAAAAGGCGCACAGAGACTACCAAAATCTTCCCGAAAATATGATTCAAAATCGCGGGACTTTGTCGGCGGCCATGCAGGCGGAAGGATTTATTCCGCTTTCTTCCGAGTGGTGGCACTTTGACGCTCCCAACTGGCAGACTTATTCTTTGTTGGATATACTCTTGAAGGAAGTGAAATAACCCGGGAACATTGCGGTGTGTTGGTTGCTGACGATTTGAAAATCTTTCAATTAATTTGCAGGAGAAAAATAATGAAAATAAAAATGACTTTGATCTATTGGAAAGGAGAAAAATTTTGGTTGGGGAAACTATTGGAATACCCGGAAATAATGACACAAGGGGAAACGTTTGAGGAATTGGAAGAAAATATTAAGGACGCCTATCTTCTGATGAATATGGAAGAAGTACCTGAAAATTACAGCCTGAAAGAAATCGCGATATGAAAAGGAAAGAGTTTATCCAACAGTTAAAAAAAGATGGCTGTGTTTTGATTAGGGCTGGAGCAAAACATGATATTTATTATAATACAGCAAGCGGGAAAAAACAACCTGTACCCAGACATTCTGAAATTGATAATAATTTAGCAAAGCATATAAGAAAATATTTAGGATTGGAATAATGGGTGATTCAACAGAGATGAAGTTTTTTCAACAATCATTTTAACGAGGGAAAAAAGTGAAAGTCAAACGTGCGTTGATCAGTGTTTACAACAAAGATGGGATTGAAGAATTTGCCGCCATGCTTACCGGTTTGGGCATCGAAATATTCAGCAGCGGCGGTACGGCAAAATTTCTGCACGAGAGGAATATCCCGGTAGTGCAAATTTCGGATGTTACCGGATTCCCTGAAATTTTGGCCGGCCGGGTGAAAACCATGCACCCGCGTATTTCGGCAGGGATTTTAGCGCTGCGTGACAAACCGGAACATGTACGGCAGCTTGATGAGCATCAAATTAAAATGATTGATCTTGTGGTGGTTAACCTGTACCCATTTTTATCTGCGCTGTCCGAACATAAAGCACATCAGAATATGCTGGAGTTGATCGATATCGGCGGCCCTACTTTGATTCGTGCAGCGGCAAAAAATCATCCCCATGTTGCCGTGGTAACCTCGCCGCAGCAATTGCAGGCCGTTGCCGGGGAGATGCAAAATTCCGGCGGCGAAATCTCCGCACAACTGCGGCAGAAATTAGCCCGGGAGGCGTTTCAGCACACCGCTTATTATGACGCCATGATTGCCGATTATTTTGCCGGTCTGGAAGGCCGGCCTGACGAACTACCTTCTCAAATTGTCTTGCCGCTTCAACAAGTTTCTAAGATGCGGTATGGTGAAAATCCCCACCAGCAAGCCGGTTTTTATCAATCTTCCACAAGCCCGGATATCGAAGGGATCGAACAGCTCAATGGCATTCAGCTTTCGTACAACAATCTCATGGATGTGGATGCTGCCATCAGCGCCGTGAATAGTTTTCGGGAACCGGCGGTTGTTATTGTCAAGCACACTAACCCGTGCGGCATCGGATCGGATGTGAATGTGGAACCGGCCTATCAAAAGGCGTTGGCTACCGATCCCATCTCTGCCTTTGGCGGCATCCTTTGTACCAATCAAACCGTAACGATGAATCTGGCGGAAAGTTTGAAGAAGCATTTTTTAGAAGTGTTGATTGCTCCTGATTTTGAACCGGAAGCATTGGGGAAATTACGAAAAAAAAGGAAGTTAAGAATTCTAAAATATTTTCCGAATACTGATAATAGACCCAAATACTGTTTTCGCAGCTCACTAAACGGCATGTTGGTTCAGTTTGAGAATATTGCCGTGTGGGATGAAGAAAAACTGAAAGTAGTAACCGAGCGGGAACCAACAGCAGACGAGTGGCAGGCTTTGGCATTCAATTGGCGGGTGGTGAAGCATGTGAAATCGAATGCTATCGTTTTTGGGTTGAAAGACCGGACGCTCGGCATCGGCGCCGGTCAAATGTCCCGGGTTGATTCGGTGGAATTGGCAGTGCAAAAATCCGGGAAATCACAGCTTTCGTTGCATGGATCCGTTCTGGCCTCCGATGCATTTTTCCCGTTCAGGGATGGCGTGGATGCCGCCGCTCAGGCCGGCGTTACAGCGATTGTTCAACCGGGTGGTTCCATTCGGGATGAAGAAGTTGTTGCTGCGGCTAATGAGCAGGACATTGCCATGGTATTCACCGGAATGAGGCATTTTCGCCATTGATGATTCTGTTGATCGGATACAGGAAATCCTCCTGCAGGTTACTCTGTATTGATTAATCTGTACCTGAAGCTTTAAATTTTTTCTCAGGAAGAACTCGATGGATGGTTTTAAACCAACAATTAGATGGATTCTTGATTCGACTTAGCAGTTTGGAACTAAAAAAGGAGAGGCAGATGCAATTCTCGTTTTTCAACATGTTTTCAAGTGATGTCGCCATCGATTTAGGAACAGCGAATACGCTGGTTTATGTGAAAGGCAAAGGGATTCTCCTCAATGAACCTTCTATTGTTGCTGTAAGCAGAAGAAACCAGGAGATTGTTGCCTTCGGTCAGGAAGCTCGGGAGATGATCGGCCGGACTCCGGATGAAATATCAACCGTGCGCCCGTTGAAAGATGGCGTTATTGCCGATTTCGAATTAGCTGAGGAGATGATTCGCTATTTTATCCGTAAAGTGCAAAACACCCGTTTGTTACGTCCCATGGTTGTCATTTGCATCCCTTCCGGGATTACGGAGGTTGAAAAACGAGCCGTTCGTGATTCAGCGGAACATGCCGGAGCCCGGGAAGTTTATCTGATCGAGGAGCCGATGGCAGCAGCAATCGGAGTTGATATGCCGATTATGGATCCGGTGGGCAGTATGATTGTGGATATCGGCGGCGGCACTACGGAAATTGCCGTCATCGCTTTGTCGGGTATTGTAACCTCCATCTCGATCAGAATTGCCGGTGATGAAATGGACGAAGCGATTGTGCAATATTTGAAAAGGAAATACAACCTGCTTATCGGCGAAAAAACCGCGGAAAATATAAAATGTTCCATCGGTTCCACTTCTCCTTATGATGAAGATAAAACAATGAAAGTAAAAGGCCGGGACCTTGTTGGCGGTATTCCCAAAACGGTGGAAATTTCTGTTTTGGAGGTTCAGGAAGCCTTAAGTGAGACGATCAATGCCATTGTGGAGGCCGTTAAGCTTACGCTGGAACGGACGCCGCCGGAGCTATCCGCGGATATTTTAGACCGGGGGATCATCCTCTCCGGCGGTGGTGCGTTGCTGAAAGGTCTGGATATGAAAATTCGGGATGAAACCAACCTTCCCATAAGTATTGCCGATGATCCTCTTACTTGTGTCGTGCGTGGAACCGGAAAAGTATTGGACTCTTTGGATGATTATATGAAAATATTAAACAGGACCAAAAAATATTAGACCGATTTTATGATTCGTTGGGAAAAATATGTTTTTGCATTTCGGGATTATATCATCCTGCTGATTTTGTTGTCCTTCTCGTATATTCTTATCTTGAATAATGACAAACCGCAAATCTATTGGATCCGGTCGCAGGTTTTAAATGTGGCCGGCATTTGGCAAAATGAAGTCAGTTCCATCTTCCGGTACCGTACCCTGAAAATTGAAAATGATATTCTACGAAGCCGCCTGGCGTTGCTCTCGTACGAAAACAGCCTGATGAAAGAAGCGTATTTGGAAAATGACCGGCTGCGAAATCTGTTGGGCTTTAAAAAATCGAGTAAAAAGGAGCTGGTTACTGTTTCAATTATTCGGCAGAATTATGAAGGTTTCTCGCATACGTTTCATGTAAATGTTGGTACCAAAGCCGGTATAAAAGTCAACTCGCCTGTGGTTTCCAGTACAGGGTTGATTGGGAAAACCGTTTTATCCGCTTCGAACAGTTCGGTAATACAAGTTCTGGATGATATTAATTTCCGTGTCGGTGCCATGATTCAGAGAAGCCGGGTTTCCGGTATTGTCCGTCCGGATAAAAATTCCGGTTTACGTCTGGGTTTTATTCCGATGATTGCCGATGTGAAAGTCGGTGACGTGGTGATCACTTCGGGATATAGCGATATTTATCCCAAAGGGATCGAGATTGGCATTGTCAGCAAAGTGGAAAAGACGCAGACCGGTTTATTCCAGGATGTTCGGATAGAACCGGCAGTTGATTTGGAAAATATCGAAGAGGCTTTCATCATTTTAAATTAGCGGATTGGTTTTGGATGCAAATCTTGATTTTGGGATTAGTTTATATCCTCGTTCTGTTGGCTCAACTTACTTTTGCTAATTTGTTGTCCGTTTATTCAATTAAACCGGATTTTGTTTTAATTTTTGTGATTTATATCAGTTTCAGATTCGGTCGTTTATGGGGCGGTGTAGGTGGATTTGCGGCCGGTATCATCGAAGATTCTTTTATCACAGTGCTGTTTGGTTTAAATGCTTTGTGCAAAACATTTGTTGGCTTCCTGGTTTCTGTTTTCCCCTGGCGTATAACCGGCCGTGCCACTCCGGATGCTGCGTTGCTACTCTTTTTAGCTGCTCTTGTGCATGATTTTCTTTTTAATGTGATTTATTCACTCGGTTCGGGCACGGGATTATTTTTCATCTTTTTCCGTTTTGCCCTGCCGGGAGCGTTGTACACTTTGTTGTTTGGCTCGATTTTTCATGCTATATTTCCCGGTTTTTTGAAGTTTCGTTATGAACATATTTAATAATCAAACAGGAAAGATGTCACCGGTCTACTTATACTGGGTGGCTATTGTCATCGTAAGCCTGATACTATTCTACCGCCTTTTCTATCTGCAAATTCTTCATCAATCTGAATATAGTCTGCAATCAGATCAAAACAGAATCCGCGAAGTTACCTTACAGCCTTTACGCGGTCTCATCTATGATCGGGCCGGGAAATTGCTGGTGAATGACTATCCCGCCTTTACGCTGTATGCAATACCCTACTACTTACGTAGAAATCCGCAGATTTATAATAAACTTGCCGCTTACACCGGCCGGCAAACAGAAGTTTTGCAAAAGATTGTCCGCCGGGATATGCTTGGCTACTTTAAGCCGGTCCGCTTACTGCGCCAGGTTGATTTTAAAGTTGTCTCCAGGTTTGAAGAGAACAGGATGGATTTTCCAGGGGTAGATTTTTGGGTCGAACCGATCCGTTCCTATCCTACGGAAATTAAAGCCGCCCATCTTTTTGGCTATCTGGGAGAAATCTCTCCGGATGAAATGAAGAAAAATGCTCGTTTTCAAAAAGGAGATATTATCGGTAAAAAAGGTCTGGAAAGATATTATGAAAATATTTTACATGGCAAACCGGGCGTAAAATATGTGGAAGTTGATGTGGTTGGCCGGGAAATCAAAACTTTGCAAAATCCAAAGCAGCAGGCTCCTGTTCCGGGAGATCAACTGTTCCTGACGCTTGATTATGATTTACAGCGCCGGGCGGAACAGTTGATGGAAGGAAAGCGGGGCAGTATTATCATGATGGATCTGAGGGATGGCGGTATTCTGACGATGGTGAGCAAACCGGATTATTCTCCGGAGGATCTCTCGGGCGTCATTTCGCTAAAGGTTTGGAACAGACTGTTGCATGATCCTGACCATCCCATGTACGATCGATCCATTCAGAGTGTTTATCCGCCCGGCTCAACTTATAAATTAGTGCTGGCTTTGGCAGCCTTAACCAATCACACCATTACACCGGAGTGGTCAACAACTTGCAAAGGGTACATGAGGTTTGGTCGCCGGCCGTTTAAGTGTTGGAAAGCAGGCGGACACGGGCGCCTGAATATGTACCAGGCTATAGAACAATCCTGCAATGTTTATTTTTACCGGTTGGGTCTAAAGGTTGGCATTGATGAATGGTCTAAATTTTCCCGTTTGTTTCATTTTGGTCAAAAAACCGGGATCGATTTACCTCTGGAAATGACAGGAAATGTCCCGGATAAAAACTATCTTGATAAAAAATATGGTACAGGTAAATGGACACAGGGGCTTATGTTAAATCTTGCCGTGGGGCAGGGTGACCTTTTGGTAACTCCTCTGCAGATGCTACAGTTTGTATCTATCGTGGCCAGAAAAGGAGTTCTCTACAAACCTCATCTGATGTACTATCATGTTAATCCTTTAACCGGAGTAAAAACTTACTATCAACCCGATTCGACTGTAATTGGTACGGTACCGGATACCGCTTATCAGATGGTTCGGAAAGGGATGTATATGGTTGTGAATGGGATCAAAGGAACGGGAAAAGCAGCTTCCGTTCCCAATGTAATTGTGGCCGGAAAAAGCGGGACGGCGCAAAACCCTCATGGGAAAAGTCATGCCTGGTTTATCGGTTTTGCTCCTTTTGATTCCCCGAAAGTAGCTATCGTTGCTTTTGTTGAAAATGGCGGCGGCGGCGGCGCTGTAGCGGCTCCGAAAGCGGGTGTTCTGTTCAGGCGTTTTTTTAAAAGGTTGCAGGAAAATTCAACCCGGCAAACAATTGCCGGGAATATAAATAAGTGATTTGAAGATATGAAATTCACAGATTCCCAAAAATATCATGTTTCCGCCGGAGATATGGTTTTGATCATTTCCATGTTTCTGTTGATCTGTATTGGGTTTATCTCCATTTACAGCGCCACCTCGGGTCACCAAGGTACCGCCTTATCCATGAATTTTCAGCATCAGATTTACTGGTTTATTTTAGGAATCATTCTTATTCTGCTCACCATTAACTTCCCGCCGCAATTTTATCAGGCCCTCTCTTATGCAATTTATGGCGTAATTGTTGTCAGTCTGATAGCCGTTCTTTTTGTCGGCAAAGCCGGCGGCGGCGCGGAACGCTGGCTCGCATTTGGGGGCTTTCGCTTTCAACCTTCCGAATGGGCCAAGCTGGCAACAATTTTGGCTCTTGCCCGCTATCTTGCCGATCATCATGACAAATTGCGGCAAAAAAAATATCTGCTTATCAGTGCGGCGATCGGTCTGCTGCCCATGCTGTTGATTTTTAAACAACCCGATTTGGGCACTTCTCTGGTTTTTGTGTTTATCGTTCCGTCCATGATGTATTGGGCCGGTGTTTCTCCGCTGATCCTTTTTTTAACATTTTTACCCGGTTTGACAATGATTGCTTCTTTCAAACTTTGGTCATTCTTTTTGATTATGGGTATTTTAATTGGCGTGTTGTACGCCACTAAGAAAAATTTGCTGTTTTCGATCTCAAATTTGCTGTTAAATATATCCGTTGGCATATTCACCCCCTTTCTGTGGAATTCATTGGAAGCATACCAGCAGAAACGAGTGCTTTCATTTTTAGGATTGGTCAGCGATCCCAAAGGAGTGAGTTATCAGGTCATTCAGTCCAAAGTGGCCATTGGCTCCGGAGGTGTAACCGGCAAAGGGTTCTTAGCCGGGACCCAAACACAACTGCGTTTTTTGCCGGAACAGCATACAGATTTCATCTTTTCCGTCATCGGCGAAGAATTCGGCTTTCTCGGCGGTGCAATCACGCTTCTTCTTTTTATCATTATTTTGATCCGCGGAATTCAAATAGCTGCAAAAATTAAAAATCGTTTTGCGTCGCTGGTATCTATCGGTATTACAACCATGTTATTGTTCCATTTCTTTGTAAATATTGGTATGGTGACAGGGATTATGCCGGTTACCGGTTTGCCTCTGCCTTTTGTCAGCTACGGCGGTTCATTTTTAATTACCAGCATGATTGCCGTGGCGCTTCTGCTAAATTTTTCTATTCGTAAGCATCAATATTGATCTGTCGACAAAGAAGATCGAAGGCGATTTATTGTATCCCGGTTTGTACCATGCATTCCTGAATTGAATAGTAACTTTCAGGAAACTCGAAAAAAATGGACCACAAAATGGGAATGCTACAGAAAAAAATTAAATTTACCATCCTTCCCGTATATGTGAGAAGGGATTCGGTCGAAAACGGCATGAAGGTCTTCCAATTCCGTCCACACGAAATGATAAGGAACCAGTTTATGGATAATATGCACCTGAATAGTTACAAAAATGATTAAATATAAGAATAAATAATGCACCCCGTTCTGTTCAAAATAGGCGCTTTTGAATTGCGCAGCTACGGTTTGATGCTTGCCCTGTCCTTCGTTTTAGGTGTTTGGTTCACTGCTTACCGTGCAAAAAAACAAAACATCAAAACCGGGATCGTTTTTGATTTGTCGTTGATTATTATTGTGACAAGTATAGTTGGCGCCCGATTTATGTATGTTATTTTCCATATAGATGAATTCCGCGGACGCTGGCTGGACACAATTAATCCGGTGCAAAGCTCGGGAGAAATCGGTTTGTCGGGAATGACGGTGATCGGCGGTTTTGTTCTGGCTGTTATTTGCAGTCTTCTATATTTGTCGCTTAAAAAACAACCGGTTTTAAAAATTGCCGACCTGTTCGCTCCGTCTGTTGCCCTGGGAATATTTATAACCCGTATCGGCTGCTATCTGAATGGCTGCTGTTACGGGAAGACCTGTGCTCCCGCTCTGGGGGTGGTTTTTCCATCAAATTCGCCCGCCGGTTTTGTTTTCTCACAACAACCTATCATCCCAACTCAATTATATTCATCTCTTTATGGCATGCTCATTTTTTTTATTTTAATCCTTGCCGAAAAGAAGTTCCGGCGTTTCGACGGATTTTCTTTTTTCTTGTTGTTCACTCTCTACGGCATCGCCCGCTTTATCATCGATTTTTTCCGATATTATGAACACAGTATGGTACTAATTAATATCGGCACCGTTTCTTTTTCTGTTAATCAGGGAATTAGCCTCCTTTTAGCCACTTTGTTTGGCGGTTTGTTTCTTCAAAGGATACATAAAACAAAACCGGAATAGAAAAAAGCCTTGATTTTTTACTCTAACTTTTATTTATTTAGTAGAATTAGAATCGAATGAAAATGGAATATGTGTTTGAATTAAAAGAATATTTTTCTTCATCGAACCTTTTTAGAAGATGTTTCATTTTTTATTTACGTAAATAATATTAGTAACCATGGAGGTTGAAATGAATTGGAATAAAGGCATTTCCATTATTTTATTGGTTTTGGTCTCAGGTTTTTGGTTGATGTGTGCTTCATCAAAACCGGAAGCAGCTAATACAAAACAAGTAGAAAAACAAAAAGTTGATCAGTTGATGAAAGGTAAGAAATCGGACACGGCAAAAAATCAAACGCAGGAAGACGATATTTTAAAGAAATTAGGAATCTCCGACGAAAAGACCGGTGACTTAAAAAAAGAAGTCATTTCCGAAAAGAATGCGATGAAGAGTCAAGTGGGTAATCTGGAAAACAAATTGCAGGAAAAAGATTCGGAAATTTCCAAATTAAAATCCAATCTGCAAAACAGCAACAAAAAATTAACTGATTTGGAAAATGTGTTAACTGATTTGAAAACATCGACGAAAGTGCAACCTTCGTTGTCCGGAACGTCCGGGATGACCAATATGCCCTTTACCGAGTACAAAAGAAAATATGAAGCGGCCAGGCAGGAGTATCTGAAACGAAACTTCAATTCTGCAATCAGGGGTTTTGAAGAATTGCTCAATATGGATGTAACCAATTCCCTGTCCGATAATTGCCGTTACTGGATCGGTGAATCTTATTATGGGCTGGAAATGTATCAGAGAGCATTGGCCGAATTCGAGAAAGTCTTCGCTTTTGTCAATTCAAATAAAGAGGACGCGGCTCAATTGAAGATCGGTTTGTGCTACAAAAATATGAATCAAAAACAAAATGCCAGAGACGCCCTCAACCGTATGATTATGAAATATCCGAAGAGTGAATTTGTAAATCTGGCCAAACAAATATTGAATCAATTATGATGTTATTACCGGATTTTTTATATGCCTGAACTGCGAAAAGACCCGGTTATCGGGAGATGGGTAATTATTTCAGCAGAAAGGGGGAAAAGGCCGTCGGATTTTCTCATTGCATCCGAGAAGAAAAGAGGCGGTTTCTGTCCGTTTTGTGAGGGGAATGAAGATAAAACCCCACCGGAGGTGCTCGCTTATCGTGCGCCTGGAACACTGCCTAATAAACCGGGATGGCGGATCCGGGTGGTTTCTAATAAATACCCGGCGCTGCAAATTGAGGGTGAACTGAAACGACGGGGCAATGGCGTTTATGATTTTATGAACGGTGTCGGCGCTCACGAAGTCATCATAGAAACGCCCGATCATGATAAAGATTTGTTCGATCTGGATGTGACTCAAATCGAAGATGTTTGGTGGGCAACCCGGGATCGAATTCTGGATTTGCAGAAAGACTCCAGGTTTCAGTATATTCTGGTGTTCAAAAACCATGGTGCCGCTGCGGGAGCATCTTTGGAGCATACCCACTCGCAACTTATTGCCACACCAATCATCCCGAAACGTGTTTTAGAAGAATTGAACGGTTTTCAGAAGCATTACGGGTACAAAGAAAGGTGTATATTCTGTGATATGATCCGGCAGGAGAAGGAAACGGACAAAAGAATTGTTCTGGAAAATGATCGATTTATCGCTTTTGAACCTTTCGCGCCCAGGTTCCCTTTTGAGACCTGGATTTTGCCTAAAAACCATATTCTTCATTTCGAAAATTCGCAAAAAGAAGATTATGCCGATTTGGCCCGAATCATGAAAGAAACCGTTGCCAGAATAAACCGGGCTTTGTCGGATCCTCCCTATAACTTTGTAATTCATACGGCACCGCTGACAGAAGATAATTATCAGAATTTTCATTGGCACATCGAATTTATCCCGAAACTAACCAAAATTGCGGGTTTTGAGTGGGGCTCCGGATTTTATATTAATCCCACTCCGCCCGAAGATGCCGCAAAATTTTTAAATGAAATTGAACTTTGAAAATGATAAATTAATTTTATGGCTGTCCCTTTAAAAATTTTCTTTGTCTCACCGGAAATTTCACCTTTTGCAAAAACCGGGGGGCTTGCGGATATTGCTTCTGCCCTGCCCAAAGAAATCAAAAATGCCGGTCATGATATACGGCTTTTCATGCCACAATATACGGTGGTCAATGACCGAAAATTTGTTTTAAGGGAAGTGATTCGTTTAAAAAAACTGGATATTCCCTTTGGTGATACCCGGATCCATGTGAATATTAAATCTTCTTTTCTCCCGGATACAAAAATTCAGGTCTATTTTTTAGATTATCCCCCTTATTTTAACCGGGAAGAATTCTATGTAGATCCAAAAACCAACCGGGATTATGCAGACAATGCGGAAAGATTCGCTCTGTTTTGCCGTTCCGCCATCGAGACGTTGAAGCGACTGCACTGGCACCCGGATGTAATCCATTGTAATGACTGGCAAACGGGATTCATACCGGTTTTTTTGAAAACACTTTATAAAGATGATGATTCATTTAAAAATACGAAAACCCTTTTTACCATTCATAATTTGGCTTATCAGGGGATTTTTCCTGTCTCTAAACTTAAAATGACCGGTCTGCCGGATACTTTATTTACCATCGGGAACAGCCTTGAATATTATGGAAAAGTCAGCTTTTTGAAAGCCGGTATTGAATATGCGGATTTGATCAATACGGTAAGTCCCACCTACAATCAGGAAATTCAAAATGATAAAGAATTGGGCTTTGGATTTCAGGATATTTTAAAGCGGCGCTCAAAATCTCTTTATGGCATTTTAAATGGAGTGGATTATTCGGAGTGGAGTCCGGAAGTTGATCAATGGATCCCGGGAAAATATGATAGTAAATCACTAACAAATAAAATTGTTGATAAACAACAGCTCCTCGGATTTTGCAACCTGCCGTACGATGAAAACGTGCCGTGCATCGGTCTGATTTCACGTTTGGTTGATCAAAAGGGATTGGATTTGATTGTAAAAAAGTTTGACCAAATTATGGAACCGGGCGTACAATTTATCATTTTAGGAAAGGGAGAGGAGAAATATCAGGAGTTTTTCACTGCAGCGGCCCAAAAGTATCCGCAGCAATTTGCTGCCTTTTTCCGTTTTGATAACCGGTTGGCACATTTGATTGAAGCCGGTTGTGACATGTTTCTCATGCCGTCTAAATTTGAACCGTGTGGATTGAATCAACTTTACAGCCTGAGATACGGTACTATCCCCATTGTACGAAAAACGGGCGGGTTAGCGGATACAGTGGTTGATTTTAGTACAGATGAACAGAAGGGTACCGGTTTTGTTTTTGAAAAATATGATGCCGACGATTTTTTAACGACCCTTAAATTGGCTGTTCATACATTTGGAGACAAGAAGAAATGGAAAGGAATGATAAGGCGGGGAATGAAACAGGATTTTTCCTGGAAGGCTTCATCCCGTGAATATATAAAGCTTTACACAAAGTTAAACAAAGAGAAATAATCTGTGTTGTTTTGGGACAATGTTTCTCCGGTTCACACAGAATCGCATCTTTTTGGATCGTCCAAAATGGAATAGGATTTGAAATGTTCTGATCCGGCTTTTTAAATTTCATGGCATGTTATTTGTAATAGGGAAATTGATTATACTATTAAAGGTCTGAAGAAAATATTTGAATTAAATGAAAATATTTTCTTTTTTTTATCTCAAAAATTGAAGTGAGGCTATGGAAGGCATTCAGGTTTTTGAACAGAAAGTTGGTTACAATAACGATATCATTTATCTCAAAGTCAGCGGATACATCGATACCTCAACCTCTTTAGAACTCGTCAAAAAATTAAAAGCCATTTTAGACCGGCATTTTGTCCAATTTGTGATCGATTTAAGCGGAGTTAATTATGTAAGCAGCGCCGGTTGGGGAGTGTTTGTCGGTGAAATAAAATCGGTACATGAACAGGGAGGAGATATCAAACTGGTTAATATGACGCCGGATGTGTATGATGTTTTTCAAATGTTGGAATTTGATAAAATTTTACGCATTTGCGATTCCATTGAAGAAGCCATCAACGAATTTGATCTGTTACGCGGCTTTGATATTACTACATCCCCGGTAAAAGAAATTCCCGAGACTCAGGAGGAAATAAAAACCGTTCCGGATGTTCAGGTTTCACCCGTTCCTGCCGAAACTATTCTTAGTCAGAATTTATCGGCGGAAGCCTGGTCAAAAAGAAGTGTGAATCCGGCTGCGTTGCCTGTGGCGGAAAAAATCAAACATTTAATTACATATAAGCCGATGTCGGGGGTGATGGCAATCAAAAAGGAATTAAATTCGGAACTTTACGGACATACGAAAATAAATATTTTAAAATTGCTCCAATTGTTACGTGAATTGAATTTGGATACCAAAGAGAAGAGATATCGCTTCTATCGTTCCCGATAATTTTTAAGAGGATATCATGAAATCATTTTTACCTTTACTGTCAGCGGCTCTATTTCTATCGATAATCACAGCCGGTGCATTCAGCCAACCTTCACAAGATGGGGAAATCCTGGTTGCCGGCGATGCCGTACTGATTCAAATATGGGATGTTGCCGGTGATACCGGTGGCAAAAGCCCCGTTTCCAGCTTATCCGGAGAATATAGTATCGATCCTAACGGAAACATCCTGTTGCCGTTTGTTGGGCCGGTATATGTGGCCGGAAAAACAACGGACGATCTTGCCGAAATAATCAAAAATAAATATGCCGATATTTTGCGGGAACCTTTCATATATATCCGGCCTCTGATTCGGGTGGTTTTGGCCGGTAGCGTAGCAAAGCCCGGTTCCTATTATATCGACTCGAAAAACTCACTTTGGGATTTGCTGGATATGGCAGGCGGTCCCACTTCGAATGCGGATTTAACAAAAATGCAGGTGAGAAGAGGCGGAGAGAAAGTGAAAGAAGACCTCCTTTCTGCATTTGAAAACGCTCACTCCCTGAGTGAAGTAGGCGTCCAGACCGGTGATCAAATAATTGTTCCGCCCAGAAGTAGTTTTCAAATTAAAACTGTAATCAGTTACTTAAGTTTTGTTTCTTCAATTGCATTATTGTATTTACGCCTGCAAAGGGGTTATTAGAATAGTAATTTAGGAGTTTTTATATTAATGGGAATTGAAAATTTTTTTGAGGAAGAAAACTCTAGTGAGCAAGAGTTAAATTTTGATGTCAAACGTTATTTACGTGGAATTTATAAACGAAAATGGATTGTATCCGGGATATTCTTTTTAATTACAATTCCATTATTACTTTATATCAAAAGTCAACCTCCGGAATATGAAGCCTACACCTGGATCCGTTTTAAAAACTACAATCCGGAACGGCTCCGGTTACTCAATGAGGATCGCTTTACTGAACTTACCAGCCGGACATTTGCAGAAAAAGTAGTGGCCCAGTTAGGCCTTACTATCGATTTAATAGATGAAGATAAAAAAAACGGTTTAATGCGGCAGGACATTTTTAGCGAATTATATACTGATCCTAATAAACAATCTGAAACCGGGAAATATCTATTAACTATTAAAGATTCAACTTTTGTAATTTACTACCTGAATCAGGATGAAAATAATCGAAGCAAAATCGCTTCAGGCAAGATTTCTGAACTTATCGATCGTTCATTCACTTTTAATGGTATTACTTTTAAACTAAATCCAAACATTTTGCAGAAATGTGATGAAGTAAGATTTAGTGTAAAAGGATTCCGAAGTACGGTGAAATGGTTTCAATCCCGTGTTCAGGTTTCAATGGGCAGGGGCGGTACATTAATGCGCATTCAAATGGTTCATGATAACCCGCAGATTGTAGCAAGTATGGTGAATAGTCTGGCAAATATCTTTTTGGAAGAAAGCATCTCTTTTGAAAAAAGAAATACCAAGCTACGCAAACAGACCATAAAAAATCGATTGCAAGTTGCCAAGAAGGACCTGGATAGAGATCAGGAATCTTTACGTCAGTTTCAAAAATCCCATCCGCTCAGTTTAAGTACTGATATCCAAAACAACGTGACGGAGCTTTCCGCATTACAAGCAAGGCAGCGCACCATTGAGAATAACAAACAAACCGTATTAGACTTTCGCAACAAACTGAAGGACTTTGACAAAAACACCATCACACCGGGGCAGGAAGATTCGGAAATCAGGTTTATTTTTCGGGAAATTGTTAAAAATCTTCTCTTCGCCGGTGACGCTACCATGGGAATTTTATCTCAGCAATTGGCTGATGCAGAAGCAGAGCGGCAAAAGTTAATAAATAAAGGTTTCTCTGTTAATCATAGAAATGTGGTGGAAATAGATCAGAAGATAGTCAATATCCAGTCGCATATTCTAGAAACTTCATCTCAATTAATCCAAAAAAATGATGTAAAATTGAGAGAATTACAGAGTCAAATCAACAGCATCAATGAGGAGATCAATAATCTTCCTGCCGAAAAGCAGAGACTTGCAAATCTTGAAAATCAGGTAGAAATATCGCAAAAAATTTACGATGATCTATTGATCCAATCGCAGGAGCTACAAATTTCCGATGCGGTTGAGACAAAAGGGATCAGTATTTTAGACCCTGCTCTTCCTCCGGACTCTCCCAAAAATACCAGTAAAAAGCGAAATGCAATGATTGGCGTTATCTTCGCCATGTTCTTTTCACTAAGTGTTGCCGTTGCTTTGGAATTGATGGACAAAACTGTGAAATCTCCTGATGATGTGAAAAGATATCTCAAACTGGATGTGATAGGTACTATCCCCAAAGTGGAATTCGAAAATGAATTTGATTTAAAAGATGGAGACAAGCTAAAACGGATCGATTCCCAGTTAGTCACGTACGATTATTCTCCGACGCCAATTGGGGAAGCGTACCGGGCTTTACGTACCAAAATTGTTTTTTCAAAAAAAACAGGAAAAATCCGAACGCTGGTAATTACGAGTTTTGCAGCGGGAGATGGTAAATCGTTTACATCCGCTAACCTTGCGGTTACGTTGGCGCAGCATAAAACCAATACGTTATTGATCGATTCGGACCTGCGCCGTGGTGTTTTGCACAATACCTTCGGACTGAAAAAAGAGCCGGGTTTCAGTAATTATCTGATGAATATGGCGCGATTGGATGATATAATTCATGAAACTTATGTTCCCAACCTGACGCTGATAAGCTGTGGCTCCATGATGCCGAATCCTTCCGAACTTTTAGGATCAATTCAATTGAAACGATTTATTGAGGATGCCAAACGGCGTTTCGATATGATTCTTTTTGATTCTCCCCCCCTAAATGCCGCTACGGATTCGGTGGTTCTGGGAACCCAGTCGGATGGAGTCGTTCTGATTGCCCGGGCGGATGTTACCAATAGAAATGTAGCCAAACAAAAACTTGACCTGTTTGAAAATGTCCCGGCAAATGTGATCGGTGTGATTTTGAATGGAACAGATACTGAATTAGCACATGACGGTTATAGTTATTATCATTATTGATCCCAAGTGAATAGGAAAAAGAATTTATGAAATTACTGGTCACTGGAGGTGCCGGATTTATCGGTTCACATCTGTGTGAAACGTTACTGCGGCGCGGTGATGAAATCGTTTGTGCGGATAATTTCAACGATTATTACAATCCCTTGATTAAACGGAAAAATGTAGAGCCGTTAGAAAAAAATCGAAACTTCCGACTGATCGAGACGGACATTCGTCATTACGATTCCTTAGAATCAGTGTTTGCAACGAATCTTTTTGATGCAATTGTGCACCTGGCAGCCCGGGCTGGAGTGCGGCCTTCCATAGAACAGCCTTTGCTCTACGAAGAAGTGAATGTAAAAGGAACCGGTAATTTGTTGGAGATGTCAAAGATTTATGGTGTTAAAAAGTTTGTATTTGCTTCTTCATCCTCGGTATATGGCAACAATAGAAAGGTTCCCTTTTCAGAAAAGGATAATGTGGATAACCCGGTATCTCCCTATGCAGCTACAAAAAAAGCAGGAGAATTGATTGCCTACACTTACCACCATCTGTATCAGATTTCCGTGAGCTGTATCCGCTTTTTTACGGTGTACGGTCCCCGGCAAAGGCCGGATATGGCGATCCATAAATTTACCCGCCTGATTGACAGGGACGAAGCTATTCCGGTTTTTGGCGACGGCACTTCAAAACGGGATTACACCTTCATCGCAGATATCGTTGATGGTTTAGTACGTTCTTTGGACCGCTGTTCCGGCTATGAAATCTATAATCTGGGCGATTCCAGAACTGTCGGTTTGATGGAGATGATTGCAACCATCGAGAAATATTTGGGCAAAAAAGCAAATTTACAAAGATTACCATTCCAACCGGGGGATGTTGAAATTACGTATGCGGATATTTCCAAAGCAAGAAGAAAATTGGATTATGCGCCGAAGGTTTTTTTTGAAGAAGGAATTCAAGAGTTTATTAAATGGTATACACATATTGGACGTGGTTTAAGTTAAGTTATGGTCCGGGAAAAAGAGATCTTTATAAAGAATATTCTGCAATTCATCGACGTCATTGTCATTGGCAGTTCTTTTTTTATTTCATTCTTTTTGATGTGGCATGTAAGAGATTTTTTTGAACTTGGCGAGATGGCCTTCGCACCCTCCTTCGATCTCTCCGGTGCCTTTTTTTTCTTCCGGAATAATATCATCATTTTTGCTTCCGCCATTATTTTCTGGATGATTTTCCTCAGTGTTTTTAAAGTCTACCAGGATTTTCAGACAACGCGGTTTATGAAAATTGCTTTCGGTATTTTTCAGGCTGCATTAGCTTCTGCACTTGCCATTGGTAGTGTGGTCTTTCTTACCAAAATGACACTGACCAGCCGTCTGTTTATCTTTCTCTTTTCCATTAACAGTGGAATCCTTTTGCTGATAGAAAAAAGAGTTGTCTTGAGTTTCCTGGTATTTTTAAGAAAGAGCGGGCATTACCAGAGAAATATTCTGATTGTAGGTACCGGTAAACGAGCGCAAAACTTTATCCTGGTCATTAAAAATCATAAAGATTGGGGCCTGAATATTATTGGTTTGATTGACGATGAACCAGCGAAAGTGGGAAACCGAATCATGGGGGTGAAGGTACTTGGCAGATTGCAAGATATTCCGAAGATATTACATGAGTATGTGATAGATCGTGTGGTTTTTGTTGTACCCAGAAACTGGTTAAGTAAAATTGAGGAGGCCATCCTGGCCTGTGAAAGTGAAGGTGTTGGGACTTATCTCTCCGTGGATCTGTTCAATACGAAGATTTCTAATGTTAAACAGACCGATTTTGCTGGAATTCCACTGCTTGAATTCATAACTTTTTCTGCCCATGAGTGGCAGATGTTTTTTAAAAGAACGCTCGATATTTTCATCTCTCTTCTTAGCATCCTGCTTTCTTTGCCGATTATGCTTGTTATTGTGGTCGGTATTAAATTGTCATCGAAAGGGCCGGTTATTTTTAAACAGGAACGCTGCGGTCTGAACGGCAGGCGGTTTCTTGTCTATAAATTCCGCACGATGATTGTCGGCGCTGAGATGCATAAAAAAGAACTGAAGCGACACAATGAAATGCAAGGGCCTGTATTTAAAATAAAACATGATCCCAGAATTTATCCCTTCGGTCATTTTTTACGCAAAACCAGTCTGGATGAATTACCCCAGTTATTCAATGTTCTGAAAGGGGATATGAGTATTGTAGGTCCCCGCCCGCCACTACCTGTGGAGGTGGATATGTATGAAGTCTGGCAGCGAAGACGCCTTAGTCTAAAGCCGGGCATCACTTGTATCTGGCAGGTTAGCGGCAGAAATATGATCGATTTCGACCGCTGGATGGAGATGGATTTAGAATATATTGACAATTGGTCCCTTTTGTTAGATTTCAGAATTATGTTAAAAACATTTTTTGTGGTCCTGTTTGGGTACGGCGCTTATTAGATTTTTTTTCTGAAAGGAGTCAGAAAAAAATCGGGGCTGACAAAAAACAGTCCATTGTTCCATAATTGAACAGTCCCATATTTTAATTTTGGGGGGGGGATTTGTGAATTTATACTTGTAACTCGTTGAAAACAAGCTGAAAAAGTAATGAAATGTCAAAGGATTATTTTGGTATCTTTTTTGCTAAAATTTGTATGGTTGTTAAGAAGTTTTTGGTTGAATTCTGAATTGTAATTAGAATGTGTCAAAATGGTACAGGGAAGTACGATGAAAATATTAATGATTGCGCCACAGCCGTTTTTTCAACCGCGTGGGACGCCTTTCAGTGTTTTGGGTCGTTTGCATGCTTTATCCGAACTGGGTCATACTGTCGATCTGATCACTTATCACATCGGCCAGAATGTTGAAATACCGAAAGTAACCATTCATCGCATCGGAAATATCCCTTTTATTAAAAATATCAACATCGGCCCTTCGGCTGCAAAAATTCCGGTGGATATTGCCGTTTTTTTCAAGGCAATCTCCATGTTGCGTAAAAACGAGTATGATGTTTTGCACACCCATGAAGAAGCCGGTTTTATGGGAATCCTGTTTCACAAATGGTTCAATATTCCGCATCTGTATGATATGCACTCCAGTTTGCCGCAGCAACTGCATAATTTCCAGTTTTCAAAATCCAAAATATTGCAAAACAGTTTTCGCCGTCTGGAGGATTCCACGTTAAAAAGCGCGCAGGGTGTAATAACCATTTGTCCCGAATTGTACAATTACGTGGAAAATTTGGGTATCGCCGGCAATCATCTTCTCATCGAAAATGTAGTTGATTATGCTTCTCTGTTTACCGACCGGAACGGAGGCGATGAGCACGAAATATTTAAAGATGCAGCCATTGCTGCAAAAAAGAAAATCCTCTATGTCGGCACTCTTGAACCGTATCAGGGAATTGATCTATTGATTAAAGGGGCAAAAACAGTGCTTGATGTTTTTCCCGATGCGATTTATCTGATCGTCGGCGGGAAACCGGAACAGGTTGTTCATTATCGGCAGATGGTTGAGGCGGAACAGGTTGCCGGGAATTTCGTTTTTACCGCTTCCGTGCAGCCGAGGGTGGCGGAAAAATTTGTCGATTTTTGCGATGTTCTGGTTTCTCCGAGGATTTCCGGCAATAACACACCTCTGAAAATCTACTCATACCTTCGCTCTCAAAAACCGATTATTGCCACCAGACATATTACTCACACCCAAATTCTGGATGATACGATTTCCGTCCTTACCGAACCCGATCCTGCAGATTTTGCCCGCGGCATATTGAAAATTCTGCAGGATCCCCAACTCATAAATGAGATCACCGGCAACGCCCGCAAATTAGCTGAAAGCAAGTATTCGTACGAGGTGTATGTTAAGAAAATTCAAAAAGTACTCGATAATTTGTATATAGACTAAAAGAAAGAAATTATGTGCGGAATTTGCGGCGTCTCATTTAAATCCAACGAAAAAAAAGTGGATCAATCTCTCCTGGTGCGGATGAATGATACCATCACTCATCGCGGCCCTGATGACCAGGGTGCGTACGCCGACGGTAATTTTGGCATTGGTATGCGTCGGTTGAGTATTATCGATTTAAGCTCGGGCCATCAACCGCAATTCAATGAAGACCGTTCGCTTGCTATTGTTTTTAATGGAGAAATTTATAATTACCGGGAGCTGCGGGATGATTTGCTGGTCAAAGGGCATAAATTCCAAACCGATTCCGACACCGAATCCATCATTCATGCTTACGAGGAATATGGCGTCGGATGTCTGAAAAAATTGAACGGCATGTTCGGTTTTACCATTTATGACAGGAAGAAAAAACAGTTGTTTATTGCCCGGGACCGCGTGGGGATTAAACCGCTGTACTATTATGAAGATGGGCAGACATTTGCTTTCGCCTCCGAAATCAAACCGATTTTACAAATTCCAGGCATCGATCGTTCCATTGATATGGAAGCGTTGAATCTGTTTCTGACTTTTGAATATATTCCTTCCCCGTACAGCATTTTCAAAAAGGTTCGGAAAATACCGCCCGGACATTTTTTGATTTACCGGAATCAAAAAATAAAAATAGAAAAATATTGGGATGTTGATTTCAGTCGGCAGCCGGAGCAGCAGAGTGTTTCCGAAGAAGAGTTGCGTGAACTGATGCGGGATGCGGTGCGTCTGCGTCTGGTCAGCGATGTTCCGCTGGGCGCCTTCTTAAGCGGAGGCATCGATTCCAGCACCATTGTGGGGTTGATGGCCGGTTTGATGGACCGGCCGGTGAAGACATTCTCCATCGGATTTGAGGATCAGTCCTACAACGAACTTAATTACGCCCGCACTATTGCCAAAAAATTTAATACGGAACATACCGAATTCATCATTCAACCCGATGCCATTGACTTGGTGGAAAAGCTCGTTTACCATCTTGATGAACCGCTGGGAGACTTCTCCATTTTTCCCACTTATCTGGTGTCCAAAATGGCGCGGGATTATGTCACCGTTATTTTATCCGGTGACGGCGGCGATGAACTGTTCGCCGGATACGATACTTACATTGCCGATAAACTGGCAAACCGGTTCAAAAAAATACCCGGATTTTTGCGCAACGGCGTCATCAAACCGGTTGTCAATCTTTTCCCGCCGCAGGAGCAGAAAAAGGGCATCATCAACAAAATGCGCCGTTTCATGGAGGGGATGGATTATCCCGAAGACCTGCAGCATGTCCGGTGGATGATTTTCCTCTCGGAAGTCGACCGGCGTATGTTGTTCAATGAAGAGGTTTCCCGGTCGGTTAACGGAAAGGAAACGTATGAATTCATCCGGCAGTATTTTCGCCAATCACAGCCGGTAGACCGGTTGAACCGGCAAAATTTTGTCGATTACAAAACCTATCTGGTAGACAATATTTTAGTGAAAGTGGACCGCATGAGCATGGCTACTTCACTGGAAGCCCGTGTTCCCTTTCTGGACCATCGTGTGGTTGAAGCTTCGTTCCGGATACCGGGCAATTTAAAAATTCAGGGAAAAGATACAAAATATATTCTGAAACAGACGATGAAGGATATTCTGCCGGATGAGATCATCCACCGGGATAAACAGGGCTTCAGTATTCCCATCAAAAATTGGCTTCGGGAAGAACTCCGCCCCATGATGCAGGATGTTCTGCATCCGGACAAACTAAAGCAACAGGGAATTTTTGATTCTGTTTTTGTGAACCGGCTTGTCGGTGAACATGTGCGCGGCACCGAAAATCACAGTCACCGGCTCTGGGCGCTGATGATGTTCGAACTGTGGTACGATCAATTTGCCGTAAATTGATATTCACAAAACCCGAAGCCTCAAAGGTTCAAATTAAAATACAAACCTTCACCGGGGAGATCAGATTCAATGGTTTCCTCTACTAAGAAGGAAGGGAAAATGGCAGAACAAGTAGAAGTGATGCAAAATGCGGATTTGACGGAAAAAGTCCGTCAATACTGGAACGATCATATCCACGATCTGGCGATTGCCAAACATCCGGTTGGCACACTGGGATTTTTTGAAGATCTTTCCGAATACCGGTTTGATAAGCTGAGATATTTGCCGCAAGTGGTCGATTTTTCCGCCTATGATGGGAAGAAAATTCTAGAGGTGGGCTGCGGCGCCGGCATCGATCTGATCCGGTTTGCCCGCAGCGGCGCGGATGTGATTGGCGTGGATCTGGCGGAAACATCCATCGATCTGGCGCAAAAATATTTTGAACTGGCGGGCGTTGACGGAGAATTCCGGCGTATGGACGGAGAGGATCTGGAATTTGACGATAATACATTCGATGTGGTTTATGCGCACGGCGTAATTCAATATACAGCTAACGCGCAAAAGTTAGTGAACGAATTGTATCGCGTGTTGAAACCGGGCGGTGAAGCGATCATGATGGTTTATAATCGTATCTCCTGGCTGAATTTTCTGTCCAAATTAATGAAGGTGGATCTGGAGCATGAAGATGCGCCGGTTCTGAATAAATATTCCATCAGGGAATTCAAGCAATTTTTACACCCGTTCGAGATGATAAAAATTATTCCGGAACGATTTCCGGTGAAATCGCGCCTGCATAAAGGGGTGAAGGGGGTACTCTACAATGTATTTTTTGTCGGTACATTCAATCTTATTCCACGATTTTTAGTACGGCCTTTGGGTTGGCATATCATGGCGTTTGCATACAAAAAGTGAAATTTGAGGGAGTGATGGCGAGAGTTGCATTTGTTACAGGCGGAACAGGTTTTACCGGCAGATATTTGTGCAAGAATCTGAAAAACCGTGGTTATCGGGTTCGGGCAATCGCCCGGCCGCAAAGCGACAAATCCGGTTTGGAAAAAATAGGGGTTGAAATTGTCGAAGGCGATTTTACCAACCGTGATTCTTTGCGTGGAAAAATGGCCGGTGTGGATGTGGTTTACCACATAGCCGCCACCTATCGCCAGGAAGGAATTCCCAAAAGGGAATTTTGGCGGGTGAATGTGGAAGGAACCCGCAATCTGTTGGATGAAGCACTGCGCAGTAACGTGGATCGCTTTGTTCATTGTTCCACCGTTGGTGTGCAGGGCGAAATCAAAAATCCGCCGGCCACGGAAGATGCGCCTTACGGTCCGGGCGACTGGTATCAACAATCCAAATTGGACGGAGAACGGCTTGCGTTGGATTATTTCAAAAATAAAGGGCTCAAAGGAACCGTTGTCCGGCCTGTTGGGATCTACGGCCCCGGAGATACGCGTTTCCTGAAGATATTCCGTTACGTGAAAAACGGCAAATTTAAAATGATCGGTTCCGGTGATGTCCTTTATCATTTGACTTTTGTGGAGGACCTGGTTGAAGGTATTGCGCTTGCAGGGGAAAAGGATGCCGCCATCGGCCGGATTTACACCATCGGCGGGAACGAATATGTTACCCTGAATGAGTATGTACAGCTTTTGGCCGACATATTCGGCACCGAAATTTCAAAAATTAAAATCCCGGTGTGGCCGGTGTGGACGGCGGGATTGCTGTTTGAAATAGTCTGCCGGCCGCTGCGTATTGAACCGCCGATTTTTCGCCGCCGAGTAGATTTTTTCAGCAAAGACCGGGCTTTCGACATTTCCAAAGCCAAACACGATCTGGGCTATCAACCCAAAGTACCTTTAAAAGAGGGACTAAAAATTACGGCGGATTGGTATCGGGAGCAGGGATTGCTGGATTAGGTTCCCTGCAAAAGCGCAGGATGTTCGAAAAAAGAAACCGTTTTTGAATTTGTAAATCATTGCAGCATCTGTTTTCTGCAAAGAAAATAAAAAAGACAATAAAATCAATTTTTTCAGCCACGCCAAATTGGGACTGACGTGGCGGAGCTGTATCAAAAAAACAGGTAAGGAAACCGGATGAATGTGAATTCAACGGCGGCAAATGTTGCCGCAAAAGTGGCAGCACCGGAGCGGGAGAAAAAAAACAACATCAAAAAACTCACTGTGACCGGCTTCAAGTTTGCCGTAAGTGTTTTTCTAATATATTATGTTCTTAACAAAACCAACCTCTCACAAATCTGGGCGTCGGTAAAAGGAGCGAATCCGTGGCTGCTTTTATTATCTTTCTCTTTGCATGCTGTGGGTTATTATGCCAGTGTATATCGCTGGAAAATTTTATTAGCCGCACAAAATATGAAACTTTCGGTGAATTATCTGCTGCAATCTTATGCCGTGGCCATGTATTTCAATAATATTTTACCGGGAACCATTGGCGGAGACGTGGTCAGAGCGTACGATACCTGGCGGGAAGGCTTTTCCAAAAGTAAATCCGTTACCGTGGTCTTGGTGGAGCGTTTTTTAGGACTTCTTGGTCTACTTGTTTTTGCCGTGATTGCTATCTTTGTTGCCACCGATTTCGCCGCAAAAATTCCCAATTTAAAATACTGGATTTTGGGTATCTTCATCGCCATGGTGCTGTTGACGGCTTTCATGTTTATCAATCAGAAAATCATCAGTAAAATCGGCAAACTTTTTGAGATGCCGGGATTGAAATTGTTCTGGAAATTGGGGAAAAAGTTTGCCGATGCGTTCAAAGAGTTTCGCGGTAAAAATGGCGCCCTCTTCTGGGCTGTTGTGCTATCGCTGATTTTACAAATCAATGTTATTGTTCATTATTGGCTGATCTCAAAAGCACTGGGGATGGATATTCAAATTATTAAATTTCTGTTTGTAGTTCCCATTGCGCTGTTCATCATGATGGTACCGGTTTCAATTAATGCCATCGGTTTAAGGGAAAATCTTTTCGTATTTTTTCTTGTTCCTTACGGTGCTACAGTGGCGCAATGTATTGCCTTCTCCTGGGTTGCTTACGGTATGATTTTGTTGCTGGGAATTTTAGGAGGCATTGTCCTTAGTTTTAGGAAACAAGGGAAAAAACCGCAGGATTTCATTGATACTTTAGAGAAGGAGAATAGTATGGCAACATCTGAAAATAAAAATCAGGGAGTGCAGGAAAAGGAAATTTTGGATACACAGCAGGCGCTATTTGATGAGAAAAAATCCAAAGCGCAAAAGTATCAGGAACTTTTTCTCGGCGAGTCCGGCCTGTGGAAAATGATTAAGTATGAATTGATTATCACATTATGCAGTTGGATGCCCGGCGCGCTGGGACTTCTGCTGCGCAGCAAATTGTACCCCCTGATCTTGAGTTCGGTTGGCAGAAATGTAGCATTTGGCGTCAATGTCGCCATTCGCCATCCCGGGAAAATACGTATTGGCGATAACGTGGTTATCGATGATAATTGTGTTCTGGATGCGAAAGGTGAAGGGAATACAGGACTGACTATCGGCAACGGGGTTTTTATCGGCAAGAATACTATCCTGACCTGCCACGACGGCAACATCGTTTTGGAAGATAACGTGAATATCGGCTTCAATTGTGTGATCTCTTCGCTGAGCAATATTGTGCTGCGGAAAAATATTTTGCTAGCGTCCTTTGTCTATCTGGTAGGCGGTGATCATACTGCCGATAGAACCGATATCCCGGTTCTGATTCAGGGCAGAACATCTAAAGGAATTGAGGTCGGCGAGGGCACCTGGCTTGGCGCCCATGTTTCCATCCTGGACGGCTCCGTGGTTGGCCGCGATTGTATCATCGGTGCCAACGCGGTAGTGAATGGGGAGATACCGGAATTTTCCATCGCCGTGGGCGCGCCGGCCCGTGTTTTACGGGATCGCAGGGAAAAGGGTTCTTAATTTTTTTCCTCACCGGGAAACGAATTGAATTGTTTTGACTCGGTTATCCGGGTAAAATCAGCGCAGAAAATTAATTTTTAGTTAGCGAAAAGAGAATATCATGATTTTTGGTGTTTGTTCAAACAAACCGGTGGATTTTCAAAATCAGTATCTTGCGAAAATCGATGGCGATGCCGCCGTTCAATCGGTAAAATCGGGTAATTTTGGCTTTGTCCATATCCCGGAGCAGATTAATACTGATCAAAAAAAGTATTCAGGGATATGGCAGGATAAAAAGAGGAAACGCCGGTTCGTTTTTCAGGGACATGTTTTCAATGAAGAACGGCTCAGAAAAAAATATGAAATTGGAGGCTCAACTTCCTTTGCAGAATTAATGAGTGAAATTTATGCCAGGGAAGGCGCTGACGCGTTGAAAAATGTAAACGGGCATTTTGCTTTTGGAGTTTATGACGAGGGAATCCAAAGTTTTGCCCTGATACGCGATCATTTTGGGGTTGAGCCTCTCTATTATTATGTGCATGATGGCACACTGATTTTTGCCTCCAATCCTCTTTTTCTCCTGAGGCACCGTTTTATTCCGCGGGAGATAAATTACAAAGGGTTGTACACCTATTTCCTTTTCAATTACATTCCCACCAATGAGACGGTTGTGGCGAACCTGCTTAAATTGCAGCCTGCACACAGCATGACCTGGCAGGATGGGAAATTGGATTTTAAGCGCTACTGGTATCTCTCTTTCAAACAGGAAGAAAACAAGGATGAATCTTACTTTACCGAAAATATTTTACACCTTTTGAAAGATGCCGTGGCGCTGCGACTGGAAAACAACGGCAAAATACCCGGCGCTTTCCTCAGCGGCGGCATGGATTCCAGCTCGGTTGTCGGTTTGGCCGGGCCTATTTTAAAACAAAAGATGCACACTTTTTCATTCCGCTGTAAAGGTGAATCCTTTGATGAAAGCCACTATGCAAAATTCATGTCGGATTCGTACGGCACCGATCATCACCTTGTGGAATTTCCGCACGAGGCAACGCTCGGCATCAGCGAGTTGACGAAAATCATGCCGGAGCCGTTTTCGGATATCGGCATCGAAATTGCCTCTTTTCTACTGGCGCAATTTGCCGGCGGTAAAGTGGATTATATTTTGTCCGGCGATGGCGGTGATGAGTTGTTTGCCGGTCATCCGGTTTACATTGCAGACAATGTGGCCAAATATTTCGATCTGATCCCCCGTTTTCTGCAACGGCCGTTCATCGGCGCCATGCAATGGCTGCCGGATACCGATCAGAAAAAAAGTCTGGCGGTAAAATTGAAACGGTTTTCCTACAGTTTCAATTTTCCGGCAAGTCTGTTCAGCAACCGCTGGCGCATTTATTACACGGAAAACGAGCTGAAAAATGCCCTGCAGCCGGAGCTCTGGCAAAATTTACAAAATTTTAATCCGTTACCGGATATTGAAGCCATTTACTCGGAGGCTGATGGGAGTGATTTTTTAAGCAAAACATTGTATGGCGATTATGCTACGGTGGTTAATTTCTATCTGACCCGCATGTCCATTTTACGTCATTACGGTATCGAAGCCAAATTCCCAATGTTCGATTACCGGCTGGTTGAATTCGCCGCCACCATCCCTTCCGGTCTGAAAATTAAAAACGGCAACGATACAAAATATATCCTTAAAAAGACCATGACCGGTGTTCTGCCCGACGAAATTGTTTTTCGCAAAGATAAACTGGGACACAGTGTTCCCATGAAAAACTGGATGCGGGATTCAAAAGAAGTGGCCGGTTTGATCAACGATGTGTTAACGGAAGAACAAATGAGTAAGCGCGGTTTCTTCAAACCGGAATTTGTGCGCAAAATGATTGCCGACCATCAGGCGAAAAAAGTTAACAACTCGCACCGGATTTGGGCTATTCTGGTTTTGGAACTGTGGCTGCAACAACACTTCGACTGATGTAACGCGCTTCGCCGAATCGCACGGGAATTATTGGATAATCATACATTCGTGTTATCCGCGTCATTCGCGGGCTAAATAACTTTGAACCGTTAATTAGTGCCTGAACGAAAACTATGAAATAGCATCTGCAGTGTCATTCCTGCGAAAGCGGCCTGCCCGCGGCGGGCAGGCCGCTTTCGCAGGAATGACAGAAAAAGCGAGTTTTCGGTCAGACACTAATTATGCCAATTTCGCGAATTACAATCGATAAACTTATTAAAACCTAAATTGATTTGCGTTTATTTGCGAAATTCGCGGTTCGAATCTTTTAGATCGCATTCAAATATAAAAATAGAATAATTTACATGGCACAAAATCACGTCAAACCAAAATTGGATATATCCGTCGTTATCCCTTTGTACAACGAAGAAGACAACGTTGACCTGTTGCACAAAGCGCTGGATGATGTATTGAGCAAAATGCCGGAGAAATATGAAATCATTTTCATCGATGACGGCAGCAGCGACAATACCTTTGCTAAAATGCGCATGTTGGCGCAAAAAGATCCGAATTTAAAGTTGATTAAATTCAGAAACAACTGTGGTCAGTCCGCGGCAACCGACGCCGGGTTCGAAATGGCGCGCGGGAAAACCATCATTGTCATGGACGGCGATTTGCAGAACGACCCCAGGGACATTCCCAAAATTATGGCCAAAATGGATGAGGGGTACGAAGTAGTAAGCGGCTGGCGCAAAGACCGGAAGGACAAACTGTTGCTGCGCAAAGTGCCGTCTAAAATTGCCAATCGTTTGATCTGCTCCGTGACCAAAGTTCAGCTCCATGATACCGGCTGTGCTTTGAAAGCTTATAAAACGGAAGTGGTGAAGAAAATCAATCTTTACGGCGAGATGCATCGTTTTCTCCCAGCACTGGCCAGAGTGGAGGGAGCGCGCATAGCCGAAGTCCCGGTGCGGCACCATTCGCGCAAGTTCGGGCAATCGAAATATGGCATTTCCCGCACTTTCCGTGTGCTGATGGATCTGATGTCGCTGAATCTGTTCATCAAATATTTGCAAAAACCGATTCAGTTTTTCGGCAAAATCAGCCTGTTCTTTCTGCTCTGCGCGCTCATCGCCACAGGCGGTTTGATTCAGGGCCTGTTGCGAAATGTGTATGGCATAGAGCAGATGAACATTCTGGCAACCATCGTTTTTTTGTTCATCACAAGCAGCATGCTTTTTATGTTTTTAGGTTTAATCACCAGTCTTATTTACAGGACCGGGAGTAAAAAGAGCATTTATTTATCCGAACTGGTAAAATAACGGGCACCGCCTATGGAATTCAATCATGATGATTTACAGGTAGAAACAATAATGACCCCGGAAAAAATCAAACACAGAAATACTTCAGTCTCCGTTATCCTGGCGCTCAACAATTCGGAGAGTGTAGTAGATGAATTGTTGGATAATCTGGACAGCAGCCTGGAAAAGCTGGGCGAAACATACGAGATCATCTGCGTTGACGACGGCAGCGAAGACGGCACCGTTACAAAGATAAAACGGAAAATAGAGCAGAATGATCGGATCAAACTCATCAAAATGCGTTCTGTGTTTGGTGAAGCGTCCGTTCTGGATGCCGGAGTGAAATTAGCTGCGGGAGAAAAAATTCTCTATTTCACCAGCCGTGTGCGGATCAATTCGCTTCAGGTTGGCCAGTTGCTGCAGCCGCTGGACAACGGTTTAGATCTGGTAGTAGGCTGGCGCCATCCGCGGCGGGATGCCAAATTGAACCGTGTCGTATCGCGGTTTTTTAATGTACTAATCAATAAAATTGCCGGATTAAAACTGCACGACATCAACAGCGGTATTTTGGCGGCAAAGCGGGAGGTACTGGAAAATATTTCCGTTTACGGCGATCTTAACAATTTTATCCCGGTTTTAGCCGTGAAACAGGGCTACAAAGTGACGGAAGAAAAGATTGAGCAACTGCCTGGCTGGTTTCGAACTTCACGCTATTTTTCCGAATATATCCGCCGGCTTTTGGATATCATTACCGTATTTTTCCTGACCCGTTATGCCAAAAAACCGATTCATTTTCTGGGCTTTGTCGGCGCCGTTTTCACTCTTTTGGGTGTAGGTATCAATCTGTACTTGTTTGTTTACCGCATATTGCAGCTCGGCCCCATTGCCGGAAAACCAATGTTATTATTAGGCGCTCTTTTACTTGTCATTGGTATTCAAATGGTCTCAATTGGGTTAATTGGCGAAATGATTATTTTTACTCACGCAAAAGAGATTAAAGAATATAATATTGAGGAGATAGTGCAATAATGAAATTAATTCCTTTCAATATCGAAAAATATGATTAATAATTGTATTTGTGCTAATATTGGAATAACTTATTCCGGATCATTAATAATTTCCTAAATTGAGCGATTCTTAGCTTGCAATAACCACCCAAGGAGTTTTGTCATTCTGCCTGCCCGACCACAGGCGGGAAAGAATCTTATTAATTCTTTGCACTAAACCGACAAGATTCCTACGGAATGACATAAGAATCGCTCAAGTTAGGAATTTACAAATGAGTGATTGATACGCCACAAAACAGACTCAATTTTTTTGAACGAAAAGAAGAGGATTGAATGAAGGCTTTAATCACCGGTATAACCGGTCAGGATGGTTCATATTTAGCTGAATTATTACTACAAAAAAGCTGTGATGTGTATGGAATGATCCGGCGTGCCAGTACCGAAAACTTCGAAAGGATCCATCATCTCAGAGATCAGATTCATCTGGTTCAAGCCGATCTGTTGGATCAATTATCGATTGTACGAATTATCGACGAGATTCACCCTGATGAAGTTTATAATTTAGCCGCTCAATCTTTTGTGCCAACCTCCTGGAACCAGCCTGTTTTGACCGGGGAGTTCACGGCCATTGGCGTTACAAAAATGCTGGAGGCTATCCGTCAGATCGATACGAATATTAAATTTTATCAGGCATCCTCAAGCGAAATGTTTGGCAAAGTGAAAGAAATTCCGCAAAATGAAAATACACCGTTTTATCCCAGGAGTCCTTATGGCGTGGCAAAGGTTTATGGCCATTATATCACAGTGAATTATCGTGAAAGTTATGATATTTTTGCAGTTAGCGGCATCTTGTTCAATCACGAATCTCCCAGAAGAGGATTGGAGTTTGTGACCAGAAAGATAACCAATGGAGCTGCAAGAATTAAATTAGGGCTACAAGACAAGCTTTTTCTGGGTAACCTGGCGGCCAAACGGGACTGGGGTTATGCCAAAGATTATGTGACGGCCATGTGGCTTATGCTTCAGCAGAATGAACCGCAAGATTATGTGGTCGCTTCGGGAGAAACACATTCCGTTGAGGAATTTGCTCAATTGGCTTTCCGGGTTGTCGGTTTGAATTATAAAGACTACGTTGAAGTCGATCCCAAATTAATTCGTCCGGCTGAGGTGGAACATTTGGTCGGAGATCCATCATTTGCTAAAAATGAATTGGACTGGAAACCAAGCGTTTCGTTTCCGGAGTTGGTAAAAATCATGGTGGAAGCCGACTTGAAATTTATAGCTTCTGATGCACATATAGAATCAAGATGAGGGCATTTATCACAGGTATCTCCGGATTTGTCGGACCTTATCTGACTGGTTTATTAATTTCTCACGATTTTAAGATTTCCGGTACCTACCTTCTTCCCGGTGAATTAGATAATTTAAAACCATACATCAACAAAATTGATTTGTATCAGTGCGACATTACAAATCAAGATGAATTAAAGGTGATTTTTCAGAAGAATTCATTCAATTTCGTTTTTCATTTAGCGGCACAAAGCTCTGTTCAGCAGTCTTTCACTTCGCCGCAGAAAACATTCCGGATTAATGTGTTAGGGACAATTAATCTCCTGGAGACGATTGGAGAGTTTTCTCAGCCGAAAATGATTTTATACACAAGTTCTGCAGATGTGTACGGCGTAGTAGATCAAAACCGGTTGCCTCTGCGGGAAACAACACCGGTTAATCCGTCAAGTCCTTATGCCATTAGTAAAGTAGCCGCCGAAATGCTTTGTTTGCAATATGCTAAACACTATCATGTACCCATTATTGTCACTCGCGCTTTCAATCATACAGGGCCTAAGCAAACGCCTCAATTTGTGATCCCAAATTTTGCCAAACAGATTGCTGAAATAGAAGCCGGGAAATGTGAAAGGAAGTTGAGGGTTGGAGATTTAACCCCCGAACGAGATTTTTTAGATGTACGCGATGTAGTAAATGCTTATCTATTACTTGCAGAGCAGGGAGTGCCGGGAGAGATTTACAATATCGCTTCCGGAAGCGCCTATTCAATCCAAAGTATATTGGATAAAATGTTAGGACTTAGTGATCTGGAAATTGCCGTCGAAGTGGATGAATCAAAGTCCCGTCCTACCGACGTTCCCATATTAACCGGCGATTACACAAAACTGCATAAAACTACCGGTTGGAAGCCGAAAATTGATATTGCAGAAACGTTGAAATATGTTTTGGATTATTGGCGAGAAATGATATTTGATGAGACTGTAAAAAGTTGCTAACTTTTATATTTACTATGATTTGATGCGGTTAATTACGAATATTTTGTGCAAGATATCTATTCTTCAGCCATAAATTAACTATTACCTGAATTGAGCGATTTTTAGCTTGAAACAACCAACCAAAGAGTTTTGTCATTCTGCCTGCCCAACCGCAGGCGGGAAAGAATCTTGTTAGCTTCGCCTGATGGTTAACCAACAGGCTGAAAAATGGAAGCGGCATAAATAGCGCTGCGTTTGCAGGACGCTTTAGCGTTCTTCCTTTATTTAGCCTCGTGGTTTACCACGGGGCGGCCTGATGGTTAACCAACAGGCTGAAAAATGGAAGCGGCATAAATAGCGTTGCGTTTGCAGGACGCTTTAGCGTTCTTCCTTTATTTAGCCTCGTGGTTTACCACGGGGCGGACTAGTCAATTGTAAGAAAATCCATTAATAATTGAACAGTGCATGTTTGATTTTAAACTAAAAAACAAGTACTTACGCAATATATAGTGCAAATTCATGATGATTTATGTCCGGTTATTCAACCTAATATTTATCAAATTTAACGAGGTCTGAAAATAGAAGTGAAAGCGAACCAATGAAGCTGATAATTCAATTACCCTGTCTAAACGAAGAAGAGACGCTCCCACAAACCATCAGAGATTTACCTGATGAAATTCCCGGTATCGATAAAATTGAAACCCTGATCATCGATGACGGCAGCACGGATCGCACGGTCGAGGTGGCAAAAGAGCTTGGCGTTAACCACATTGTTCGGTTTACCAACAACAAAGGGTTGGCGGAGGCTTTTATGGCCGGGATCAATGCTTCTTTAAATTATGGCGCTGATATCATTGTAAATACAGATGGAGATAATCAATATTGTGGCAGTGATATCCCCAAATTGATTGAGCCAATTTTAAAAGGCAAGGCGGATATGGTAATTGGAGACCGACAGGTTGATAAAATTTCCCATTTCTCCTGGCTTAAAAAGATGTTACAAAAATTGGGCAGTTGGGTTGTAAGGCAAGTCTCCGATACAAACATTCCGGATACGACCAGTGGTTTTAGGGCCTTAAGTAAAGAAGCTGCATTACAGATCATGGTAATTTCAAAATTTACTTATACTTTAGATACGATCATTCAGGCAGGGAAAAAGAATCTTGCGATCGGTCATGTACCGGTTAGGACAAACAAAAAACTAAGAGAGTCTCGTTTATTTTCAAGTATTCCATCTTACTTGAAGCGTTCTATTATTACTATTTTTCGAATTTATACGGTTTATGAACCATTAAAGATGTTTGCATATATTGGTGGAATTATTTTTACATTTGGCATGGTTATCTCTCTTCGATTTTTGTATTTTTATATCGCAGGTAATGGCGGCGGACATGTTCAGTCTCTGATTTATGCCGCTGTGTTTTTCATTATTGGATTCCAGGTGATGGTAATGGGGTTGATCGCAGATTTGATTGGCACTAATAGGAGGTTGGTAGAAAACATTTTATATCGGATTCGAAAATACGATACTTATAAAAATAAATCGAAGGGTTCAGAAGATTAAGAAAGTTTTAGTCATTACATATTACTGGCCGCCTGCCGGAGGGCCTGGCGTACAACGTGTATTAAAATTTGTAAAGTATTTTCCAAATTTTAACTGGCAGGCTATCATTTTATCTGTTAATAATGGGGAGTATCATGCAATTGATCATTCCTTAAAAAAAGAAATTCCGGACGGTACACTTGTCTATAGGGCTAAAGCTCTTGAACCGCATAGTATCTATAAAAAATTTATTGGGATGAGAGAAAAGGAAAATGTTCCTGTAGCAGCTATAACGGAAAAGAGCGTTGGTTTTAAGAAGAAGATATCTTTTTGGCTTAGAGCAAATCTTTTTATCCCAGATGCAAGAATCGGGTGGGTGCCGTATGCAGTAGCACTGGGGAAAAAGATTTTAAAGATTCATGATGTCGATTTGATTTTTTCTTCATCCCCTCCTCCATCCGCACATTTGGTCGCGAAAATATTGTCTAAATTAAGCGGATTAAAGTGGATCGCTGATTTCAGGGATCCTTGGACGGGTATTCATTATTTTGAAGATTATAATCGATTTTTTATATCAAAAAAATTAGATGAATACCTTGAAAAGTCAGTACTAAAAAATGCAAATGGTGTAACTTCTGTAAGTTTTTTAGACATAAAAGAGGATTATGAAAAAAAAGTCCCAGGTCGAACCAAATATTTCTATATTCCAAATGGATATGATGAGGAAGATTATAAAAATTATTTACAGAATCATAAAAATAAAAGTAATGATCACTTCATAATTTCTCATGTTGGAACAATTGGAAAAGAGCGAACTCCAATTCAATTTTTTAAAGCAATTAAGACGTTAAGTGAGAAGAAATTCATTGATGAATCCAATTTTTCTATTGTTTTTATTGGTAAGATCGAAACATCGGTGATTGTTATGTATAAAAAATTTAAAATTGAAAAATATATAAAACTTGTTCCATATATACCCCACAATGAGGTTGCAAAAGTTTTTTTAGAAACTTCTGCCATTCTTTTATTGATATCAAATTCTAAATACAGTAGAAGAATTCTTCCGGGGAAAACTTTTGAATATTTGAGGACAAATAAGCCTTTGATAGTTTTTGGACCTGAAAATGGTGAGGTTGCAAAAATTTTAAAAGAGACAAAAAGTGGAGAAATTATAGATTATGAGGATTATGAAAAAACCTGTAACCACCTAAAAAAGCTCATCGAAAATTATCGGGAAAATAAAACCATTGAATATAGAACAAATAGTTGTTTGGAGAGCTACGAAAGAAAAGAGTTGACTAAAAAGTTGGTCTCAGTTTTTAATTCATACACATAACATGTGCCATCTCGGGAGAATAAAAAATGACCGAGTTTAAATCTGAAAATTCTAATTACAAAAGGGTATTTGTTGTTATAGTAGTTTTATCAGTTATTCTCGCCGGTAGCTTTCTGAGATTTTATAATCTCGGGAAATTGGATTTGTGGGTTGATGAAACTTATCATTTGTATTCAGCAAAATCTCTAATGGAGAATGGCGAACCAACGTTGCCATCAGGGATGAAGTATTCACGGGCACCTGTTTATACCAGACTTGTGATTACTTCATTTAAAATATTTGGAATTGATGAATTTTCTGTAAGATTCCCCAGTGCCTTATTTGGGGTTCTAAACATTTTGGTGATTTTTTTAATTGGAAGAAGTATTTTAGGAACCCGTATTGCAATGATAGCTGCTTTCTTTCTGGCATTTTCTTATTATTCAATTGCTTGGTCAAGAATCTCCAGATTTTATACATTGATGCAATTTGCCTATATGTTATCTGTATTCTTTTTTTATAAAAGTTATGAGATGAAAGACAATTCTAAACCCCGGGTAAATGGTGTCCATTATTTTAAAGATCTAAATATTAATTATTTTTGGTTAATAGTATCAGGATTGTTTTTCATCTTAAGTTATTCCACTCAGCTTATTTCAGCAATGTTGTTTCCTGCTATTCTAACTTATATTTTTATTATGCTCTTATTATATTGTTACAGTAATCATCTCGTAGCTGCGCTCAAAAGTAAATACTTTATTTCCTTTGTTTTTTTTATTGCCCTTTTTGTTTTTGGAGTCTTATTTTTCGATCTGGGCGGCTTGATAAAATGGGCATTCAATTATCGGCCGGATTGGGCAAATACCGCAGCGTTTAGAAATAAATATTTTTATTATAATTATTTTACGTCGTCCTTGATTTTTCCACTCAGTGTGTTTTTCATGATGGGAACATATTATGTTTTCACCCGATTCCATAAAGGTGCTTTTTATATATTCATTAATTTTTTCATACCGATAGCAATTGCATCATTATTTTTCTCTTACAAATTAAAAAATTATGTTTATCATATTTATCCATTTTATCTTCTAATTGGAGCATTTGGAATTGTAAATTTTTATGATCACGAGATTGAAAATATCAAACAATATATTTCAAAACTTAATACTCCTTTTAAATCTTCCTTACCAAGAATTTCAAAAGTATTTCTTGTTCTTTTATTATGTGGATGGATTCCTGTCACGATTTGGTTTAAGGTGGGAGTTAAAATGCCATGGCTGAAACCAGGCGAATACAATCAAGTTTATTCTCATCGAAGCTGGAAATGGGCTGCGGATTATGTTAACGAAAACCGGAATGCACAGGATGTTGTGATATCAACCGTCCCTTTAACACTTATGTTTTATAATCTTGAAAGTGATTATAATTTAAATAACGGGTATAACGATAGTGCAACAAAATTGGAATATTTTAATAATGATGGAAAATTATTTGATGTTTATTCTGGAAAACCATCAATAGCAAATTTAACGGAGCTAAAACAGATTATAAATATGAATCCATCGGGTTGGTTAGTCCTTGATACATATCGATTTTCTTTAAGGACATGTGTACCGCAAGATGTGGCGGATTTTATTAAAAATGAATTGAAGATGGAAAATAAAGATAAATTTAATACGATTTTTATTTACAAATGGAGTTCTTCTGATTAGAGTGATTATATGTTTTTAAAAGGATTAGTCTATTTGTCATTTGGCCAGCTTGTTTTTATCCTTTGTGGATTTACATTAAATTTTGGATTGGCAAGATATTTCGGGCCTGAGTTATTTGGTACATATAGCATTGTTATTTCAATATTGGTATGGGTTAAATTTTTTACTATTTCAGGTATACCAGTGGGATTACAAAAGTTCATTCCTGGTAATCTTGATAAAGTTTATAATATTAAAAAATCTACTATAAAGATTCAGATAATATATTCTTCAATTGTATTTTTATCCTTATATGTTGGCAGTACATACATTGCGAAGATATTTAATCAACCCTCCTTAGCTGTTTATTTGAAGATAGTATCGTTTGATATTATTTTTTATAGTATGTTCCGGTATTTTGTGGGATTTCAAAATGGATTGCAACGTTTCAATTATCAGTCAACAATAGTTATTTTTTACTCAATTTGTAAATTAATCGCTACTTTTTTACTTGTCTTCTTGGGGTTTTCATTAAAAGGAGCATTAGTGGGTAATATCATAGGCTCTTTCATTGCTTGTCTTATTGGGTTTAAATTTGCAAAAATCAAAAAAACCAACTCTATTTTTAATATCCGGAGGATTATTTATTTCGCCATTCCTAATGTTTTTTATAGTGTTCTATTCAATTTATTTTATATTGATTTAATCCGAAAGATGACCATAAACTATGTTCTATTTTTTATTAATAAAAATTATATTTTAAGACAATATTTCCGACAACGCCATCCAATGGAGCATATAATTCATTGAATACAGGATTATTTGAAGGAGGATTAATAATGTTTTCATATCTTGTTTGTCTTACATCCAGAATATTTTCCACGTTCAGGGCAATCGTTAATTGACCGAACTCTTTTAGTGCCAAAGCATCGAAACGCCAATAGTTAGTTGTTTTATTTCCGTTTTCCAGGTACTGATTTCCAAAGTAAAATGATTCGATACCGACTTTCCAACCTTCTTCATCATCTTCATAAAAAAGCGTGATTGCCAATCTGTTTTGCGGCGCCAGTTCGAGAGGTTTGTTATCATCATAAGTTTTGCGTGCATTTATATGAGTATAATCCATATATAAAACAAACTCATCGAGCGTTGCACTGATAATCGTATTCAATCCTTTGCTTTGAATGATGCCGTTTGCATTTTGATAGAACACCGTTTGATTTATTAATGAATCAGAATTAGCAATAACGGGATTGTAAACGTTTGTTAGAAAAAATGATTGATTCACCGATAAAAACAATTCATCCGAAACCGGAATTTTAAAGTCCAGGTCCCAATTTATACTCGCTGATTTTTCCGCTTCTAACCCGCATAGGGGCTTCACATTCTGATAGCGTGTTCTTTCGGCATCGTCGGTAAAAGGCGTTGGGATTTTATATCCCAAACCGCTGCTTATACGAGTGAAAAAATTATCAGTAAAATGATACTTTACTGCTAATCGGGGTAGGAAAAAGCTTCCGTATTCTTTATTGTAATCAAATCTCGCTCCCGGTTCCAGTGAAAGCTTTTTAGCAAGCGCCCAGTTATCCTGTAAAAAGACACCGACAGTTTTGTGGTTATAATCAAGCAAAGTTTGTTTTAGATCGGAAGAGCACACGTCTGAAC
>CAJVYQ010000047.1 GCA_913009825.1 uncultured Deferribacteres bacterium
GCCAACAGGAGAAGCACGTCTAAACGGCTCAAAAACTGCCTTATTTTATGAGAAAGAACAAAATTTGAGTTAACATTTCAATATTTTTACAACTGAATTTTTTATGCTTTTCAAATAACTAAGTTTTAAAAAAAAATTGATCTTTTTGCATGGCCTTTTTCTTTTTAAATTTTGAATCGCTCAATTTAGGTTTCAATAAAAAAACAATATTTTATGAAGGAATGATGAAGATTGGAAAAAAATGTGTGAAACGGTGTAAAAAAGATTGCTTTTTACTTTTTTGTTGTTTAAAATAAGAAAATTCAGTATCTACTCAATATTAAATGGTGAAGAGGAATAATTGCCACGAAGGCATGAAGATTTATAATTAGTGTCTTTGTGACTTGGTGGCTAATTAACAAATATTTCATTTTTACCCTCAATTATTGAGTGGATACAAAATTCCCTTCTGCAAAGGACTTAGTAATCACGGAACTGCACAACATTTCAAAAAATAAATAAACTGGGAAAGTATGGAGTCTCTTTTTGCGCTTTATGTAAAATTAAATATATGGCTGCGGTCGCAATTGCCGCAGATATCGTTTGGCATTATCGCTACGATACTGATTATTTACGGTAATAACATCAATCGTTTTTTCAAAAAAATATTGAAACGGTACAATTTTTTCATTCGAATCCTGGGGTTTGTAATTGTTTGCAGTTTTGTTTACGGCGCTCTGACACTTGTTGGCGTGAACATCTTTCGGAATCTCCTCTATAAAATTGACCGGAACATGCTTGCTCCCGTGCTTTTTCTTGCTTTGATTTTCATCGGTATTTTAGCTGACAGAAAAAAACAGATTTAATATTTGAATGTTCGTAACAATTCAGGTAAATTGAAGAAACACCCGCCGCACTCCTCACTAATATAGTCCCCCTTGCGGGGGGTGTAAAACAACTTCCGATATAATTGTCTTGTATCCTGAATAGTTACGAACATTCATAGAATGCAAATTAAAATCGTAGGAGGAAAACATGGCTATTAACATGGAAGATGCAAGGATGCTGTTGTCCGAAGCCCGGGCGGAACTGATGAGCAAGCCCAATGTGGTCGCCACTGGTTTGGGCTACAAAATTTCAGCGGGAAAACGAACAGATGAACTGGCTCTGATCTGTTCGGTTGAATTTAAAAGAACCAAACAAATGCTCAGCGCCGGTGAGTTAATCCCGGCCGGAATTCAAAATGTTGCCACAGATGTATTGCCAACCGGTTTGATATATGCATTGCAGGAACCGACGGAAAAATTTCGTCCGGCTCCGGGAGGTGTGAGCATTGGCCATTATCTGATCACCGCAGGGACACTGGGTTGTTATGTTACTAAGAATAATAAAAAATATATTCTTTCCAACAACCATGTTCTGGCTAACAGCAATGATGGCCAAATCGGCGATGCTATTTATCAACCCGGCCCTCATGACGGCGGCACCTCAACGGATCAGATTGCCACACTGAACAAATTTATCCATATTCAATTCGAAGGCGGTGATAATGGCGGCGGCAGCTCCTGTTCCATCGGCAATTTTACCGCTGCCGTATTAAATACACTGGCCGCTCTTACAGGCAGCAAAACCCGTTTACAAGCCGTCCTGAAACCAAAGACTGCGGAGAATCTGGTGGATTGTGCGCTGGCCGAACCGCTGGATAAAAACGATGTTCTGGACGAAATATTCAAAATCGGCAAGATCGCCGGTGTTACCGAAGCCACATTGAATATGAACGTCAAAAAAAGCGGCAGAACAACGGGCCTCACCACCGGCAGCATTACACAGATCGATGTAACTTCCAGAGTTAGCTACGGCACCAATAAAACCGCCTTGTTTGTCGATCAACTGATGGCAGGGGCCATGAGCGCCGGCGGCGACAGCGGTTCCGTCATTCTCACCGACGACAACAAATTGATTGGCCTGTTATTCGCCGGCAGCAGCAACACAACCATTTTCAACAGGATTCAAAATGTCTTCAGCGCGCTGGAGGTTGTACTGTAATTTCATTCACGGTGCCGTTCTGTAATTTGCTATGGAAGGTTGCTCAAGACTTCTCTTATTTGGAAATCATATAATATCATCCGGTAATTTCCGGGTTGGTTTTTGCGATAGGCAAAATATTCAAAAGGAAAATTAAAGAGTTGATCGGCGCTCAGCCTCTTGAATTCCCCCAATATGCAACTCAAATTATCAATTGGGCTAATCAAAATGCTCAGGGAACACAACCGGCAGTTATCGGTCAAATGAGTGAATTAATTCGTGAATTTAGCGCATACTTATAAATCAAAGAAGATTCTCCGTGAAATAATCGATGTCAAAATTGTTCATTATACCAAAGTTAAGGCCGGCATTAAAATAGAATTAAAAGAAATTGTGCAGCAAACGAATTAACCGAATATAAAAACATCTTTTATTTTTTTTAAAATTTAGCCGATTCTTTTCATACTCACGCGAACAGAGAAACACAAGAAATAAAACCGGGCTTTCCCATGACGAAACAAATTGAAAAAATAAAACGCATCAAAAGCGAATACGAACAGGATTGGCTGGCGCTGCCGGAAGTCGTTAGTGTCGGTATTGGTGAAACATCTTCCGGTGAAATCGGGTTGATTGTCTCCGTAAAAAAAATCACCGCCCGGGTGAAACGGAGTCTGCCAAAATCCATTGCCGCCGTTCCCGTAGAGGTTCGAAAATCCGGAGAAATAAAAGCGCTTTAGATTTGGCCGGGTGGGTTTCCCGATCCGCCATTTCCCCTTTTGCGTTTTTATTATTTTTTTAGTAAATTTGACGATAATAAAATAAAGTGAAACAACTGCCTTAATACAGTCTGTTAACAACGGTTACCGAAACAGAGGATGAACATGAAAACCCGGCCGATCAGGAATATTGGTTTCATTTCCACCAGAATTGCGGGAACAGACGGCGTTTCGCTGGAGATTGAAAAATGGGCGGATATTTTAACCAGAAACCGATTCAACTGCTTCTACTTTGCCGGTGAAATAGACCGGAATGCAGACATTTCTCTTCATTTGGACATTGCCCATTTCGAACACCCCGAAATCGAAAAATTAAACGATGACCTCCTTGGTAAAACCCGTCGTTCCCGTGAAACGTCCGGCACTATTCAAAAGCTCAAAGAAAAAATCAAATCGGCACTCTATCATTTTTACCACAAATTTGACATCGATCTGATCATTCCCGAAAATGCGCTGACCATTCCCATGAATATTCCGCTGGGGCTGGCCATCACAGAATTCATCGCCGAAACCGGCATTCCCACCATCGCACATCATCATGATTTCTACTGGGAACGGGACCGGTTTCTGATCAACAGTTGCCAGGATTACCTGGATAAGGCGTTTCCCGCCGATTTAACTTCTATCCGCCATGTGGTGATCAATTCGTTAGCGTCTAAACAGTTGAGTCACCGGCTAGGGATTTCCAACACCATTATTCCCAACGTGTTCGATTTTGCCAAAGAGCCGGAGGAGTTTGAAGAATATAATTGTGAACTGCGAAAACAGATTCATCTGGGCCGGGATGACCTGTTCATTTTACAGCCCACACGTGTTATATCCAGAAAATGGATCGAACGGTCCATCGAGATTGTCCATAATCTGAATCTGAAAGATCCGGCGCTGATTATTTCCCATGCAACCGGCGATGAAGGTGATGAATATTATCGGCGTATTATGGAATATGCACAGAAAATGGGCGTCAAAATCATTGCCATCGATCATCTCATCGGCAGCTCTAAGATCAAAAATCATAAAAAATTTACCATCTCAGATGCCTACAAATGTGCCGATTTGGTGACCTATCCCAGCGGCTATGAGGGGTTTGGTAACGCTTTTCTGGAGACCCTTTACTATCATAAACCGATTGTTGTCAATCGCTATTCCATCTACATTGCCGACATTGAACCGAAAGGATTCGATGTTATCACCCTCGACGGCGTTGTTACCGCGCAAACGGTGGATAAAATCCGGCAGGTGCTGAAAGACGAAGAGTACCGCAGGAAGATGGTAAAAAGAAATTACCATCTGGCCAAGAAATTCTTCTCTTACGAGATATTGGAAAAAAGATTGCTGTATATTATCAGTACATTCGACTGATTATCTTCCCTGACTTTGCGCTGCCGAGCGGAACGCAGGCAATTCAATTTCCCGTTTCTTTCATCTCTTTTCGCTTTAGGGCAATTTAAGCAATTACAATCGTAAGTAAACAATAAAAAAAGGATATTTGTGCTTAACATTGCAATTCTCCATTATTCCTGTCCCACAATAGTTGGCGGTGTGGAAGAGATTGTCCGCCAACAGGCTTCTCTGCTTTACCGCCATTACCACCGGGTGAAGATCCTTGCCGGCAGGGGAGATAAATTTACGGATGACTATCCCATCGAACTGAATCCCCGGCTGGATTCCCAAAACCCGGAAATAACAAAATTACAGCCGGATCCGGCAAAATACGAATTTCAGATTCTGGAGATAACGGGGGAAATATTCACTTATTTACAAAACTCGCTTCAACAGTTCGATATTCTGATTGCCCACAATGTTTTAACTATGCCGTATAACCTCCCGTTAACCATGGCTTTGCATCGCCTTGCCAACCAAAGTGTGATCCGCGTAATCAGTTGGAATCATGATTCGCCCTATTTTTATCCCGATAATCATGGGAACTTTACGGATCAAGCCTGGTCCATTCTTAAAAAATACAATCCTAATATTTTTTATATCACCATTTCCGATTTCCGGGCGGCAGAGTTTCAAACCCTGTATAAAATTGATGACGTAATTTCCGTCATCCCCGATGGTATCGACCCCGGCCGATTTTTTCGTTTGGATCCCATGTCGATTCGTTTAATCCGGGAAGAAGACCTGTTTAATGCACATCTGTTGCTGGTGCAGCCATCCCGGATCCATCCGAGAAAAAACATCGAGTTGTCAATCCGGGTTATCAAAGCGTTGAACGACATTGGCATCAAAGCGCGCCTGCTGCTTACCGGCGCCCACGACCCCCACGAAAAGAACAGCCGGGATTACCATCTTCACCTCAGGAAACTGGCGGCATCTCTTGGTGTAAACGACGACATTATTGTGGTTGCGGAACATCAATTTAAAAGCGGACAAAAAATCCCCTCGAACCGGGTAACTATGCGCGATCTGTACCATATCGCCGATCTGCTCTTTCTGCCCAGCAAAATAGAAGGATTTGGCATCCCGCTTCTGGAAGCAGGGATGATCAAACTGCCCATTGCCTGTGCGGATATCCCGCCGTTCAGATTCATTGCCGGCGATGATGTTTGCTATTTTTCTCTCGATGACCAACCGGAAGATATTGCGCAAAAAATCGTCGCTTTTCTGGAAAAACTCCGTCCCCACCGTATGTTCAGAAATGTGATCAAAAATTATGTCTGGGAAAATATTTACCGGGAATCGCTGCTGCCGTTTCTGGAAAAAGTGATGGTGTAACAGGACTTTTTAAGAGTACGGAGTCCAACTCGTCCCTGTTTCTTTTTGTTAAAAGAGAGAATTCACCAGCCTCTGCAAGGTTTCGTATCTAACGTATTCTCCCCAAATATTTTTTCAGCAAATGTCAAATGGAAACAGCATTTTATTTTCTTGCAACGGATTCCTGTTTAAATTGCTTGACCAGATCGGTGAACTTTTTAACATCTTTATATGTTTTATCTAAAGCTTTCGCCGCATGTTCGTAACGAACAACTTTTTTATCTTTATCCAGATAAAGCCGCAGATCGCCCATATATTTCCCCTGTTGTCCGGCGGAGACAATTTTAGTTTTTCCATCATTCACTTCGATGGCCTGATTTCTGAAATCATTACCCAAAATAATCACATCGATGGCAGGAACCTGTTCCGCCAATTTTTTTGCCGCTTCCAGTCTCAGATGAGCCAGGCAGATGATCAAATCGACACGTCCATTCATCTGTTTGGTAACATCGCCGGCGTTTTCCACCGGATCACGCGCTTCCAATATGGCGCCACCCTGACGCCGGCGTTCCGGAATCAAATTGGTATTCTTTTCCGTGATCCCAAAAATACCCACACGCAGTTTCACTTGTCCATTTTCCATTTTTACCGTTTTAATGAGATATCGTGAGACAAACGGTCGTTTGGTCTCAAGATTATAAATATTTGCGGAAACAAATGGAATGGAATATTCTTTCTGCATCGCCGTCAGAAATTTTGTTCCCTGCAGAAAATCCCGGTACCCCAAATTGACCGCGCTGTAACCCAACATTTTATAGCCGCGCAGCAGATATTCCGTTTTAATTTTATTTAATTGACCAAAACCGGCGTTGAAACCACCGGCGTCCAGGAGTAGCGTCTCCGTTGGCATATCGGCTGAAAAAGTTGCATTTTTTTTCTGAATATAACCGGCCCGCCGGGCCAGTCCGCCTAACTGGCGCGACTTTCAGCCGCACGGCTCCAGATAACCGGATTGAGCACCGGAATAGTAAATTTGCAGTGAGATAGTCGCTGAATCACCGGAACTACCGGCATAAGTGAATAATGAACCTAAAAATAAAAAAACAAGAGTGAGAAGAACGTTTCCGGATTTCATGTTTACCTCCATGGAATAATGATTATATGCTTTCTTTTCGATTGAAGTCAATTTAAGTTTAAAAATATTATTTGTTACATTTTACGTCACATTTTAGTTGTATGAACTAAGTTTGTTTTCAATGTCTAATTAAATTTAATGCTTTAACCTACATAGAAATAGGCTAAAGCCATTTTATGTCGGGTATCTATATATAAATCCACGAGCTTTAGCCCATGAGAAAGTTACTAATAAACCGCTGAAGCGGTTAAAAAAACTTTTTTATGTTAGCCCACGACTTAAGTCGTGGGCTAACATATCAGCACAGATTGCAACCGTTTTAACGGTTTGGAATGGTTTCATATTTCCTGTGATTTGCGAGCTGAAATATGACAAAATCGTTGACTCACCCATTTTTATCAAATAGAGGTAATACCGGAGAAACCTACGTTCGAAACCGGTAGAAAATAATATCGCCGTCTTCCACCAAATAATCCCGGCCATGTGTGGTAAACAAGCCGCGTTCCCTCAGCTCATGTTCCGAACCGTATTTTTCCAGATCGGCAAATTTCATCACTTCCGCCCGGATGAAGCCCTCCTTGAAATCGCTGTGAATTTTTCCCGCCGCTTTTTGCACATTGGTGCCTTTGGCTACGGTCCAGGCATGACATTCATTTTCGTTGGCAGTGAAGAATGTGATCAAATCCAACAACTGATAGCCGGCGCGCACAACCTTTTGAAATCCCAATTCATCCAAACCTAATTCTTCCAGAAAGAGCTTCTGATTTTCGGGATCGAGTTCGGCAATTTCCGCCTGAGTTCTGCCGCAAAATTGTAAAAATGCGGCTTTATGATTTGCAGCAAACTGTCTTAATTGTTGTGCGTACGGATTTTTATACAGCGCAAATTCATCCACGTTGGCCAGGTAAAGAACCGGCTTGGCTGTCAGTAAATTAAGCGGCCGCAGCACTCTTTCTTCTACTTCCGGCAAATCCAACTCGGAAATATGTATCCCCCGATTTAATTTTTCTCTGACATTTTCCAGAATTTCATATTCGACTTTGGCGGATTTATCTCCCGTCAGAGCATTTCTTTTTGCGGCGCTCATTCTTTTAGTGATGGTCTCCAGATCCTTGAGCGCCAACTCCAGATTGACAATCTCAACATCCCGCACCGGATCCAGCTTCTCATCGATGTGAGCTACATTTTTATCTTCAAAACAGCGAACCACATGAGCGATGGCATCCACCTGTTGAATGTTGCCGAGAAATTGATTCCCTAATCCCTCACCCTTGCTGGCGCCTTTCACCAATCCGGCGATATCAACAAATTCAAGTGTGGTGGAAAACGATTTAGTCGAACCGGTTATTTTTTGAATGACCTCCAAACGGGAATCCTGCAGGGGAACGATACCGTGATTGGGATCAACGGTGCAAAACGGATAGTTGGAAGCCGGTACACCCTGGGTTGTGAGTGCGTTGAAAATGGTCGATTTCCCAACATTGGGCAAACCAATGATACCGCATCTGAATCCCATAAAAGCCTCGCACGTTTGATGAGAGATGCGCTGACAATGAGGTAACTGATCGTAAATACAAATATTACCTCGGTACAGGGCAGAGGTGCAACTCCCGACTCAGCTTAAGTTTAGTTTCCCAAACCAAGTTTAATACACCCCCCGTACCCCTCCTGAGGGGGAGTGCGGGGGGTGTAAATTATTGACTGAATCAAAAATTCCACTCAAAAATAATTTACTGTGTTTCACCCTGTAATCAGTTACTATGAATTTTATATCGTTTCACCGGTTAATAAACGCAGCGCTTCCAGATATTTTGCCCGGGTGTTGTTCACCACTTCGGGCGGCAATTGTGGAACCGGGGGCTGCTTGTTCCAGCCGATGGATTCCAGCCAGTCGCGCAGGTATTGTTTATCAAAACTCATTTGGGCGCGTCCCGGTTCGTATTGATCCATGGGCCAAAACCGGGATGAATCCGGCGTAAGCGCTTCGTCAATCAGATAGATATCACCTTCCAGCAGGCCGAATTCAAATTTGGTATCAGCGATGATAATGCCCCTTTCTTCCGCGTATTTCCGCGCCCAATCATAAATCCGGACACTCAGTTCGCTCACTTTTTCTGCCAGTTCCGTGCCTACCATATCTTTCATCTGAGCGAAAGAAATATTTTCGTCATGACCGGAATCACTTTTAGTGGAGGGAGTAAAAATCGGTTCATCCAGGCACTGCGATTCCTGCAAACCCGCCGGGAGCCGGATACCGCTAATTTCGCCGGTTCGCCGGTAATCTTTCCAGCCGGAACCGGAAATATAACCACGCACAATGCACTCCACCGGCAGCGGTTCGGTTTTTTCCACCAGCATGCTGCGCTTCTCCAATGTAGCCGCATACGGCTGACAAACCGCAGGAAAATCCGCAACCTCTGTGGCGATAATATGGTTCTTCACCATCTTGCTCGTTTTTTCGAACCAGAAGCGGGATATCTGCGTGAGAATCTTACCTTTATCCGGAATACCGTTCGGCATGATATAGTCGAATGCAGAGATTCTGTCGGAAGCAACAATGAGTAATTGATCGCCAAAATCAAAGATTTCTCGTACTTTACCGCGGCGAAGGAATTTCAGACCGGGAAGGTCGATTTGGGTGATAATATCCATTGTATTTCCTTTGATTTTTTGTAATTTTCAGACGGAAGCCAAACAGAAACAAGCTATTTTTCCCACCGGAACGGTTACGATTATCTGTTTAACTCGCCGGGACGTCCTACAATATAAGAGAGAAGAGGAAAAAATTCAATTGTTTTGTTTTTACAAAAAAAGAAAAAAAGGAAAAAATCATCCGCAGTAACAATTTAGTTCTTTGAAGCATAGCAAGAAATACTCAGGCTGTCATTTCTCCGAATGCTTTTATCGGCCTGCCTATACAGACAGGCCGCTTAAATCATGCGGGAATGACACCTAATGTATCGTTTCAAAAAACTAAAATGTTACCATTCGCACAATTCGGTTAATACATCGAATGTGGATTTTGGATGAAGAAAAGCAATTTTATGGCCATCGCCGCCGGCCTGTGGTTCTTTATCGATCAACCGGATTTTATGTTCTGTCAATTTCCTGAGAGTTCCCGCCAGATCTTCCACGCGGTAAGCAATATGATGGATCCCCTCACCTTTCCTGGAGATGAATTTAGCGACAGGACTACGGGGAGAAGTGGGTTCCAACAGTTCAATTCTGGTGTCGCCAACAGGAATCATGACCAGACGTACCTGCTGATCAGGAACTTCTTCCGGTTCCGAACAGGTGAGACCCAAAATATTTTGGTAGAAATTAATTTGTTCATCCAGATTTTTTACAGCGATACCAATATGATCGATCTTTTGTACCATGTTCTCTCCGGAAATGTGTTTGGCAAAAAAATGAGAACGGGAAAAGTAATTCAAACAAATTTCTCTCTTTTTTGCAAATTGAGCAAGCCATAAAGCATCACTAATACGGTTCCAACCGACAGATAAATCCGGTTTTTCAGGGTAATATCCATCCAGATCGCTTCATTCATATCGGAAGGCATCATGAATGGGTTGAGAAAAATATTCCATTTACTTGCTTCTAAAATCCCGCTGGAGATCCAAAAAGCCACGCCTATTACAACCATCACAACGGCGGTACCGTTGCCATTCCTGGCAAGCGTGGAAACCATAAAAGACAAGCTGCCTAAAAAGAAAATGGGAAACATCAACTGGTAAACCATTTCCATCACCGGAACACTGGCCATGGCCAGGCCGGCAAAAAATGAAAGACCGATGAGAATAACAAAAACAACCACATAAATCAAAGCTAGGCGGACAAGCCACACTTTGTAACGGTAGTTGGGAATGCCAAACAGAATTTCCAACATGCGGGCATCGGAATCATTTTGAATACCGAAAGCCGTCGGATAAAAAATGAGAAGAATCCCGGGGAAAAGCAGTGTGTAAAAAACGGAGCCTTCGGTTGGATTTGAATCGGAAAAAAGATTTACAATGGCAACAAACAGGAAAAATCCAACAGCCGCCAACAAGAAAAAAATGAATTTGTTGGCAAAAATAATTTTTAAATTGTAACGGCTCAGCCGAAACAATACATTGACGCTGTTTTTCCATAATTGTTTGTAATTCATATAGTTCCCTACATCTTTTTACGTAACAACCACAAATAGGCATCTTCCAGCGTGGGATGCACGGTGTGCGCATCTTCATGAGGCTTGGATTCTGAGATACACCGAACACGAATCTTTTCTCCATCGCGCATGTGATGCACAACCTGATACTGCTGCCGGAATTCTTCGAATTCCCTAACGGCCAGGTGAAGTTGCCAGACATGGCCGCCGGCAATTTCCGTCATTTTGGCAGGTTCACCTAAGTACCTTAACTCGCCCCGGTTCATCACTGCAACCCTGTTACAGGAACTGGACACATCTTCGATGATATGAGTGGAAAAAATTACCACCCGTTCCCGGCTTAATTCCACTAACAGATTCCTGAAACGGATCCGTTCCCGCGGGTCGAGACCGGCCGTGGGTTCATCCACTACCAGAATGCACGGCAAATGAAGAAGAATTTGCGCAATCCCGATCCGTTGTTTCATACCGCCGGAAAACGAGCTGATTTTTTCATCTTTATGCTTCTCCATGTGAACTGCACCAAGAACGTACTGCACCACCTCTTCCCGTTTATCTTTGTCAACGATATTTTTAAGAATAGCCAGGTAATTGAGAAATTCATAAGCGGTCATATTTTCGTAAGTGCCGAACTCCTGCGGCAGATACCCGATTAAACCCTGCAGCTCTTCACGCTTTTCATTGGCGTCTATGCCGTTGATCCAAACCTTGCCGTAACTTTGTTCAAAAATGCCGCAGATTATGCGCATCAGGGTAGTCTTGCCGGCACCGTTAGGACCAAGCAAACCAAACATGCCGTTGCCAATTTCAAGCGACACACCGTTCAGCGCCCTGAAGGGTAACTTCTTTTTGCCAATGACCGGAATCATCTGCACAAACCGGTAAAACTGGCGGCGAATGCCGGAGAACCTGCCGATGATTCTGGCAATGTTTGTTTGTTCGCGGTGCAGCCGGTTGGAAGTGGTGTAAATTGTCAGGGTCAGATACCAAACTGCGAAGATGAAAATCACGATGGCAATATTGTGCCAGCGCGAGAAAAACAGAATTAAATTGAACAGTGGGAAGCCCCAAAAAAACAGGGGGTGAAAGGGATTGATAATTCTTTTCAGCCACTTGCCTTTTGCCGCTTGTTTCTCAAGCAGAGGCCGGGCAGCATTCCACAAGTAAAAAACGTAAAAATAGATACCGTGGGCTAAAACAAATAACCAAAAGCCGCTTTGCAGATAAAAATAGACAAAATAAATCAGAAACCCCAGCAGGGGAAGCTGCCAGATCAAATTGTCTATCGTTTCCCGTGTTTTAACTTCTCTTGCCTGAACCGCTTTGTTATGAATCAGTTTTCCTTTCCCCCATTCCCGCACAAACCGGGCATCCTGGTCATAAATCTTGACCAGATTCTGAATCTTAATGATGATAGATTCATCCGGTTTAATAAATTTTGCCTGCGCCTGGCGCAAACTTACCTGCAGGAAATAGGTCATACCCGGAATCAGCGTAATCAACGAAAACAGAAAAACCAACTGCCAGATTAAACTATCCACATTAAAATAAATTTCCCAACTGCCAAACAAAAACAGGATAATCTGTGCCAATTTAATTTTCCAGCTTAACGCCCGGAGCCAGGCAAGCGAACTCTCCAAACCGGAATAAACTGTGGGAATGAAGACCAATGTGAACAGAGTGCTTAACGTAAGTCCGCCAATTACGGTGATGGCAAACGGCGCACCGATCTGGGTGACATATTCCCCTTTGCCCATTGCCAGCGGCAGCATGGCGATGATGGTGGTTGTCGCAGTGATCAGAATTGGCCGTACCCTTGCCTGCCCGGCCAGCAGAAGCGCCCGGGACCGCCGGTATCCCCGTTTCCGTAAAATCCGTGTGTAGTCTATTAAAATAATTCCGTTGTTCACCACCACGCCTAAAAGAATCAGAAATCCGGTGAGCGTGTTGGCATTAAACAGCGAGTTTCCGGTGAGAATAAGCGCCCAGAACGATCCCATCGCCGCCAGCGGAATGGTGAACATCATCACAATTGGTGTGGTAAGCGATTCGAACACGGAAGCCAGAATCATAAAAATCAGGATAAAAGCGGCGCCGATTAGAAAATAAAACTCGCTGAAATCGTTCTCATTATGAACAACCTCCACGGCAATGCCGGAGGGGATCACCAAGTTGGCTATCAATTGATCGATTTCCGAACGGGAAGCCTCCAACAATGTTTTGGAACCATTGATCTCCGACAGAAAGCGATATGTCAATTCAATCTGGTTCTCCTGGTTTACCCGGTTAATACTGCCCAGCCCGGAAGCATAAACCGTTTTGGCCAATTGCTGCAATTCGTATGTACCGCCATTGGAACCGGGAATGGACAATTGTTTGAGATCATTGATATTTTTTTCTTTCCTGGCCGGATCATCGCTTTCATTTGAGCGGATAATAATATCATATTCATCTGTGCCCTGTTTATATTTCAGGCCGGAGGAAAATTCACTCTGAAAAGTGCTTAACTCGGCAGCCACCGTGTTCAGCGATACATTATATTGCCCCATCGATTGCGGATCAAAATAGAGATGTAATTCAGGACGGTTACTGGAAACATTTAAACGTACGGAACTGATGGAAGACAGGTTTTCCAGATAATACCGGATATCATCCGCCACATTGCGCATCCGGTCAAAATTCCGGCCCTTAATAATTATTTTTTCCGATTGCGACCCGATGCCAAGCATCCGTTCAAAATTTGCACCGGGATTGGCGCCGCCACCTCCTCTGAAACGACGACTGGATTGCGGCTGTTCAAAATCAACTTCGGCAACACGAATTTGATCCATGCGTTTTTTGATTTCTTCCTTTATCTGCGCCAGATTCCGGTCATTTATCTGTTCGAAATCTTTTTTTAGTTTTACAGTAACAATTGCTTCGTCTTCGTAAATTTTACTAACCACATCCTGCTTTTCATCGATGTCTTTCAGACGATCCTCTAAGTCGGCCACAACCTTGTCGGTAGACTCCAGCGTGGCTCCCTGGGGCATGGTTACATAAAGGTTGAATTCGTCGGATTCCACTTCCTTAGAAACATTCAAACTGAGCGCCAAAGCGATGATAATACTGGCAAAAAAAGTGACTACTGTAATCAGAATGGTTCGAGCCGGAAAACGCAGCGTGGATTTCAATAAAAGAGTGTAGATTTGCAAAAGCCGGTTTTTTTGTGAAACAATCTGAAAATTAGCGGTATCTTCTGTCTTTCTTTTACGAAAGAAATAATGCGTCACCATGGGCACAAGCGTAAGCGCCACGAATAGCGAAACAAGCAGCGTGGAGATAATGGAAACGCCGATGTGGCGGCCGATTAACCTGATGGCAAAATTAGTTGAAAAAATGAACGGCAAAAACACCGTAATAGTCGTTAGTGTGGCAGCAAAAATGGAACGCCAGACTTCCGATGTGCCCTGAATCACCGCAGTATCGGTATCTTTATGCTGTGCTTTCAGGCGATAAATATTTTCCAGCACCACAACGCTGTTATCCAGCAACATGCCTATGGCCAAGGCCATTCCTACTAATGTGAGACTGTTCAATGAAATATCAAAAGCGTAAAAAAAGTTCAGCGCGGTAAAAATAGAGATGGGAATGGCCAGGGCGATAATTAAAACCAAACGGAAATTTCTGAGAAATACCCAAAGAATCATCACCGCCAACAAACCGCCGATAAGGGCTAACCGGATAATTAGATTCACGTTTGTTTCCATATTCTCGGCGACATCGCTCTGTATGACAATCTCGATATCCCGGGGTTTCAATTCCCGGTTCAGCCGGTCAATCAGGGCCCTGGTTGTATGAGACAGGTTAATCTGATTAACCTGCGTATCGCGCACCAGTTGGATGGTAACCGCCTCTTTCCCGTTTACACGGCTCAAAGAAGTCTCGTCTTTCACACCGACATAAACTTCCGCTACATCTTTCAGTAAAACAGGACCGGCACGGCGCACAACAATGTTTTGCAGATCATTTACATCTGTGTATTCGGCAACGACATTGACAAAATATTTTTTATCTTTGCCGTAAACCTGGCCGACATAAGCCCGGCTTTCACTGTTCTGCCGGATAAGGTTACGTATTTGATTGGCCGTAATGTTGTATGCGCGGCCGGCATCTTCATCCAGAATAATTTCAACTGATTTTTCCCTGCCGCCAAAAACTTCAACGCCGGCTATGCCATCAATATTTTCCAGTTCGGTTGCTATTTTGGTATCCACAATGTTTCGCACCCGGTCGACGCCGCCGCTGCCGCGCACCTGCAAACCCATGAACTGGTTGGCCATCTGCTGAGTATCCACTTTCAAAACATTCACTCTGAATTCTTCAGGCAGTGAATTTTTTATCTCGTTCACTTTTTCCTGCAGCCGAAGGTAAGCGTACTTCAACTTCACACTCTGATTGTAATAGACAAAGATCATCCCCTGCCGCTGTTCGGAATACGATTCAAGTTTGTCGATCCCCTCAAGGGTACCGATCGCGCCTTCCAAAGGGATAACAGCCTGGTTCTCCATATAATGGGGGGCTACTTCCTGTTGGGCGCTGTTCACCATCACAATTAAAAACGGCAGTTCGGCGTTGGGAAACAGTTCAACAGGCAATTGTTTGTAGGAGATATATCCCAGCATGGTTAAAGCGATAAAAAGCATGCTGACAAATGTTTTTCGTGAGATAATAAATCTTATAATATTCATATTTTTCTTTTTTTAGTTTTTATATGATCGTTCTTCCGGTTTTACAAACCTTCCAGCCTAAAAAAACCTTCCGGGTTTTTAAAACCCGGAAGGTTTGAATATTTCCGGAAGGTTTTATACTTTCCGCAACTGATCCAGCACAGAATACACACAGGGGATCACCGCAAGGGTTAAAACAGTGGAGGTAATCAAACCGCCAATTACAGCCAGTGCCATGGGTGCCCGCAGCGCCGCACCTTCGCCAAAGCCAAAAGTAAGCGGCAGCAGCGCTAAAATGGTTGTCAGACTGGTCATGATAATCGGGCGGATTCTTCTTTGTCCCGCTTCAATAATAGCATCACGCCGTGACAGGCCTTCCTGCTTCAACCGGTTGATGGCATCCACCAAAATGATGGAATCATTAACCGCAATTCCCGCCAGCATGATGATGCCGATATAGGCCATGATGTTGAACGTTTGCCCCAGTACAAAAAAGATTAAGATAGCCCCAACACCTGCCAGCGGAATCGTCAGCAAAATAGTGAAGGGGTGGATCAACGATTCGAACTGCGAAGCCAGCACCATATAAACCAGGATGATGGAAAGAATAAGAGCGAATTTAAGATTATGGAACGCATCTTCCCGTTTTTGTTCTTCACCGGTTATGGCCAGTTTGTAATTGGGCGGCAGATCAATTTTGGCTAATTTTTGCCGGATCTCTCCGATCACATGGTCAAACGGTTTGTCACTTTTCAGGTGAGCCGTTACGCGACCAATGCGGGTCTGATTCCGGCGATTAATCTCTTTCGGCGCATTTTCCATGCGGATGGTAGCTACTTCATCGAGGCGGACCTTCTGATTGCCTACGATGAAAAAGATGTCATTTAATCTATTTAAACTGACTTTGGGCAATTTGATGGTGATATCCTGCATTTCACCTTCCGTTTCCCATTGTCCGGCATCTCGTCCCATCAATTGATTCCGCAACTGGGTGCTGATCTGATTGACGTTGATATTATAAATACCGGCACGCAGCCGGTCGATGACCACATCCACTTCCGGGCGGCCGTTCTCAAAACTGGTTTTGATATTGATCAGATCGCTGACGGAATCCAGTTGTTGTTTAATTTGTTGGGTTAACTGCTCCAATTGACCAAGGTCTTCGCCCCTCACTTCCACACTGACAGGAGCGGCTTCGGTTCCCAGGGTGGTCTGCAGAGCGGATTGTTCCTGGATGAATTGGGTCTCCAAACCGGGGATATCGGAAAGAGTGGCGCTTAACGAAGTGATCACTTGATCGGAAGAAAGCTTGTGCTCCGGTTTGAGGATAATCTTCATGGTTGCTGTATTTTCACCCTCAAAAATGGAATTTTGTTCAGAACCGATGCCTGTTTCCGGGCCGATATGGCTGTAAATAGTTTCAATATCATCTCCCAAAATAGACCGGGTAATCGTTTCGATATCCTCCACCGTTTTTTCGGTGCGGTACAATTCCGTACCTTCCGGCAGACGGATTTCCAGGGAAAACTCCCCCAGGTCGGTTTTGGGAATAAATTCGCTGCCGATAACAGGGATTAACAGGATGGATATGGCCACCAAAGCAGCGCCGCTGCCGATAACCAGCCAACGCCGGTCTAATATCTTCGCTAACAACTTGCCGTACCAGCTAAAGCGGATCGATTTGGGCTGTTGAGCAGCCGGCGCATTTTTCAGGATGCGGACACTCAACATGGGGATGACCAAAATAGCGACAACAAGGGAGGAAAGCAGGGAAAAGGCAACAGTCCAAGCTTGATCTTTAAACAGCTCCCCCGCGGTACCATGCAAATAAACGATGGGCAAAAACACTACAATCGTTGTAAGCGTAGAGGCGGTAATGGCTCCCCCAACTTGTGCAGTGCCTTTGATGGACGCTTCTTTCAAACTATCTCCCGCTTCCAGGTTGCGAAATATATTTTCCATCACCACAATGGCATTGTCAACCAGCATACCGGCGCCCAGCGCCAGCCCCCCCAACGTCATGATGTTTAAGGTTAATCCGTTAAAATACATCAAATTGAAAGTTGCAACAATGGAGATGGGAATGGCAAGGCCGATGATGGTTGTCGTCCCAATCCGGCGCAGAAAAACATACAAAACAATGACCGCTAAAATAATACCGATCAGTGCGCTCTGTTTTACTTCATTGATGGCGTTTGTGATGAATGCACCCTGATTTTGAATCACCTGTAAATTGTAACCGGGTAAGGCTTTGCGTAAATTGTCCAATTCTTTCTGTAAATCATTTACAGCCTGAACCGTGTTGAATTTGGTCTCTTTATAAATGGATAAACCGAGGCAGCGTTTTTTATCGATCCGCACGATATTTTCCGGATCTTTGTTGCGGAAATGGATATCCGCCACGTTTTTCAGATAAACAGGAACACGTTCCGTGACCGACACTTGCTGTGAACTGCCGGCCGGCTGGGTTTCCTGCTTGTAGGCAACAATCATATTACCAATATCATCTATCGACTGAAAAACTCCTACTCCTTTGATGATGTATTTTAGTCCCATTTCCACAACAGAACCGCCGGAGATATTGCGGTTTAGATTTTGAATCCGGGCTGCAATTTCGTCCGAAGTGAGTCCGAAGGCTTCAAGCAGATAAGGATCCGTATCGATGACCACTTCCTTCTCTTCCTGGCCGGAAATCTCAACTTCTGCAATTCCTTCCAAACGAATCAGCTCATTCCGGATATAATTTTCCGCCACTTTGCGCAGTTCATCCATATCCTGAATTTGCGGATTAGATAAACCGATGAGCATAACCGGTGCGGTATTGGGATTATGCTGAGTAATCGTTAATTCGTCAATTTCCGAATTCTGACTAGTAGCGGAGAGCGCTTTCTGCAAATCTAAAAAGGCCTCGTCCATATCTGCACTCCAACTGTACTCCACCGTGATCTGGGCAGAGCCCACACGGGAGACGGATGAGACCTGCAAAACATGCTTCTGGCGAATGGCCAAAGATTCCATGCCGTCAACAAACTGTTTCTCTATCTCCTCAGGCGGCCGCTCGCCGGCTTTCAATTCGACATAAATGCGGGGATTGTTCAAATCCGGCAGCAGGTCTATGCCCAATTTTTGAAAGGAGATGTAACCTAACAACAGAACCGCAAGCACAAGCATTAAAACGGTAATCGGATAGTTAACGGAGAATTCTGTAATTTTTCTCATCGAAATTCATTCTTATTTTAAAGTTAAACTCTTTTTTGCTTATTTATTTGTGTAATCATAGAACAGAGGGGAAATGCCTGAAACATGGTTCAATGCCCGCTATTCCAAAAGCTCTTTGCCTTTTGTTCCCGAATCATCTGATAATTTTCACTTTAGAACGATTTCGCAGTGTCTCAAAACCTTTAACCACCAGCCGGTCGTTGGCCTTTAAACCCTGTACCACTTCTACTTCATCCGGGTTTTCCAGGCCGGTTGAGATGATCCGTTCCCGCGCCACGCCTCTTTCGACAATGAATACGGATTTACCGCGCCGTTTTGACAAAATAATATCTTTGGGAATAACCAGGGCGCTGTCTCTGCGGGCAACAATTATTTCCGCTTTTACAAACATGCCCGGACGCATGATTAATTTTGGATTGGCAATTTCGATGTAGGCCAGAAAGGAGCGTGTATCCGGATTGATTGCCGGGGAAACCTGCGTGATGAAACCGTTTAATGTATCATTGGCCAAAGAATAATTCATCAAACGAACCGGCTGTCCGGTTTTCATTTTGCCCAAATCCTTGCCCGGAAGATTGATATCCAAATAAAGCTTGCTGTAATTCATTATTTGTGCCATGGACATGTTGGTGCTGATTTTCACACCGGGCGTGTAATAAGGTAATTCGACAATTACACCATTGAAAGGGACGATAATTTTTAGCTTGGCCAATTGAAGAAGAGAATAATCATAATTGTATTGGGCATCTTTATAAGCTTTCTGGGAATTTATCAATTCCCGCAAGGTTACACCCCCTTTTTTGTAGAGGGATTGCTGTTTCTCATATTCCCTTTTCGAAATATCCAGGTTCAGCTTTTGTGATTCAATTTTTATGTTGTTCTCCAACTCCGGATTGTCGAGGCGGATAATTTCCCGGCCTTTTTTAACAAAATCACCCAGGGCAAACGGCTTACCGGTAGTTTTGTTTATCAATAGATAATAATACCCGGCGGTTTCCGAATTTAGTGTTGCCTCTTCCATAGCATTTACGGTTCCGGTTGTCGTAACAAATTCTTCCATGGGCTTTGGTTTGACCTCTTCAACGGAAACAGGAATGGAGATATCTGTTGCTACATTCGTATCCTGACCGCCACAGCCGATTAAAAACAGGCCAATTAACAACAAAAAATGTCTGCGTTTCACTATGAACTCCTTAATATTAATCATATCCACTCCTAACCCTGATCTTTGTAATATTTGTAACAATTTAGTGCTTTCACAATTACCGGGCTGTTATTCCCGAATGCTCTTATCGGTCTGCCTGTTGCAGGCAGGCCGTTAAAATCATGCGGGAATGACAGCCTGCGCGCCGTTTCAAAGAAGTAAAATGTTACGAATTTTCATTTATCGATTGAAAGTACCGATCTGTTTTTTTCAAAATCCCAGAGGGACTGTATTTTCAGATTCAACAATGCTAATTTGTAATTAATCAACGCCTCAACCAATCCCATTTTTTTCTGAGAAAGCTGGGTTTGGAACAGGTTCAAATCCATACTGGTAAGGTCACCGTTTTTGTAGCGTTCTAAGTTGATATCGTAAGTTAACTGGGCGTTACGAACATTTTGCCGGGCAATCTCCACCTGATTTTGCAGGTTGATAAGGCTGCGATACGCCTGGCGAATGCCGATGATGATATTGTTTCGTTCATCTTCAAGGGACAATTGCCGGTTTTTTACCACCGCCTGTGAAGCTTTGATGCGCGATTTTTTTTCACCCCAGTCCCAAAGAGGAATGTCGAAAGAGATGGAAAATCTTTGATTCTTTGTCGGCGCGTCATAAATATTGCCAAACTGTTCATCCGTGCCGATGATGCCGTAATTCAATGAAACATTTCCTTTGAATTCATTTAGCGCCGATGTTTGTATTAAATTATATCGCGCATTTTCAATATCAATTTTCCGTTGCCGTAGTTCCATTCTATATTTCAAGCCATGTTCGATCGCACTATTCAGATCCACTTCCACCGGATGATGGGAAATATCGGCAGTAACTTGAATGGAATCGAAAAGAGAAATGCCGACTAAATTTTTGAAATCATCCAGGGCATTTTCCAATGTAACATTTTCATTCTGGAGTTGAGACTCACTTGTAGCCAGGTTTAATTCGGCCTGGTACAATTCCTCTTTAGCGGCCAGTCCGGCATCCACTTTATTCTTAATGATCCCGTAACTTTTTTGCTGATTGTTTCTTTCTTCGATGGCGATGTTTTTACTCATTCTCTGTTTGTACACATTGTAAAAATTTTGTGTTACCGACCTTTCCAAAGCCAGTTTTTCAATGTCGTAACTAAGCGAGTTGTTTTCCAAATCTAATTCTAACGACCGCAGGTTTATTTTTGTCCGGTTGTAAGTAAAAATGGGCTGCTGAAAACTGAGATATAAATTATTATCATAGGTTCTGGACTTGGACGTGCCGAATGGATTGGCGCTGCTTGCATCCCGCCAGCTTAGCCGGTTTATAATTGCAAAGGTGCCGTCTGTCCATGAAATGGGCTGAGAAATGGTGAACATGCCGTAAGATTGTTTGGTTTGCGTAGTAAACCAGGATGAAAAATCGGTATTAAAAAGGCGGTCTTTACTGTAATCCACCGGTGTGATAGACAGAGAAAACCGGGACTTCAGTGCTGCCTGCTGTGCTTTCAGAGACTGGCTGCTTCGTTCCAGATTTAATTCCACACTGCGAATATCGGGACTGTTCTTGGCCGCAATTTCAAGCGACTGCTCCAGTGTCAGGGATTTCTGGGCATACAATGGTCCCATGCCGAAGGCCATCGGGCAGAGTGAAAAAAGATACACGAAAATTCGAATTTTGGCAAACATAGCGAGTCCCTCTTTTTACTTTTTACCTAAATTGAGCGATTCTGTACTTAGGACAACCACGTAAAGAGTGAGATGTCATTCAGTAGGAATCTTGTTAGTTTATTGATAAGGTTTAAAAAGATTCCTTCTGAATGACATGAGAATCGTTCAATTTGAATTTTATATGATTGGTCAATTTATTGCCGTTTCACCCACTTCACCGCATCCGCATAAACAATCCGCGCTTTGGATTCATTGGTTAATTCAACTTTTGCATCACCGGCCGAGATATAATAACTGCCTAAAAACACCCAATCATTTTCGGCATTGCCCATATTCAAAATAGTATCATCCTCACCATCATCGTGATAAATTTTAAAATGATACTGCTCGCTCTCCGGTCTCCTTTTTTTATCTCCGCCTCTTCGCATCCAGGGCATGGAAATTTTACTGGCATAATAATAAATATCATAGTAACCGCTGGTAGGTATTTTAGCATTCCAGGCTACTTTTTTGCTGCCGTCACCGGAGCGGATGAAGTAGCCTGATTTAACCAACCGTCCGTAAAAATTGGCATGAATTGTAGCCCGCCATTGTTTCGGTGGACGCCAGAAAGTCAAACCGATATATTTTTTATTATCTTTCGAATTGGAAATTTTAAATAATTTTTTGATAAAACTTTCCGAGGTGGTGCTGAAAGTTTCAAATCCGGGATCTTCGTTATCGACAATGATTTCATCGGGCGTTTGCAATTCAACCGGGCTGTCCACGATTTTTTCACCATCGAAGAGCTTCACATTTTTAGCCAACTTCAGATCAATAAACATTTTCGTCATAGTGGCCGGAAGATTCCTGGAGATAAATGTATTGACCGTCATTACCCGCGGCTGGTAATCAAGAATAATGCCGATCTCTTTATTTTGATTGCCTTCCATATTTATGATCCGTTTCACTTCGTTGTCGCTGCTGCCGCCCATACCAAAGCGCCCTCTCCCTCCCATACGAAATGAAACCTCCACCAATCCGGCAACGGATTCGATATTGGAAATTTTGAATCGAACCTGATAGCGGGTACGCTCCCCATCTAAGACCTGGTTTGCTTTGATATCTCCAATCAGGAAACCCGGTAATTTTTTACTGGCATACCAATTTTCAACATAAGGCGTCAGATTGAAATTAAACTCTTTTTTAAGCGTAGAAATGATTTGGTCTACGTTCAAGGATTTAAAATGATTTTCGGATAAAATTTTCGATAAAAACCCGGGAAATTTCTCTTCACCCAATCTACTTTGCAGCAGGGTAAAAAGATAGGCGCCCTTCTCTTTGATGATGTCCGGAATCACCTCTTTTTTATCCGGATCTGCCAACAGTTCCGGCAGACTTTTCTCGCTCAATTCAATATTGGTTTTTTCCTGGGAGGACAATCCTTCGTTAAATCTGAAGCCCATAGATCTTTTCACGCTCACTTTGCTGCTCAGATAGGATTCCATCGCCACATTAAAAATTGGCCATTTTGGCGCGTCAATATAATTTACAAAAGTAAAATAGTTGGGGAAGATTTTGTAATAAACCGGTGTTCTCAAACCGACATTTCCCCGGAATCTGTTAAAGCCCTGGCCGCCAAGAAAAGTATCCCGTACAAAACGTTGAAACATATTGCTCTGTATTTCCCGGGGCGTTTCCACCACATTGCTGCGTTTTTGTCTTCTTTCCTGCCAGGATAAAAACTGTTTAAAATCACCACTTGAAAGTAATATGCCCAATTCGGGCAACAAGACCATCTCCGGCTGCACGGTTTCCTGAGCTTCCGTCCAGAAACGCTTGTAACTGAATAATTGAATAGGTGTTTCCACTAAGTTCAAATCGGGATACAAATAAGGTAAATCCAGATCAACTTCATAATCTTTTTTATTTTCCCGGATGAGGGCAGCAAGCGTATCGTCTATTTCCGAGAGATACGGAGCAAAATAATCGTGGCCCTTTAAAAAATAAACATGATAATCGACGGAATCCACGGAGATGGATTTCTCCACATATTTGCCCGCCACAAGAGACAAGCCGGGAAGCGGGAACTCCGGAGCAAATTTGTATTCACCATCCCCGGTTTTCACTGGTTTCCCTTGCGAAACAGGTATCAAACCCGGTTGAGTTTTAACAGTGAGGGAAAATTTTGTAAAACTCTGCGTATGGATTTCCGGATGTTTGGCACTGTAATTTATCCCTGATTCCGGGTACCAGTTGGCCTCGGGAGATAACAAGAGATAATCCGGTTCGATAAAACTGTATCTTTTTTGAACTCTAAATAAAAAATAACGAAAGGGTTCTTCCCGTGTTTCCTCATCAACATCCACGTAACAGGCCCGCTCGTCGATGGTTCCCCGGTAATCGATCTGCAGAGAATCCAGCATACGGGGGGCAAGCGGCTGTACCGGTTGAATCTCTATGATATGAATATCCCTTTTGAACGGAATCTGCCCTTTGCTGTTTGAAATTCGATTGATTTTCAGGCCAGGATTCAAGCGGAAAACATATTTTGTAATAGGCCGGTTCGATTCATTTTTGAATAAAAGCCCGGCGCTGCACGTTATCTCGTTTCCCGAATGGTTCAAAATTAAATCCGTACGGACGGGAGAAACTTTCGCTTCATTGAAGTAGCGATCATCGAGCGTAATCATTTTACTGCGGAGTGTTTTCCCGGACGAAAAATTGAGCACATAAACAACGCCGAGACCCAATCCCACTATGATAAAAAGAAAAGCAAGAAAACGCGAAGCGTTCGTCATCACGACAGATTGAGGCAGACGCTTGATCATCAAAATCGTTAAAAAAATAAAGCCAAGCCCCAGGAAAAAATAGATGCCGCGATGAATCAGTATATTGGTCAGGTCGCCAAAACCGACAAACTCAGAATACATCAACGGCACATAAAAAGACATATAATCGAGCAAATGATAAAATTTCTGGTTCAAAAAGAAAACAGTCAGGGCAATATAGCCAAGGAGGACAATAAACGTCACCGGTTGATTTTGAATGGTAACCATGAACAGAAAAGACAAGCCGAAAATAAATACCAGTGTCGGCAGGCTGATTAGCAAAGGATAAAGAAGGTAAACGCCAAAATTCAAAGCCACATCCGTGAAAAAGATGTTAAAAATCAGAGCGACAAGCAGGACAATCACATTTAACGCCATAAAAACCAACAGGATGCCCAATGTTTTCCCCAAAACATAATCGCTATTAGCCAGCGAACGCATATAAATGACTTCCGTGGTATCCAGTTTTTTATCCCGTTTGAGAAAATCGGAAGCAAGGAAAACGGCAATGGCGGCCTGAACCACATTCAACATGAGCAAGTTCATATAAGGAATCGAAGCCGGAATTCCACGAAACATCCACGGAGAGTGACCGGCTTTTGTTAGAATGCCCACATTAAAGAAGACCAAAATGACAACCGACAGGATGGCAAAAATACGAAAGAACCAGCTTCGCAGTAAGGTTTTGGTTTCTATTCTCGCTACATTCCAAATATTATAGAGAGATAACATGTAAATAACCTCTTATTATTTTTCGATACAGACATTTAAGATAAACGAACAGGTCCAATATCAGTCCCTGCTTATATCCGTTTACATGGATTCAGTTAAAACTTTCGGTCGCTTCAAATTTTAGTCATTTTATTTGGTCCCGCCGTTGCCCCTGAACTCATCCGGGTTTGCATGCAATTTATAATCCATGAAATAAACATAAGCATGTTCCAGGTTTGGTTCAATCTCCTGGCCGGAAAATCCTTTCAATTCATCCGCCACAATTTCTACTTCCCAACCGTTTTCCGCCGGGAGGGTGGCGATGACCGGATATTTTTGTTTGATCTCTTCCAACTCGCTATCGATAGCCTCAATACGGAACGTATGGCCTTTCACCGACTCGACCAAATCATCCGGAGACCCTTTGTAGGCGAGTTCCCCGTTATTGAGCAAGGCCATATCGGTACAGGTACTGGAGATGTCGCTCACAATATGGGTGGAAAGAATGATAATGATGTCCTTTTGTGTGAGGTCAGCCAACAGATTACGGAACCGGATTCTCTCCTCAGGATCAAGTCCGGTAGTCGGTTCGTCAACCACGATGATTTTAGGATCGCCGATCAATGCCTGCGCGATACCGAGACGGCGTTTCATCCCGCCGGAAAGCTTGTTTGCCATCCGGTCCCGCGCTTCAAACAGACCGACATTTTCCAGCATTTCATCCACAGCAATTTTTCTTTGCCGGCCATGGGTTAATCCGGCCAAACTTGCAACATAGTCCAGAAACTCCCAAGTGGTTAACTTGGAAAAAAATTTAAACTCTTGCGGTAAATAGCCTAACATAGCACGCACTTCACGCCTGTTTTTCAACAAGTCCAACTCATTCACTTTCACAATCCCTTTGGTCGGTTTCATGAGAGTTACCAGAATACGCATCAATGTGGTTTTGCCGGCTCCGTTAGGGCCCAACAGACCAAACATTCCATGATTGATTTGCAGACTCACATCGTCAAGCGCTTTCTTTCCATTTTTGTATATTTGGCTTAAACCCTCAATTGTTATTTGCATCTGTTCCCTCTGTTAAATATTTTCCTATTTTTGCCGACAACCCTATTACGGCTATCATTGGTAAAAGAACATTGCAATCGATTTTATGAATCTGTTTACCAATTGAACCTGTAATGTATTATGCGTTTACACTGTTAATATTTCAACTTTTTCGTCACCGTGATTTACAAAATAAATCTTTTACGAATGTAATAAAATATTGTTGCAAAAGATACTGAATTTTTCAGTTTAAGTCCAATCAATGATAGTCTCGCAAAATGGCACCGGTTCTTCTGTAATTAACCGCGCGGTCTGCCGCGTCCCCGTCTTCCCGACCGTTGTTTCTCCAGATAGGTTTTAAACTGTTTTACCTGATCCTTAGTCAACAATTTTTCAATTTCTTTATTGGTCTTATCCCGTTTCGCCCTGAATTCCTGCATCATTTCCATACGCTCATCCCTGCTCATATTCCGCATTCCGGAACGGTTAAAAGAGACGGTATTTTTTTCTAAAATCGCACGAATTTTAATTTGTTGATCTTTGGTCAATTTTAGAGCGTCCGTCATGCCTTTCATTTGACGTTCAATCCTCTGGACAGTCCGTTTATCCAATTGGGGTTTTTTATCCTGGGCAAGTGCGCTAAAAATTAATCCGGTAAAAAGAAATAACACCAACGCAGCTATCGTAGATTTTCTGAACATATCTACCTCCTTATTTTGTGAATTACTCAATTATATCCTGTTTTATTTTCAATCACTATACATTCAAATTCTGTAGAAAGTTCAAAACATCAATTTGCTTTGAAAACTTTTTCGTAACAACTCAGGTATGTTTATTATTTGATGTGCAGGAAGCCTTCAACTGAGTTTATCCTGAGCTTGACGAGGGCTCCGGCCGGCTTAAATAGCCATGCTTAACGAAGTCGAAACGTGGTTACAGCTAATTCATGGTGCATACCTGAGTAGTTACATTTTTTCAAAATAACGATCGAACATTCTATATCACTGTTTCTCATTAGACAAGAGAAACAATAATTTATTCCCCGGAATCAAAAAAATATTTTTTACCACTTTTGTTGCTACAATTTCTGCCAAATTATTCTTTTCAGACCTGGGCGGGAGGTAAACTCCGGCACAAGCGAAGTCGAAGCGTGATGAAAGCCGCCCCGCGGTAAACCACGGGGCTAAAGATAGAAAAGGGCGCTGAAGCGCCCCATAGTGTGAGCGCTATTTATGGCGCTTCCTATTCTTAGTCCCGCAGCGGGACGGCTTCGTAAATTACAAGGATGCAAAAATCAAACCGGCACTTACTTAGTGGTAATGAAATAATTTAACACAGAAAAAATTTAGATTTTCGCTTTTTTCTGCGGCATTTCAATTCTGTGGTCCAATCTTTTTAATTTTCTTGAAAGTTACGATTACTTAATAAATAATATTTTTCTTGACAAAATTTCTGTTTGCTAATATATTTAAGCGTTTAATTAAGTGTACAGCAATTTTGCAACGTAAAATGGTAATTTTAAGGGTTACGTCTCTTTCGTTACATTCTCCCCCGCGATTTTCGTAACATAATCCCCAAAGCGGCTCCACCCGCAGCAAAATTGTTTGTACTGAGATTTTGCACCAAATAGAGGAAAAGCACAATGGAACAAGGAACTGTCAAATGGTTCAACAATTCCAAGGGTTATGGTTTTATCCAAAAAGACGATGGCGGAGATGTATTCGTACATTTTTCTGCTATTGAACGCGAAGGGTATAAAGCATTAAATCAGGGAGACCGGGTTGAATTTGAAATTGAGGAAAGCACCAAAGGTCCTCAAGCCGCAAATGTAAAAATACTGTAGCCTGAACCGTTTATGTCAAACCCCTGAGCCGTTCCCTCAGGGGTTTTTTATTTTACAGCTTAGAAATAACGGAACACTTTAGTTTTTTGATTAATTCTGCCGTATTTTCATTTTGAGCACGTGACCGGGCTTGTGGGCAGGAGTTCAACTCCTGCCCGGACTAAACGAATCATATTTTAAAAGAACGAACATGTCACAAAACAACGAAAATTTCGCTTTTTTCAATTAGCTGTAATAAGCAATTTTTATCATATTTTTTCCGGCGCTAATTTTCTTTCTCTCCCTTCATCTGTTTTTTTACCGAACCGTTTCTTAGTTTTTTCGCCAACGATCTCAACCACTGCGTAAATCACGGGAACAACAATTAGAGTCAAAACCGTACCCGCTGTCAAACCTCCCATCACCGAACGCGCCATGGGCGCCCAGTTTTCGCCACTTTCTCCCAAGCCAAGCCCCAGGGGCAACATGGCCAAAATAGTGGTTAAAGCGGTCATCAGAACGGGTCTCATGCGAATGAGCCCCCCCTGCCGGATTGCATCAAATAATTCCAACCCTCTTTCCCGGAGTTGGTTAATATAATCGACCAGCACAATGCCATTATTTACCACAATGCCAATCAGCATAACAATTCCAACAAGAGCCATCACACTGAGGTCTGTGCCGGTCAAAGCCAATCCCAGGGCAACCCCGATGGAGGAAAGAGGAATGGTGAACAGAATGATAAACGGGTCGACCAGAGATTCAAACTGCGATGCCATGACCATATAAGTAAGCAGCACCGCCACCAACAGGGCAATCCCCAGGTACATAAACGATTCCTGCTGATCCTGGGCAACGCCGCCGATTCCGATACGAAATTCATTAGGAATGGAGACACCCTTCAAAGCTTTTTCCACATCTTTTGTTACACTTCTCAGGTCGCGTCCGGAAACGCTTACATTCAAGCTCACCATGCGTTCCTGATCTTCCCGTAAAATTTGTGCCGGCGCTTTGGCATACTCAATATTTGCCACGGCACGTAATGGAATCTGTTTGCCAAAAGGGGTCATGATCGGGATATTTCCGATATCCTGTTCATTGTTGCGCGATTTTTTTGTCAACTGAACCCGGACGTCGTATTCATCACCCTGGTCACGGTACCGGGTTACCACCGTGCCGAGAACACTTGTGCTGACAATCCGCCCTATCTGTGTCGTACTAAGTCCCAGATCGGCGATTCTTTGACGGTTCAAATTGATTCTCAATTCGGGTGCGGCTTCTTTGACGGTACTCTCGATGTGAACGATCCCCTTAATATTTTCAATCTTGCCGCGAATTTCCTTTGACAACTCTTCAGCTATTTTCAGGTCATGTCCGTAGATTTCCACTACAATATCCCCGGCGGAACCAAACATGGCCGCTCCCCTGTCTTCAAACTTTATTTTGAGATCGGGCAGCATTTTAAATTTTTCACGCAAATCATCCTGAATTTCCGCCATTGTTCGATTCCGTTCACTCATCTTTTTCAAACGGATAATCACATCCGCCTGGTTGGAAGTACTGGTGGAAAACGCCGCAAATACGCCTTCACCCTGGCCGAAAGTGATATAAGTCACTTCCGCTTCCGGCACATTTTCTTCGATAATTTTATTCAACTGCAACATGCTTTTTCCCATCGATTCCAGACTGGTTCCCGGTGAACGGTCGACTACGATTTGGACAAAACCCATATCATTTTTGGGAATAAATTCGCCGCCGAGATTCATTAAAATCAAAATGGAAATAACAAAGGTAACCAGTGCAGTTGCCAGAACCGTTTTCCGGTGTTGCAACGACCGATCCAGAACGACAGAATAACCGGTTTGCAAACGGGATAATCCTCTTCCGACAGAATCCCGCGTTTTTGTAACAATCTTGCTCCGTCTTAAAGTTTGCTTAATGGCAAGAAAACGGGAGGCAAGCAATGGAATTAAGGTGAGGGCAACAAACAGAGAAACGGCCAGGGAGAAACAGATAGTAACCACCATGTCGCTAAAAAGCTCACCCGCCAGACCGGGGACAAACAACACGGGAACAAATACGGACAGGGTCGTCAACGTAGATGCGGTGATCGCCATGGCCACTTCATTGGCGCCGTTGTAAGCAGCGGTTTCAATATTTTCCCCTTCCTCCTGATGCCGGAAAATACTTTCCAGCACAACGATGGAATTATCCACCAACAAACCCACCGCCAGCGCCAGACCGGCCATGGAAATGATATTCAGTGTAAGTCCCGTTTGATCCATCACCGCAAAAGTGACAATAATTGAAACGGGAATGGATATCGCGACAATCAGTGAACTTCGAAAATTTCTGAGGAAAACAAGCAACACCAAAAATGCCAGGCCAATTGCCTGGACGGCTGTGCTTCCCAGGTTGGACATGGAACGATTAATGAAAGTCGACTGATCGTAGATCACATTCAGCTTTACTCCTTTCGGCAGTTCGGATTGAATCTGTTCGAAGCGGCCGGTCACTTCCCGGGAAACAGCTACCGTATTCGCATCCGATTGTTTTTGAACCATGAGAATGACGGAGCGTTTACCGTTTGTCCACACCCGCTGGCGCAAATCGGCAAAACCATCCACTACATTGGCCACGTCTTTGATGCGAATGACCGTATTGCCAACCGTAGCAATGTTGGTGTTTTTAATCTGTTCGATACTATGATATTCCCCCACTGTCTGGATAGTAAACTCCCTGTGTTCATCTTCCAGCCAACCGGAGGGCAACTGCAAATTGTTAGACTGAAGCGCTGCAGATACCTGCTGAATGGGAATGTTGTGTGCCCGTAATTTGGCCGGGTCTACCTGAATTTTAATTTCCCGGCGCATCCCTCCGGTTGTAAACGCCATGGCCACTCCCGGAATTCTTTCGATTCTCGGTTCGATATCGCGTTCCGAAATTCTGCGCAATTCCGCCTCTCCGTGCAGGTCGGATGAAACGCCCATAAAAAGAATCGGCTGAGACGATGGGTCCAGTGCAAACACCAACGGCTCACTGGCGTCTTCCGGCAAATAATCCCGTACAAACTCCAGGTTGTTGCGGACATCAATTTCCGCCTGATTCATGTCTGTGCCCCAGTCAAATTCCAGCAGCACCAACGAAAGCCCCTGTTTGGTAGTGGAAGAAACTTTTTTTACATTCTGCACCGGGGCAACCGTTTCTTCAATGGGACGGGTAATAACCGTCTCAATATCAAACGGACTGACGCCTGTGTATTGCGTAATGATCGCCACCATGGGGAATTCCAATTTGGGATAAAGATCAACTTTCAAACGTATCAGAGAAAAGAGGCCGAATCCCAGGGCGATCAGGTAGATCATAAAAAATGTGACGCTGCGTTTAATGGCAAGTTTCGAGATTTTCATTTTATGTCTCCTCCCTCCTGTGAAATGCGAATAGCTGCGCCATCCCGGAGATAATTTTGTCCCATTGTAATCAACTGTTCGCCGGCTTTAACGCCGGAAGAAACGGCAAGATTTTGGTGATTCACATAAATCACATTCAATTTTCTTCGCTGAGCTTTGTTGGAATCGGCGATAAAGATATAATAATTTTTCACAACCCGGTCTTCGCCGTGTACTTTCTCCATGGTAGTGCTCTCGATGACAGTATATCTGGGCACAACAATCACATTTTCCAAAACGCCGGTGATCACCTCGATGTGTGCGTACATCCCCGGTTTCAGTTTTCGGTCCGGATTATTAATGATGACTTCTACTTTTGCCATCCGCGTTAACGGATCCAAAACCGGGCTGATTTTTGTTATTTTACCGCTGAATTTTTCACCGGTGTAGCTTGTTATCACTACATCTACTTTTTGTCCCACAGAGAGTATGCCCAAATCTTCTTCCGTCGCCTCGAAAATAATTTTTACCCGGTTCATCTGCACAATGGTAACCAGCGGTATAGCCGGATTGGCCATATCTCCCGCTTCATAAAAACGGCTGCCGATGATACCGGAGATGGGCGCCGTAACCGTAGCATCGTTTAGCTGGCTTTTCACCGATTTCAGCGCCGCTTCGGCCTGTTGAACCTGCGCCTTCACCGCTTCATACTGGGTTTTTATCGCATCATATTGCTGCATGCTCATGGCATTTTCCCGGTTCAATCGCCGGGCCCGGTCAAATTCCAGCAGCAAATTACTCTCCTGAACCTTTGCCGATACTAAACCTGCCTCCGCCTGGTGAACGCCCTGTTCGATGGTGGTTGCGGTAATTTTTGCAATGGGATTACCTTTTTGCACCTTGTCTCCTTCATCCACAAAAAATTTTTCAATTCTATCGGGGATTTTAGAGAACACTTTTACTTCAAACTCTGCTTTAATATCTCCGTCATAAATTAATGTTTGGATGACATTGCTCAATTTTACCGGGGCAACCCTTACCGGTATACTCTCATCTTTCTGATCATCACTGCTACCGGATTTATCACAACCCGAAAACAGCAACGCCGTTATAGCAATGGCGGTTAAAATGGTAAGCGCCTTTCTCATGATATTCTCCTTTTATGATGTTTCAATTTAAGATCCCTTTCAATGTTCCGGTCGCTTTTCTCAATTGATACCGGGAAATTTGATATTCAAATAAAGAACTGATATAATTCATTTTCGCCCGGGTCAGAGCCATTCGGGAATTAAGCACATCCAACTGAATATTGGCGCCTTCATTGTACATCAGATTTGCCAGACGCAGCGCTTCTTTAGCCAGATCCACCGTCTGTTGCGCCGACAAAAATTTTTGCCTGGCCTCGTTGAATTTATTCAATGAAACTTCCACTTCGGCAAAAACGCCATCGTTCAATTGCTTTTCCGAATCCTGCATCATTTTAAAATCGATTCTTGCTTTTTGATACTGCCGGCTGGAACGAAATCCGTGAAACAGGGGAATTTGCAGACTGATAGTTGAGGTGAACCCTTTGCTGAAATCGTTTTGCCTGAATTTAAGATCGTTGCGCAGGGCTAAGTAGGAATAATCGGTTTGGAAGAATATTTTAGGCAAAAAATTACTTCTGGCGATGGTGATCCCTTTTCGGGTTATGTTTTTCTGTTCGGACAGAGCCAAAATTTCCGGCCTGTTTTTTAGTGCCATCGCCTGCAATTCCCGCAAAGCCATGCGGCCGAATTTATCTTCGGAAAAAGTGAGTTCTCCGGAAACATCCACCTCCGCATTATTGCGCAACCCCAATATATTTTTCAAATAAGTGAGCGCCGCCTGCCGACTGTTTTTTGCCGAAATCAGGTTCGGTTCAAGATTGGCGACCTCCACCCGGGCGCGCATTTTATCGAATCCCGATGCCGTGCCCACATTGTATTTTTTCTCCACAACGGCTAAATTGGCTTTCGCCTGCGTTAGCGCTTCTTCCTGAACATCGATAAGATTTTGTGCCAACAAGCAGGCATAAAAAGCGTTCACTGTCTGATGGATCAAATTTTGTCTTTTCATCTCCAGATTTTGTTGCGCCGCCCTTTTAGCTGCTTTTGCGGTTTGGATACCGGCAATTCCGGCGCCGCCTAAAAATAGCGGCTGCGAAATTTGCACCCCATACGTGAACATGTTTTCCAAACCGAATGAAATTCTAACAAAATCAGGCATCCCCGGAGGCGCCATGGCCCCCAGCATCGGTTTAAGAAAATTAGGGATGGTCTGGCTTTGAATGGCCCAGTCGTGTCGAAAATTGGCGGACGCATCCAATTGCGGTAAAATACCGGAAAGAGCTTCGCCGATCCCCGCGTTTGCTTTTGCCACTTCCTTTTCCGCCATTTTAAGCTCCGGATTGTGCTTCAGCGCATAATCAACACTTGTTGCCAATGTAAGTGTCGGTTTTTCCTGCCCGTTAACTATCGACGGCAGAAAAAACATCCCGATCAACAGACACTTCATCAATCTGTTCATTTTATTTATCTCCCTGTTAGTCCTTTTGCCAATTCACTTTCTTTCGTACTAAATCGCAGTTTTCTCAACCAAGCATTTTATTTACAAACATTTTTTTCACTCATTCAAACCCTTAAACAGTAATTCTACAATCTCTTCTGCCAGCTTATCAGAGAGAATCTGTTCCTCACAATTAATTTGCCGCCAGAGAAAGTGAGTGATGGTCCCCAACAGAATTTCCGCTGTCAATTCCGCATGAGCGGTTACGCCAAACTCCCCTTTATCTTTTCCTTCCTGTACCAGTGAGATCAAAATTTTCCGGCGATTTTCGGCCTCCTGAATAAAATGACTTAAAAAGGGAAGCCGCTCCGGAACAACAAATAGAGATAAAACAAACTTAACAAATTCCGGATGTTCCCGCCCCTGACGAAATCTGAATTTAACAATCTCAATCAGCTTTTGTTTAACCGGCATGTCTCTCTTTACAATAGCGTCAAAAAGGGAGAGCCCCTGGGCAAGGCTAACATGTAGTAATTCTTTATAAATCCCTTCTTTACTGCCAAAATAATAATAAATAGTCGGTTTGGAAAGTCCGGCCGCTTCGGAAATTTCCCGCATGGAAACGCCGCTATACCCTTTTTGGGCGAAAAGTTGTGCGGCGGTACGGAAAATTTTATTCCTGGTGCCGGATGCCTCATGTATGGAAGATTGAGCGGCTTGCATGAAAAAAATTCCTCTTTTGACCGTAACTATTCAGCCCACGAAACCCACTAAATACACGAAAGGTAATAATAATTAAAAATGGTTTAGAGTTTTTCGTGTATTTGGTGGGCAGCCTGAGTAGTTACTTTTAATCTAAAAATAAAACCCGGTTGGGTACAATTCAGCTTGCTTGAACAATCGATCTCCAAAAGGATAATTCTGATACAAAATTCACAAACTCAACTTAGGATAAATCAACCGGCAAGAACTTTTCCAGGCCTCTTCGCGATTTATCACTTAGTTCCTAACATACCTACCGTTCGGTAGACAAGTTTAATAATATACACAATTTTTTAAATAAGGTTTCAAAAAAAATGGTTTCTTAGCGGATTTTAAAACGGATGGTGAGATTTTAGTTGCCAATTACAGGAGTAACTATTCGTAATCATTCACGGTGACCCGTTCCGAATTTTACACAACTCCATGACGGGACTTCGGCAAATGTTTATAAGTATTAATTGCAGATACAAGTAGACCCTTCGACTTCATTCCGTAGAAATCTTTTTGGTTTAGTGTACCGGACAAACAAGATTCTTTCCCGTCTGTGGACGGACAGGCCCGCCTGTGGTCGGACAGGCAGAATGACAAAACTCTTTGGGTGGTTGTTTTAAGCTAAGAATCGCTCAATTTAGGTTTAAAAAAAGATCACAACAAACACGATTTTTCAAAGGCTTAAAGTGTTACCATTTCAAGACTAAAAATTTTAAGACAACAACATTGGGGGGATATAAAAAAAACAGGGGTCCGCAAAGCGAAGCACTCTCCGGATCCCTGCGTTCTATTTCAAATCAGGATTTTTTCTCTTCTTTCTTTTTCAGCAAATCTTTTCTTTTCTGATTAATCTTGTCAAAGCGTTCGGCGGAAATCACATAGTACCAATTCGCAAAACGTTCATTTAATTCCTGGGATAATTTTTGTCCCTTATCCATCTTGTTCTGCCATTCCTTGTGAGCATCGTTTAACTTCTTGTTTTCTTTATCGGCATCGCTCCATAGGCTGTCCGCTTTTGTTTCAAAGCCGGTATTTTTCGGTTTGGGAGGTTCCTTAAATTCACTTGGGTTAAATTCGGTAGTGATGAACAGATAGCGGTTTTCTCCCGGCCCGGCGTCTTTATTGGCATTGGACTTTGCCCCGGCACTCACATCCACGCCGCTGCCATAAACCACTTCGCCAAACCGCAATGTATAAATCACACCGTCTACAGTTCGCACCTGCGTTTCACCTTCATTGGATAAAAGCTGGCCATTCCGAGTGAAATAATAGCCTTTCCGCTGCAGGGAAACCATGTCCGCCTGCCCCAGATGAATCCCTTCCTTGTTCATATTACTCAGGCTTTGCGATAGTCCCGCCGGTTTGGGACGAACGCCGACGATAGAAAGCTCATCTAAGGCGGTTAGCAGATCCTTCATTTTGGTATCATCCACTTCCTGATTGGCAGCCATCTTGTTCGCCACCCATTTAGTGCCGTTTTTCTTCAGATCCAAAACATCCCGCTGATTCACTGTTCCGGCATTTTCATTGATGGAATAATCTTTCAGAATAACCTGTTCGATATCATCTTTGTTCACTTTGAGCAAATCAGATTCGATCCAATCACTGAATTTGGTTGAGATGTCGATATTCATCCGTACCACATACACCCTCTTCTGAGAGGGAACCCGGACAAAACGGAATCCATCCCTGCCTTCTACTTTTTTACCGATGATAAAATCGGCCAGGACTTTATCATTTTCCGCTTTCAGCGTAACCCGTTTACCGCGGCCTTTGAGGCTGGTTGCGGTTTGATCGAGAGGATCGATCACACCACAAGCTTCATACTCTTCCGGGTTATCGGTACGAAAATCATCTTTTCGAATATCGATAACTCCCGCTGCTGTTTTTGCCAGGCGGTCTTTCCCATCCGCCGGATAATCGTGATGGGAAGGGATGGTCCATTTGCCGTTTTTGAATTCCACTTTAAACGGCAAAGCCTGCCCGGTTTCTTCGTCCCAATCGATCACCTCAAGCGTGGTTGCCTGGTTGGGATCTGTGAAATTCGGGAAGAAAAGCTCTCCCTGGTCTAAAAAAGCATTGGGCGTTTTGGTACGCGGCGTGGTGATGAAGGCCAATAGCAGCAGAACAATGGCAACGCCGCCAAAAATAAATGTTTTCTTTCTTTCTTCCATCTTTGAACTCCAAAAGTTTAAATCGACAAACTTAATTCACCTGTATTTTAGCGGATATCCGTTTACCAAACTACCCGCGCAATCTTCTTGCAGCGGCAGCGCCCTCTTTTTCCCGTTTTCGGCGTTGCAGAAAAATCCATACACCGATGAGAAAAACCGGGATGGGCGGCGCTACGACGGCAAATGTTTTGATAGCATTCTGAATTCTTCTCACCTGTGCTTCCATATCTTCTTTGCTGCGGGCAATTTTCGCCTTTTTCTGCGCCTCGATCTGTTTTTTCAATGCCTCGAACCGTTTGTTCTCCGTCTCCTGCAGATTCTTGGCCATGATCTGTTTGGTTTGTGCATCAAGATCGGCGCGCTGGCGAACCTGCGCCACTTTTTCATCCAGCCGCCGTTGTGCGGCAGACAGGGCGCTTTGAGCTTCCGCTTCGGCATCCTGCTGTTCTTTGGACCGGTTTTTAATGTACTCCTGCATTTTACTTTCAACCGCGGTCAGAGTGCGGTGTTTTACCCGCCGTTTGCGAAGTTCTATGAAAGATTTATCTCCGACCAAATAATCCATACAGTTGAGGAAAAAAGTTACATTATCAAAATTAAGATTTTCCAGCCCCATTTTACGCAGGTCAAAAAACTGCTGGGAGATAAAATCCAGGTCGGCAATGGCGATCAGTTTAACCTGCTTCGCCGTTTGCGTGGAATCATTTACCGAACTGGAATCTTTTACGGCAACATCGCCGGTAACCAGCGCCGCCAGCGTATAATCGATACTGTTGGGAATCCGGCGCAATCCGCGACTGACCAACTGCACGCCAAAGAAACTGCGCTGCACCATCTGGCGATAATTTAAACTGCCGGAAACATAGCCGGATTTGACTAACGGTTCAAAATTAAATGCCGTTCCTGCAGCCCGGCGAATGCTGCCCGGGTAAAGCAGTACCATCTCCTGCAGACCGGAAGTGATCACATTTTCTTTATTGAATGCTTCGGGATTCTCATTTCCCGGTCCGATGAAAACAATTTCCGGCGGAATTTGCGCCAGATCCGGATGGGGATTGTAAGCATCCCAGGTGATCTGCGCGGAATTCCAGCCGATTCCGATCCTGGTCATAAATTCCTGAATATTGCCTTTGGGTTCCGGCGGCGGCCCCTGATTCCTGGTGAAGGGATTTTTATTCGCCCCCGCTTTCTCCGAAGGAGACAGGCCCACGTTTACCACCGGCAGCGGATCGATCAGCAACAGGGTAGGATTCCCTTTTAAGATGTAATCCTGTAAATTATCCATCTGCTTTTGCGGCAGCAGAGACGGCATGGCAACCAACAGACCGTCCAGTTTTTCCGTAATCGGCTGATCCGCATTGATCTGCACCACTTCGTACTGTTTCTTCAATTCGTCCACAACCGGCCAGGCAGGTGAGCTGTTCATAGTATTAAAATCGAACCCACCGAACAGTTTGATTTCTGTATTTAACACACCCACTTTTTTACGACTGCTGTTTGTGACCACCCGAATGCTTTTAACCAGTTCATATTCCACAGGTAAACCGCGGTCAAAAAACGGAATTACCTGTTCTTTTGCACCGGAAGTGAAAGCGACCCCCATAAATACCTGGGTAAAACCGGCGCTGGCCGTTGAAAGTTGCGGCAGTTCCTTGGCGGTGATGCCGAATTCTTCCCGCGCATCTCTGGCTTCCCGGGTGAACGGTTCCGTCTTATGAATATAAACTTGCACTTTGTTGCCCGCTTTTGCGTCGATCTCCTTGAGAAAGCCGACCAGGTTCGCCCGTGTTTGCACATAATTCTGCGGTACATCTTTGCTGATATAGGCCTGTACCAGCACCGGCCGGTCGTCCGGAAGTTCTTTTAACAATTTTTTGGTTTCACCGGACAAGGAATGCAACTGCTCCGCAGTTACATCAAGACGGAAATTGATCCGGCCTAATATGGTGATGAAGCTGATCACAGCAACAATCAGGGCGACACCGCGGATCAGATGGTGCACCCACATTTTGAATCCGTCCGCTTCCAGCAGCCAATGGCGGCGGCCAATTAAAATGACGTTGATATAAAGCATAACGCCGGCCAGGCCAATAAAATATAACAAGCCGGAAAAACTCACGATACCCCTGGCGAAATCGTCGAAATGGCCCACCACGCCCAGGGATGCGGTAAGTCGGCCCAAACCGGTGCTGAGAATTGCCAGGGTTGAATCGATATACACAAAAAACGAGCAAAACAGCGCGCCGACAATAAATCCGATGGTAGTGTTACTGGTCAACAGGGAAGCCAGCATGCCAACAGAAATCAAAGCGCTGCCGATGAGCCAGTAGCCAATAAAGTTGCCGAACATCAGGCCGATATCCGGACTTCCCAGCCAGAATAAAACAAAAACATGGCTGAGAGATAAAATAAGGGATGCGGAATAAATGCCCAGAATGGCCAGATATTTTCCCATCACAATTTCAAAATCAGTGGCAGGAAGGGTAAAAAGCAGTTCATCGGTTCCCTGTTTTTTTTCATCCGCCCAAACACCCATGGTAAGAGCCGGGATGAAAAAGATCAAAATCAGTGGAAACAGAGCATTCAACTGATCCAGGTTGGCCAGATTGTTAAGAAAAAAGCGGTTCTGCCAAAAAGCGGCAAATGCGCTTAAAAAGATAAAAAGCGTGATAAAAACATACCCGGACGGGTTGGTGAAGTACCTTCGTAAATCACGTTTTACGATGGCCCAAATCATTCGATAATTTATATTTTTTATACTGTTCATTGTGCCGTGACCTCCGTTGCAGTTATTGAAACAGGACGTCCTTCATTGGTAAGACGATAAAACGGTTTTTCTAATGATCCATCTTCTTTTAACTCTTCCGGTGTTCCGTCGAACACAAGCGCACCATTATGCACCAGCAGAACCCGGTCTGCCACAGCTTCCACTTCCTGAAGAATGTGGGTGGAGAGCAGAATCGTTTTTGATTTTCCCAATGCTCTGATGTTGTTGCGAAAATCCCGGATTTGGTTTGGATCCAATCCCATGGTCGGTTCATCCATAATTAACACTTCCGGATCGTGTAACAAAGCCTGAGCCAGGCCAACACGCTGACGATAACCGCGGGAAAGTTTGTCGATCGGTTTTTCCATCACATCCTGCAACGAGGTCTGCCGGGTTATCCGGTCGATTCGCTCCCGCGTCTGGTCGGGGTCCAGGCCGCGCGCTTCGGCAAAAAATCGCAATAATTCCAACGGCGTCATATCCTGGTAAAGCGGACCGTTTTCCGGTAAATATCCCAGCTTTTTGGCAACTTCCAGCCTGTTACTTGCTACATCCAGGCCGGCTACGAATGCATGCCCTTCGCTGGGAGCAAGATAACCGGTTAATATTTTCATCGTTGTCGTCTTTCCCGCTCCGTTCGGCCCTAAAAACGCAACGATCTGTCCCTCCGGAATGGAAAAAGAGATGTCCCGGATGGCTACAAAAGGACCATAATATTTACTTAATCCTTTTGCTTCAATCATACCCTTTTCTGACTTACCTTCCATAAGAATAACCTCTGTTTTTATTTACCTGTGGTTCCGTATATAAAAATAAAACCTAAATTGAGCGATTGCAGGTCGATTTGCTTAATCGACAATCCGATTTTATTTGATTTATGCAAAAGATGAAAACCCGTTCGGTGTCAAAAACAATCGTAAAAATAAGTAAATCGCTCAATTCAGGTAAAAGAAATGTTTGCTCTGAGATAGAATCATACCGAATACGAGAGGAATAAATAAGTTGAAACACAAATGCAAGGATATTGTTATCTTTTTCTATAATCGATTTCAACATTTTAACGTATTGGTTAACCCCGCACCTTTTTCAATTTGTGATAATATTTTCATAAACCAAATACTTCTTACTGTTGCATTTCCTTTTTTGTTCCCTGCACAGTTAAAACAAAAGGCTGACGTAAAATAAACGAAACTTTTTAGGAAAAATCAATTGAAATTATGATGGAACACAGCAATCCGCAGGACTTTACAAATTTTATCGGATCTGAACGGGGATATTTTTAGAAAAGTACACTTTTGCACTTTGATAATATGCAATTTGCAATGAGAGATTACCTTCCTCAGCTCAGGCAGGAGTTGCATTCCGGCTTGTTTAGAAACTCCTTTTGCTTCATACATTTTTTTTGCGGTTAAATTTAAAAATATTCAAGTTTCGCATTTATAATAACTCAGGTATTGTAACTTGTCGGGATCCGAAAAATACAGTTGTCCGGAATATCTTTTGTTCCATTCTTCGATGTTAATCATCCTGTGCATAAAACAAGTATCCGTATGTTTCCGGGACAATCCCTGTTCATT
>CAJVYQ010000048.1 GCA_913009825.1 uncultured Deferribacteres bacterium
AATAAGGTAATAAGGTTAGGTGTTTGTAGATTTTGCTTATTACTAAGGTTTCAAGACAAAAAAGGATTATTCAAGGCAAATATTTATATCGCAAATGTCTGATTTTAGATACAGGTGAACTGTTACACATATTCTTGTTTTTGTTACACAAACAGATGCGGATTCCTAACCGCAGTAGTATTGATTTTTACAAATCCATTGGTTAGTGCATTAACCACAAAAATATTTTTATAATTTCTTGATAAGAAAATTTTTTATTAGTACTTTATTCTAAATGTAAATAAGTACATTTCGGAGAAATTATTCAACTATTTCTCCTGCTGGCAAAGCAGGTTATTTGCAAATTGTTATGCGTAATAAGGAGGACTGATCGGTATGAAGAAGACCACAATAGATACGGATACTATAAAGAAGGCGACAGTAAAAGACCTGTTTGAAAAATTTTCATCAAGTGAAATTGGCATTTCAGATTCAGAAGCAAAAGAACGGCTTCAAGAGTACGGATATAATGAAATTTCCGAAAAGAAGGTCAATCCGTTAATCAAATTTTTAAGTTATTTCTGGGGACCTATTCCCTGGATGATTGAAATTGCAGCCATCCTTTCAATAATCATACATCATTGGGAGGACTTCTGGGTAATATCTGCATTGCTGTTGTTGAATGCCGTGGTTGGATTCTGGCAAGAGCACAAGGCAGACAATGCTATTGAATTACTCAAACAGAAATTAGCGATGAAGGCACGGGTGCTGCGTGATGGCAAGTGGCTTGAAATAAATGCCGGGGAACTGGTTCCGGGTGATGTCGCGCGTGTGCGCTTGGGGGATATTGTACCGGCAGATGTTAAACTTTTTGATGGAGACTATCTTTCTATTGACGAATCCGCTTTGACCGGTGAGTCTCTTCCTGTTGATAAAAAAGTATCCGATATTGCTTACTCCGGATCGATTATCCGGCAAGGAGAGATGAATGCCCTGGTGGTAACTACCGGTTTAAACACCTTTTTTGGAAAGACTGCCAAATTAGTATCCGAGGCAAAAACAATCAGTCACTTCCAGAAAGCGGTTATTAAGATAGGAGATTATCTAATCGTTCTTGCCGCATTTATGGTGACAATTATCTTTCTTGTGTCTTTTTTAAGACATGAAAGTTTTATTGAAACACTTCAATTTGCACTCGTTCTGACTATCGCGGCAATTCCGGTTGCACTACCCGCTGTTTTGTCGGTTACTATGGCAGTAGGGGCTGTTATACTGGCCAAAAAGAAAGCTATAGTAAGTAAATTAACTGCAATTGAAGAAATGGCGGGGATGGATATTTTATGTTCTGATAAAACAGGAACCATTACAAAAAACGAATTAACGCTGGCAGAAGTAAAACCATTCGAAAACTTTACCGCTAATGATGTATTGTTATATGCAACACTTGCATCCAGAGAGGAAGACAAAGACCCCATCGACACCGCAATTATCAATAAAACAAAATCAGTGGAGGCTCTTGCGGGGGTACCGGACTCTTTTATGAAAAGTGATTACAAACCATTCGATCCTGTTATAAAACGTACGCAAGTAACACTCTCGGATTCTGATGGTAATACTTTTAAAATTACAAAAGGAGCGCCACAGGTTGTACTATCGCTTGTAGCAAAGAATAAAGGGGAAATGACTAATAATGCTAATAAGCAGATCGACGATTTTGCAGCCAAAGGATTTCGTACACTTGGCGTTGCCAAAACGGATACTGATGGAAACTGGCAATTTGTCGGGTTGATTCCACTCTTTGATCCTCCCCGGGAAGATTCTGCACAAACCATTAAAACAGCGCAAGATATGGGCGTAGAGGTCAAAATGGTCACCGGCGACCATTCTGCCATCGGCAAACAAATTGCGCAGCAGGTAAACCTTGGCACTAACATTATGCCGGCTTCGTCATTTTTGAATAAACCCGATAGAGAAGCAAAGCGCATCGTTGAAGATGCAGACGGTTTTGCTCAGGTTTACCCTGAACATAAGTATCATATCGTGGAATTGCTCCAGGAGAAAGGCCATATTGTGGGTATGACCGGTGATGGAGTAAATGATTCCCCTGCCCTCAAGAAAGCCGACGCAGGAATTGCCGTGGCCGGCGCAACCGACGCGGCAAAATCAGCTGCAGATATTGTACTTACCTTGCCGGGACTTTCAGTCATTATAGACGCCCTAAAGGAAAGCCGGAAAATCTTCCAGCGTATGAACAGCTATGCTATCTATCGCATTGCCGAAACTATTCGTGTACTTTTCTTCATCACGCTTGCTATTTTGGCCTTCAATTTTTATCCGGTAACAGCTATCATGATCGTTTTGCTTGCGTTATTTAATGATGCTCCTATAATGGCCATTGCCTATGATAATGTCCACTATTCCAAGGAACCGGAAAAATGGAATATGAGAATTGTTTTAAGTATGTCCACTGTTTTAGGGTTTATTGGTGTTATCAGTTCTTTCGGAATATTTTATATCGCGCAGGAGGTTTTGCATCTTCCAAGAGAAATGATTCAATCATTTATTTTTCTAAAACTTGCTGTTGCCGGGCATTTAACCATATTTTTAGCTCGCACACGTGGTCCATTCTGGTCTATTAAACCTAGTGCTATCCTGTTTTGGTCGGCTGTAATTACCAAGGCTTTGGCAACACTTGTTGCTGTTTATGGCTGGTTTATTACACCAATTTCATGGAATTTGGCTCTTTTAGTTTGGGGATATGCAATAATTGCTTTTTTGATAACAGATTTTATCAAAGTTCGTGTTTACAAATTACTGGATCATCGGAATGTTATATTTCATAGATAAAAAGTATAATTTATTAAAGGATAAAAAATGGATGAAACAATTATAGATCCTGAAGATATAGAAATTCAACAATTAATCAAAACCCTTGGCAGCAAAAATGGAATGGAAAGAAAAGAAGCGCGTGCAAAACTTGTGGCAAAGGGTAAAACCACAATAGATTTTTTAGTGGAACTGGTTAGCCATCCACAGCATGTTTGTCGTTGGGAAGCTTTGAAAACAATGGCAGAAATTGGGGATCCCATCTCAATACCCCTGTTTATCCAGGCTTTGGAAGATGATGAAAGTGATATTCGTTGGCTAGCAGCGGAAGGACTTATAAAATTAGGCGTTCAATCTATTAAACCCCTTCTTAAAACACTCATAGAAAAATCAGATTCTGTTTTTCTTTTAGCCGGGACCCATCATATTTTTTATGATTTGAAAAAAACAGAAAAACTTCCGGCAGGTTTTCCAGCTAATAAATTATTATCCGCACTAAAAAATCCCGGATGGATAGAAAGTGTTAAACCAATGGCTTATGAATTATTGAATAATCTGGAATCCTAAAGAAATGTTTTTTCATCAACGGATAACATAACCGGTCTTCATTGAAAAGATATAAAAAGACAGGGTTCTGGGAAGCTGCTGCAATAGCAGTAGGAACAATGATTTGAACAGCGATGCGCGAATTTTGATTTTCGGTGCCCGCAAAACGTTTTGTAAAATTTAAAAGTATTGTGCGCCGTATGTTCCAGCGGCTTATTTTAACGTTATCTTTTATATCCGGTAAAAAACCGGGAGAGGAGAAAGATGATGAAACGAATTCATTTGGAGAATTTACTGCTCACATTGGTTTTGATCCTGCCCGTTCTGTTCGGCTGTGCCACAAAAAATTCCGATACACAAACAACCGCTTCAAACCGGTCGGTGCGGGGACTTGTGGATACGGTAGGTTTTGCCGTCTCGCCGGCACAGATCGAGGCTGTAATAAAACTGAGCACACAATTGGAAAAGGATTCATTAACCGGCGAAGACCGGCTTTTCCGCCAGCCCTGGATCGCCGGCATTTCTCCCCACGATGATTATCTTTACGCCGGCCAGGTTTATGTGCATATTATGAGGAATATGAAAGCGAAACGGATCATTCTTTTCGGTGTGGCGCACAAAGCCTGGAAATGGCAGGTGGAAAATAAACTGATTTTTGACCATTTCACCCGCTGGCGCGGCCCGTACGGCCCGGTTCCCGTCTCGGGGATCAGAGAAAAAATACTCCAACAACTACCGGAAAGTTCATATTTGGTATCCAATGAATATGAGGGCGAGGAACATTCGCTGGAAGCGCTCATCCCGTTTCTGCAATATTACAACCGCGATGTGGAAATTGTCCCCATCCTCGTCCCGTACATGAAATGGGAGCGGATGGATTCACTGGCCACCATGCTGGCAAAGACCGTTAATAATATCATCACCGAAAAGAACTGGCAGTTGGGCAAAGATATCGGCTTCCTGATTTCAACCGATTGCTGCCACTACGGCGACCAGGACTGGGGCGGGAAAAACTACGCGCCCTTCGGCTGCGACATTCCCGGATACGAGAAGGCGGTTGCCCGGGAGTACGATATCATTCATAAACACCTGACCGGCGCTACACAACCTTCGCGATTAAAGAAAATGTTGTACCGCCTGGTGGATGAAAAGGATGTACATCAGTATAAAATTACCTGGTGTGGGCGCTTCTCTGTGCCGTTCGGCGTTGATTTTCTCCATCGATTGACTCAGCAGATGCACATCCCCCCTATGCAAGGCCATCTTTTGCGGTATGATAACAGCGTTGCTTTGGGAGAATTGCCCGTGAAGAAATTGGGTCTGGGACAAACGGCTCCCAGCAATTTACACCACTGGGTAGGATATGTCGCCATGGGGTTCAGATGATGGAGAATGAATTTTTCAGAAAAACTGTAAATCTTCTTGCACCATCGTAAATCATCCTGTATATTTTACGGTGATGAACGAAATAATACAGAAATATCGTTTTTTGAACGGCATTTAGCCCCTATCTCCCGGCAGAAAAATCCGGCGCGCAGCAAACAGGGAAAACCACATTAGCCCAAAAACAATATCCCGATCTTACATATATATAATTTGGTAACTATTCAGGTGGCCCGCTGATATCGCTAAAAAACGAGAATCGTTAACTATTTTGTCCTATTCGTATGATTTCGTGTAATTCGCGGGCTGAATAGGCAAACGATTTTTTCAATTTCTCTGCGCCCTCCGCGTCTCTGCGTTAAAAAAACAGGCGCTTTAAAACGCAGAGGCGCAGAGAGCGCAAAGGAAGCGGATTTGTTCAAAAAACTAAAGTGTTACGGTATTGTCACTACTCAGGCAGCCCGCGAAAGACTCAAAAAAAAACAGGAAAAAAGTTAGATGAGATATTTCGATTCTTTCGTGCGCTTTCTGCCTGTGTCAGACAGACGTGAGCTGAATAGTTATATAATTTGAATGAAAGAATACCGGCACTTTTCATTTGCTTCCCATCAAATTTGATGTTACTTTAAATTCAACTCAATAAATTCAATTAAAAAAGATTCGGCATGTCAGATAAATCCGATATTAAAGATTTTCTGCTTCGTGAAAAATGGGCTGAGCTTGAAACCGCGTTACAGAAAAAACCCGCTCTTATTCGACACATCATGGGTTTCCTTTACCACGTGGAAGAAGAGATGCGCTGGCGGGCAGTGAAAGCGTTTGGCATTGCCGCCACCGTTTTGCATGACGAAAAAATAAAAGACCTTCTCCGCCGGATGCTCTGGTCGATGAACGACGAATCCGGCACTTGCTGCTGGTTTATTCCGCAGGCTGTCGGTGAAATCGGCTATCAGCGGCCTGAATTGATTGTGGATTTTTTACCCGGATTAGTGTACTTCAAAAACGATCCGGACGCACAACTTCGTAATGGTATTTTCTGGGCACTGGACCGAATTGCCGAATCCGGAACGGAAATTCCCGATCCGGATGATTTGATGGAACCGGAATCCGTCCTGGAGAACCGGGTGAAAGAAGTCAGGCGTTATTCGGCAAGCCGGAATTGAGCGATTCTCTTGTTTTTAAGCTTGTTTTTATTACTTAACGGATTTTCATTTTAAGTGCAAATACGGCTGGCGATTCAGCGAATCGCCCTAAAATTGCTCAATTTAGGTATTAGTAACACTTTTCGTGTATTCAGTGTGTTTCGTGGGCTGAATAGTTACAAAAATCGCAACTACTCAGCTGTGCTTGTTTTTTGATATGCAGGAAACTTCGACTGAATTTATCCTGAGCTTGACGAAGGGCTTAAGCCGGCTAAAATAGCCATGCTGAGCGGAGTCGAAGCGTGATTACAATTAATTCATGTAGCACACCTGAGTAGTTGCCAAAAATCTTAAAAATTTTTCGAAATCAGATTCTTTTCCCTTCGTTCGCATAGCAGCCCTGTTTTCTTTTACCACAATCATGGCGACAAAGACATGCAATGTTTCAGAGAACAAATAATCAATTTATCCGTAGTTTTCTTTTCAGGAGGATTCAAAAATGAAAACAATCAAATTCATCATTGCCTTTTTTTCAATCTTTCTTCTGTTTGTACAAATCACGGGATGTCAAAAAATGAATGAACCAATAAGTAACCAACAGAAAAGAGAATACAACAGCGCTTATGCCGGTCCCTTTCTCAATCGTATTGCGTTTCCCATCGGAGGAATCGGAGCGGGCATGATCTGTCTGGAAGGGACCGGCGCCATCTCCCACGTGTCGGTGAGGAATCAGCCGGAAATATTCAATGAACCGTGTACATTTGCCGCTATCTCGGTGAAAGGGGTTAAAAACGGTACAAAGGTATTGGAGGGCCAGGTTCCGGCATGGAAATATTTTGGCCGCCCCGGCAGCGGTAACGGCGCGGCCGGCAGCAGCTTCGGTTTGCCGCGGTTCGAACATGCTTCTTTTCTGGCCCGTTTTCCTTTTGGCAAGACCACCCTGCAGGATGACGATATCCCGCTGCAGATTGACATCACCGGCTGGAGCCCTTTTATCCCCGGGGATGGCGACAATGCCAGTCTGCCGGTGGGTGCCTTGGAATACCATTTCAAAAATCCGACCGGAGCAAAAATAGAAGCGGTATTTTCGTACAACGCCAAAAATTTCATGAAAATGGGCAATGAAGGGAACTTCATCAAACCGGTAGAAAAAGGTTTTGTGCTTTATCAGGAAGGCAGCGAAAAGGAACCGCAAAACTTGGGAGGATTTGCCGCATTTGTCGACGACTCCAACACAGTTGTGGATCACTGCTGGTTCCGGGGCGGCTGGTGGGATCCTCTTACCATCGCCTGGAAAAATATTCAGGAACAAAATTTACGCAATACGCCACCCATAAACGGTCCGGCGCCCGGCGCTTCCCTGTTCGTACCGTTTACCTTACAGCCGGGTGAAGAAAAAACCGTTAAACTGATGTTTGCCTGGTATGTACCCCGCACGGATTTACGTTTGGGCAAAGATCCGGAACCGGCACAGCAAGCCAAACTATCGACGCAAACCTGCTCTGTCAACAGCCCGTTTTATGTTCCCTGGTATGCCGGGAAATTTCACAGTATCGAAGAGGTCGTTAGTTACTGGCGTACTCAATATCACGATCTGCGTACCAAATCCAAAATCTTCAGCGATACTTTTTACGATACAACCCTCCCCCCGGAAGTTGTTGAGGCTGTTGCCGCCAATCTGACCATCCTTAAAACGCCAACCGTGCAGAGACAGGTTGACGGTCGTCTCTGGTGCTGGGAAGGCTGCTCCGATAACCGCGGCTGCTGCTCCGGTTCCTGCACTCACGTCTGGAATTACGCCCAGGCCATTCCCCATCTGTTCCCGCAATTGGAACGCACCCTGCGGGAAACGGAATTCCGGGTCAGTCAGGATGAACGGGGACACCAGGTGTTCCGCACGGCGCTGCCCATCCGCCCGCAGCAGCACACTTTCCATGCCGCGGCCGACGGGCAGTTGGGCGGCATCATGAAAATGTACCGGGAATGGCGCATCTCCGGCAATACGGTCTGGTTGAAAAAATTATGGCCCGCCGTGAAACAAAGTTTGGATTATTGCATCCGAACCTGGGACCCCAAAGGGAAGGGTGTCTTGGAAGAACCGCACCACAATACGTACGATATCGAATTCTGGGGACCGGACGGCATGTGCACCAGCTTCTATCTGGGCGCACTGACTGCGGCAATCGACATGGGTGAAGCGCTGCATGACGACGTATCCCGCTACCGTGAACTGCTGCAGAGGGGCAGGAAGTTCATGGAAACCAATTTGTACGACGGTGAATATTTTTACCAGCAGGTAAAATGGAAAGGATTACAAACACCTGATCCGGTTGCTGCTGCCCAAAACAGTTATTCCGATTATTCCAAAGAAGCCATTGAACTTTTGCAGAAAGAAGGTCCTAAATATCAGTACGGTACCGGCTGCCTTTCCGACGGCGTTTTGGGTTTTTGGATTGCCCGGATGTGCGGCCTGGGAGAAATTGCCGATCCGGCCAAAGTAACCAGTCATTTACTGGCGGTTCACAAATATAATTTAAAACACGATCTGACCGACCATGTCAATCCGCAGCGGCCCTCTTTTGCCTTGGGTAAAGACGGCGGACTTCTGCTCTGCACCTGGCCAAAAGGAGGCGCGCTCACCCTGCCGTTTGTGTACAGCAACGAAGTGTGGACCGGCATCGAATACCAGGTAGCATCCCATCTGATGTTGGAAGGAAAAGTTGATGAAGGGCTGGAAATTGTCCGCGTCTGCCGCGACCGCTACGACGGCACTGCCCGCAATCCTTTTAATGAGTACGAATGCGGCCATTGGTACGCCCGCGCCCTGGCAAGTTACGGTTTGCTGCAGGGGTTAACCGGCGTACGTTACGACGCTGTGGAAAAAACACTTTATATCGACTCGAAAATCGGCGACAATTTTAAAAGTTTTTTTGCCGCGGAAACCGGTTTCGGTTCTGTTGGTTTGAAAAACGGCAAACCGTTTGTGGAAATGAAGATGGGAACACTGGATATTGAGCATGTCATGGTTTCCGGGAAAGAGATGGCTTTATGATAAAGAATTTAATAGTGATGGTTTTCAAACCACCTCACATCAGATAAATTGAATCAGGAATTTAAAAAGTAAATGGTATAAAAGTGATTTGGGATTGAATAAATAATGAACGAATCGAAACGAAAAAATGATTTTTTCGGCACACTTCGGCAGGATTTCCGGGAATTGAAGGAATACTTTTTGTCCGAAAGTCAGAAGAGCAGACTGGAAGGGATGAGCAAACTGAAACAGAGTTTGTACCTGACAGGCTGGTTGATAAAAATATTATATCAGAAACTAACCCGGGTGCGACAAATACTACTCATCGTTGGCATTGCCGCGCTTTTTATCGGTAATAATAGCGGCAATTCGAGCCATTTAATTGGCGGCGCCATTCTTCTCTTCATCATCATGTTGGAGATAAAAGATAAACTGTTAGCGCGCGATGAGCTGTTAGCCGGCCGCGCGGTGCAGAATGCATTGCTGCCGGAAAGAAGTCCCGTAATTCCCGGTTGGGATGTCTGGCTGTTTACCCGGCCGGCCAATGATGTGGGCGGCGATTTGGTGGATTACATGAAAATCAATGAAAACCGGTTTGGTTTTTCCCTGGGCGATGTGGCCGGCAAAGGGCTTGCCGCGGCGCTGTTCATGGCCAAATTGCAGGCAACCATACGTGCTATCGCGCCGGATTATTCTTCCCTCGCTGAACTGGCACAGAAAATTAACCGGATTTTCTGTCGCGACGGATTGCCAAACCGTTTTGCATCACTTATCTATCTGGAATTGAAAGCCGGGGAAAACACAGTTCGGCTAATTAATGCCGGCCACCTCCCGCCATTGCCGGTAGAAAACGGCGTTATCGGGGAGATGCAAAAAGGCGGCCCGGCATTGGGCCTGATGAAAAATGCCGAATATTCAGAGAAAGCACTATCACTGGAACCGGGAAATTTGCTGTTCATCTATTCCGATGGCCTGACGGAAGCCAGAAATGAAAAGGGCGAGTTTTATGGCCTGCACTATGTGAAAGAAATTCTTTCATCAACCAACCATTTATCCGCAGCGGAAGTTGGTGAAAAAATAGTAACCAAAGTTGACCGTTTTATCGGAGATGCTCAAAGATATGACGACCTTTCTTTAATGGTGTTGAAACGGATTTAATTTTATTTAACTAAAATCATTCTCCCGGTTTCAATTAATTTATCCGTAATAATTTTATAAAAATAGATGCCGCCTGTTAAATTAGAACCGTCGAATTTAACTTCATAATTACCCGGCAAACGGACACTATCAACCAAAATAGAAACTAACCGACCCTCTGAATTAAAGACGGCTATTTTTACATGCGTTCTCTCTGAAACTGAATAGGAGATGCTTGTACTTGGATTAAACGGATTGGGAAAATTTTCCAGATTTATTCCTGTCGGCTCAAAACTGTCAAGGTTATTAACTGCGGTAGTACCACGGAGTTGTAATTCGATGACTTCCAAATAGTCTGCTATTGGAATGGAAATAGTGGTTCCGCTCACATTTTGCGAGCCATTGTCAATCTGGTACACTTTAGCGGACAATGATGTCGCGTGGCTAATTGTTATTTTTCCGCTTTTGTGATTGTTGTAGGCGAAGATAAAATAATGATCATTGTTTGACGCATCCACATAATATTCAATGCAGGATGTAGACGGCGCTTTAATAGTGAAAGCGAGATCGGGAGTTAGGTTTGAAATATCGCTTACCTGATCGAAGCCCAATGGCTGCGAGCGCTTGTTGCCCCACTCATCTTTTGTCCCATTATCGCCGACGAGTGAAACCATTTTATTTTTTAACAGATCATATTCTGCGTCGGAAATTGATTCCGCTCCAGCCAAAACTACATTTTTAATGTATTTCAAATCAATATAAGTCATTGTTTCCAGCGGCAAAATTCTAAACGGAATGTGTTTTTGCACCAATTTCAGAAAGGCGTTTTCGTAGGAATCGAAGGTTGATTCTGTTTCAAAGGTAAAATCCTTGCTCCGCATCGGATAAATAAGAACGGTATTTCGAAACGGAACACGTTTATTCAATACCGGTTCTCTGAGCAAATCTAAAAATGCAAAACTGTTGGCCGGGGGAGCCGTATCCGCAGTCGGATAATAATTTCCGGAATGGCACAACGTGATTGAAAATTCTCTCCTCGCCTGGTCGGCATCTTTGGGCCAACCGAGAAACAGCATTGGAAAATTAGGATTTGCATCGCGGGTGGCTTTTGACATTCTGAACGCAGCGAGATAATCACCTTCGGGTTCAATCTCCGGTGAACAGGCGATACCTCCGCCTATGGTAAACAGAACATCATTTCCGAGGAACGTGCCGCTTTGATAATCGCAAGAAGAGCTTTCAAAGAAGGGCGTAACGCCGAGTGAACGAGCGTAATCGGCTAACCCTCCGAGATAGTCGCAAATCACTTCATGTCGAAAATAGACGAATTTTCGCCAGTCTTCAGAAGACCAATCCACCCGGGAAGGGATTGGAATGCCATATCCGCTTTGAAATTCCGCTTCAAAATAACTATCTTTGGAGGCCCACTTCGTTCCGAAACTATCCACACCGGGCAAAAAAGCCGCATCCACATAGATGCCGTCCAATCCAGTGGCGCTCAGCGCTTTTACTCTTTTTTTGAAAATATCGAGCCAGGGGCTAAGCGGCGAAGCCCACGCATCCTCTGAGCTGCCGGGGATCCAATCGATTTGAGAAGTAGTGTACCACACCATCTTCCGGCCGGTAATATCTACTTGAAGAAGATTGGGAAAATTACGGGCGAATGATGGCATGGACGGGTCATTTTTTGCCCCCACCGTAATCACTTCCAAACCGTTGACGTAGCCAATAACTTTCAGGTTACGGGCATGTGCTTCATTAACAAGAACTTGAATTCTGCTAAGCGTTTTGGCAAATCCGATTTCATCCACAAAAGTCTCATACGATTGTTCATCATCAATGTAAAAAATAACAACATTAGCTCCGGCATTCTTTGCTGTATTGAGCCTGTGTCTGATCTGTTCATCCGAAGTTTTATCCTCCCCATTCATCCGGGCAAAAGCGGTTTCAAAGGGATACAAAATATCAAACGGCCGGACTTTCATTTCGTACGCCCAATCGGGATAGCCATTTTGTGATGAAGCCGCCGCGGCAAAGGATAGCATTGCCAAAAGTAGAAGAAAAATAATCTGAGGCCAATTTTTCATGACTGTCCTTTCTACCGCTGCGAGTTGGCTCTGATAGTTTATTATTTAATGAAATACGTTAAATTTGAAAAACTAATTTCTTCTTGAGAAATTTGACAATCTATTTTTATGCATCCGGGTAAAAGTCCCCTCTCGATAGAGTGAATCTCCTTGCCTTTTATCATGAGTTCTTCTCGATAGGCGCGTTCAAAAAGTTTCATGCGGCTTTAATGCTTCTTTCCGAATTGATTTTGCAAAACTTGCCACGGTAAAGATTGTTCTTACTTCAGCAAAATCATTTTTTTCGCGGCCCTAAATTCGCCCGCAATGATTCGATAAAGATACGTCCCCGCCGCCACGCTGCGGCCTCTGCCATCCAGCCCATCCCAATCGACACGATAAATTCCCGGAGCCTTTTTTTCATTCACCAATGTGCGTATTAATTCACCCTGCAAATTGTAAATGCAAAGCTTGACCCAAACCGCCGGTTTTCCCGAAGAACGAAGTTCAAAATGAATGGTAGTGGCAGGATTGAACGGATTGGGATAATTTTGCTGCAGATCAAACTTATCCGGAATCTGCAAGCTTACTTTTTTCGCTACCGATGTGGTAATATAGGGTTGACTAAAAATTGATGTGTTCCCCGCCGAATCGGTTGCCGTAGCTGTGATATAAGGTCCTGACGGATTTCCTGCCCATTGAAAGTTACCTGAATTATCAGCAGTTGTATTTCCTTCATAAATTTTCCCCTCATCCTCCGGATCGGAAAAGATTTCAACGATCGAATTGGCAGGAGCTGTTCCGGATACCGTGCCACTGCTGAAATCAAAAATTGAAGGCGGTGTAAGTGGAATATTTTTGCCTTGTTTGTAAAAAATTCCCGAACCGCTATTATTACTGATGGAATTTTGGGTGATTGTATTTTGAATTGTGCTATCCGTGTAGGAATAGATTCCCTGTAAACCGCTATTTGTGATAAGATTATGAGGGCCAATTTGATTATTTTGAGAACCTGTTGTTAAATAGATTCCTAAAGAAGCATTGCCCAAATTCCCTGTCCCGCCGACCTGGGCGCCGATATTATTCCCAATAATCCGATTATTGCTCGATTGTCGGATAGATAAACCGATGTGGAAATTACCTGATATCAGATTGCCTTGTCCCTGCTCCAATCCACCAATAACATTAAACGCTCCCCCCCACAACTCAATACCATCCCATTTATTGCCAATTGATTTTGTTCCGGTTACATCGGTACCAATATAATTACCAATAATTTCATTGCGAAATCCAGAGATGAGAATGCCGCCATTACCGTTCCCGGAAATAATATTGCGCTCTCCGGGAAGAATTCCACCGATGATATTTTCATAAACTTTGGAATACATCTCTATCCCCATCCAGCCATTTCCCAGGTCTTTTGTGCCCGTTGCATCCGTTCCGATGAAATTTCCGATGATACGGTTCCCGTGAGCAGAACCAATTATAAAAAACCCGTTTAGCAGGTTCCCTGAAATCAGATTTCTGAATTCCGGATTATCGCCGCCAATCGTATTAAACGAACCTTGGGAAATATAAATTCCGATGCTATTGGGCACCGTATCCGTACCAGCGGCATTGGTGCCAATATAATTTCCCCAAATATGATTATAGTTTGCTTCTTCACCGGGCAGCCAGATACCTGAACCATTCATGCCATTGATGATAAGATGAGAAATAGTATTGTGGCTGCTGGAAACTTTCAGAAGAAAATTATCACCAATCATTTTCAATTCATGCCCATTTATTTCTATTTCCGGACCGTCGGGATTTGTGTCCTGCCCAATAAATGCCTGTTGCGATTTGCCGTCGATCACCAGGTTTGAATCGGTAATCGCCGGTAAAAGAGATTGGGGATAAATTGTCCAAACCCCAGTCGATGTGTCGAAATGGGCATCATTTTGAGGAATTTTAAAAACAATCGTGTCGGGGCCGGCGTTTGAGTTTGCTTGTTCCAGCGCCCGTCGTAACGAACCTTCTCCGGAATCATTCGTATTGGTAACAATATTTGCATTCTCTGTTTGCTCCATAACAGACAGGGAAACAATACAATAAGCGCCATCGCCAAAATTACCGTTACCTTTTGTGTAATCGGCAGTAGCCTCATATTCACTGTCAGTACCTGAAGCCCAGATTTTAAAGGACATGGAATCACCGGCGGCATAGCCGTCAACCCCGCCGGTCTGGGAATTGTCCACCCAAGCTGTGAGCGCCAGCGGCGGCGTGCCGGTCCAGACCGAAGCGCCAACACATAAATCATTGGGGGTAAACACACTAATTTCGTCACCATTGTGCAGAGAACTGCCATGCAGCATTACACTATCAACGACAATGCTGTAGCTATCTCCCGTGTTCGCGGTAAATGTGAAATGTTGCGGCTGAGCGTTCAGAAAAACCGGATAAATCAGTGACATGAAAAGCAATGAAACAATTTTCTTCATGGTTCACCTCTCCTTGATATTAGCGATCATTGAAATAAGGAAAGGTGCGGATTATAAATAATTCTTTTCGTATAATCCGCACCTTTCCTGAAGAAAGCTTAATTTAACAATATTTTATTTGATCAGCGTTGCTTTTTTAATGGAAACGAATGATTCCGTTTTTAAGCGATAAATGTAAATGCCGCTGGGCACCGGATTACCATTTTGATCCAATCCGTTCCAAAGCAACCGGTTGTTCCCCGCATTCATCTCTTTATTATCGATCAACGTGCGGATTTCGCTGCCTTCAAGATTGAATATCTTCAGTGCAACCCTCTCGTTTTTAGGCAATTCAAAGGTAATCAAGGTCTCCGAGTTAAACGGATTGGGGTAATTCTGATGGAGAGAAAATGTGCCCGGCACGGTTTGCCCTGTCAATTCAACCGATGCAAAAGCACCGGCGCCGAATTTACCGGTACCTTTGCTGAAGCCGGCATGGAGAACAATCTCTTTTCCAGTGTTTTTATCCCAGAATTTGAAGATCATGTTCTCCCCGTCGCGATATCCATCCGATTCATCGGTTCGCTCATCATCTGCCCATGCAGCAATGCCAACAATAGCGTTACCATTCCAGGCGCCGGCGCCCACACATAATCCTGATTCTGTGAAAACACCTATCTCATCGCCAATTTGAGGCTGAACATCATTTAACTGAAGAGAACGGATCACAATACTGTAACTTTCACCGGTTTTTGTGTGAGGTGTAAAATGCGCAGCCGCACGATTTGACACGGAAAAAGTATGGGGGAAACTTTTTGCCATAAGGGAAGCGGCAGGATAAGTTAATGTGTCCGGGGCATTGACGTAGAGTTTGTATCCTTCGCCGGGCGACATGTTGTTTAAATTGTTGATCATGTTTGGAATGAAGAACTTGCCGTTATCCGCTTTAATAATAGCCAAATTATTCAAAATTGAATTGAGCGCTGTTTCAGCTCCCATGGACGTGGTTGGCAAATAGCTGATAAAATTCCATCCGGAAGACAATGGCATGAGTGTATCTATTTTGACGGGCTGACCGGTCAGGGATATTTGTTCCGGTGAATTAAAGTATATTTTATATCCTTCCAGTATATTCAGTTGGCCGATATTATTAATGGCCTTAGGAATATAAAATTGCCCGTCATTATTCACAACAATAGCCAGGTTGTTCGCTGCGCCAAAAACATTATCCGGAGCTAAATCGGCAGGATTCACATTGAAAGAAATCCAGCTCCAGCCCTGAGCCAATGCCAAAGTTTGGGTTATCGATGATAAGGCTGCTAATTGAGAAATACGGGCATAGGGTCCGTCACCAAAATTACCATTACCCCGACTGTATGTGACAGTTGCCGGATATTTGCTATCAGCGCCTATGCTCCATACTTTAAATGTCATCGGGTCTCCTACTGCATAACCATCGACAACCTGTTGTGTTTGGCTGTCATCGCCCCAGGCAGTTAGAGCCAAAGGTGTGCTGCCATCCCAAACAGAGGCGCCCACGCACAATCCTGCCGGCGTAAAAACGGCAACTTCATCGCTAATTGTTAACGGATTTCCGTCAAGAGTGGCGGCATCAACAACGATACTGTAGCTGTTACCGGTATTGGAGGTAAAGACAAAATGTGGTTGTCCTCCTGGGTTTCCGGTAAACATCACAGCAAACTCGGAAAGGTGATTCACTTCACCGCAAATGATGTTTGCGTTCACGTCCAGCGACGTTGTAATATCCACCCATTGCGGATTTTCATACACCTGCAGCTTCAGCGCCGCTTCCTGCGCAGGAGTCAGACCGGTATCATCATAATGAATACAAATTTCGATAGTACCAGTGAAGGTTGCTGTGGTAGTGATATTATAGTAGGTGGGGTTGGCCGCCGGTGTGATGGTGAATCCGTTTGGCGGGGGAGTCCCGGTGGTTGAAGTTGTCATTTTCGTATTGCCGGGAGTCGCAACATTTCCGAATGTGATACCAGAACCATTTCCCAGGTCTACCTGAATATTTGCTCCGGTCTGGGTGTTTTCCTGGGCAAAAACAGTAAATGCCGCATCACTCCAATCAAATATTCTGCTATCAATATTATTAGCATCCGGATCCGTATAATCCGGATCATTTTTTCTGGCATCTGCCACTCGAATTTTTCCCTCCTCGGGAACAGGAAAGCCTGAGGTTTGGACTGTCCAATTGAAGGAACCGTTATTAGGTGTATTGGCGACAATCCGAAACCAGAAAACGGTGCCCAACTGTTCAAGTTGAATATCAATGCGTACTGGAGAGTTAAAATTCTCGCTCGACCATCGAATCTCATGTTGAGTACCCACCCCCCACTTCTCGCCGCCATTGGGACTGATCACTTGCAGAGATGGCACCGTGGTGTTCAAAATATTTCCATAAATATCAAAATCATGGGTGTTAAAATTACGCTGATCCTCCCAAACCACCAAAGCATTCGGCTCTTTGGAACTAACTGCTATTGCCGGATTATAAGGATCCTCATTTCCGGTAACAGAGGAAAGAATTACATTATCCGGAACTGAACCATTAAAACCACCGGACCCCATAGAGTTAGCACGGATATGGTTAACCTGAGTATCATTTTGAGAATCCGGGCCGGGTGTTTCCCGCCAAGCTACCATAAATTTATTGGCAAAGGAATTGTATTCAACTACGGGATTCCAGGTTTCAGCATAAGTAGAATACGCCCAGTGGGACCATATTTTTGAAACGGGAAAAGTCTCTGTAGAGACACCATCTGTTGTGAGATAATCAATTTTACCAGCATCAACAATCCCGCACCAAATTCCTGTCCATTGAAGCCCTTGCCAAGTCATATTATTGTCCTTGTCAGCCCAAACTAATAAGAATACGGGTTTGTCATCCCAATAGCCGAAAGCCAGATTCCATCCTTCAGGACTACCGATTTTTGACTGCTGAAAGGGAATCGAATAATAAAGCTGACCGGATTGCGTATCCGTTAAAGTGAGCATAGCCTTGCCATCGCTGTCAAGCATCATAGGACCATTAGGATTTTCAATGGAGATTAGATATCTTCCTGATGGGGTTTCCGGAGATATCACCGGCGCATAAGCAATTGAATATTCAATAGTCTTATCACAAAGTCTGTCACCGGATTTATAAATCACTTGTGCTGTGTTCAACGGTTGGCCAACAGCGTCAATTTTCCGGGAATAAAATCGAGTATAGCAAACACCCTGAAAGGTACCCGGAAACTTTTCCTGTCCAATTACCAGATAATTCATTGCCTTTATATTATAAAGTATGGTCGGATTATTTGCATTTGGAATTAATAAAGTTGTTCCTCCTATTTTGGTTCCTGTGGCAGATAACCGCTGTCCATAGATACTTAAATCAGGAGCAATACCGGAGACAAAGACAACTAAATATTCATTTTTCTGCGAATTATAAGCAACAGAAGGCAACCCCTCCGCATAATCTGAGATAGTAAAAACAGTGCCTGTCTGGCCCAAATGGCCAACTCTCATAGCTAAAAGTCTTTTCATTTGACTTGAATATGATTCCAGCCAGACAACTAAATATTCATTGTCGGTAGAATTATAAGTAACATCACAACCATAATCTTTAGTATTGCCTTGATAAATTGGGAAATCAGCAAGGGCTGGAAAAGTAAGTAGTAAGATTAATAATAACCTAAATTGAGCGATTCTAATGTCATTCCGTAGGAATCTTGTTGGTTTAATGCACAAAACTAACAAGATTCTTTCCCGCCTGCGGTCGGGCAGGCAGAATGACAAAACTATTTGGGTGGTTGTTTCAAGCTATAAATCGCTCAATTTAGGAATAAAATTAAAATACCGGAAATAATTTTCATAGCGGACCTCCTTCTGGGGTAATTTGTAACTATTCAGGCTCAGTATTCCTTGTAGAGCGAGACGCTGTCTCGCTAAGGCGATTCAGCGAATCGCCTTACATAAAAGAACACAATGCTGAATAGTTACGATAATTTTTTTAAATACATTTCTATTTTTATTATGTATCAATTTGATGAATTACATAAAATTTTTTGTGACAACTCAGGTTCAGGGTTCAAAAGTTCCCGGTTAAAGGTTTAACGGTATGAAACTTCAAAAAATATAATCAAAAATTTATCAATTTGCACTACTATTATTACGAACGGGTCAAAGATATTACATAAAATTTTTGTTGCTTTATGTTTTGCAAAGTTTTAAATTTTTTAGCAACATGTTTATGTATTTCTTCATTTTAATTCGTAATAAATAAGAAAGCGCTAAATGAGTGTGAATTTTAAAGCATCGAACGAAGAAGATGCTGTGTGGCTACAAAAATATTTTGAGACTAAAGACACAAAATATTTTGGTAAGTTATATGAAAAGTATAAACAGCAAATATTTTTTAGATGTAAAAAGTTGCTGCAAAATACCGAAGAAGCAAAAGACATGACAAGCGATACATTCATAAAAGCCTTCGAAAAGATACATACCTTCAGATTAGGTTCTCCATTTTATCCCTGGTTGAGCCGTATCGCTGCCAATTTCTGTATCGATCAATTGCGAAAACGGAGCCGCTATCAATATGAAGACATCGAACAAATATACGCTGTATCTTACTCTGAAGAAACAATGGAGGAACGTGAATACCAGAATGAATTGAAACATAAAATTCAAGTAACAATCGAAAAATTGAAAACAGAACAAAAGCGCTGTTTTTCATTGTTTTATATTTACCAATTATCTTACGAAGAGATTACCGAAAGAACGGGATTCCAGCCTAATGCGGTGCTTTCTTATATTCAAAATGGACGGCGAAGATTTAAAATATTTATGGAGCAGTTATAATGCCGTTTGAACATAAAGAACAAAATTTTGATAAAAAATACGGAAAAGCCTTGCGCACAATGAAAACAAAAATTGCGGATTCCTGCCCGGAGGCCGAAGTTCTGCTGCGATATTACCGGCATGAACTTGCGCCGGCAGAGGCCGGGAGAATTCAACAGCATGTGGATATTTGTCCGGATTGTCTTCTGGCCCTGACCCATGTTGAACATGCCGGAGAAGCGGGCGATACACTACCGGAGAATTGGCCAACGATTGAACGGGAGATGGATCGCTGCGTATATTTATTTCTGGAATCGAAAGCTGCCGGGCAAGCGAAACCTGCTGCAAGAATAAATTTGCTGAAGCGATTACGCGGTGGCATTCGCCGATTGGCGGCCAATCTTGCGCCCGGGCCGGTGGCCTATGCAGGTCTGATGGCAGCGGTTTTGATCGGCATTGTCTACTCCTATGCCTATTTCAGCCGCCCGGCCTATTTTGATCCGGCACAGATTCACAGGGAGTCGATAGGCACGCTGAGAAACACAGCCGCGGCGGAAAATGAATTGCAGCAAGGGATCCGAAGCTTCGCCCGCGGCAATTATTCTCACGCTATCGAAAAGCTGGGAGCAGCGATTCCGGCTTCGCCGAATAACTACATTACAAATTATTATCTGGGTCTGGCTTATTTAATGGATGCAAAAAAGACCCTGCCCGGCCTGGCCTATGATTTTGATGCCAAAAAGGTTAGCGAGGGGAAGCGCTATCTGCAGAATGCCCTTACTCTTTCGGGAGACAATGCCTTTTATCAGGAGGACAATTATTGGTACCTGGCCAAAGCTTATCTGATGGAGGGCGGCATATCCGCTGCCAAACTATATTTGAACAAGATATTGGCATTGCAGCGTCCCGGGTTAATGAGACAGGATGCCGCCCGAAAACTCCTCGATGCCCTGAAGTAAATCGACATGCAGGAGGAATGAGCGGGAGTGCAACTCCCGCTCAGCAACAAAGATGCTATTCTATTTAAAAATCCATCCCCTCAGCAGTAAAAATCCAACAATAGATTTTTTCGGATACAACAAAATATTCAATTAATAATTGATGGTCATTCAATGCGTCCTTAAATTGCGAAAGATAGAAGGAAATAGTACCGATGTTACCGATGTTGAGACTTTGCAATTTTTCATCCTTAATCTCCTGCGCAATCTCCAATGCCTTTTTATATTTTCCAGAGCTTCCTGAAACCTGCCCGAATTGCGAAGCACAACCCCGGAATTAGAAAGCCAGATAATCTCATTTCTTTTGTCGCTAAATTCCCGGGCTGAAAAATCAACCAACATTATCATGCGGTAAAACCACCCGAAAAATACTCCCCTTTCCCGGTTCGCTCTCCGCTTCGATTTTACCGTTATGCGCTTCAACAATCAGCTTGCAGATAGTTAATCCCAGGCCGCTGCCGCCGGTTTTGCGCGAGCGGTCTTTTTGTACACGGTAAAAACGGTCGAAAATATGGGGCATGTCTTCTGTGGGTATTCCCGGTCCATTATCCTCGATTTTTACCGCGATCCGGCCGGCCGGCTCCTGCATGGAAAGTACAATTTCCCCGGAATCCTGCGTGTATTTAATGGCGTTTTCGACAAGATTAAAAAACAGTTGATACAAACGATCCCGGTCACCGTGCATTTTTACCGGTATCAGCTTTTTTACAACCAACTTTTGCTCCTTCAAATCCGCCAGAATTCCCGCATCGCTGATCACATCCTGCAGCAGCGCCTTCAATTCAAAATCCGAGAAAGAAAAACTGGTCTGAATATCTTCCGTTTTGGCAAGCAGTAATAAATTGTTGATCAGATGAGTCAGTCGTGAAACGGTTTCCACATCGTGCACCAATTTTTCTCTGAATTCCAGGGAAAGTTCTTCATTGTTCAGCTCGCTTTCCCAATGGGCGCGCAGCACAGACAGGGGGGTTTTTAATTCATGTGCGGCATCCGCTAAAAACTGCCGCTGGCTGTCGAAGGCATTTTGTAACCGGTCCAACAGATGATTCAGCGTATCGGACAACCTGCCCAGCTCATCTTTGCCGGTTACACCGTTGATCCGCTCATTCAAATTGGTATAACTGATGTGGTTGGCTTTGCTGGTGATCACATCCACCGGGCGCATAGATTTTCGTGTTAAAAAAAATCCGCTCACACCAATCAGGACGGAAACGACTGCGATAAGAAGAGCGATGGTTGCAAGCAACTTTCGGAGAGACTCTTCGACTTTTTCGATGGCTGAAGCAACGGTTACCCAGCCAATCTGCTCTTTGTTGAAAAATATTTTCCGGTTAATTGCTCTGAAAGTCACTTCTCCTTTTCCGTCCGGATGCAAATATTGATCATATTGGGGGACTTTTCGTTCAACGATCTCTTCCAGTTCCACCTGTTTCACGGAAAGCGGGACAGGGAGCGAAATGGTTTTGCTGAGAGGAGAAGAATAGACCGGTCTGCCCGTTTCATCATACACAATCAGATAGTAGCTGAGAAACGGGTTTTCTTTTATCGAATCCAGACGGACAATATCAAACTGTTTTGTGCCGGGATTGTAATTGTTCCGGATATTCTTTACTACGGTATCCAACTGTTGATCTACCGCCCGGTACAACTGTTTTCGCATGAAAATATAGATTCCCGCGCTAAACAGCAGCAGGATAAAAAATGTGGAAAAAAAGTGCCAGAGCGTTAAACGCCAGCGAATTGTCATGATGAATCCCTGATGATATATCCCACACCGCGAACAGTCTGGATCAGTTTTTTCTTGTGATGATCATCGATCTTTTTGCGCAGATTTTTGATATGAACATCGACAAAATTGGTCATAGTGAACAGATCAAAATTGTCGCCCCATACATGTTCGGCGATGGACAGACGCGATACCACCCGGTTTTTGTTATACAGAAGAAATTCCAGAATGGCATATTCTTTAGCGGTCAGTTGAATGGTTTTGCCGCCGCGGATCACTTCATGTGTGTTGGTGTAGACCACCAAATCGTGCACGGAGAGGGTAGAAGTTTTGATCTCGCTGCTTCGCCGCAACAGGGTTCTTACTCTTGCCAGCAGTTCCGGAATTGCAAATGGTTTGGTTAAATAATCATCGGCGCCGGCGTCCAGGCCGGCAACTTTGTCTTCGATGCGGTCTTTTACGGTTAACAGCAGCACCGGCACCCGAATATCTGCTTGTCTGATCTCTTTGAGAACTTGAATGCCGTCCATTTTGGGCATGCGGATATCCAGGAGAATCAGATCATATTCACCCACAAGCGCCTTATCGAGGCCGCTCTCCCCGTCAAAAGCCACCTCCGCCTGGTAATGTTCACTTTCCAGAATGTTCTTGATGCGCAGGGCAAGAGATTCTTCGTCTTCTACAATTAATATTCTCATGGCCTTCTTCCTGTTGTCAACGATGCAAATAAATAAAATTTAATCAATATTCTGCAAATATCAAATACAACTTGCAGTTAAATCCAAACGTTTAAAAACTGATTCCATCGTTGATCCGTTACGCGGCGATGGAATCAGTTATTCTGAATTCCGTGAATTTCCTTTTATAAAAAGGAGACAAATAGTTATGGAATCGGGAACGCGACAAAAAAGTGATTTTCGCCACGGTTAATATAGAACAGAACGCTGTCACCCGATTTCACATCCTGCATAATTTTGTCAAAATCTTCCAGACTGTTCACAGTCTTTCTATTAACTTTCGCTACTACATCACCTTCCCGAATTCCTATTTCTGCTGCGACTCCGGACGGATCGACACCGGTAATAACCACTCCTTTTTGTTTATCCGGAAGCCGGTATTTCTGAATCAAATCCGGTGTGATGTTGGCCACGCTCATGCCGATTTTATCGTACGTGCTTTTACCCTGTGCCAACTGCTGTGTCTGCGGATTTAATTCTCCCAATTTTACATCGATGGATTTAATCTTACCATCGCGGATCACTTCCAGCGTTACTTTGGTATCGGGTGAAGTACTGGATATCCAGGTACTCAATTCGGTGGTGTTGTGCACTTCTTTTCCGTTAAACCGCAGGATGACATCCTCCTCTTTTAAACCTGCTTTTTCCGCCGGGGCATCTTTTTGCACACTGCTGACGATGACTCCTTTCACCGTTTTCAGCTTCATTGCTTTGGACAGATCCGGCGTTACATTCTGTATGGTTACACCCAGCCAGCCGCGCACCACTTTCCCTTTTTCGATGATGTCTCCCATTATTTTTTTAGCCAGGTTCACCGGAATAGCAAAGCCAATGCCCATAAAACCACCGGTTTGTGTGGCAATGGCTGAATTGATGCCGATAAGCTTCCCTTTCATATTAACCAACGCACCGCCTGAATTTCCCGGGTTAATGGCCGCATCTGTCTGAATGTAATCTTCATAATGGGTCAGACCAACGCCGCTTCTCCCTTTGGCGCTAATGATGCCGGCCGTTACGGTGTGTGCCAGTTGAGGATTTAACGGTGAACCGATGGCCAGCACCCAATTGCCAACGCGGGCGGCATCGGAGTTACCTAATTGAATAGCTTGCAGATTTTTTGCCTCGATGGTGATAACCGCCAGGTCGGTTTGCGGATCCTTTCCTTTCACTTTGGCTTCAAACTCCCGGCCGTCCATCAAACGGACCTTGATATTGTCCGCACCATCAACCACATGATTGTTGGTTAAAATAGTACCGTTATCATTGGTGATTACCCCGGAGCCCAACCCCATTTGTTTCATATCCCCCTGAGACTGGGGAGATTGAAAAAACCGTTTAAAAAAATCATCACCAAAAAATTGGTCAAATGGCGAACCGGAATAAGGTCTCTGTTGAACCTTGATGTCCTTTTCTGTAAAAATGGTTACAACGGCAGGGCTAACCTTTTTTGCTACCGCTGCAAACACATCGCTTAACTGCTGGGCGACGTTGCCGTCCGGTATCTGATTTTGTTCCTTCACGGCCGTTTTTTCATGATCTGCCAAACTCGCATTTGTTTCGTGTGTCCAGTTAAAACCTGCGGCAACGACCAGGCCGATAACGATTCCCACAACAACAAACAGCCACATGTGTTGCTTTACATTTGTAATTTTCATGATGTTACCCTCCTTTTTTTGTGCTTCCGTACGAAATTGAGTTGATTTTTACAAATTTATTGCATTTAAAATAAAGAAGGAAAATGAAGAATAAATGAAGAAATGGGATTTTTTTTATCTTTTATCGAATTGATTGTGACAATGAGAAATTTAACCTGAAAAATTCATTCGCCACGAAGGAACAAAGGCACAAAGGTATAATAGACAATAAGTTATATAATTTGCATTTAAATAGAAAAATACGCAAAAAAAACTGAGTTTTAATTAATGGATTGCCTTAGATGCAATATTATTAGTAACTTAGTGTCTTTGTGGTAAAAGTTTGTGAATAATGTAGGTTAAAAAGCAATGCCTCCGTGGCAAAGCCCGGAACCAAGAATGGAAACAACTTTGAAGTGCTTTGCGGTATGGGTACAATCGATGGCACTTACATCTTTTGGCATGACAATTCACCATCAGGACATCTATGTAACACGAGCAAATAAAAACTTACCGGAATCTACCGGGTCGAATTCTTGCGAAATCTAAGGGATAATCTTCTCTCATTTTTCATCCAGAATCATTCTCACTTTTTTTGCTAATTGATCCGGTGAAAATGGCTTTTGCATGAAATGCGTACCGGGTTCCAAAATTCCGTGATAAACAATCGCATTGTCGGTGTACCCTGATATAAACAATACTCTCACATCCGGTCGTATTTTACTGATTCTATCTGCCAGCTCTTTCCCACTCATATTCGGCATAACAACATCTGTAATTAGTATAGAAATCGATTCTATATATTTATTAAATTCTGCCAATCCTTCTTCACTGCCTTTCCCAACGATCACAGTATAACCCAACCTCTCAAGAGTTTTTTTCGTCATTTTTTGAACACTCTCATCGTCCTCAACCAGAAGAATGGTTTCGGTTCCGCGTTGTGAAGAATTTTCCGGCTTGTTCTTTGACAAAGATTCCGGCATTTCCGTCACCGAAGGCAGATAAATCTTAAAGGAAGTGCCTTTTCCCGGTTCACTGTAGACCAGGATATTGCCGCCGCTTTGTTTGACGATGCCGTAAATCATGGCCAAACCCAATCCGGTTCCCTTCCCCTTTTCTTTGGTAGTAAAGAAAGGTTCGAAGATTCTCTCTTTCACTTCGTCCAACATACCTGTTCCCGTATCGCTCACGGCAAGCATAATATATTTTCCCGGTTTTACAAAGAGATGGTGCTGCGTATATTCCCGGTCTAACATCACATTTTGCGTTTCAATGGTTAATATTCCTCTATCAGGCATGGCATCCCGGGCATTAACCGTTAAATTAATCAGAATTTGTTCCATCTGACCGGGGTCAGCCAGAATACTTTCCAAATTCTCATCAAAAACCGTAACTATTTTAATATCTTCACGGATGAGCCGGTTCAACATTTTATTAAGATTTCTCACGATATCATTCAGGTTGATTATATGTATATCTAAAATTTGACGTCTGCTGAAAGCTAATAATTGACGTGTAAGCTCTGCCGCCCTTTTGCCGGCTTTGCGAATCTCTTCGATATCTTCCCAACGGGCATCATCCCGATCCAAATCGGAAAGCAATAAATCGGAATATCCGGAGATTACAGTTAACAAATTATTAAAATCATGAGCAATACCGCCGGCAAGTTGTCCGATTGATTCCATCTTTTGCGATTGTCTGAACTGATCTTCCAATTTTTTATATTCGGTAATATCAAACAAATACCCTTTCATTGTTTCCAGAGTACCGCTTTCATTAAAATCACCAATCAGATTTTGGATCGCAAAAACCGGTTGGCCGTCGGCACGTTTTAATTTAATTTCATAATTTTCAAGCTTTTTCTCCTCTTTAAGTAATGAAATCATCTCATACCAATCCTCAAAACCTGAGCAAAAAGAAATAGCATTATGTTTCAACACTTCATCTTCGGAGTCGAACCCCAATATTTTAGCAAAAGCCGGGTTGCAAAAAATAATTTCACCTTCCGCTGTGCAGATATAATTTCCCGTTATATCTTCGGTAAAAAGCAGCTTATATCTGTCCTTCACTGATTCCAAAGCTTCTAAAGTGTGTTTTTTATCGGAACGGGTTTGCAGCATCATAATGCCGTACGCAGCATCATGGGCCAGATTCATCAACAGATTTACTTCATCCTCACCAAAGGAATTTGTTTGTTCCGAATAAATATTCAAAGCCCCGAAAGATTCTCCATGTGAATCCATTAAGGGTAAAGCAATAAACGATGTAGAGCCATGGTTTGGTACCTGCTTCCACCAGCCGGAAAAACTTTCGTCTGTTTTAATATCTTTCACAATCACAGGCCTTTCTGTCCGAATCGCCGTTCCCGTTGGCCCGCGTCCTTTTTCGTTGTCTGCCCAGCTAAGATTCAAATTGTCGACATAATTTCCTTCAAACCCCCATCGAGCTACCGGTTGAATTGATTTTTTTTGATCGTTTTCGGCAAATCCTATCCATGCAGAACGGTATCCTCCCGTATCTACAATGGATTTACATATCATATTTAGTAAATCGGACCATTCTGTTGCGTGCACCAAAATGCTGTTGCATTCGTTTATTGTTTTGAACATCCGGTTTAATTTAAGCAGCTTTTCTTCCATCCGGCTACTTTTAGCGATTTCTGCCTGCAGTTCTTTATTTCTGTCTGTCAACGCGAATGTGCGCTCTTTAATAATGTTTTGAGCGTGCTCCTCTGCATCTTGAAGAATAGTTGCCCTGTCTTTTAATTCAGAAATATAGCGAGTTCGATATATCATTAATAATAATCCAATGATCAGGCTTAACGCAATTCCTGCCCAGCTTATCAGGAAAGCATAATACGTTTCCTTATCTAACTGTTGATAATGTTCCTGCCTCAATGTTTTTTGTTCATTTTCCATCCGGACGACTAAAAGACGAATATTGTCCATACTTTTTTTGCCGGTATTTTTTTGCAGGGAATCACGCATTTCTTTTATCTTTCTTTCTCTTTGTAATTGAAGCTCATTGTCAAAAACCGAAATATATTCTTTTATCGACTGTTCAATCTGCTCCAGATAATTTTTCGCATTCGGTGAGTTCACTAACACAGTTTTCAAATTGGCAATGAGATTTTCAGTTTTCTTTTTTGAATTCCGGTAAAACTGCAAATCGTTTTCCCCGCCGGAGAACAGATAACTGCGCTGTCCTATTTCAACATCTTTCATATTTGACAGAAATAGTTCAAGATTATCAATCACCTTTCCCGTTAGTTCCTCACTATTATATTCTTCTTGCAGCTTCCGGTTCATTCGGTAAGAACCAAAAGTTGTCAGGATTAGCAGAACGATGATACCTACGGATATCCGGTAGGTTAATGCATTTATATTACGTCGAAATCTTTTACGGTTATTATAATCTTGGACACCGGTTGAAACATATCCACTTTTTTGAACATTGGGGGGCATATTTCTTTTCTCTTTTTTTTGTCCGGAATTCCCAGACTCAGTGTGTTGGCTGCTATCATTTAAAATATAGTCTTTGTAATTATTATAACAAAATATTTTTCTTAAATGCTACCTATTTTCTTAATATTCCATTACATTTTTCTTAATCCTCTAACAAAATTTATATGCTTATAATGAAGGATTTATGAAGGCTAAAATAAATTCGCTATTTTTTTTATCAGACTTTTTATTTAGCGACAAAACACGTTACCCTTCATTGCATTTTAGGCAATTTTATTTCAAAAATGGTCCCTACTCCCACTTCGCTGTTCACTTTTATCGCCCCGCCGTGGGCTTCCACAATCTTTTTTACCACAAACAAACCCATGCCGGAACCTTTTATTGTACGTTCTGTGGCACGCAGGCGACCAAACGGCTGGAATAAAACCGGCAGATCGTTCTGTGAGATACCGGCGCCCCGGTCTTCAATAAAAAAGGAAATATAGGATTCTCTTCGTTTCACCTTTAAAAAGATAGTTGAATTTTTGGGGCTGTACTTCACCGCATTTGAAATTAAATTAACCGCAACACGTTCCAATCTTTTTTCATCTCCGTATACGGTACATTCGCCATCCCCTTCAAATTGGATGGAGTGGCTGGTTACTATTTTATTCTGCTCCAGATGAATATCCCGGATCAGATCAGCGAGATCGAATGCCTTTAACTGTAGAGATAAATGACCTGTTTGCACCTGAATATTGTCCATTAAATCGGCAGCAAGATTTTCCAATTGTTGAACATTCTTAATAATTCTTTCCAGCCAGAATTTTTGCTGTTCCGGATTGAGAGAATCACCCTTCAAAATACCGGCGGCGCCGCCAATAAAAACCAGCGGATTTTTAATATCATGTACAATCGAGGCGATAAATTCCCGCTTCACTTTTTCCCTGCCGGCAATATCATCCGCCATATTATTGAAAGTGCAGCAAAGACGGCCGATTTCATCATTGTTAATCACCGGAGCCCGGGCAGCGAAATCCCCCTGACCGAATTTTGCTACGGTCCGGCTCAATCGCACAGTCGGATGAACAATACGCCGGTAAAGAAATAAAGCTCCCGTCATAACAATAAACACGACAAAAAGGATTAGTCCTGTCAGGTATTCATCTTCCAGCCGGTTCCATTGCTGCGATTTTTCCACCGCCCGGGCCATCAATTCTCTGTTTTGGTTTCTGAACCGTTCAATTTCCCGCAGTAACCGGTCAGTGAGAACATTCATGTTTTCAACAGATGCAAGTGAACTATCCGATGCACCGGTCAACATACGATGAAAAGCAATCTCCATCTGATTGATTTTCTGCTCATCTTCCCTTCTTTTCGCTTGTATGTCGATCTCATTCAACAGTTCCTGAATTCCGGTCAGATCCAGCTTTTTACTACGCCCAAATTTTTTATTTAAGGTTTTTTGTGCCAACAGGTCATTTCTTCTCTCCGACAAAATGGAAGATTCCAGAAGATGGGTCAATTCGTTTACTTTGGAATAATACAGTATTTCCCTGGTCAGATTTTGAAATTTTTTACCGGTGAGAAACAACAATGATGAAAGAACGGTGATGGAAAGGATGATTACAGTGGTCCAAAAAATGATGAAAATTTTAAGATTGCCCTTCCGGAGAATTTTTTTTAAGAATTTCATTTCCAAATCCTCTTTATGCGTTCACTGTTTTACTCTTATCGTAACACTTTAGTTCTTTGAAAAAAATCGCTTTGTAGTTAACGGACAATTCAATTCTATCACGAAATTACCAAAAACCTGTCATTTCGACTGGAGTCCCGATGATTTTTATCGGGACGGAGTGAGAAATCTCTGCCTGCGGAGATTTGAGATTCCTCATCCCAAAGGAACGGGATTCGGAATGACATTATTGGAGCTCATTTAAATGAACAATTTTGTAAGTTCAAAAAATAAGTGCGACACTTTTGTACCATGCAAATTCTGGTTTGTATAATTCATTTTCCCCAAAAAGCCCCTCACACAATGCCGGAGGTTTTTGGGGGAAAATGAATTTGCTTGATAATTAATGAGTTGCATTGTCGCACTTGCTACTTGAATCCACCTTTTTCAAACAACTAAAGTGTTACAAAAAATTGATTCTCCATTTTAACCTCTCCGGACCTCCTCAAAACAGAGGAGGCCTTTTTGCACTGGAGAGGTTTGGAACGTTTACGCCTGTCTTCGTTTGGGCAGAAATTCAACTGCCGCCAAAGCAGGTCATTTCCTGCGGCTATCGTAATGTCATTTACTTCGAACATTTCAATACAATTGCAAAACAACAAGGTCAAATGACTTTCTGTCGATATTTTTAACCTACCATCCCGGCGCAATCTGGAAACCTACAGTCCATCCTTTTCCGGGTCGCTGAAAGGGATAAGCCACATAGGTTTCCACAATCAGGTAACCCAAAATATTCATCCTGACGCTAATACCCGTACTGAATACAGGCACCCGTTCCTCCGTATTTTTCGTTATTTTCATAACCGGCATTTCATGGCTGGACCAGGCCAGTCCGCCGTCGACAAACAGGGCCAGTTCCGTTGGCAAATAAGGGAACTTGATCAGCCCGTAATTTTTTGTACCCAAAACCGGCACGCGGAATTCAACATTGGCCACGGCAATTCTGCTGCCCGACAGACGGTTGTAAACCGGGTTAGTATAAGGTTCATCGATAGCGTTGGTGTATCTCTGCGTAGAAAATGAGCCGGAACTGTAACCACGGACAAAAGTTTGATAGCCCAAAAACAGAGGATAAAAATTTTCCGCATCTTTGCCGTATCTGCCGTAATGCAAAGCCCGGAAGGCAAGCGTAAACGGACGCTTAAAAAAATAACGCCGGTAATCGGCTAACAGGGTAACATAGCGATAGTGACCGAAAGTAGGTTCTATTTCAAACCGGTAACGCCCGCCCCGGCTGGGAGAAGTGAACCCGGAATAGGAGTAATCGCCGACATAGGCAATGGCGCCCTGGACAAGATTCATCCCGGGCGGCGTTGGTAAATTTTCCTTTTTGTGTGAGATAAGTCTATTTCCAAGAGAAATGAAGCTTTCCAATTCACGGTTGAACCAGATTCGGCTTACCCCGGCATTGGCTTCGAAACGGCGGGTTGCGGAAAGCGGATATTCCATTAAAACCGACGCCTGATCAACAAATACCCGGTCACGCAGCCATTCTTCCAGCGTGCCGACGTACGTTTGTCCGCCCACATCAACCGGATAGGGCGAGATCATCTGTGCTCTCGAGATGTAGGGGATATGAGACACACCGCCGCCCCAGTTCCAGCGATGAGTGCGGTTTTGATAGATCAGTTGCCCGCCAATTTCTTTGAAACCGCCGTTGGATTGAAATGACGCGCCCACCACCCGTTGCCCTAAAATATCGCTAAAATAACCGCTGATTCCTCCGCCGAGGTAAGAACCGTAGCGATCCACGGCGACGCCAAGCACCGGTTGTCCGATATAAGCAAGCCTGAGTTTGTGATGGCGATTCATTGACGGATAAGTAGTTTCTTCCGGCAATCCGGTTTGAAAATCTTGCAAATAAGCAACAACCTCACTGGTCTCCACAGCTCCTGCCGGCGGTAATATTCCGGTAACCGGGCGGTACAGTTTAAAACCTTTCATGGCGCTGCCCCGGGTTTGCTCTGCCGTAAGGGAGTAGATATGATACTTGCCATGTTCAAAAACAGAAAACATCAACTGGCCGGATTTGGGAGAAATGGTCATCGCCGGCGATAATGCAGTAATACCGCTAATTCCGGTGGCTACTTTTGTGATCCGGAAAATTTCACCGCTGTTTAAATCCGTACGATAGATATTGCTGATGCCGTCCTGATCGGAGATGAAAAAAAGACTGCTTCCATCCGGAGAGAACAAAGGATTGATCTGTTTAGTCCGGTTGAACAGATCGGGATAGTTTACCTGGCCGGACGCCAAATCCAGGATGGCAATCCGCATATTGCCGCTGCTGAGCCGGTGAAAATCGGTGCCGGAACCGTAATCGGTTACAAAAGCCAATCTCCTGCCGTCCGGCGACCAGGCGGGCATCAGATTTGCGTAAAGATCGTCCGTCACCTGCCGGAGTGAATCGTTGGGAAAATCGTACAGAAAGAGATCGCCAATTCCGCCGTGCAAGCCGGAAAATAGCAAAGAGTTTCCATCGGGCGACCAGGCAAGATTGGAAATTTCTCCGACCGCATCAAAAGACATCATCTTTTCAATCTTTGTTGTCCGGGCGTCCACAATAGCAATCTGACTGTTGCCATCGGCCAGGGTTACAAAAGCGAATTTTTTACTGTCCGGCGACCAACTGCCGCTGGAGCTAATGAAACTCAGGGCGTCGAAATGGGCATTCCGGTTTTCGCTGGCAAGTTTTCTGATAACCCTGCCGGTATGGGCATCGGCTAAAAAAAGGTCGATGGAAAAAACATCTCTTTCCGACATGAACGCAACATATCTGCCATCGGGGCTAAGTGAGGGAGCCAGATTCATATTTTGTTCACTTAATATTTTTTCAGCCGGTTTTGTTGTCAGGTTGTCACCCTTTATCAATGGTAAATACGCATTCTTTGTCACTCTTTCCCAATCGGAGAAAAGAGAGTCGGGCTTCATTTGAAACAGACTGTCCGTGGCCATGGGAATGCTTTTCATCAACATGGACAATTCAAACAATTTAACAACGGTGGAATCGCCCCAAACGCCGCCGATATAAGCCAACAAGGATTGGCCGTAGCGGTAAGGAAAATAGCGGGGAATGGTTTTGAAAGTAGGAAAATCTTTCTTCTGCAAAACCGCGTCCCGCATCCACATAGCGGTGTGGGCGTCTTTCCTGCCTAGGGAAAGATATTCCGCCATCCCTTCAATCATCCATAACGGCAATTGCTGCATGGCATTAACGGAATAATTGGTGTCCGATTGGGCAATATCGTACTGAAAAGCGTGAACCAGTTCATGACCGAGGACATGGTCGTTTTCCCTCTGAACACCGGTAAAATGAATCACTACACGATCCAGCAGCGGTTCGGTAACGCCGCCGGTTCCCTGTCCAATCAGGCCTTCGATGGTGTTGGTTTGTTGAAAATCCGGTCCGTCCGCATAGAGAATAATCGGTTTCCTCTTTTTGAATTTGTGTTGGAACAGTTGTGTGTAGCGGCTGTACCAACGTTCCGCCATCCGCGCGGCCTTTTCCGCCAACACCTTTTCGGCAGGATAGTAATAAAGGTCGAAATGGGGAGTTCGTATCACTTTGAACTTAAATTGATCATACTGGACTTTGTTGCGGCCAAAATATTGGGCCGATGCATTGTTGAATATTGGACAGAACAGAAAAAAGGTGATAAATAAAATCACATTTGCTGTAAAAATCTGTTTTCTTAACATAATCTCTCCTTTGGGCTGATTTTAATAAAACCTAAATTGAGTGATTCCGAGCTTAAATTATCCGCCAACGAGTTTTGTCATTCTACCTGCCCGGCCACAGGCGGGGAAGAATCTTGTCAATTCTGTGCACAAAACCAACCAGATTCCTACTGAATGAGCGTGAGAATCGCTCAATTTAAGTAAAAATTATTTCATTCATCCTTCACAATTGTTTTTGTTTTTTCTCCAGTAGATTTAGCAACCTCTCTGCCGCAGCTATTCGATCTTTGGTTTCATTGGGAGATTCCAGGGCGGTGAGAAGATCAGACATTCCCGGATAATTCGTCTTTTTAGAAAAAGCGACAAAGATATGATGCATGCCTTTGCGCAATTCTTCCGCAATAGAAACTTTTTGTAAGGAATGTAAAAGGAAAATCAGACCTTTTTCACCCAATGTAATAAATCCCTCCTCTCCCAACCAGCGGACCGTGCTGTCTTTGTCCTCCAAAGCATAAAAGAAAAGAGGCGCCGCAACCGGGTCGGCTATATCGATTAAGGCGAGCAGGGATTCTTTTCTCATCTTTTCCACGGAAAAAACGGAATCGCTAAGTTTTAAATTCGGATTGGATGCAAGCACGGCTTCCCTGAGAAAATCTACTGCTTTCCCCCCCATAGCGACAACTGTCTCCCTGGCTTCAAGGCGTGTATTCTCGTTTTGACAACCCAGATTCCTGAAAAGAGTATGAATGTTTTTTCCCTCGAATTTACTTTTTTCATTTTTTAAATTTTGCATGTCGATCTCTTTATGTTATAAAGTGAGGTGCTTATTTTTTACAATCACGGAAAATTGGTTATAGCTTCTAAAACTTTTTTTGCGCTTAGCGGGATTCTTTCATCCTCGACAGGATTTTTCAATTCATTCAGAAGTTCCCGCATCCCCGGGATTTTTCTTAACTGAATAAATGTACTCAAAACATGATGGGCGCCCCGTCTGAGAAACAGGGAATCCGGAGATTTGATCAGGGCATCCAACAGATATTTTAAACCATCATTTTGCAATGCGCTAAATCCTTCGGCTGCCAGCCATCGGATACTGTTGTCCTCATCTTTCATTGCATCCAGGAATAAAGGCGTAGAAGAGGGGTTGGCAATCTCCACCAACGCTTTTAATGCTTCCCACTTTAAATGACCCGGCGAAACACCGAAGTTAGCCAGTTTTTCATTATGATTGGCAATAATAATAGCTTCGGCAAGATAATCGACCGCATCTGTCCCCCTGGAAACAAATACTTTCCTGGCTTCTTGACGATTAAGACCATTTTCTCCGCCCAAATCAAAAAACAGACTTCGGATATTTTCTTTTTCAATATTTATCTTTGATTTTGTTTCTTCCGTTTTCATTTTATTCTCCGAAATTTTACTGTTTTATTGTAACATTTTAGTTCTTTGATAAACTGTACCCTTTTAATCTTTGGATGAGTTTATCGATGTCATTCCGAATCCCCGCATCACCATCCGGTCTCTGTAGGAGTTACATATTTGAAATACAATCCAAATCAATAACAGTACCGCCATTTTTTATTAGTTTAGCACAGAAAAATGAAGAAAGAATGAAGAATGGGATGATAAAATATTTTCTTTGCAAAAGGTCATTTTTTTACTATAATAAAAGCAGGCATATAAATCGTCCTTTTTTTCAACAGAAATATCAGAGGCATAATTATGAAAAAAGCGAACATGCAAAAAACCAATTTTCAGACAAAACCGAAAAAGCCGGATTTGGAGATAAATAAACCATCAAACCAGCAGTTAAAAAAAGGACCCTGGAATTTTTTTATCTGGTACTTTTTAATCTCAATTTTTCTTTTTTATATCTGGCAGTCATCCCTTGAAAACAGGAGAGAGGAAATTCCGTACAGTCAGTTTCAGGGATATCTGGCAAAAGGGCAAATAGATACCGCTACGGTCAGCGACCGAAAAATTTCTGGACTGTTAAAACTGAAGGATGCCAAATCCGGCAAACCACGCCGCTTTGTTACCGTCCCGTTACTCAATACCGATCTTGCTAAAGAGTTAGATGCGCACGGCGTAAAATATTCGGTAAAAATCGGTCAGGATTGGATGACCGGTTTTCTGATGAATTGGATATTGCCGTTCGGATTTTTAGCCGTCATCTGGATTTTCATTTTTAAACGCATGGGCAAGGCCAGTACCAATTTTTTAAATTTGGGACAAAATAAAGTTCATATTCATGCAAACAATCTGGAAAAAATCACCTTTAAAGATGTTGCCGGAGTAAACGAAGCCAAACAGGAATTGAATGAAAGTATCGAGTTTTTGAGGAATCCGGAACATTTTCAGCGGCTGGGAGGGAGAATGCCGAAGGGTGTGCTTTTGGTTGGCCCTCCCGGAACGGGCAAAACCCTTCTGGCGCGGGCGGTGGCAGGAGAAGCGGAAGTTCCTTTTTTCAATATCAGCGGCTCCGAATTTATAGAGATGTTTGTCGGCGTCGGCGCGGCGAGAGTTCGGGATCTGTTTGAGCAGGCGCGTAAAAAAGCGCCGTGTATTATTTTTATCGATGAGCTGGACGCCATCGGTCGTGCACGGGGCGGCCCTATGGTAATGGGCGGCCACGACGAGCGGGAACAAACTTTAAACCAGATACTGGTTGAAATGGACGGTTTCGACAGCACAGCCGGCGTGGTTGTGATGGCTGCCACAAACCGGCCGGAAATTCTGGATAAAGCGCTGCTGCGGGCGGGGCGTTTTGATCGCCATATTGTTGTGGACAAACCGGATTTGAAAGATCGTGTGGAAATATTACAAATTCATACAGAAAAATTAATGCTGGCTAAAGATGTGGATTTGAAAGTTGTAGCGCAAAGAACGCCCGGTTTTGTCGGCGCGGATCTGGCCAACATTGCCAACGAAGCAGCGCTTATGGCAGCACGGTTCGACCACAATGCAGTGATGATGAACGATTTTGAAGCGGCGATCGACCGCGTAATTGCCGGGCCGGAGAAGAAAAACCGCACATTGGGGCCGAAAGAAAAACATCGTGTGGCTTATCACGAATCCGGTCATACTCTTGTGGCAGTGATAGTGCCTACCGGAGAACCGGTTCACAAAGTTTCGATCATCCCCCGCGGCATCGGCGCTTTGGGATACACGCTGCAATTGCCGGTGGATGAAAAATTCCTTTCCACTAAAAACGAACTGACTGATCAAATCGCCATCCTTTTGGGCGGACGCGTGTCTGAAGAGATTGTTTTGGGTGACGTTTCTTCCGGCGCCCAAAATGATCTGGAACGTGCCAGCGAAATTGCCCGAAGCATGGTTTGCCAGTTGGGGATGAGCGAAAAATTGGGTCCGTTAACCTGGGGAAAACGCCAGCGATCTCAATTCCTCGACGTGGATTATGGTGAAGAGAAAAACTACAGCGAAGAAACGGCGCGTCTGATCGACGAGGAAGTAAAAAATCTGATCGAAGAAAATCATCGCCGTGTCCGTGAAATTTTAACCGAAAACCGCCAAAAACTGGATGACCTGGCGATGTTATTGGAAGAAAAAGAAGTGATCAGTGGCGAGGAAGTAATGGAAATGGTCGCTCCTGAAAAAATTGAACAGAATGACCCTTCCTGAAAAATCAGATGTTTCCGGTTGGGTTTTTGCAGCTTGTAGTTTACATAATAGAAACGTCCGATTAAAAAGAAAGCGTGCTAAAGTCTCCCGAAGTCTCGGGGGCCTGCTAATTTTGAGCTTGGAAGTTTTTTCTCCGGCAGCATTTTTCATCTACCTTTCAGTCTTCATTAAAACTTCATCTTTGTAGCTTAAATTTAAGTAAAATGAGTTGTTAATTTCTCTCTGCCTGCAAATTGTAAAATGGACGGGGATTTTGTGAAACTGTTAATTGTATCTTATTCATTGTATTTTAACCATATTACGGAGCGATAAAATGAAAACATCAAAAAAATTTGTGGACTGGATGATTGAACGTGACAAACACATCATGGACGCCCATTTGAAAAAGGGGAAAAATCTGTTAGAAATTGAATATCAACTCATGAAAAAAGAGATGAACAGATTGCGTAATTATTTGCATCGTCTCGAGTCATTGATTGAAAGACAGGAAGATTTAAATTCAGTGCTTCCCGAATCACAGAAAGGAGATAATCATCATGTGGACTGAAATTGAGGAAAAGCTTTTAGATTGGGAAAAAAACTTTGCTAAATTATGGTTAATAAAAACCCGGAAGTACACTGATATCGATCATGAATATTTAACCAGAGAACTACCAAGGTTGAAAGCAGAAAAGGAATCTGTTGAAATACATCTGCACAAAATAGAAGAACTTATGGCCAAAACCAAAGTGCTTATCGATAATTTGGATGAAGAGTTGTGTAATAAACTGACCGGCAGTTCTTCTCTGGCGGGAACGGGACAGATACTTTTGGACCATTTCGGTAAAAAACTGCAAGGAAAAAGAAGCGAAGGCAGGAAGAATATCCGTAAGTTTCTGGAAGATCACTATGTAATCAACCACAGCGCTTCCCGCGAGCTGTTTGCCCTTTTGGAAGAAGTCCGGCTTCTTCAGTATCAGGTGGATATCCCGCAAAACCTTCTAAAAGAACCGTTTAATTTTGGGAACATGGACTTAGACATGGCTCTCTATCCTGGTAATGAACTGCTTCTGCAATTGGGTGGTTGGTGGAGAATCAACTCATAATCTGAACTATTTTGGGAAAGGAGGTTTTTATGCATGAAAGTTCATATTACCAACCGGCACTCACTAAAGTGCAGGAAAATGCCCTACTCAGATCTGTGTACAATTGGATGATGGCAGGCTTATTTATTTCCGGTTTTACCGCATTTTTTGCCGGCAATAATGTGGCGATACAACAATTATTATTTGGCAACCCTTATGTTATCTGGATACTTGTATTAGGAGAACTGGGATTGGTATTCGTCATTTCCGGCGGCAATCGCTCTATGACCGCTTCAACAGCTTCCGGTCTTTTTATTCTGTTTTCTTTTTTAAACGGACTTACCATTTCCTCCATTTTTCTCATCTATACCGCTCAGTCTATTACAACAACATTTTTCATCACCGGGTTGACTTTTGGCGTAACCAGTTTTTATGGTTACGTTACCAAAAGGGATTTAACCTCGCTGGGAAATTTCATGTTTATGGGACTAATCGGCATCATAATCGCTTCTGTGGTTAATATGTTTTTGCATAACCCTGCAATGAGCTGGGTCATTAGCTATTTGGGAATTATCATATTTGTAGGGCTAACCGCGTATGATACACAAAAAATTCGCAAGCTTGGCGAGACTATAAAGTCTAACGGTGAGCAGTTTAATAAACTGGCCATTATCGGCGCCCTGTCGCTCTATCTGGATTTTATCAATCTGTTTTTAATCTTGTTGCGTTTCACCGGCAGAGGCAGGGACTGAGTGTGGTTATCTATTTGCCAAGCATAAATCAACGTTTAAATTCGCGGTAAATAAAATTTCTTCGTAACCATAAAAAGCCCTTTTACGAAGATATGTGAAATGACAGATGTTATTCATTTTTTATAAATGCTTATTGTTTGATGTGCAGGAAGCCTCCGGGATTCCTGCCCGCAGCAGGCAGGCGCTCAGGCTGGCTTCAATAGCCATGCTGAGCCCTTCGACAAGACAAGCTCAGGATAAACTCAGTCGAAAGCGTGATTACAGTTAATTCATAGTGTGCATACCTTAGTAGTTACATTCATTGAGAAGTTGTATTATGAACTATTTCAAAAACTAAAAACCGGACTATATTTTGGGGAAATCGTTTGTTAACCTGAATTATTCGGGATTAAAGCGATTTCCCGGAAATGTTATTTATTAATTCCTCCAGCTTTAAAATCTCTTGATGAAGCGTTTTCAGCGCTTCATTTTGAGCAGAATTATGCGCAATGATAGTATGTACCTCTTGTTCCGCTTTTTTATTGATCATATAATCATTATGGGCTTCCAATCGATCCCTTTCGGCCTGTCTATTCTGGCTCATCATAATAATTGGCGCAGCATACGCAGCCTGAAGTGAGAGCACCAGATTCATCAGAATGAACGGATAAGGGTCCCAATGATGAACCCAGGCAATCAGGTTAAGAAAAGCCCAACATAATAACATCAATGATTGCAGAATAATAAACCGCCATGATCCCATGACGGAAGCGACAACATCTGCCATTCTTTGCCCGGTAGTTTTACTCTCATTGATTATTTCGTTAATATTTCTGATTTGTGAAATTCTGCGTTTGAACGGTTTAGGGAATCTTAATGATTTCATTTAAAATTATCCTTATCTGTATTAATTAATAAATTCGGTTCGATAAATCACAAAAGATGATTGCAAGATATACATTTATTCATTTAAATCAAACAGGAAAGCAGCATTCTGAATCGGTTGTAAAAAGAAAAGTCTGTTCCCTTTATTAAAAAAAAGGAGGGGGGCTTCCCCTCCTTTTTTGAGGTCAAAAAATTTTACCGATTGTTATTCAGATGAAGGGTGGATAATTTGTGATTTATTTCATTCTGAACACCTTCAATTGGTTTATAACTTTTTTCACGCCAATAATTCTGTGAATATCTTTCTCTACCTGCATTTTTTCCCAGAACCGGTGTACCGTACCGGAAATAGTGACCACACCATCAACTACATTGACTGTTACATTCTTTTCCCCGGGAAAATCAAACTTTATCATACCCAAAATAATTTCCTTCAGGTCTTTATCAACAACTTCCTGTTTTGAGGAGAGAATTATAATATTATTTTCCAGATCTTTTACTCCTTTCAACAAAGAAACAGCGGTTTGTACAGCTAATTTTTCATTGTAGCTATGCACTTCTCCGGTTAAAGTAACCGCTCCTTTATCCACAGAAACTTTGATACGATCCGGCTCTGTAATATTTGAGATGAGCCTCAACTCCTGCAATACATTTTGCTCCAATTGGCTGTCGGATAAGTTTGAAGTTTTTACTACTATATCATTTATGATCTCTTTCACACCGTTTACCCTGGATGTTATTTCAAGAATCTTGATTTTGTCACTCAGGGATTCCACTTGACCCTCAATACGAACGCTCCCCTTTTTCACAGAAGTAACCAAAAAATCACCGGGATAGTAAACACTGATTTTTGTTCTTACATGTTCAGCTATCTGACCGGCCTTTTCTTTTGTGCCGGTACTACAGGCCAATCCCAATACCAGAAAAGATGCAAACAAGATATAAAAGCTTTTAAGAAAATACTGATATTTATCCATTGTTCCTCCTTTTTCTTTTATCCTGAATTGAGCGATTGCAGGGCGATTCGCTGAATCGCCAACCGGATTTGTATTAAAAATGAAAATCCGTTTCGTAAAAAAAACAAACTCAAAAACAAGAGAAGCACTCAATTCAGGTTTATCTTAAATTTACCATACATTCAATTGGGGAGTTTTGTTACGGTGCACGAATCATATAATTCCCTACCGTTTTTCATTAAAAGTGTTTACTTCAATTTTAACCTAAATTGAGCGATTGTTGCTATCAAAAAAAACCTTTTGGGTTTGTAAGACATTGTTATTATATTAATTATGTTAAAACCAACACAATAACAATAAACAACCCAAAGGGTGGAAATAATATGG
>CAJVYQ010000049.1 GCA_913009825.1 uncultured Deferribacteres bacterium
AAGCAGAAGACGGCATACGAGATATATCAGTGTGACTGGAGTTCAGACGTGTGCTCTTCCGATCTCGCTTCGCCGCCCAATTCATCCGCAACCTTGTAGTCGAAAAGAGAATAAGCGGAAGATTCCGCTTCCGGATTGCCGCAATACTGTTTGATCTTTTTTGAAGCGCTGCTGCGCTGCCAGATTCCGATCAGCCACAGACCGGTGAACCCCCAGCGCGCCAACCGATCCAGTTCCTCATCGGGAATCTGATCCAGCCGGGTGATCCGCCGCCCGTATTTTCCTGATAATTGATCCAGCCAGACCAGCGCGCTTTTAGCGATTAAAATGAGACTGAGCATCCAGTCTTTATCCGGGCTGAACCGTTCCGGCTCGTCCGCCAATCCTTTGAAATCCGTAACTCTGGTCGGCCCGGGGCCAAAAGCGAAGCGCATTTTGTCTTCTTCTTTAATCAGATCCAGGCCGCCTAACAGCCGGTAGAGATATTTCCCCAGTATGAACCCCCAATTATCCAGCATATATTGCAACTGTCCGGAAAGGGAGTGAGGAACGGCAATAGCCGGTTCACGCAGCATTTCAATCAAATTATGCTGTTTAGGCCCAAAAGGTGGCTGATTTTCAAAAAAAAGAGAGAACTCCTGAATGATCTGATTGTATTTACTGAATTTTTCCAGATCGGCGTCGTTAAACAGTTCCAGGAACGGAGAGAAAGCCGGATTTTTATTGGCCAGCCAGAGCAGCGCCATCTCTTCAATTACCAGCAACCGGTTCGGCACTTCTTTGGTTGTGGATTTCAAATATTCTTCGGCGCTCATCTCCCGCCGGTATACGGCGACGGGCGGAAAATCCTGAATAAATCGAAGCAGAGTTTCATCTATCTCCTCTTGACCAAACTGAGCCAACAGCCATTGCAACGCTTTCCGGTTGATTTCGTTGTCAACCTGTTCCCGGTAAAGTTCAATCACATAATGCAGAATCTCATCGATCAATCCCAACGCGTTAATTTGTCCGGCGCGAACCGCCTGTTCAGGATAATTTACCAGGTTTCTTTTCTCATTCATTTTTTGCGCAAATTGCCGGGAAGCATGAAAATTAGCAAAAATTACATTCCCGGCTGAAGAAAAAATACTGTCCTCAAATTTATATTTGTCCCGCGCATGCCGGGAAATATGAAATTCTCTGAGCATTTCGTGTGAGCGTTTTTTCCCCTGGGAGTTCTTTTCAATTTTTGTCAGACTTAGCTGGACAACATGAGTAAAATTACTTTTCATAACTCTCCCAAAATCGTATTTTTGTTACTGCAATGGATTCCCACAAAATATGTGACAGTATATAAAAATCGAGCGTGTAAAGCAAGTGAATTTTTTAGTAATCATTCCGAACGCAGCAAAAGACCGGCTGCGACGATAAATTCATTACTTACTGAAAATTAAAGATATAGAATTTTTATAACCATTCAGAATACAATACGGTTAAATTGAAAGTCGTTTTACACCCCCCTCCTCCTTATCCTTCCCCTCATCTATTGCTGAACACGGGAGGAGAATTTGGGAGATAGGGAGCCAACATATTCATAACGATTTTATAATTTGGAGTTATGTCCATTAATCGTGTAAAACCACGATACAATGTTTTGGTACCCGGATGTCCATCAGATTTTCTACCTAAGAAGCCACCCGGGCCGGTTACTTTGTTGACTGCTTCTATTAACGTCGGAGCTTTATCCGGCGGGATGGGATCTTTATTTACATACGCATACAATACTTTCCATTCATCTTCTTCAAAAACAACGGTGCAATGGATATTCGGTTTTTCACCGGTAATCAAATATATAAAATAAATCCTTCCGTGTACAGCAAAAAATAAGGGACATGGTAAGGAAGGGGGAAGGAGGGTGTTCCTTCAATCTACTTGAATAATTACATTTTTTCGTGTCTTTCGCGGGCTGAATAATAGTTGCTTTTCTTTTTATTCCTCAATATTATGAGCCTTTGTGTTTTCATGGCTGTAAATTAAAAATACGCTTTCAACTCTGCTTTGCCCAAATGCTGAATTTCATCCCTGCCCGGTTCCCGGCGTCCCAGGTAACTGATAATGATCATCAATTTGGCGGAAAGACGGTAGTCCAGCCCTATTTGCCAGCGAAAATTTTTCCCCACCCGTCGTCCGTTCGCCATTTCGTAGGGAATAATGCGATTCTCCGGTGAAGCGCTCACATCGGCATATTCCAGCTCGCCGCGCAGCCGGCCGCGACCACGGATGGCGTAATTGAAATTCGGTTTTATGCTGATTAACCTAGTCCGTGTATTTGGTGCATAGACCCGGTCCATATCCTTTTGATATTTAAATTCCGCGGCAATTTCCAGCGAAGATTTCGGCCGGTAGCTCATCCGGGTATCCAGTCCCCGCGACAGGATGAGACGATCGGTGCGGACAGCCGAACTGAATATACGATCGATGCGGCGCTGAAACAGATTGGTTTGCGAAGAAAATTTTTTGCTGAATCTGGCAATAAAACGCAGAGATTGTTCCTGGCGCAGCGAATATTGTCCTCCTTCGGTCAGGCGATTATTTTTTTCATAATTTTCCATCCAGCGGAAACGCAGCGACCGGTTCACCACATCTTCAAAAAAATAGAGGTCCTGGCGTACCAGATAGCGGCCGAAAACGGTTTCTTCATCGGGAAAAATCAGTCCGTCCAATCCAAAATTCAGCGCCCACGGATTGGCGCGCCGGCTCTTTTCATTCATGGAAAAATAGGTTTCCCAGGCAAAGTTACGCAATATTTTTTTTAACCGGTTCCGGTATTTTTTCTGTCGCTTATAAAACAATTTTGGTTTGAAATTCAACTTGCCGTTTATCAGCAGATCGTTTACCGGCTCAAATTCACCGGTGACAAATGTGCGTAAAATGTACTCGCCGAACGGATCGGGGATATATTCATTCAGATCGGCGTCGAAACGGTAATTTCCCCTGCCTTCCTCCACTTTAAAATATATCTGCTCCGTTTTGGAAAGCTGAGTCGTGGACATCTGCATGCGCAGAGAGGACTGAAGAGCCCGCTGCAAAGGTGAATAACTGATATTCACATCTCCCAGCCGGGTTCGTTTTTCCGGTTGTTTTTCATCACTGTACTTCCGTACCCGGTTAGTCAGGGAAAAATTGGCCTGTAAATTCTTCCAGCGGGAAAGACGAACCGTGAAAATCTGTGACGAAGCTTTCGAATTGTCCCGCAGGTTGTTTTTGGCACTGATTTTATCTCTTCGTTCTGTCTGCGTAAAAGAGAGTTCCAGCGGTTTGGCAAGCCGGAATCCCATTCCGGCGGAAATATCCTGAAAGGCGAAACCGTTGTGCAAAGAATCTCCATAGGTTCGATCCCGTTTATCCTCAGCCTCATAACGGAGATGGGGCCTGAACCGCCACCATTTATATTGAATTTTCCCCAACCGTCGCAGCCAGTTCCCCCGAATTTGTACCCTGCCGTTATTCTTGCGGATGTGTTCCTCGCGGTACAGAATTTCCGGCAGCTTAGCACGGTTCAAAGAAAATTCCGCCATTTCCCGCGCAGATTCAAACAGATTGCCGCTGTGAAAGTTTCCGACTTCGGCTGCGATTCTAACATGCCGCCAGGGCGTGTAACTGCCGTCCAACCGGCGAATTTTTTCACCGCGTTGTGGATCGTTCTGAATGTCCCATATCCGGCTGTACTCCACCTCCCGGTTACGGGTGATCTCATAAAATCTGCTGTCCTGATGACGGATCAGCCCGGTCAGTTGAATATTGCCCAAATTTTTGTTGCCGATGGCGAACGATTTGGGCTGAAAAGAAGTTTTGAACTGATAAGCGCCGCCCAGATTATCGTCGTCATCTTTGTCGGAAAAACGGTTCAGATCCATTTGACTCAGCGCCATTTCGCCGGAGATTGTAACCGCCGGAACCGGCGCCGCGGCCACAGAAAATGCAGCTAAACTCTGGCTCTGGGCAACGGGTAAAAATCGTTTGGGAGAGTAGTTGCCCCGGCCATTCCCGACAAATTCATATCGTCCCCGGCCAACGTAGCGGTAATCTCCGCCCTTGTCGCCGATGTAAGAAAAACGAACCTGGTAATCCCCCTTACCTGCGCCCACATAGCGAAACAGTTTGGCAGCGAGAGAATCGATCTGAATATAATTTCCTTTCCCGGCGCCAACATACGTTCCGCTCTCCGAATAGGCCGTTTCAATATTGTCGCCCGCCTGCGCAAGTACCTGCTTCTCCGCATCGCTTAAATCGGCTTCGAGGGGATTGTTTTTATCGTCCGCTTCCCGGATGAAGGTGGCGGAATATTTCAGTTTTTCCCGCCGGTTGCTGCCGGAGAAATGAGCGCTGTAAAGATTGCGTTGAAATTTCATATCGGAATATTCAAAATCGATTTCGATTCTGGAATCACCGGTGATCAGCCGCTTGCGCGTGAAGGTGATCTGCCCGCTGCTGTATTCGATCACATAATCATTTTCTTCGCCGCGCACCATCAATTCCCCGTCGATCCAAACGCGCTCGGTTCCGGCCAGAATGATGATTTCCGTTTCACCCCGTTCACCGCGCAGTTGATACGGTCCCTGTTTCCCTTCCTCGCCGGTGAATTTCATGGTGTAAAATTTTCCTTTGGAAACAGCGCCGGAAATGCTGGCCCGAAACGAACCGCGATTCAACGACAATTGCGCGCCCTGCAGCTTACGCTGGTAATTCCCGAACCGTCCGTTGTGATAACCAATGTCAAAATCCCCCAGCGTGGCCTGAAAAACGGGACTTTTAATCCGGATGTAAACTTTGTCGATTTCCTGCAGGGTTTGTGTGTTACCCTCCGGCTGGATGGGCGTATTCTGATCCGACAGCGCGGCAACAACCTGAACATCCGGCGTGATGTTTCCTTCCAACTGTAAACGGAGACCGGAATCCAGACGCAGCCCCTGCTTGTTGCCCAGTGAGAGGCTGCGCGTCAGACTGCCGCTTTTGCGCAAACGGCTTTCAGTAAAGAAATCCCGTCCCTCTGTTCTTCCGCTTCTGTTCGAAAGAGCGGCGCCGGTGGAATCCGTTTTCTTTTCGATCCACGGAATAAACGGATAGGCCCGGTAGACCGGCGGTAAATTAACCGGCGATGCACGGTAAATTACGGTCAGCGTTTCCGGCAAAGCAGGTTTGTATTTTAGATGAATTTTGCCCATCCTGTAGTCCGGCACGTAATCTGTTTCCCGTTGTAACCGGCCTCCTTTTACGAACAGGGAATCCGTGGCAGGAACAATGAAGTAATGTTTTAATTGCAGCAGCGTATCGCCGGGAAGAATCACAATTTTTTCCTGATAACGGGGGAAAAAAGCGGTTTGTGCCGGAAGATTTTGGGAGAGGGACAGTGAAGATATTCCGCCGAGAAAAAATAATTGAAGCAGCCGGAAATTAATTTTATCTGAAAAAATATTTCGCACAAGCACCTGGCAAAAAAATTAATCGGGGGAAGAAGCAATACGATAGACCAAAATCTGATTTTTGTTCTGATCTAACACATACAATTGATTTTCCCTGATTGCCAAATCAACCGGAGATTCCCACTGCGTGTTTGCGTCTTTTTGTACCGGCAGGAAAGGGTAACTATCGCCGGATAAGCTGAAGGCAATGATCTTTTTCAGATCAATATCGGTTACTAAAATCAGTTGTTTCTTCTGCCAGTAAGTGAGGCCCACCGGATGACTGAGTTGTTCTTCCCCCAGATAGTGCAGGAAATTACCGAAATAATCAAACCAAACGAGACGTCCCGTTTGGCTGTCTGTGGTACAGAGAAATTCGTTGTCCACTAACTCAATTCTTTCCGGCTGATTTAATACACCCTCGCCGGTTTCGATGGAACCGAACCGGGTAATTGGCACAAAAAAAGAATTGAATTTGAGAATACTGTCTCTTTCAATTTCCAGAATGAATTGATCTCCCTGGGAAGAGATGGCAATACTGTTGGGAAAGGTGAACTGAAATTCCTCCGGCATAGAGGTGTTGGATGAAAAGACGGCAACCTGGTTCAATTTCCGGTCTAACTGATGAATCCGGTTGTTGTTTTGATCGACCACAAATATATTGAGGCCGTCCTGAGTGCAAATATCCGTCGGCGCATCAAACTGCTGCGGGCCGCTGCCGATGCCGCCGAAATAGAGCAGAAAATTTCCCTTTTCATCGAACATCTGTACACGATTGTTGCCGGTATCCGCCACATAAATGAGGCCGTCCGCACCGATAGTCAACGCCCGGGGTTGATGCAGCTGTCCCAGACTGTCGCCGGCGGCGCCGATGGAGAAAAGATAATCAACGGCAAACCCGTTTTGGCCCCTGGCCGTGCCGCGGAAAAAAAGAAAAAGTATGGCGACAAAAATGAAGATTTTTATTTTCATGGTAACCGTAACTTTTTTCATAACATACTGAGAATTTAAGATTAATTCAAATGGAAATTTTGCGCAAGGATGTTTTTTACTTATTGTGACCGTAATTGAAGGATAAAGAGAGAGTGGCGGAGCAGAGTTTTTGATTTGATGTAGAACGGATACTGAAGAGAAGAAGAACACATCCCCAGATCCCCTCTCGAGAGGGGTACGGGGAATGTAACAACTTCCCAAACTTCATCGGAGCATCTATCAACATACTGTCTGTTATGAAAACATCAAAAACATCTTACAAAATTGCGCAAAACTACTGTGGTCTCGCTAAATATGTTATTTCGGCCAAAGGGAGAACTCTTACACTAATGCGGCCGGAGATTCCTCATGCCAAAGGAAGGGACTTGCTCGCCTGCTCACCGGCATGGTACGAGCTGCGTACCAGCGGACCGGATTCCACATGGGCGAAACCCAATTTTAATCCTTCTTTTTTGTACCAGGTAAATTCTTCCGGGGTAACATAACGGTCGATGGGCAGATGCGTGGGAGTCGGCTGCAGATACTGGCCGATGGTCAGGATATCCACGGATATGCGGCGCAAATCTTTCATCACCTCGATAACCTGTTCGGGAATCTCGCCCAGTCCCACCATGAGGCCGGATTTGGTAACGGCACCGTGCCGTTTCATATAATCCAGCACATATAGCGAACGCTCGTATTTTGCCTGCGGACGCACGTTCCGGTATAACTGCGGAATGGTTTCCACATTGTGATTAAATACCTCCGGCCCGGCGCTGAGAATAATATCCAGCGCATTTTCGTCGCCTAAAAAATCCGGCGTCAACACTTCGACGCGGCAGCCGGGTACTTGTGTATGAATCCGGCGAATGGTTTCGGCAAAAATTGACGCACCGCCATCGGACAATTCATCCCGGTTCACCGAAGTGATCACCGCATAGCGAAGGTTGAGCTTTTTAACGGCAGCCGCCACGCGGTAAGGTTCCTGTTTGTCCAATTCTGTGGAACGGCCGGTTTTTACCGCACAAAACCGGCAACTGCGGGTGCAAATATCACCCAAAATCATAAAGGTTGCTGTGCGTCTGGTCCAGCATTCGCCTACATTCGGGCACCGGGCGCTTGCACAAACCGTATGTAATTTATGGGAATCTATTAATCGACGGACATCTTTGAAAGCTTTTCCCTGCGGGAGTTTTACTTTCAGCCAACCCGGTTTCCGTTCGACAACTGTTGCCATTTTTCCTCAACTAATTTTCTGATTCCGGTTCAAATCTTTCCAGCATTTCTGTCATCCGTTTTAGAAATCTGCCTCCCACGGCTCCGTCCAGTAAACGGTGATCGTAGGTTAATGAAAGGTACATCATCCAGCGGGTCGCAATCATCCCGTCAATGACAACCGGTTTCTGTTTGGCTGCGCCCATGCCCAAAATGGCAACCTGGGGCTGATTGATGATGGGCGTGCCGATGAGCGTATCAAAAACGCCAAAATTAGTGATGGAAAAAGTGCCGCCCTGAACTTCATCCGGTAACAATTTTTTATTGCGCGCCCGGACGGCCACATCGTAAATGGCCTTTGTGAGGCCAATCAGGTTGAACTCACCGGCGCGGCGGATGACCGGCACTATCAAACCGTTTTCCAGGGCAACGGCAATGCCCAGGTTAATCTCTTTATGCAGGACAATTTCTTCTCCGTCGATGGACGCATTGACAAAGGGAAACTCCTTCAAGGCGCCGATAGCAGCTTGCGCGATAAATGAAGTGAGGGTCAATTTTACGCCTTCCCGCTCGTGAAAGCTGTGCTGTACGCGGCCGGTGTAAGCCATAATTTTGCTCACATCCACTTCGTGGATGGAAGTGACATGGGGCGAGGTACGGGCGCTGGCGACCATGTGTTCCGCAATGGATTTTCGAATATGATTCATGGGAACGCGCTCAATTTGGCCGCTGAAAGTTACAGCAGGCTGTTCCGGTTCCGGTTTTAGCAGTACCTGTTCTGCCGGCTTTTTAGCCGGTGTTACAGGCGTGTCCTGCTGCAAATAACGCAGCACATCCGCCTTCAACACCCGGTTTTGGAAACCCGAACCGGGGATTGAAGTTAAAACGTCCTCCCGTACATTTTCTCCGGCGGCAACGGATTTTGCCAACGGTGTGATTTTCCTGCGCGATTTATCTTTTCCCACCGCCGGATTGATGCCCGCTGCCACGGTTTCTGCCGGTTTACCTTCCTCAGTGGGAGATATTTCAGCGGCGTCGATTGCGGTTATATCAATCACCGCAATGGCAGCACCAACGGCAACTGTTTCTCCTTCAGCGGCCAGAAGTTCCGCAACTATTCCGGATGCCGGCGCCGGAATCTCAGAATCCACTTTATCGGTGCTGATTTCCAGGAGGGTTTCATCGGCGGCAACGTTGTCACCTACCTTTTTGGTCCATTTTACAATGGTTCCCTCGACAACGCTTTCACCCATTTGCGGCATAATTACATTTACCTGCATAAAGAACACCCGTTCATTAAATATGTGAATAACCGGTTGAAATTAGTTCAATCTAAATTTCATGTTTGCCACAGTTCGATTCCCCGCCTGAAGCGGGCAGGCCCGCGGAAGCGGGCAGGCGCTCACTATGGCTTTCTTTTTCGGCCGGTCTGAACCCTTTCGTCAAAATCAGGATAAACCCAGTCGAAGACCGGTTTGGTTTCTATTTCAACCGGTTATTCCTTAACTTTAAAATCAGAGTAAGCCCACGGAGCGGTTCGGCTTATAACGGTTCGAAAAAAACCGGTAATTACGCTTCTTTACTTTCCAGGAACCGCTCCGCATCGATGGCCGCCATACAACCGGTACCTGCCGCGGAAATTGCTTGGCGGTATACGGAATCCTGTACATCTCCGGCAGCAAAGACGCCGGGAACGGAAGTGTAAGTTGAGCCGGGTTTAGTAATGATATACGCTTTTTCATCCATCTCCAACTGATCTTTAAACATCTGCGTATTTGGGGTATGGCCGATGGCCAGAAAGAAGCCCTGGCAGGATACCACGCTTTCTTCGCCGGTTTTCACATTTTTAATTCTTACGCCGGTCACTTCATTTTTTTCAACATCCAAAACTTCCACGGGAACAGAATTCCAGATGATTTCTATTTTGGAATTTTTCATCGCTTTTTCCTGCATAATTTTGGCGGCGCGCAACTCATCCCGGCGATGAATAACTTTAACTTTGGCAGCAAATTTGGTTAAAAACGTCGCTTCTTCCATAGCGGAATCGCCGCCGCCGATCACAACCACTTCTTTATCCTTAAAGAAAAAGCCGTCACAGGTAGCACAGGCGGAAACACCTCTGCCCTGCAGCTTCTTCTCCGATTCCAGTCCCAGCCAATTTGCCGACGCACCGGAAGAAATGATTAATGTATCTGCCAGCAATTCGGCGTCGCCCAATGTCAATTTAAAAGGCCGTTGGCTGAGATCGACTTTTTCCAGCGTATCAAACATAAACCCGGTGCCGAACTTCTCAGCCTGTTCGCGCATATCATTCATCAGTTTGGGGCCGTCAATTCCATCCGGGAAACCGGGAAAATTTTCTACTTCACTGGTGATGGTTAACTGGCCGCCGGGCTGCATGCCGTCTATGACCAAAGGTTTTAGCATTGCCCGTCCGGCATAAATTGCCGCCGTTAAACCCGCAGGCCCGGAACCAACAATTACAACCTTGAATCTTTTTATTTCCTCCATTTAATCAAACCTCCTTTTGTAATATAGTTCTTCTGTTCTTTCAAAATCATCACTTCATTTAGATGCAATTTACAGCATCCGGGTAACACAAAAACAATCTATTTAATGTCTGTCCGAAAACTCGGGAAATATGTCATTCCGAGCGGAGTCCCGATGGTTTTTATCGGGACGGAGTCGAGGAATCTGTATGTTACAATAACTTAAAGGGTTAAACAGATTTATCTCCGCCTTTTGGCGGATCGAAATGACAAAAAAAGGGTGTTTTCGGACAGACACTATTTAAACCTAAATTGAGCGATTCTTAGCTTGAAACAACCGGCTAAAGAGTTTTGTCATTCTGCCTGCCCGACCACAGGCGGAAAATAATCTTGTTCGTTCTGTGCACTAAACCAACAAGATTCCTACGGAATGACATTAGAATCGCTCAATTCAGGTTAAACTAATAATTCATCTTATGCGATGCAAGCAATTCCGCCAAAACCGGCCGGGACACATGATTGTACGGCATCATGCGAAATTGAAAAACACCCGCAAATTGATTGACCATTTTTGGAATCACCTGTGCCGGCGTTACGTCTTCCTTACCTGATTTAACCATAGAAGTGACATTTTTATTCCGAATCCCACAGGGAATGATGTAATCGTAATAAGACATGTCGGGACAAATATTCAGCGCTAAACCGTGGGTGGTAATCCACCTGCTTACTTTTACACCGATGGCCGCTATTTTTTCTTCGCCAACCCAGACACCCGTGTATTTCTCTTTTCTTGCCGCGGATATTCGGAACTGAGCCAATGTGCGGATAATCACTTCCTCCAATTGGCGCAAATACCAGATCACATCCTCCCTGATCTGCGACAAATTCAGGATAGGGTAAGCAACCAATTGACCGGGACCGTGATAGGTAACATCGCCGCCGCGGTCCACTTTTTCATAAACGATCCCTTTCCCGGTCATTTGGGCAGGATCGATGAGAAGATTTTCTTCCCGACCCGATTTCCCCATGGTGATGGTGTGTGGATGTTCCATAAAAAGCACGAGGTCGGGAATATGCTGTTGTAACCGGTTTTCCGCCAGTAACTTTTGCAATTTCCAGGCTGTTTGATAATCCGTCAGACCCAGATTAAGGTAAACACACGTTATTTTCTTTCGGCCCATCGATCCAATCTAACCGTCACAAATGATCGACCCGGTTAATAATTCACAATTTTTCTTCCGGCATTTCCACAAACATAATAAAAAGCGGCCATTATTTCCAAACAAAAATCCCCCGCTGATAAAAATGGGGGATTCATAGATTGCAAGTGAGATTAAAAACATCGATACCGTGAAAATATCGGTTCTTTAACTAAATTGAGAATACTTTACTGCAAGGCCGTTTCCTTCCCCAATCATTCAGAAATACAGCGAAAAAGAAGGCTGTATCTTTACCGCGCAGAGATCAGACTTCCATAATTTCTTTTTCTTTAACTTTCACCAATTCATCTATTTTTTCGATGAACGAGTTGGTTAAATCCTGGATTTCATTCAATTCGTCATGGGCGCTGTCTTCGGACAGTTCGTGATTTTTTTCCACTTTTTTGATATGTTCGTTCACATCGCGCCGGACATTTCTGATGGCGACTTTGCCTTCTTCCGCCATCTTTTTTACCAATTTCACTAACTCTTTTCTTCGCTCTTCCGTCAAAACCGGAATGGGCACACGAATGGTGCGGCCATCGTTTACCGGGTTCAAACCAAGGTCGGATTTTAAAATGGCCTTTTCAATTTCACCGATCATATTTTTTTCCCACGGCTGAATGGCCAACGTTCGCATTTCAGGGATTGTTACATTGGCAACCTGGTCGACCGGCACCAAATTCCCATAATATTCTACTTTGATCCCGTCCAAAAGTGCTGCGGTCGCTTTTCCGGTGCGGATATGAACAAATTCGGACCGAACCGCATCCACCGATTTTTGCATCCTATCTCCGGCATCCTGATAAAACTTACTTTTCATGATCGTCACCTATCACTTTGGTTCCAACTGCTTCACCTAAAATGACCCGTTTAATATTATTTTTTCGGGTCATATTAAATACGATAATTGGCAGGTTGTTTTCCATACACAATGTGATTGCCGTCATATCCATCACTTTTAAATTTTTACGTACCACATCGATATATTTTATTTGCCGGTACATTTCTGCGTCGGGATGGGTAACTGGGTCCGCCGAATAAACGCCATCCACTTTTGTCGCTTTCAGAACGGCATCCGCTTCAATTTCAATTGCCCGCAGTGCTGCGGCGGTGTCGGTAGAAAAATAGGGACTGCCGGTTCCGGCGGCAAATATCACCATGCGCCGCTTTTCCAGATGGCGAATGGCCCGGCGGCGAATGAACGGTTCGGCAACAGCTTCGATCTGGATTGCCGATTGGGTTCTGGTATGAATGCCCAAATTTTCCAGATGATTTTGCAACGCGAGAGAATTGATGACTGTGGCCAGCATTCCCATCTGATCCGCCAGAACACGGTCATATCCCTCTGAACTGGCGGCAAGGCCGCGAAAAATATTCCCGCCGCCGATGACAATGCCAACTTCAATGCCCAAATCATGGACAGATTTAATTTCTTCGGCGATCATTTTTACAATAGCGGCATCGATACCAAAGCTCTTCTCCCCGACCAATGCCTCGCCGCTCAGTTTTAATAAAATACGCTTAAATATGGGTTTGTTCATATTCCGTCCCAATAAAAAAATACCCAATAAAAAAAATTATTGGGTATTTAAATTAGATGATTTAACCACCAAGCTGGTAACGAACAAATCGCTTAATTTTGATATTTTCACCGATCTTCGCCCTGACATCGCTGAGCACATCTGCAACCGGCCTTTCCGGTTCACGAATATACGATTGCTCCATCAAACAAACTTCCTGATAAAATTTATCCAGTTTCCCCTGAGCAATCTTTTCCAAAATATGATCCGGTTTTCCGGTATTCTTCGCCTGCTCTTTGTAGATATTCATTTCCTTTTCGATCTGCTCAGGCGAGAGATCCTCCCGGTTAACAACCAGTGGATTTGCAGCAGCTACCTGCATGGCCATATTCCGCACAAACTGTTTGAACTCGTCATTTTTGGCCACAAAATCCGTTTCGCAATTGACTTCGATCATAACGCCAATGCGGTTTCCCGGATGAATATACGCTTCAATCAATCCTTCTTTGGTTTCCCTGCTTTCCCGCTTTTTGGCAGAGGCCATCCCTTTTTTCCGCAGCCATTCAACCGCTTTTTCCAAATCACCATCATTCTCCTGTAATGCTTTCTTACAATCCATAATTCCGGCGCCGGTTTTTTCCCGTAGTTCTTTTACCAATCCCGCTGAAATTGCCATATTTTTCTAACCCTTATCAAATTAATTTTATATGAAAAAGCACTCTTTTGATCGAGTGCTTTACATTCTACCCATATCCACTCAGAAACCCAGAATTGCCGGTTCCTCCTTTTTCCTATTGTTTCAAGTCATTTCCCGCAAAAAGAGGCTTACATCACGATCGGTAAAATCAGGCTTCTTCTTTTTCAACCAATTCATCTTCGCCTTCGCTTTCCGCCTCGGTCATCATGCGATTCTCCTGCAGCCCTTCAATCACCGCTTCAACAAAAGCATGCGTAACCAAACCGACCGATTTAAACGCATCATCATTGGCAGGGATCGGATAATCGACTTCATCCGGATCGCAATTTGTGTCGATGATTGCAAAAACCGGAATGTTCAATTTCCTTGCTTCGGCCACAGCGATAGCTTCCTTTTTGGGATCTACGATAAAAATGGCCCCGGGCAAAATGTTCATATCCTTGATACCGCCAAGTACTTTTTCCATTTTGATCCGTTCCCGTTCCAGGTGAAGGGTCTCTTTCTTGGTTATTTTTTCATAAGTACCGTCGGAACTCATTTTTTCCAGATTCTTCAGATGCTTGATGCTCTTTTTAATAGTGCTGAAATTGGTTAGCGTGCCGCCCAGCCACCGGTCGGTCACATAATACATGCCGCATCTTTCCGCTTCGGTCCTCACAATATCTTTGGCCTGTTTTTTCGTCCCGACAAAAAGCACTTTTTCACCTTTGCCAACGATATTTTTTACTGCGGCAAAAGCTTCGTTCAGTTTCTCTAACGTTTTCTTTAAATCGATAATATGAATCCCATTTCTTTCCATGAAGATATATTTCTTCATCTTCGGATTCCATTTTCTGGTCAAATGACCAAAATGAGCACCACCCATTAAAAGCTGTTCCAATAAAACTTCCGGCATTCAATATCTCCTAAACAAGTTGCGAATATTTATTTCCATCATTCCAGATAACAGACGATTTTAACGTTTGGAAAATTGAAATCTTTTCCGTGCTTTCGGCTGCCCCGGTTTTTTCCGTTCCACCATTCTCGGATCACGAGTGAGAAAACCCGCCCGTTTTAGCGGCGGCTTAAAATCTTCACTGGCTTTTAATAGGGCCCGGGAAATTCCCAATCTCAACGCACCGGCTTGACCGGATAACCCGCCACCACGCACCGTAGCGTTGATGTTATAACTACCCGAGGCTTCTGTGATTTCCAGCGGCTGTTCAATTAACATTTTCAGAGTCTCACGTTTAAAGTGTTCCAGCAGTGATTTACCGTTCACTTCAATTTCACCCTTCCCGGGAGTAAGCCAAACTCTTGCAGTGGATTCTTTTCTTCTTCCGGTAGCGTAATAGCTATCTTCCTTCATTAAACTCTCCTATATGAATTTCTTAGGCTTCAATTTCCAAAACTTCTGGTTTCTGAGCCTGATGCGGATGTTCAGAACCGGCGTAAATTTTCAATTTTCTCATCATCTGTCTGCCCAAGCGATTGTGTGGAATCATGCCCCAAACTGCATGATGAATAATTTCTTCCGGCTTCTGCTGAACCAATTTCGCAGCAGTGATCTCTTTTAGGCCGCCCGGATATTCGGAGTGACGATAATATTTTTTCTGATTCCACTTTCTGCCGGTAAAACGAACCTTTCCCGCGTTCACTACAACAATATAATCACCGGTATCTACATGAGGAGTGAAAATTGGCTTGTCTTTACCTCGCAAAATCATGGCAATCCGGGTGGCCAAACGGCCGACCACTTTATCTTCCGCATCCACGACAAACCATCTCCGGGTAACATCCTCTTTTCTTGCAGAGAAAGTTCTCAATTTCTATACTCCTTTATTCAACCGAACAAGTTTCTTTTTTACTATTATTAGTTTCCTGAATTCAAAACCATAAAAGGTAATGATTTTTTATAGGTTTGTCAAGATTTAATTCCCGTAAATTGTAATGTCTTTGTTACCGGTAGACATAAAAATTATTGGAACATGTCGGCTTTTTGAAAACACATTCGCCACAATGGAAGATGAAAAATTGTATTTCTTTACCTAACAGAAAATCAAGGCAAAAAAATTTGAACTTATTTGTATTTGTTTTCGGCCACAGAAAAAAGATGCCACAGAACTTTTCTTTATTTTGCCAAAAAGTGTTGCGTTTTGCCTCATTTATTTGAGATGATACTTAATTTCTCCGCCACACCGGACAGGGTATTTTCCACTTCTATGGGATGATTTTCGACTGCCCGCAGCGCGTTGTCCACATCTTTCAAACCATTTCCGGTTACCAGCACAAGAGAAGTGTCATGCGGTTTGCAAATTCCTGAGTCGATAAGTTGCCGCAATCCCGCCAGCCCCGCCGCGGCCGCGGGCTCGGCAAAAACTCCTGTTGTTCTTGCCAACAGGGGGATGGCAGATAATATATCCCTGTCGCTGACACGGATGTACATGCCCCCGGATTCCCGTACCGCCCGCAGCGCTTTCAATTGATCCCGTGGTACACCGACGGCAATACTATCTGCCACCGTTTTAGGAATTACAGGTTTAACAGCCGAAGCGCCATTCTCCCATGCTGCAACCAGAGGCGCACTGCCTTCCGCCTGGACGCCGATCAGCTTGGGCAAACGCGTAATCAAACCCAATTGATAAAACTCGCAGAACCCTTTCCACACACTCTGAATGATACATCCGTCGCCCACCGGAACAAAAACGTAATCCGGTACCTCCCATTCGAGTTGCTCACAAATTTCAAAAGCAGCGGTTTTTTTCCCTTCGGCTAAGTAGGGATTTACGGCGGTACTGCGATTATACCAACCCCATTTTTCCGCAGCAGCGCAACACAAATCGAAAGCGTCATCATAAGTTCCGTTCACTAAAAGCACTTCGGCGCCGTAAATGAGTAACTGCGCCACTTTTGCCCGGGGAGCGTCTTTGGGCACAAAAATGATATTTTTCAGCCCGGAAATCGCCGCGAAAGCAGCCCAGGACGAGGCTGCATTTCCCGTAGAAGCGGCTGTTACAATAGCGACATTTTGTTCTTTTGCCTTCACGATGGCCACAGCGCTGGCCCGGTCCTTAAACGATGCTGTGGGGTTAACACCGTCATTTTTAATCCGGATATTCCTCACGCCCCACTTTTCTTCAAGCTTGACGGCACGATAGACAGGCGTCCAGCCGACGTGTAAATCGGGAATCATTGTCGGCTGCGATACCGGTAAAATGGGCAAATAACGCCAAAGTGAAAAAACAGGATTTTTTCTTAAAAAATCCTTAGTCAGTTTACGGCCAATTTCCGTATAGTTATAAATTACATCCAGTGTACCTAACAGAGGTCCGCACAGGGGACAAGTGTATTCAATTTGATCGACGGAATATTCTGTTCCACAGGTACTACATTTCAGTTTTATGCTGTTCGGTTTCATCTCATTTCCCAAAATTTTGATCAGCAGTAAACACAACTACGCTACAAACGCGCCCAAAGTTTTTTGGCCTTTTCTCTTGCCCCGGCCAAAATCTTTTCTTCGTCGCAAACTAAAATCTCACCATCTTTCATTAAAAACTTCCCTCCTGCCATGGTCGATTCCACCGTGGAGTTTGCAAATCCGAAAAGTAAATGCTGCCAAAAATTATCGCCATACAGAGGTGTGGGCGGATCATATTTCACAAAAATGAGATCGGCGCACACTCCCGGCTGCAACCGCCCCAAGCTAATCTGGAAAATATCCGAGGCGATCCGGGCATGATTCCCGGTCACTATTTTTTTCAGCCACTCTCCGCCGGCGCGCGGATCACGTTTTTCATGTTTTGGTAACAGCGCTGCCGCCTGAATTTCCCGAAACAGATTGGTGGTCATTCCATCTGTGCCAAGTCCAACCATAAGACCGGCATCGATCATTTTTGTAACATCGGCAAAACCAACGCCGTTGTTCATATTGGATTGCGGATTGTGAACAACGGTCACGCCGCATTCCTTTAGGATCCGGCGTTCTTTTTCATCCACATCAATCGCGTGTGCGGCGATGCTGTGATCCCGTAAAATTCCCAGTTTTTTCAGGCGCTGCACGGGAGAACGGCAGCCATATTTTCGTTTTGTTTCCCGGCGGTCTGTTTTTCCTTCGGCCAGATGAAAATGGAATCCCAGATTCAACCCATCCGCAGCTTCCCGGCAAGCTCTCAGCGTTTCATCGGACAGGGTGAACGAAGCATGCAACCCAAACAGGGCCGCTATCGATGGGGATGGTTGCCGGGCGCATTTTTCGGCAAAGCGGATATTTTCTGCTATTCCCGCCCGGGCAATCTTTTCACCATCGCGATCAGATACTTCGTAACTCAGGCAGCCGCGCAATCCCATCTCTGCGAAAACTGCCGCCAAAATATCCAAACTCCCCGCCACAGAACCGGGACCGGCATGATGATCAAATAGTGTGGTGGTGCCGGATTTTATGCTGTCGATCAGAGCAACATAAGCGCTGAAGCGGATATCTTCCGGAGTGAGTTTTTTATCCAGACGCCACCAAAATTTCTGCAGAATTTGTAAAAAATTTTCAGACGGCTCACCATTTACAGGAATTCCTCTTGCCAGCGCGCTGTAAATATGAAAATGAGGAATGATCATTCCCGGCAAAATGAACCGTTGGCGGGCATCATATTTTTCTTCTTCGCCATATTTTTTTGCCAATAGCGAGCCGGTGCCGATCTCCTCAATCAACCCGTTGCGAACCAGAATGGCGCCATGCTCAATAAAGCTGTTTTGAGGATCAAACGTGATGATGTTGGCATTGTAAATAAGCATGAAAAATTTCTCTCTAAAAAGAAGGTTTTATTGTAAAACCTCACTTATTGGTGTGAATATTTGTTTATGTTATTATATCTATTCAACCAAAATAGTAAACAGAACACGGATGACACGGATCACGCTGATTTTCACAGATTTTATCCGTGCGTATCTGTGTCATCCGCGTAATCCGTGTGCTATTTGGGGTTATGGAACATTAGATGAGCAACATAAATACCTGATGTAAACAGAACTTGAATCTTTTAGCGCTGATTGCATTTTATTATCAACCCGTAAGTGAGGTATTACGTTTTATTTAATGATTATCATTTTTCTTACCAATAAAAATTTTCTATTACCGGCAGCGGTTGCACAAAGGCGATAAAAATACATTCCCGCCGGCAGGGGACGTAAAGATTGATCGCTTCCATCCCGGTTTACACCCTAATTTCCGGATTGTTGAAATCGATCGACCAAACAACGAACCTCACGGCCAAGCATATCAAATACGGAAATTTTGACATGAACCGCAGAAGAGAGACCGTATTCAATTGAAGTACTGTTTTGAAATGGGGCCGGATAACTTTGTTTCAATTAATAAGTGCCCGGAACGGATTCTGTGCCACCCTCTGTACCAAGTCTGCATGTGCCGGTGAGATTTTCATCATCTAAACAAATTCAACCTCATCTGATTTCGATGCAGCCATCAACCGGGCAAACCTGTTTACACAGTCCGCAACCTTCACATTTCTCCTCGCGCAGCAAAGGAATCCGTGAGGCGTCTCGCAATTCTATTGCTTCATGGCCACCGTCGCGACAGGCCACAAAACAAAGTTCACAGCCGATGCAGGAATCAATGTGAATACGGCACTTCACATCTTTCCGGCGCAGGGAATCATGATCGACAATATTGGGCAGCGCTTTCCCGATGATTTCCCGCACAGATGCGAACTCCATTTCGGCTAAATAGTGGGACAGGCCGCTGGTCAGATCGTCGATGATGCGAAAGCCGTAATGCATCACCGCGGTGCAAATTTGCACATTTTCCGCACCGACGGCCATAAATTCTACCGCATCCCGCCAATTGGATGCGCCGCCGTTACCGGAAATTGGAATATCCACATTTTTGGCTATTTCCGCAATGGTGCGCAGCGTGATCGGTTTGATAGCCGGTCCCGTTAAACCGCTGTAGGTCGATTGACCATCCAAGTTCGGCATGGGCGCAAAAGAATGGATATCAACGCCCATCAAAGCCGGCATCGAATTGGAGGCCGTAATCCCATCGGCTCCGGCTCGTTTAATCGCGGCGGCAATTTTTACAATATCCGTCACCTGTGGGGTGATCTTAATCAGAACTGGTACTTTATTGCCGGCTTCTTTTACCCAGCGTGCGGTGATCTCGGCGGCATGCTCGCTCTGCGCCAACATTTTTCCGGGATCTTCGCCGATATTTCCCTGCGGACAACTGAACGAACACTCGATCAGATCCACGCCCGCATTTTCCAGTCGGCTCACCAGCGTCTGCCAATCCTCTTTTTTTGAACCCATGATGCTGGCGCCGATCAGCTTGGTTGGAAATTGTTTTTTAAGAATGCGGACCCGCTCTGTCACTTCGTCAATATGATACCGGCTGATCAGATCGATATTGCCCATGCCGAGGAGGCGCTTATCCTCCCAATCCAGACCGGATATCATGGGATAGGCAAGATCAACTTTTGTCCCGGGCATGGAGGTTGTTTTTAAGATCAACCCCGCCCAACCGGCTTCAAGTCCCCGTGCGGCCATTGACAATTCATCGGTCGAAGGAGCAGCGGAGAGCAGAAAGGGGTTCTCCAACTGTAAGCCGCAAAATTCTACAGAGAGATCACGCAAAGGATAAAGCGGTATTTGTCTTTGATTCATGTCATCATATCTTGTCAGGATTATTTCCCTTTCTTCGTTATTGAAATTCATGCAACATTTTAATTCATTTAAAAACAAATAGTAATACTCAGGCAGTTATTTCTCAATGCTCTCATTAGACATCGTAACACTTTAGTTCTTTGAAAAGTAGACGATCTGTTAGCAACCTATATCTACAAAAACATGTCATTTCGAATGCCTGTCCGACTCAGGCGAGGAATTTCGATAGTTTTTATCGGGACGAAACGAGAAATCTTTTTATAAATATGAGTCCACTCTAAAAAGGGGCTAAAGCCCCTCATCATCTTGATTATTCGATTTAAACCCCGCCCTAAAGGACGGGGCTAATCGATGAATATAAAATATGTTAGCCCCGACATTCATGTCGGGGCAAAAGAGCAAACAATTATTATTCTAAGCCCTTCAGGGCTTTTTAGAGTGAACTCAAATATACAAAGATACGTGAGATTCCTCATCCCGAAAAGCGAGGATTCGCCCGCCTGCACGGGCAGGCCTGCCTGCGTGGCAGGAAATGACATCATTTGAACCTATTTATATGATAAAAAACATAACTTTTCAAAGAACTAAAGTGTTACTATGCATCTATTTTTGTCTCTCGTATGGATTCCCAATAAGAGCATTTGGGAATGACAGCGTGGAATTTCATTTCAAATAACCAAACGATTATCTTATCTGTAAATAGTCATAAATCGCCCGCGCGGCTTTTTTACCGTCCGCCACGGCCTGCACGACGGTTCCTTCGCCGCGCGCCAAATCCCCGCCGGCAAAGACGCCCGGAACGGAAGTCATATAATTTTCATCCACACTCACAACGCCGTTGGCCGACTGTTCGATGACCGGTTCAAAAAAAACGGAGGAATCCTGTCCGATGGAAACAAGCACGGCATCGGCAGGGATTTTCAGTTCGGAGGATGAAACGGGTACGGCAATTCTTCTGTTGGAATCGTCGGTTTTTTCGGACATTCTGGTGCGCACACAGCGCAGACCGGTTACCCGGCTGTTTTCACCTGTAATTTCAACAGGCTGCAACTGATAACCAAACCGGACACCGGCTTCCTGTGCGGCTTTCTTTTCCGCCTGCCATGTTTTCATCTCCGCGGGACTGCGACGGTAGGTCAGAAGCACCTGCTCCGCACCCAGTTTTTTTGCCGTGGCGGCCACATCCAGAGAAACATTACCGCCGCCGATCACAACTACATTTTTATATGCTGCCAATCGTTCCGCACCGGACCGCGCCAGGCTCAGATAATCGATAGCATGGTAAACATCCGGCATCTCTTCACCCGGAATTTCCAGCCACCGGTCCAGCCACAATCCGGTAGCAATGAAAATGATCCGGTATTTTTTCTTAAATTCCGCCAGTGACACTGTTTTGGTCAGAACCTGTGGCGCAGGCAAATAGCGATGTAAAAATTGCAGATCGTAATCCAGCGCACCGAACGCCAAACGCCACGAAGGGATAATATGCGCGGGCACACCACCGGACTTTTCAAACCGGTCAAACAAGCGGCACCCGGTCCCCATTTTTCGCAATTCAAAAGCACAGCTCAATCCGGCCGGCCCGGCGCCGATAACAGCAACATCGACCGGCTCATGCAGCGAAGTGGGAATTTGAGGTTCGGAAAAACCCTTTTCGCTTTCGAACCGTGTGGCAAAATCGTGCAACTGCCGGATCGCAACCGGTTCATAAATCTGCGCTCTGCAGCAAACGGACTGACAAAATATCTCCTCCGGGCAGATCTGCCCGCAAATATTTGCCAGCGTATTAGCCGATTTGATCTCCTCCGCCGCGCCGATGACGTTCCCGCTTTTGAGCATACGAATGAAACGGGGAATCGGAATATGAACCGGACAGGCCTGTTCACAGGGAGCATTGTAACACTGCAGGCAGCGGGACGTTTCGTAAATTAAAGAATTGTGCATAAGTAATTTTCTTGACCCGTTTATAAATGATTGTTTTTTTATAACACTTTAGTGTCTTAAAAAATTTCAGCAAGCACTAATTAGTATCTGTCCGAATGTGTCATTCCCGCATGCTCTTAGCGGCCTGCCTGTTGCAGACAGGCAGCTTAAAGACTGCCGGAATGAAAATAGCGTGGGTATTTTCGGCCAGACACTAATTAAAGTCCGTGAATTATATTTGAAAAGACGCAACCTCTCCGGAATTCCACATTCCCGGTATTTAGTCGGTTTCACCCTTTTTCCCCACGTCTCCAATTGCTTCCACAATTTGCTGATAACCGGTACACCGGCATAAATTACCGGCAATGGCCTGTTTGATCCCGGTTTCCGTGGGATTTTGTTTTTGCTGTAATAAAACATAAGCGCTCATCAGCATCCCCGGCGTGCAGAAACCGCAATGAACGGCATCATGATTTAGAAACGACTGCTGCAACGGATGGTATTCACCGTTTCGCATCAGGCCTTCCACGGTCATAATTTTGCTGCCATCCGCCTGCGGCGCCAATATCAGGCAGGAATTCACCGCTTCTCCATTCATGACCACGGTACAGGCGCCGCACTCACCAATTTCGCAGCCGCGTTTGGTACCGGTTAATCCGAGTCGCTCACGTAAAATATCCAGCAGGGTTTCATTGGGCGAAACCGAAACCTCATATTCATTGTTATTCACTAAGAGTTGTATTTTGATTGTCTTCATTTCCGTATTTCCGGGATGTTCTAAACTAAAAATCGATCACCGCAATTCTTCAATTCCGCCCAAGCCTGCATGAGCGCTCTTCTCACCAAAACGGGAATCACCGGTTCCTTGTATTCCGTAGACCAGCGCCGGCCGGAAACACGTATCATCTCTTCGGCTACCTGTTGCCCTGCCGTTCGAAAAAGTTTTTCCGAAGGCGTCTCGCCGGTTAATAATTTTTCAGCGCTTGCCATCCTTGCGGCCGTCGGCATAACCGAACCGGCGGCGATGCGAGCTTCGTTAATTTTATTCCGGTCATCCATTTGTAAAACAACCGCTGCATTCATCCGGGCAATGGACATGGCGTTTCTTCGCCCCAGCTTGATGAAAGCCGAGCCAAAGCTGCCGGTGATTTTTTTCAGATGAAAAGATGTCACCATCTCATCCCGGCACAAATCGGTTTGATACGGATGAATTAGAAATTCCGCCAGAGGCAGCAACCGGGTATTTTGAGAAGACCGGATTTCAACTATGGCGTCATAAGCCAACAAGGCGGGAATAGAATCTGCGCAGGGAGAAGCGTTGCAGATATTCCCGCCCAGCGTGCCCCTGTTTCTAGTTTGAACCGAGCCTATTGTTTTTACCGCAGCATTGAGAGCAGGAAAATAATTTCGGATAATTTCCGATTTGATGATTTGGGAATGGGATATTCCTGCGCCGATGCGGACGGTTGTTCCGTCTTCATTAACTTGTTTAATTGCATAAAGTCGCGAAATATCAATCAAGCGGATTTTTTCCGTTTCAGCATTTTTACGCAGATCAATCAGTAAATCCGTTCCGCCTGCCAAAAGCCGGTTTTTGTATTTGTGGTTCGACAATATTTCTAACGCCGCAGTTAAATTTTCTGCGCGAATGTATTCTAAATTGGGTATCATTTCGGTTTTGTCACCATTTCTGATTCTGTTGATTAAGTTTGAAAACCCTCCCGCAAGTTTTTCCTGATAAAATAATTGGAATATTCAGGCTCAGATTAATCAATTCAGAGTAACCTGCGGGAGGGTTATAAATTTCCCGGTCGATTCAGCGAATCGACCTACATTCTCCGCGCTTTAGCCCAAAAAGTTTTCCGAACCGCGCGCGCCGCTCCCGGCTAATTTGTGCCCCAACAAAACCTGCTCCAGATTCGCCGGAAGTTGATAAATCCTTTTCCCGGTAGCGTTGGCAATGGCATTGATGATCGCCGGAGCGGCAATCTCATTTGCCGGTTCGCCGATCGATTTTGCTCCGAACGGCCCAACCGGATCGGGATTCTCCACAATCCGGCATTCAACCTGCGGCACATCCAGCGCCGTGGCTAAAAGATATTCATCAAAATTTAATGCTGTGGGGCTCCCTTGATTAAAATTAAATTCCTCCAGCAGGCCGTAACCAAGTCCCATTGCCACACCGCCGTAAATTTGCCCCTCTACCATGGCCCGGTTGATGGCTCTGCCGACTTCATGAGCCGCATAAAATTTTGAAACTTTCACTTTTCCGGTTTCCGTATCCACTTCCACTTCGGCCACATTGGCGCCGTAAACGAAGGTGAAATAAGCGTCTCCCCGGCCGGTTTCTTCATCCCAGGTGGTTTTAGGAGACTTAAACCAGCCGAAGCCGAACAGGGATACACCGCGTTGGAAACAAGCATCCGCAACCCGGGAAAATGTCACTTTTCGGCCGGTCTCGGCATCAATAAAATGATTCTTTTGCACCACAATATTTTCCGGATTGTCCGCATCAATCAAATGGGCGGCAACGGGCTTCATGGCAGTCAACACTTTTTCCGCCGCGCTTTTTGCCGCTGAACCTCCCATGATAGTTGTACGGGAAGCAACCGTCGGGCCGGAATCGGGCACCCGGCTAGTGTTGGTATTCAAAAATCGAACCCGCGCAAGAGAGATGCCCAGCACTTCAGCGGCAATCTGCGCAATGGCTGTTTGCGCGCCCTGTCCCATATCCGTCAACCCGGAGGAGACAATCAAACTGCCGTCCGTCTGCACGGAAACGATCACGCCGGCGGCATCGGCGCCCTCCGCGCCCAGAGAAACGCCGCGGTAACTGCAAGCCAGGCCGATTCCTTTTTTGACCGGATATGCTTTCCGACGTTCGTTCCGGTTTTGTCCCCACTTCCGGGCAAAATCGCTGATTCCGGCAACCTCGTTCAGCACTTCAATCAAACTCACTTTGTGGCGCAATTTTTGGCCGGTTGCAGTAACATCGCCGTCTCTGAAAACAACTTTCAGCCGCAGTGTTAACGGATCCATTTGTAATTTTTCAGCCAGTTCATCCATCAGCGTTTCAGAAGCAAAACAGACTTGCGGCGAGCCAAATCCCCGCATGGCGCCGGTATAATTGTTGTTGGTATACACGGCAAGCGTATCGGTTTTCACATTTTTGCAGCGATAAGGCCCGGTTGCCTGCACCACGGAACGCCAGGTAACAAAGGCAGAAGTGGAAGCGTACGCGCCGCCATCTGCAATACACCTGATTTCAAAAGCAGTCGGGGTTCCATCCCGTTTGGCGCCCAGTTTGTATTCCATGTTATAGGGATGGCGTTTGTAAGATTCCAGCATGGATTCTTCACGGGAATTGACCATTTTCACCGGCCGGCCGGTTGCCATCGTCAGCAGCGCCGCCCTGCAGCACAACAGAGTCGACGCCTCATCCTTGCCGCCGAACGATCCGCCTAAAGTTGCCTGTTTAATCTGCACCTGCGCCAAATCCAGATTCAGCACTTCCGCCACGGATCTTCTGGTGGAGAACAGATTCTGCACAGAACCCGTGATGCGAACGCCGCCCTGTTCATCCGGTTCCGCCAGAACCGCTTCCGGTTCCAGATAGGAATGCTCGATATGCTGTGTTTGATAGCGCCGTTCCAACAGGATATCCGCCTGTGAAAATCCTGATTCCACATCCCCTTTTCTCACTTTGTGATGGGAAAAAATGTTGCTCCCTTCATGGATAGAAGGAGCCTCCGGCTTCATCGCTTCATCAGGAGAGGAGAGCACGGGCAATTGTCGGTAACTTACGCTGATGTGCCTGAGGGCGCGGCCGGCAATCTCCCGGGTTTCAGCGGCAATCAGGACAATACCGTCGCCCAAATAGCGTGCTTTATCGCTCACCAGCACCTGTTGATTTTTTGTGACGATACCAAAAGTCTTGCTGCCCGGAATATCCGCGGCAGTCAGCACAGCCGCTACGCCGGGCAACCTGCGAACCGCTGATACATCAATTGAAAGGATTTTTGCGTGGGGGATATTTTGCGCGAAGCACTTTGCCGTATAGTTGATGCAGGGCATTGTAATCTTCAGCGAACTTAGCTTTGCCGGTTACTTTGCCGAATCCATCGACGCGCGGCTCCGGTTTCCCGATGATCGAATATTTATGCTGAGTCAAATAAATTCCCTGTTTCAATATTCTTCGTGACTTTGTGCCTTTACGGCAAAAGTTTCTGAATTATGCCGGCTGACACTTACTGTGACAAATCAGGACAAAAAGCTTTGTAATCCCATGGCCAACAATTCACCCGTCATGGCTCTTCGGTATTCACGGGTTGAGCGAATATCGGTGATCGGCTGCGCTTCGTTGCTGCAGATGCTTTTTGCCTCAGCAATTATGCTTTCTGAAATTTGCCGGCCGGATAAAAATCGTGCGGTTTTTTCGGCCACAATCGGCGTAGCGCCAACCGCGCCAAGGGCAATTCTTACATCCCGCAGCCTCTTTTTCTCCTTCACGGCGAGAAATGCAACATTCAGCTTGGCGATTGCCGCTCCTTTTCTTTGTCCCAGTTTGTAAAAAAACTGGGCTGTTTCTCCTTCCGGCACGCGAAATTCGATCTTTGTGAGCAATTCATCTTTACACAGCAGTGTTTCCTGAGCGCCGGTGAAAAATGATTGCAGCGCCATTTTTCGTTCTCCCTTCACGCTCTGTAACGTGATTTCGGCGCGTAAGCAGAGGAGAGGCGGAACCGTATCGGCGCAGGGCGATCCGTTGCAGATATTCCCACCGACAGTGCCGACATTTCTGATCTGCTGTGAACCAACTTTTCCGGACGCTTCACCCAGGAATGGGATTTTCTCCCGCAATGTTTCGTTGTTAACAATTTCGTCATGTTTCAGCAGAGGCCCCAGAGAAACGGTACAATCCCGGACAGAGATGAAATGCAGCTCGGCTATGCGTGAGACATCCACAATCTGCAGCGGCTGCAGCATCCACGGTTTTGCCGGTCGCTTCCGCAGTCGTTCGATATGCTCATCCCGGTGCATCTGCGCCATCAGATCCGTGCCGCCGGCAATCACCTTCGGATTAACAAGAAAAGCAAGCAGCGTCAGCGCTTCCTGCAAATTTTGCGGTTGATGAAATGATTCTATTTTTGTCATTTTAACTGTTTATATTTGGCACATCCTCAATTGCTTCAACTATTTTTTGATACCCCGTGCAGCGGCACAAATTACCGGCGATGGCATGTTTGATTTCACCGGCAGAGGGTTGTTTGCCTTCCAACGCCAGCGCATAAGTTACTACAATCATTCCGGGCGTGCAAAATCCGCATTGAACCGCGCCATGACCGGCGAAGGAGGCAATTATTTTTTGTCCGGTTTGGGTTTCCCGGATTCCTTCAATGGTTGTAATACTACGATGATTGGCCTGCGCCGCCAGCAGCAAACAGCTATTCACCGGCTTGCCGTCTAACAAAACGGTGCAGGCGCTGCATTCCCCTGCGCCGCAGCCTTCTTTGGTTCCGGTTAAAAACAGATCGTAGCGCAGAAAATCCAGCAATCTGCGCTCCGGCGGAACTTCCCGTTCTGTTTTTTTACCATTCACGGTGATTTCAACAAGCATCTATCTTACCTCGACCGTAAACCATTTTTCAGACAAAGACGCTAAACCATGCCGGCATTCAGTAACTCCCACACTTTCTCCGCGGTTGCCGGTAATTCGGTGATTCGCACTCCGACAGCGTCCTGAATGGCATTCACCAGCGCCGGCGCCATTCCCATCAACGGCTGTTCGCCAAACCCTTTTGCGCCAAACGGACCCTCCCGGAAGGGATGTTCCACGATGATGGGTGTAATTCGGGGAGCATCTTCGGCAGTTGGAATCATGTATGTGGCAAAATCGGTGTTCATGATCCTTTCGCCATTCGTGGACATATCTTCCATCAATCCGTATCCCAACCCCTGCACACTGCCGCCCTCTATTTGTCCTTCCGCCGTTTGCGGATTAATGGCTTTGCCGATATCATGGGCAGCCCATACTTTTTCCAGCGTGGTTTCTCCGGTGCGCACATCGACGGCAACCTGAACGATATTTGTGGCGTAGGCATAAACCACATACGCTTTCCCCTGACCGGTTTCAGGATCCCAACCGGTATCTGGAGAAACGGCAAATCCCTGAACTGCCATGGGTTTGCGAAGTTCATGGCATTTTTTTACCACATGGGAAAAGAAAATTTTTTTAGTTTGATCCGCGAAAAAACAACCGTCCCGGAATTGAACCGATTCCGGCGCCGCTTGCAGCATCTCCGCAGCAACGGCAATCATAATTGACTTCACCTGTTCACAGGCATTTAGAATGGCCAGGCCGGACATGGTCGTCGCCCGGGAGGCCACTGTAGGGCCGGAATCCGGCACCCGGGAAGTATCTACGGGGAGAATGGCGACCGATTCGTATGACACAGCCAAACACTCTGCGGCAATTTGGCGCAGCACGGTTTGCATCCCCTGTCCCATCTCCGTCGTTCCCACGGCAATCTGCACGGATGCATCTTCATCGATCTGCAGAAATGCCCCGGTGCGTGCCAATTGCTTTCCCCCGGCTCCTAAGCCAACGCCGTAAAAAATGGTGGAAATACCCAAACCATGCCTGACCGGTCCGGTTTGCCGGGAAAACTTCTTCTTCAGATTCAGCCAATCGGATTGCTGCATTGCCTGTTCGAAGGTTTCTGTTAAACCGCAACTGCCAACAATTTTATAGCCGGTGGCCGTTGTTTCTCCTTCCTGCAATAAATTTCTGCGCCGTATTTCAGCGGTATCCAACCCGGTCAGGCGCGCCAGTTCATCTAAAGCGGATTCCACGGCAAACAGCACCTGCGGCGAACCGAATCCGCGATAAGCGCCGCAGGGTACGTGGTTGGTAGCCACCGCGTACGCATCCACTTTTACATTGGGCACGGAATAGGCACCGGCGGCATGAACCGCTCCCCGCCAGAGCACAACCGGTGACAGCGTTGCGTAGGCGCCGCCGTCAATCACGTATTTTGTTTCCACAGCTAAAAGTTTCCCGTTTTCATCGCAGGCCATTTTTATATCAACCCGGGAAGGATGACGTTTACTCATGGAAATCATATCCTCGTCACGGCGGTAAATCAATCGCACCGGTTTTTGCAGATAATGCGCCGGCAACGCCGCCTGTCCCGCCACAAGCGAAGGCACGTCCTCTTTTCCGCCGAAAGCGCCGCCCGTGGTTGCCTGCTTTACACGGACTCTCGCCAGCGGCAGTCCGGTTACATCGGCAACGGTTCCCTGTACGTAAAACGGACATTGCATGGAACCGGTGACAAGCAGACCGTCATCCTCCGGTACCGCGATCATCCCCTGCGGTTCAAGATAAGCGTGCTCCTGGTAGGGTGTGCGGAATGTGCCGGAAAATATGAAAGCTGCTCCGGTAAAAGCGGCTTCCACATCTCCTTTTCTAATTTTATAGTGAGAAAAGGTGTTTCGGTCTTTGTAAATTTGCGCGGCAGTTTTACTTCGGGCCTGTTCAAAATCGGTTACGGCGGGAAGGGGTTTGTACTCGATTTCGATTAAATTCAGAGCGGTTCCGGCAATTTGCTCATCGCGGGCAGCCACAACAGCAACAGGTTCTCCTGCATAACGAACAATTTTTTCAGCCAGTAAGGGCTGATCATCCCGGATAACATGAACGATATTTTTACCGGGAATATCTTTTGCCCAAAGAATCGCCGCCACGCCCTCAAGCCGGCGCGCCGGCCGATCGTCCACTTTTAATATTTTGGCGTGCGGAAAAGGGGAGCGCAGCACCGCGGCATGGAGCATACCCGGAAGCAAATCATCTGCAACGAATACGGCCCTGCCTTCCGCTTTGGATACGGCATCGTTACGAATGACACTTTTTCCAATAACAAACATAAAAATCTCAAGAAACTTGAAAATATTTCAGCCACAGAACTGAGATGCTACAGAAAAAAACAAAAATTAGTACTATTCAGGATAGGATAATAATTGTTTGGGAAGTTGTTTACACCACCCGTATCCCCCTTGAGGGGAGGGTACGGGGGGTGTTTCTTCACTCTATCTAAAAAGTTACCAAACATCCCGGCCGAATTAGTATTTGGAGATTTCTCTTTTCATCCCGATAAAAATCATCGGGCTTCCGCTCGCCTGCCTGTACAGACAGGAAATGACATTTTCTTTTATCCACTGCAACAATCTACGCGGGCATACGGATAAATATTTAAATTCCCTGTCGACAAACTACTGTTTCTTCAGACAATGCCCGCTTTTTTAACTGCTGTCAGCACGGCATCGTGCAATAAACTGTTGGTGACAATGACGCCGCGATTCTCCCGCAGAATTTTGCCGTGAGTAAAATCGAGAGGTTTACCGGAAATATCCGTCACTTCACCACCGGCTTCTTTGACGATTAGCCAGCCGCCGGCGTGGTCCCAGATTTTTTCCCGGTAGTCAGAGCTGGTAGGCAGGCGCAAATAAATATCTGCCTGGCCGCGGGCAACGGCCGCATATTTTGCCTGACTGTCCAGACGTACGGGTTGAATGACAATCTGCAAATTGCGGGAAATAACGGCAGAATCGGAATGGGAACTGTGGCCGGATTCAACGGATTCACACAGTTTTGCGTTCCGGGAATTTTCGGTTTGGCTTACCAAAATGGAACGGAAAGAACCGGAATCATTCATCGGATATTCATACGCACCTTTATCACGCTGTGCTAAAAAGATGGTTCCGCCGGATTTTCCATTCTGAGTCGCCAAATTAGGACATGCCAGCGCCGACACCTGGATTTCTCCATCCGCAATGAGAGCAAGAGCAACGGCATACTGCTCGCTGCGCAAAAATCCCTTTGTGCCGTCGATGGGATCCAGAGTCCAGAACCGCTTGGAATATTCCGCAGCGTTGCCATGATCGATCCAGTCGCAAACCTGTTTTTCATCCGCTGCGGGATAGAATTTTCGGACATGCCATAAAACCTGCTGCAGAAGACGAGCATTTTCCGGGCGACGCAACGCTTTAGAATCCTCTTCAGCAATTACGGGATCATCGGGAAATGCCTCCGCCAACCGGCGGCAGATCAAAGCCTGACTACCAAAATCAGCTACCGTTACCGGACTTTTGTCCTTCTTTTCCAATGTATCCGGGGTTATTTCATTTTGGACACGTCGGCACAGCAGCGCAGCCTCTTTAACCGCCTGGAACGCTATTTCTTTTTCACGGTCATAATTGATCATTTAATTCATCCTTCACCTGAATTATTCATTTAAATATAACTTTCAAGAAACCTGAAAAAAATTGGGCCAAGAATAGAATACCACAGAAAAAACCAAAAAGCTAAATTATCTCAGTAGTTATAGAAATATTCAGGTAATGAAAGACCAATTTTTAAGTTTCTCATATACAATTTAATTCGTTAATTTTTGACGAATCTTCGGCACTATTCAGGTTGTGCCGATTTCCTGAAAAAAACAATGAATTATACGGGTTAAAACGGAAGCGGATCGTCGCTTTTCTGATTAATATCGGCAGGATCGTACGGTTCAATTTTTTCAATTTTATAGCGAATGGTGCCGATAGGAACCTGCACATCCACTGTTTCACCCTCTTCTTTCATCATCAACTGACGGGCAATAGGGGTTTCGTAAGAAATGATATCGTTATCCACATCAGATTCCACCGGCCCAAGAATAGTGTAAATATCCATCCGGTCTTTGTCCAGATTTCGTAGATAAACTTTCTTCCCGACAGTTACTTTACCCGCCGGCAGATCCAGATTTTCAATGATTTCAGCACCGCTGAGCATCTGACTCAGTTCTTCCATTCTGGTTGCCAGCAGACGCTGTTTGTCTTTCATCGCATGATACTCGGCATTTTCTTTCAAATCGCCAAGCGCCCTCGCCTCGCCAATTTTTTTTGCCACGTCCCCTTTCAATAATTTTTGAATATTTTCAATTTCGTTCTGAATTTTATCAAAACCGACATGTGTGATATAATTGGGCATATTTTCCTCATTCCTTTTAATTTGCTTTTCAACGTTCGTTTTGGCGGCGCCGTCATTTGGTTCCGCATCATTGGTTCGTTGAATCAATTTACAAAATTTTCTTTCCTTTCCAAGGATAATATTTTCCAAAAATCCTGACAGAGAGATTCAACGCAGCAACAGAAGTTTCAACCGCTTTACCTGATCCTTTACACGAAACAGCACAAAATAGGTGCCGGAAGGCAGAGTCACTCCATCTTGATTCCGGCCGTCCCATTCAAGTTCAATCAGACCGTTCGGAGGCACGACAACCCGGATGGTTTTCACTACCTGGCCCATCAAATTAAAAATTCTGACTTCACCTTCCTGCCGGCGTAAATTGTGGGGCACCTGGATTTTTAAATGGGTAACCGGATTGAACGGATTGGGATAGGCCTGCATCAGGAACAGATCATCCGGTATTTGTCCGTTGCCGGTTAGTCCGGTCGGATTGTCTGAATATCGATCTTCCGGATTTTGTGCTTCCTGTAATTTCCGGTAATAATCTTCAGCATCCGGGTTAGGAATTAAAAATGCTGTGTACGGAGTGAGAACACGGGAGCGGACACTCAGATCGATAATTTCATTCACCATCCAGGTGCTCTGCGATTTAAGAGTTAGTTCCTGCAGATGGTGACCGTACCAGGTCGTGGCGATTTTTTCCGATCCCTGAATCACATCTAAATTTTGGATGGTAAAAGTCTTCATGGCCAGGGTATCCGCCGTTCTGCCGATTACAGTCACTTCCGCCGGAAAATCGCCCTCATATTTACCGGTTTGAATGACCGGGAAATCAAGCGGATAATAGCCATGAAACAGCGAAAAAAGCTGCTTGCTGTAAGCGTAGCCGTTCTGAAAACGCACCTGAATCTCGACCTCTTCATAGTGGCTTACCTTTTCAAAGAAAAGGGCATCAAAAATATTCTTTAAAGAATGGAACCGAAGAAAAAACAGATTGCCGCCGGTAGCTCGCGTCAACGCCGACAGGAACGAAAAGGTTTCCACCATATATCCGTAATCGCCGGTATAGCGTAATCTGGTAATATTATCCAAATCCAAAATGTGAAATTTTGTATCTACCGGAAAATGAGAGATAATTTCTGCCGCGTACTCCTGTCCGCCGGCCTTCGTAGTCGGCAGGTCGATTCGGTTTGTGATCCAAACGACCTCTCCGGCAGTAGCCTGCTGCTGCAAAAAAGAGGTTCCGGCCGCAAACAGTTCCTGTGAGCTGTTGAAATGAAGAAAATCCCTGCCGGTGCAGCGCACAAAAATAGAATCCATATTGGCCGGTGTCGCTGCAAGCCAGCGTTCGCTGGCAGCAATAATGTCGGCATAAGCTACAATCAGATTCACCGAATCCCGGTAAGAAAGCGAGCGCAGCATCGATTCTTTCAGTGAAGAAAACAGCAGTTCCCCGGTCAGGCCGGACGTATTGGTGACACTGTAATCGAGTAGAATCAGGAGATTCCTTACGGTGCGAACAATTGGCAAATCGGGTGGCAGAACCATCAACTGATAGTAAGAATCGGAACTGTCGGCGTAGGCGACCATATCAAACTGTGCAGACACAGGCGAATCGATCACCAGTTCGACGAATTGATTGGTATAAATCCGGAACGCTGTCCGGTAGAGAGAATCTGCCGGCAGATGTGCAAAAGTCGCTCCATATCTGCCGATGATTTGCGGCGCTTCCATGAAACGTTTGTAATGGACATCGATATGCAGGCTATCCGCGCCGCGGGGATTGGCAGTAACTTGCGGAATGGGCAGCCAGGTACGCAATTTCCCGGAAGTGGGTCTGGCCGGCACTAAATATTGCAGATGAAATTTCTGTTTCTCTCCTCTGACAATGGGAAATATTCTCATTTCATATTGCACATTGCCATTCCCGTCGCTCATTCCCCGGGTTAAAATAGCCGGTTCCCGAAACGGGCTGCTCACTTCGCTGAACAGCAGTTCCGCCGTCCATTTGTCCAGAATCCTCGCCTGAATCAGCGAATCCCCGTACCAAAACTGCAAATCGCCGACAATGGCTTCTTCCGGTAACTGAAACCGCCATTGAAATTCCAACTCATTGTAATTTTTGAAAAACCAACTATTAAAATTGTAACTAACCGACATGGTGAGATTATGTTCAACAAATGCGCCGCGCAAATAGATGTCGTCTTTCACGCCGGTTATATTCACATTGTTATCGCGGATTTGCGGGTAACCGGCTTCATAAATACTAAAATCCGTTGCCCCGGTCAACTGGATGACACCCAGCAGAAGAATCAACAGAATCCATATTTTTTTCATGATTTTACCCTCTATTTTCAAATAAAATGTTTTTCATTTTTTTTTCGAACCGTTAAACTTTGCGCTTCATTTTAATAAAGTAACTTTCACCATCTTTCGCAACTGTCCAATGCGAACGGAAATCAGATAGATACCCGAAGGTACGATGCTCCGGTCATCCCCATCGCCGTTCCATTGAAAACGCAAAACCGAAGTTCCGGGATTGAGAGGTAACTTCATGCTTTTTATTAATCGTCCCAGCGAGTTAAATATTTTTATTTCCGCCTTCTTTTGATTACTTTCATTCGCAAATTCTACACGAACCGTGGTACTTGGATTAAAAGGATTCGGATAAACAGTAAGCGCAAATTCTCCGGGAAGCGTCCGGGGGATTTCTTCATCCTGTTGTTCCGTATCATTTTTAACCAACCGCTGGAATCCCATCGAACCGGAAGCACCGGGAATTATAAAACCGTTATACGGACTGAGAAAATGGTACTTTACCGCCGTTCTGCCAATTTCTTCGATCAGATTGTAACTTTGCGGCTGCTTCAACTGATTTTCCACGTGATAAGCATACCACATCATGGCAAGAATATCACGACCGGGAGTTTCCACGGGAGTGGAATTGGTAACCTGGCTGTGATAGAATTTTCCGTCAACTTTGCCAAAATAATCCAGAGCGAACGGCATATCGCCTTCATAGCGGCCCAATTCCATAAATGGCCAGGATATGGGAAAGTGAGTCCGGCCGTCGTTTAAGAGGAAGACGCTTTCGTGGTAACCTCCGGCCGGAAGTGCATCCACTTCCACGGCTTCAACCGATGGGAAAAACACATTAACCAACCCATCCCGCAGATTCCAGGTCGCTTTACTTTGTGCTTGCAAAACCGCTCCCTTACTCAGCCGGGCTAAATTCTGATATAGATACTGATTCCCGTAATATGTTTTGCCATTTATATAAACCCGATTGTAATAATCTGTCCTGCTACAATCGAATACTTTTATCACAACCGGTTTTTTAATCCGGCGCAGGCTGAGATCGATGATTTCATTGGCTACGGAAATAGGTTGGGAATGTTTGGTAGCGGAACTGATGATCCAGATTTCTCCTGCTCTGTTTTCCCGGTTAAAAAAATCTTTGGCCGCGCGCAAAAGTTGTGGCAAAGTGCTGAGATGAGGTTGAGGAGCCTGTTTCACCTCCTTAAACAGAATATCCACATTTTCATTGGTGGCGGGAATAAAATGGTTGCGTAGTGTCATCGGAATAAAATCGGTTAGAAGCACATTAATGGAGTCCAAATCACTGAGGCCGGAAACTGCCATCACTTTAAACTCATTGATTAGAAATGATCGCATAAATTGAGAAGGGATCGCATCCGCAAGATCGTACAGAATCAAAACATTTTTAGGCTTTCTTTGACCGGGGTTGGTGGTTAATGGCGGCGGCAGCATCAAATGATAAAACTTACCGTCCTCATTCCGGAACACCCGCAATTCCGACAGATCGAAAAACGGCCGCCACCAGGCAATACCCGGCCCGCTATATCTAATAAATCTCCCAGTTACAGTAGCTTTCCACACCCCGTCTTCCTGCTGTATAAATGGAGTATTTTGTGAAATCCCATAGATAAAAGTAGGAGTACTCTCCGGACGGTCAATGTCTGAAAAAGTAAAAGATACGGGCAAATAATGAATATCACCAGCGAGAAACTCCCGTAGATTCAATGCTGTTCTCAATCTCCACAGGGAAGGCTTGTTTTTAACCAGGTAGACAATTTTAAAAATAAAATCATGATTTTTGTCGATGGGAGAGAGACGGAATTCATAGTCAGTTTGTTCACTGCCCCAATAAGTTCGTTTAACGCGCCGACGCATCATGAGACGGGTATCCGACTTTCCTGTTGCATTGTAAATATCTTCAGCGGTTAGAACGTCAACCGGTTTAGCTTCTATCCATTCATTGTTTTGATACACAGCCGCCGATGTGACCACGGCGCCGGCAACCAGAGAAAACCTTGCCACAAATTGGAATGGTTGTGAACTGGGACAGCTCCAGCGGGTGCAAATCATTCTGTATCTGCCCTGGATTTCAACCTTTGTGAAGCCGCCATAATTGTCAATTTTGACGGATACCGCTTTGCTGGAAAAATAGCTCCAGTGTTCATTAGTATTATTCAATCCGATTGCGTAAAAATTCGCAGAGTAGGCAGATAAAACCGAAGTAAATAAAAACAGAAACATGAAGATCGTCTTTTTCATAAAATCACCTCTCTGGTTTTCATTTTTCAATTAAATCAATTTAAATGGTGTTTAGCTTAAAAATAAAATTACACTATTGATGTTAAAAATAAGTGATTTCCGGCAAATAAATCCGATATGAAATAAATATATTAGACCTGAATTGAGCGATTGTAGGGCGATTCGCTGAATCGCCAGCCGTATTTGTATTAAAAATGAAAATCCGTTCAGTAACAAAAACAAGGTCAAAAACAAGAGAATCGCTCAATTCAGGTTAAAATTTAAGTGATCTGTTTTTCTTTCACAAGGCAAATCTGGATTATGACAAAAATTTCAATTTTATCCCGATTAATTCATAGTATTTCAAGTTTCTCAGTTAGTTAACCGGTATAAAAATAATGGAAACCAGCATAAAAAAAGCAGCATACAAACTCACAACTTAATAAATTATAATATGTTAATACATAATTCCAAAACAGAGGTTATATACTGTATATTCAGACCTCGTTAAATCAGGTATTTTATTGTTCATTAAGTTCTTGTTTACTAATAAATTGTGAGAAAATCCATGAATAATTGAACACCGCATGTTTGATTTTAAACTAAAAAACAAGTACTTACGCAATATATAGTGCAAATTCATGATGATTTTTGTCCGGTTATTCAACCTAATATTTATAAAATTTAACGAGGTCTGATATTAGCGAAGCATGTTGTTAAAGATTTTAGAATTCATAGGTTTACTAAGGATTTTAAATATATTCATTCTTTTTTTAAATTGCCAATTACTAACGAGAGAGAAAAACAGTTTGAATATTTATTTTCTGATATTCATGTAGGAAATATTACCTCTGATTCAAGAGGTATGCTTTATTTTATCCCAGGATTCTATAACGGTAAAATTTATGTATTCGAGGATGATAAATTAATAAACATCCTTCAATCTAATAAGAAATTTGATAAACCTTATGAATATATATTTATGAAAAAACGACCAAAAGGTCCTCGTCCTTCTAAATATCCAATTATGAGAACAAATAGGAATGGGACATATTATTTGAGAATAAATTACTTATCTGGAGGAATTAATATTTTAAAAGATGGAATAATAGCTCATTTATTAATTTCATTTTCTAAAGGAAAATATGAAATTGGTTGTGAATTATTTTCTTTAGATGGCTCACAATATAAATATCAAAAACTTAGGGAATATGAACTACCTCATTCCATGTGGTTTTCAAATTCCGGCAAATGGTATTTAATCGATAAAGAAAATATACCAATAGTTAAGGAATTCTCATTGAAATTAAAAAAATAATGAACTATTATTAATTCAAATTATTAGCTGCTTAAAAGGTTTAGGGCGATGTTAAACTTTTTGACTTTTAAAGGATTCCTATTAGTAACACTTTTTCTCACTTTCTCCCCGGTTTATTTAAAATCAGAATCCTGTTATCAAACTAAAACTAAAAGCATTATCTCCGGCAGAGTTACCGATGCTGCAACCGGTGAACCGATTGTAAATGTGAACCTGTTTCTGGCAAATACAACATTTGGCTCAAGCACAGGAAAAGACGGCCGGTATCTCATTAGAAATGTCCCGCCGGGAACTTACGATCTGATTGTCAGTCATATCAGCTATGAATTTCACACGGTTCGGGTAAAATTGTTAGCCCCAGATTCGATCAGTTTTAATTTTTCACTGAGACAACGAGCTCTCGCTGGGGAAAAGGTAAGCGTTACTGCCACTGTACCAAAGAATTGGAAAAAGGACCTGAAGAAATTTATTAAACTGTTTATCGGCAAATCCGTGAATTCGAAAAACTGTAAAATACTGAATCCCGAAGTGATAAATTTTAAAACCACAGAAAACAGAATTTTTACTGCATTTACGGACAGTACAATTCTCGTTGAAAATCTGTCGCTGGGATATATGGTTTCTATCCTATTGAAATCGTTTGAATATAGCGGAAAAACGAAGGATTTGAAATTTGTTATCTATCCGAAATTTGAGACTATACCGGCTCAGAGTGAAATAGAACTTGATAAATGGCTGAAAAACAGAAATGACACTTATACCGGTTCACTCCGTCATTTCATTAAATCGTTAGCAAAAAACAGGGTAAAGGAGGAAGGCTTTTCATTATCATACGCAAGCAGACCCGGGAAATTGGGTCTGATTCCGATTGATCTGACAACAGAAAAATTTCTTGAACCGTATGATTTCGGGGTAAATCGTTTCTGTTTCGATGAGATTATCAATGTGTATCACAAGGATAAAGGGAACTCCTGGATCAAAGTTGAAAACCCGTCCACACTGGTTGATTTTTCCGGCAATTTCATTCCGAATGATGGTATTAAAACTTGGGGCGCCTGGGCGCAGGACCGGATCGCCGACCTGCTGCCGCTGGATTATCAGCCGGAGAGCGCCAACCCGGTTTCTTCCGTTCCTTTCTATGCCGCCGGCACTCCTGCCGTCGATTCACTGGAGAAAGCCGTACGCAGCAAAAGGTATGATGTGATTTCCGGGAATTTGATTGTTGCCGCTCTGGACGAATTGGTTTTCAAAAACAGCGGTCATGGAGAGGTGATCAAACAACTGCATAAAGATATCCTCGATATTATGAACGATGCCGATTTGCAGGCGTGGAAATCTCTGCAAACCAACCGCAGCAGAGCGGAATTTCTGCGCCGCTTCTGGCTGCTGCGGGACCTGTCGTTCGGTACAAAAAAGAATGAGCGGCTTGAGGAACATTACAAACGGTTGCAATATGCAAGAACCGTTTATTCCGCTTTAACGCCGACCGGTTATGATGATCGTGGCAGGATCTATGTTAAATATGGTAAACCTGAAACCAAACAGACAGATGTTATGCCGTTATATAAAAGTATCGATAATCAAAAAGCGGAAATAAAAATGGCGCCGGGAAAATCCCTGGAAACATGGGTCTATCAAATATCCGGCAAAAACATTGTCTTTAATTTTGTCGATAAAGGGTGGGGATATTCGATTGTTTATACCGTTGACGATATTGTACCTGCTATTGTAAAAGAAGGATCGGAGATCATACTGGGTGAAATATTACGTTCCCGTGCGGATTTGGACGTGCGATTCGCCGCTGCCTATTCAAAATATCTGTCCGGCAAACTAAGTGAAACCGGCGGGAATGAAGAGATATTCAGGGAATTACGACGGGAACTCAGAGGAATACTTCGGGAACAGATAATAGAGCAAAAGCAGATACCAATTGCAATAGGCCGCCAATTTGAAAATATTTCCGAACTGAATTTTGCCTTCAAGCCGGCGTTGTTTGAGGATAGCCACAACGAACCTATTTTGGAAACGGCGTACGGATTCAGAGAAAATGACATAAAATTTGGCAAATCGGTTGACGGGACGGAGCAGGCAATCAATATTCGGACTGTCGCCAGAGATCGAGATCTTCGAGACCTTTCGCTGACGGAACATTCCGTTTCGGTCAAACCGGCCGGGTTTGATGAAAGCGGCGAATTGATTTCCCTGAAACAAATTCCAATCCGAACAAATTATTTTTACCTGATTGCCACTGTCGATAATCCTGCCGGCAAGCAGAAGGGGTTCAAAGATTATACGATTAAATTTCCGGTATACAAAGAGAGTCGACTGCATCTCAGCAGCGTAATTTTTGCCAAAGATATTTCCCCGGTTGAGCAGCAGAGAAAATCATCCGTAGTCAGTCCGTTTGTGCGACATAATTTGGTGATTCGGATGGATCCCTTCACGGAACTGCGGGCTTCGCAGCCGGTTTATTTATATTTTGAAATCTACGACCTGCAAAAA
>CAJVYQ010000050.1 GCA_913009825.1 uncultured Deferribacteres bacterium
TTAAAGAAATCAAACGATAAATAACCGCGATCAGCGATGTATGTTATCGCTTTTTCAATCATTGTCAACATCACTTTTCGCTCATCAGTTTTGCCGTTTGTAATCAGAAAGCAGCTTGGGATCATCATGTTGAGCTCGAAATGAAGATGTAATTTAAGCGCTTTTGATTTCTTCCTGAATTCAGCCCAGATAGTATGAATAGCCATTGGGAAAACAGAACCATCGCTGATAATAAATCGCCCCAGCTCTTTGAATTCTTCGATGGCATAAACCGGGAGTTGTTCAAGTAATCGCACATAGATCAATTGAAACAAAGAAAGTGAATAGCGATGGAACGCATCATGGATCGTGGATAACCCAATAGGAATAAGATCAATCGTATGAATATGATCTTTAGTGTGCAGGTCGGTTATCAAAGAACGGAGCGAATCGATACCTTGAAGGTAGAAATACAGTAATAATATTACAAATCTGTGAAAAAATAGCTTTTTACCGGAATCTTCATCCAGATTGATCGTAGGGTCTTTTATCAAATCAATAACAGGTTGTGTGATTTCATGGAACAAATTTGTTCGTTTTTCAGTAATAATCATCACCTCCATTTTGCGTATTTGTATATTATTGTTGATTTTATAAATACAATATATGCAAATGGAAGTTTATTTTTCAACTTTCAATAATCGTGCCGAACACTATTGATATTAAACTTAATGGCCTGGCTTACGTCATATAAATTGAGTAACCTATGTTAAGTGTTTTTGCTATTTATGATCTGGTTTCATTTTCTCGGAGTATCAGAGTAACAAACGTTATACTTTGAATTTTAACCCTATGGAGGAATCTATGATAAAGAAGAAACGGCGTCCAATTATCGGAAAAATTGCTGATGTGATTGCTTTCCCAATTAGAGCTTTGTTTATGGAAACTGAAGGAAAGTTTGGATTGTCCTCACTCAGATCAGAAAGAATGCGAATTGTTGCACAATATTGCACAGGTCGGGTTTTGGATATAGGCTGCGGACCTGGGAATATCTTTATTAAACAGTATATAGGCGATTCAGATGGAACAGGAATAGATCTTTTCCCTTATGTTGGCGTTGAAAATGTTTTTGAAGATATGACTAATTTACCATTCAAAGATTGTTCATTTGATACTTTAACATTAATTGCAGTAGGAGGTCACATACCAAAGTCAAAGCGTTCAGCTGAATTCTGTGAATTTGCTCGTCTGCTGAAACCGGGAGGTATTTTAATAATGACAGAGGGAGAACCAATTACTCAGTATTTGGTTCATAAATGGTCAAATTTCTATCTTAGGTTACAAGGTAAATTGGATATGGATTCAGAACGTGGGATGGAAGAAGAAGAAGAATACTGCATGCCAAGAAAAGAATTACTATCATATTTAAATTCTCCACCATTGAAATTTGTCAAGCGACACAGATTTATGTTGGGGCTTAACAATGTTTATATCGCCAGGAAAAACGTATAACAATAGGATCATTCTGAATAGTATCCCGTTACACTCCATATTGGCAAATTATTCTTGGGTTATCCTTTGAAGTCTCTCTGCCATTCGGTATGTCCTGCTGTTATAAGACAAGCTGGATTTAAATTGTCCGGCTTTTTTCATGTATAAAAACCATGATTATTTCAGCGAATATTAAAATTATAGTACCTGTTTTTGCTAATTTTATTGCTTTTATTATCTGCGAAACTTGAGCAACGAATTGTTCAACTGCTTCAAAAAAAGCCGGGAAGATGTTTTTACCGGCTTTTTTTATTGCACATTCCGGGTAATTTTCCGTACAATTATTTTCCGGAAAGTATAAATTGTTTTAGATTGAGACAATGTATATACTTTTGGCACAATATAAAGAAAATATAAGAGGTTAGCTATTGTAACTTGCTGATTCTTAGATGGATTTTTGAAAGATGGTTTGGTATACATTTTGACATATACCTTTTGATATGTAAATGATTAAGAAACCGGATTTATGAAATTCCGAAGTTCTAAAATTTATAAAAACCATTAAGAATTGATATTGGAAATTGTAGTGCGTATGTTGCAAAAAAAATCAGCAAAAATCGTTTTATTGGTTAGTGTTTTCGCGATTTCAATTTTTTGTTTAAGATTGTCTTTTGCGCAAATCCCTTTTAGCCGCCACACTGTGGGTTCACACTTCGGCGCTTTTTTTATCAAAGCTTTTGATTTAAATAAGGATGGCAATGTTGATATTATCTCCGGTCATAATGATCTTGCCTGGTGGAAAAATGACGGCACCGGACATTTTTCAAAGAAATATATTGATGGAACTGTGTCAGCGCTCTGGTCGATTTATCCTGTTGATGTGGATGGTGACGGTGATATCGATTTATTGATAGCTGATAGCGCTAATCATAATATTGTTTGGTATCGGAATGAAAATTTTAACTTTACAAAGATAATTATTGAATCCAATTTTTATAATGCGGAATCCGTTGCGGGAGCTGATTTCGATAGAGATGGCGATGTAGATATTGTTGGCCTTACCTGGGCTAATTCAGCTCATCCGGGGATTGTTGCGATATGGAAGAATAACGGTCGTAATCAATTTTCAAGACAAAATTTAACAACTAATTTTGGCGGCGGCCATAAACTAACTGTTACAGATATTGATAAAGATGGCAATATTGATATTGTAGCCTGTTCCGGAAATGGTACTAATGGATTATGTTGGTTTGAAAACAATGGCCATGCAAGTTTTATCAAACATAGAATCTTTAGAGGCGGAGTTATTGGTTTCACCGTAATAGATTTTGATGGAAATGGTACATCGGATATAATTTTTAGCCAACATTCTGCAGGCAAGATTTACTTGGCGAAAAATAATGGGAACGGTTCGTTCTCGAATAAGAATATATTTTCAGGACTTAACTGGCCGCATTTCCCCGCTGTTGCCGATTTAAATGGGGACGGAAGATTGGATGTGATTGTCGTGAATAGGGATAGCAATGATATGATTTGGTTAGAAAATAATGGAGGATATAATTTTAAATCTCATCCTATTGATTCAATGTCAAAGCCATTTATTGTTGATGTCGCTGATTTTAACAATGATCATTCGATCGATATTGTTTCCGGTTCAACCTATGATAAAAAATTATGGTGGTGGGCGAATGAGTCTGTCATTCAACCACAAAAATCATTAGCGGTTATATATCCGAATGGGGGAGAAGAATTGATATCGGGAAGCGACTGTGAGATTCAGTGGCAGTCTCAAGGAAATATAAGCGCTGTCGGCCTAACATATAGTACTAATAATGGTACATCCTGGCAATCAATTCAAAATTCAACTACAAATGATGGTCGATATATTTGGCAGGTTCCATTATTGAACTCATCAAAATGTTTCATAAAAATAAAAGATACAAATAGCTCCACTTCGGATCGCTCTGATAATATTTTTACAATTATCGATTTAACACCTAAAAAATCGTTAACACTAATTTCTCCGAATGGCGGAGAGAATTTAGTTTCTGGTGAACAGTTTAATATAACGTGGCAATCTGTAGGAGATATAAATGAAGTTTCTTTATTGTACAGTCTTGATAACGGCGCTAATTGGCAAATTATTCATTCCTCAACACAAAATGATGGTCAATATCTTTGGAGAATTCCTGATACAAGTTCCCGGCAATGTTTAATTAAAATATCTGATGCTAATAATACAAGTATTAAAGATGTCTCTGACGATTTATTCGCCATAAAAAAACCACTACCATTAACTTTGGTGACGCCAAATGGGGGCGAGCGCTGGGCTACAAATACCAATAGGCTTATCGAGTGGAAAGGAGGAAGTTGGATAAATGAAGTAAGTCTGGAATATTCGTTAAATAACGGGCAGAGTTGGGATATGATTACCAGCAATACGGAAAATGATGGAGCTTATCTTTGGACTGTTCCATCGCAGGAGTCTGATAATTGTTTTATCAGAATATCGAACGCTGCAAATTTAAAGGAAAATGATCTCGGTGATGACTTTTTCTCGATTAAAAAAGTGAACGCAGCCGGTTTTACACTGTATTTCGACGGTTTAACAAGTGCAGCTTTTATTCCTGATAATAATCTATTGAGTGGTGGTGAAGGGAAAAGTATTTCTGTAGAAGCCTGGGTTTATCTAACAAAGTTGACCGAGGATCAACCAATTATTGTAAAATTTCTTAATGGCGGATGGAAAGATTGGGGGCTGCAGGTGCAGGAAGGTGTATTAAGTGTAGCTATCGAAAATAATTATGATAATTGGGAAATAAAAGGAGGAAATGTTCAACCAGATATCTGGACGCATATTGCATTTACATTCGATAATCAGGCTGATATGGTAAAATTATATATTAATGGTGAATTGGTGAATGAGGCATCACTTCTAAAAGATATGCCGGACACGGAGTCTCGAATATACTTGGGACGTCATGCGTATTATAATTACCATGTTACCGGAGATATTGATGAAGTACGAATCTGGAATTATGCCAGGAGCGGTACTGAAGTGAAGAAGGATATGCAAGTACTCCAGAGTGGAAGTGAGCCAGGATTGATAGGATATTGGCGTTTTGATGAAGGTGGAGGTCAGATTTCCTCTGATTTGACTGGGAACGGGAATGATGTCGTTCTGGGTTTATCCCAAAATGTCGATAGTGAAGATCCGATCTGGATGGTATCTTACGCACCTTTAGGAAACAAGAACTCTCAGACTATCTCGATCGGAGGGAAAGTTTTATATTATGCCAATGACTTGGCTGTTCCAAATTCCAATGTCCATTTAGGCGGTGCAACAACAAAATTTGACACAACAGCAATGGATGGCAATTTTTGTTTTTCTACATTGCCCTCTTATGATGTCTACTTTTTGTCTGTTTTTAAAGCGGCCAATGAAGATGAAAATTTTGCTGTGACTTCCTTTGATGCTGCACTCACCGCGTTGCATCAATTAGGAATAATACAATTTACAAATTATCAGCAAATTGCTGCCGATGTTGATTTAAACGGACAGGAACTTTTCCTCGATGCTGCATTGATAGCCAGGGAAGCAGTTGGTTTACCCAATTTGTCGAACACTTTTGCAGGCACATGGTATTTTATTCCGGATACATTACGTTTTAACAATCTAGAACATGATACATCAGGAATTAAATTCAGAGGTATCATTTTGGGTGATGTTGACGGTTCCTGGACGGACAATTCTCGACAAAAAATTTCGCAAAATAAATTTTCAATACAGAATTTTCCTGATAGTGGAATCATCGAAAAAGGGGATACTACAATTCTTCAATTTGATCTCCCTGTTTCTGAAAATGTACTCTCTTTTGATTTAAGTATAAATTATACCGGAAATAAAAAATTTCTATTCAGCCGGCTATTACCATCGGGATCGGATATGAATATAACTATTTATGATTCAAATGGTTGTTTACGTTTGGGAGGATACGGTACAAAGTATCTGAAACAAGATTATCAGATAGCGGTTTATTTTATTAGCGGCGAAGCCCAGACAGGTGGAGATTTTGTTATAAATCGATTTTTAATCAATAATCATTCGATTCTAAATAATGTTATAGTGAATGTTCAAAAGATGACTTCGGATAATAATATCCCTGAAACGTTCAGATTATATCAAAATTATCCGAACCCCTTCAATTCCGAAACACAAATTGATTATTCAATCGCACAACGTGGTTATGTGAGCTTAAAGCTTTATGATATTCAGGGTCGTATTATAAACACTTTATTTACCGGCTTAAAAGACGCCGGGCATTATCAGGTTAACTGGAATGGTAAGGATCAGACCGGTAAACGTGTTTCGGGTGGTGTTTATTTCCTGGTATTAAATTTCAATAATCGTATGAAACGAATTATAAAAATAAATTATTTGCCGTAATGACTAAAAAGAAAATTTGTTCTATTTGATATTATCTCAACATAAGATTTCTTTTATGACTGTGAAGAAAATGTCAAAAATAGCTGTTGCATTGATCTTGGTGAATTATCTGAGTATTGCATTCGGGCTAAATGCAAACAACTTAAAATTTAATGTAACAGATTCTGTGATTTTTGTTAGTGCGGATGCGCGCGGGAAAAATGACGGAAGCTCGTGGAAAAATGCATATACAAAGATTCAAAGAGCTATTAACGCTGCATCAAATACAAAAAAAACTATCTGGGTGGCAAAAGGAAAATATGATAAAAAGATAACCATTAATAAAAATGTTTCTCTTTATGGCGGATTCGCCGGGTTTGAAGATAGTTTTCAGGATCGAGATTTCATAAAAAATGAAACAATAATTAATGGGAAAAAACAGTGGCGTTGTTTATTAATTAAGAAAGATTGTACGGTTGATGGGTTTATAGTTGAAGACGGGCAAGTTAATTTAGATATAAACAATTATGGAGACCTCTTTGACAGAGCAGGAGGAGGAATTTTGGTAGTCAATTGTAATGCTATTATACGAAATAACATTTTTCGTTTTAATGCCGCTTGTTGGGGTGGCGCTATTTTTGTTAATGGTTCTCCTGCTAAGTGTCTTATTGAACATAATGTCATTACTCGGAATCATGGGACAGTTTGTGCGGGAGGGATTGAATTAGATGGGTCAGATTCAATAGTTAGATTTAATACTATCGTTGATAATATCGGTTTTGGTCTTGAAATTCCCACACATTTTCCTGCAGTACTTGGAGATTTTTATAATAATATTGTTGTTGGGAATATCACTAACGGTCATCCCAGATTGAAAAATTCGTCAAAAGCTTATGATGTTTGGGCGTTGGCCAGGAACTGCACTAATTATAGTTTTGTTGGAAAAATTTGGAAAAAAGGTAAGCTATGGGATTCTCCTTGGGCGAAAAATAATCTTTATGGCGATTATGATAATTTAGACGTTGGTTTTATTGATAGAAAAAATATGAATTATCATTTGACTGAAAACTCCCCATGTATCGGTGTAGGGAAACCGAATTCGCATGGTTCATCTACAGACATTGGTGCTTATCCTTACATCAAAAAGAAATCCAATATATCAATATCAGGAAGTGTCAGATATTATTTCAATAGTAGTTTCATAAAAAATGCCATGATTACCATGATTGATGAAAATTCTAATTCACTACAAAGCAAGATGAGTAACAACAACGGTGATTTTTCCTTTTCTTTATTTCTTGATAATAGCTCCTGTTTGTTGATTCCATTTAAACAAACGGACAAAGGTATGGGGCATTCTATCACGATGTTCGATGCAGCACTTACAGCCAGATTTGCCATTGGACTTCAACAATTATCAACAATACAACAAATTGCTGCTGATGTGGAAGGAAATGACAATGTTTTATTTTATGATGCGGCCTTGATTGCCCGGGAAGCCGTAGGTTTGCCCAATTTGTCGAACACTTTTGCAGGTTCATGGTATTTTATTCCTGATACATTACGTTTGAACTTTTTATCACACGATACATCAGGAATTCAGTTCACAGGTATTATTCTTGGGGATGTTGACGGTTCATGGTCAAATAATATGCTACAAAACTATTCTCCTGGTAAATTATCAATACAGGGTTTTCTTGACAGGGGTGTCATTGAGAATGGTGATACAACATTCCTTCTCTTTGATCTGCCTGCTGCGGAGAATATACTCTCCTTTGATTTAAGTATCAATTATCCTAACAATAAGAAATTTCTATCCTTCAAAATGATCCCGTTGGATTCGGATATGAATATAAGTAGTCATGATTCGGATGGATGTCTGCGTCTGGGAGGGTATGGTACCAAGTATCTGAAGACAGATTATCAGATAGCTGTTTATTTTTTAAATAGTGGTCCGCAAACGGATGGGAATTTTGCCGTCAAAAGATTTTTCATCAACAATCATTCAATTTTCAATAATGTTATTGTTAATGTTTATAAAATGATTTTGGATAATAATATCCCTGAAATGTTCAGATTATATCAAAATTATCCGAACCCCTTCAATTCCGCAACACAAATTGATTATTCAATTACACAACGTGGCTATGTGAGCTTGACGCTCTATGATATTCAGGGACGTGTAATTAACACATTATTTTCCGGCTTAAAAGGCGCCGGTCATTATCAGGTTAACTGGAATGGTAAGGATCAGACCGGTAAACGTGTTTCGGGTGGTGTTTATTTCCTGGTATTAAATTTCAATAATCGTATGAAACAAATTATAAAAATAAATTATTTGCCGTAATAATTTTGTTCAATATTACTGCTTTAAAAGAGCACAAAGTAAGGTGTCACATGAGAAGATTTGTAAAATTGTTGATTTTTATTTTTATCCTCGTTTTTTTCAACACGGCATGTGGAATGGATAAATCGTCAGTATCGGCCACAGTAAATTTTGATATTTCCTCAAATTATTATTTTTGGGTAAGGCTGAAAACGGATGAAAAACAACATCGACTTCAGTTGTATATTAATAATAATTTGATAAATGAGGTGATGATAAGTAAAATTACACGTTATCAATGGATATTGATCGCAAGTAACGTTCCAATTCAGTCAGGGTCTCACCATTTTGAAATCACCATAGATAAACCTGTCGTATTACTTGATAAGTTTGAGATTAGCTTAGATGTCGGTTACTATCCAAACGGATTAGGCAGCTCTGATGAAGTGAAAACTCCGAGTCAACCTGAGAAAATACTTGAGATTCCGTTGCAGGGGAAAGGCGGCTATGTCATGTTCGCTGATTTTGACAACGATCATTCCATCGACTATTTAATTACCGGCGAACAATTTGTTTCTGTCTACACGAATGCGGGTAATTTGCTTTGGGAGAAAAATTTTTCCGGCAAGCAACATCCGAATTGCGGCTGGGGATTTTTCTTTCGACCCTATGATATAGATCATGATGGAAATGTGGAAGCGATAGGCCCGATCGATGTAAATGACTCCCTGTTTTTGGCAGTTTTGAAAGGCCAGACTGGTGCCATAAAAGCTAAATATTTTCTTCCGGATTATCCCTCGAATTTTGGTTACGAGAGCAGTCAAATTGCTAATTTTGACGGCGATCATTATTCAAAATTTATCACTGTTAAATTATCTGATTCTGTTTTTCCTTATCAAAATTTTAAGTTTTTTGCATTTAAATATCAAAACAAAGAAATATTACCATTCTGGACTTTTGAGCGAAGCAATGCAGGTAAAGGTATTTGTCACCGTCCTGTTGTTTATGATATTGATCAGGATGGCAAAGATGAAGCGTTATTAGGACACTGGGCATTGGATGAAAATGGTAAAGTACTATGGGAAAAGGTGCCAACATTTTTTGACCAATGGCGGCATGTTGATTCTATCAGGCCTGCTGATATTTTACCTGACCATCAGGGAATTGAAATTATGATTTCCAGCGGCTTTATTATGCTTGATCCTGATGGAAATGTAATATGGAGAAAGAATGTAGGGTACGATGTTCAATCGATTGCGATTGAAGATTTTAGAAGAGATATTCCCGGGTTGGAAATTTTAACCGCAGTTCAAGCGCCGGATAATGATGAATATCTATTGACAGCTACAGGCGAGATTTTATGGAGCTATAACGGCCCTTCTGAATATGACGCCAGTTTTGAAACAACGCCCATTCAATGGATCGGTGATTCACAGAAAGAAGTTATTGAACAACGCTATGGAAGGGGAAGGGTGATTAGCCTTTATGATGAATATGGTAAAATAATTGGCGATATAGATCCTTCATTTCAATATGGAGAAGTAAATTACAAAATTGCAGATGTGTTCGGCGATTTTAGAGAAGAGATTGTTTTTTTTAATAGTAATCATCTTATTGTATATACAAATGGAGCAGTTAACCAATATGTTGGAGAGAGTCCCTGGAAAAATGAAGAATATCAAAAAAAACAATACAACTGGGTCTATTATTAGTAATATTTTCAAATTCGCAATATTGGCTGTCTTTATCTTATCATGTATACAGTCTGTAGATGCCCAAAATAAATCCACTTATTTTGAACAAAACAATAGATCAATTATCTCTATTCAAGTAGAAGATATGGCCGGTAAATGGTTCTTCTCTGTCTATGATGATTCTTCTGCAGGAGATTATGCGCTAAAATTTGCTCATTATGATTCTTTGGAATTATCACCTTTGTCTGATTCTTATATTGATCGCAACCGACCTGTTTCTAATTTTGGCAATGAAATTTACTTATCTGTTTCAGGCAAAGGTAGAGAAAGTCGTGGCCGATTTGGAAAACCTGGTGAAGGATTTAAGAAAGTTACTTATTTAAAATTCGGGAGCCCGGAAATTACGGATCAATTAATTGGGGCTAAATTACAGTTATACGCATTAACCGATGGATTTGGCGGCGGTGTTTTTTATTTAAACCCCAATGAGGATATATTGGATTGGAATGAAAATTCTATTACCTGGAATAACCGGCCGAGCGGGCGGACAGGACAGGGTGAACCCGGGACTTTTTTAGATTATCTGGGAGATGTGACGGCGAATCGTCTATATTCGTTTGATGTGACAAATGTCTTTCAATATAATATGAATTATTACTGTTTTGCCATTGTTATGCGAGAAGATATACCCACTAATTGGGGCTCTAAAGAAAATGTACACCCGCCACTTCTAAAAATTTACTATGTCCCGGAGAAAAAAACTTCAAACATCTCTGGAAATGTGTTCTATTACGCAAACAATGCGCCAATTTCCAATGCCGCCATAAACTTGTCTGCTGATAACTTATTACAAAACACCTCAACCGACACGAATGGCAAGTATTTTTTCGAAAATGAAAAGACTCAGGTAAAATATGATTTGTACCCGTTCAAGGAACGTTACAGTGATATTCCTCCCCATACAATTTTAACTTATGATGCGGCTCTGACAGCGCAAGTCGCTATTGGGTTAAGAACTTTGACGGATTATCAGAAATTAGCGGCTGATGTGGATTTGGATGAGAAAATTTTATTCTATGATGCGGCATTGATTGCCCGTTATTCCATTGGACTTCCACAAAATGCAAATTCCAGGATTGCGGATTGGGTATTCGCACCATTTAAAAAATCTCTTACCTTAACAGGAGAAAAAGATAAAGAGATTGTGGATTTTAATGGAATAGTTCTTGGGGATGTTCATGGTGGCTGGCATTCAGATAACCAGCTCTCAAAGACTTCATTATCACAGCTTACCATTTCATCAGTGAAGATGAAGGGAGAAGATACTTTATCGGTGGATTTCTCTATTTTAAACAATTCCCAAATTTCTTCTTTCGATTTTTCCCTAAAGTTTGATTCAAACTCTTTGCAGTATCTTTCATCCGAATTCGGCCATGATTTTTCTGATTTTTTTCTAAATCAAGTTGTCAATAAAGATGAGATCAAGTGGAATGGCTATACAACAAAACCTATTTCAGGAGGAGAAAGATTTCTTAAAGTAAAATTTGAATTATCGGGAAAGATGAATAAAACCAATATCACCGTTCCCTATTTCATTATCAATAATTTTAAGTGTTCAAAATATTCATTTGACTTGATGAACTATTTGTCCGGTTTAGTTCCTGAGGAATTTAAAATGTATTCCGGATATCCCAACCCATTTAACTCTGAAATCCTGTTTAAATTCGATATTCCATCTAATGGAAAAATGATGGTTTCTGTGTATAATCAGTTAGGGCAATTGGTAAGAGTGATTTATAACAATCAGGTTGATTCTGGCGAGAAAAAGATCATTTGGAATGGCAAAAACAAAGAGAATGACACAATCTCATCCGGTATCTACATTGTTGTCACAAAATATAATGAACATGTTGTTAGCAAAAAAATACTATATCTGCGCTGAACGGATAGGTGATTTAGTGATGAAAAGAATTTTTAACCATAGAATTATCATTTTCCTTCATATAATTCTTTTATCTTTTATATGGGATTCATTGCTTGCCCAGGCACTTTTCGAACGACATACTATTGATTCCAATTTCCGTGCTTTTTTTATAAAAAGTTTTGATTTAAATCAAGACAAAAACATAGATATATTGTCTGGTTTCAATGATCTTGCTTGGTGGGAAAATGATGGGATGGGTAATTTTTCAAAACATTTAATTGATAAATCAGTTTCTGGTGTTTGGTCTATATTTCCAATTGATTTGGATAAGGATAATGATTTTGATTTGCTGATTGCTGATGCTAAGAATAATGATGTGGTTTGGTATAGAAATGATAATTTCTATTTCAAAAGAATTGTTATACAAACCAACTTTTATAATGCGGAATCGGTTGCAGGCGGAGATATTGATAAAGATGGCGATATCGATATTGTTAGTTTAACCTGGGCAGACTCACTTCATCCTGGTATTGTTGCATTGTGGAAAAATAATGGTCATAATCAATTTTCTCGGCAAGATTTAGCAACTAATTTTATGGGTGGGCACAAGATTGTTTTTACGGATTTAGATAAAGATGGCAATAGTGATATCATTGGTTGTTCTGGAACAGGTTCCGAAGGATTGTTTTGGTTTAAAAACAGAGGAAATGCAAGCTTTGATAAACATAGAATATTTAAAGGTGGAGTTGTAGGTTTCACAATGGTGGATTTTGATGGTAATGGTACTTTGGATTTAGTATTTAGTAGGCATTCAGCAGGCCAAATTTATTTATCTAATAATAATGGAGGTGGATCATTTACAAATAGAGTTCTCTTTGATGGCTTAAACTGGCCACATTTTCCTGCCGTCACAGATTTTAATAAAGATGGAAGATTGGATATTATAGTAGTGAATCGGAATAGTAATGATATTGTGTGCTTAGAAAATATGGGAGAATTTAATTTTTCATATCACTTTATTGATTCAATGACTAAACCATTTATTGTCGATGTTGCTGATTTTAACAATGATGGTGAAATTGATATTGTCTCAGGTTCTGCATATGATGAAAAATTATACTGGTGGGAAAATAAATCTTCAACTCAACCTCCCAAATCAATCACCGTTATCTTCCCCAATGGTGGGGAGATTCTAAATTCCGGCGAGAACTATACTATCCAATGGCAAACCGGTGGAACTATTCCCGATGTAAATTTATTCTATTCTGTGAATAATGGAAATTCCTGGAAGTTTATTTCATCAACAAGCAATTCGGGGAATTATCTCTGGCATGTTCCCGATGTTCAATCTGATTTATGCCTGATAAAAGTAGAAGATAAAAACAAGAATGCAGTTGATATTTCCGATGGCAGCTTTACGATTCTGACAACAAATACCACTGTTTCAGACACAATGGACAACTTTTTGGTAGTGGAAGCAGAAGAGATGCAGAACAAGATAAACGGTCATTCAATTGCTGGCGGCTGGGCTTTGGAGAATGATGGTTATTTATCCGATCCTGTTTATTTTCTGCGAGAAGGCAATTATCAGTTTAAGGTTGTTGTGAAAGGTCAACCGGGGCAAGGCGGCAATCCTACAATGCTATTGCAAATTGACGGAATTCAATTAGCTCCGGCAGAGATTGTAAACCAGAATAATTATCAAATCTATCATTTTTATTCGTTCATTTCATCGGGAGAACACCCGCTTAAAATCTCCTTTGCTGAATATAAGAGCCAGCAAATATTGGATATCGACAAGATTGAACTTCAAAATTCGGCTTGTGATGATTTATGCGCTATGACAAGTTTGGCAAATTCAATTTTAGTAAAGATTCCTGATCCGAAACGGTATGGATTATTCGACTGGGCGATGGCCAATATGCTATTTGGCTTGTGTGAAACCTATGATCTAACCCGGGATAACCGATATTTGGATTATATAAAAAGCTGGGCAGATGCTCATTTGGATGCTTCAGGAAATACGGATGTCAATTTAGCATCGGATTGGAATCAGGCTACTTACATTCTATATTGGTTGTATGACAAAACCAATAATGATAAATATATTCATTCCTTGTTCGCTATAGATTCCAAAGATATTAGCAAATTCTCACGCATCAGCAACGGCGCTTTTGTCCATAAAAATCATGATCAAATATGGATAGACAGCATTCATGGCCTGGTTTATTTTATGATGGCATTATATAAACTGAATCATGATCCTTACTATTTGAGAGAAACGGTTGATCAGATTATTGCGCATGCAGATCATTTGCAGGACCCTGTAACCGGTTTATTCTATCATGCTTATGATGAAGATGGCTCTGCATCCTGGGCTGATCCAACAACCCATTTATCCCCTCATCTGTGGGGGCGCGGCAATGGGTGGATTTTTCAGGCTTTGGTTGATTTTTTAGAATTTTTACCTGATCATTTTGCCAGGAGGGAAAAGCTTCTTCAAATTCTATCTGATCTTGGCCATGGAATTGTAAGTACCCAGGACAGTGCAAGCGGCTTATGGTATACTGTGTTAGATCAACCGGATCGACAGGGAAATTATTTGGAGGTTTCCGCATCCTGTCTCTTAGCCGGCAGTCTGGAAAAAGCAATTAAATTAGGATATGTGCCGAACACTTATCAAAAATATGCTGATAACGCTGATCTTGGCTTAAATCGGGAAATATATAGTGATTATCAAAACATTTTTTATGTGACGGATATCTCAGGCGGTACCGGTCCCGGAGATTTTAATTATTACACATCAAGGGTAAAATCTACAGGATATAACTATCTGTACGGAAGCGGATTGTTTTTGAGCGCTAAATATAGATTCATTCATGATTTTTCCGATAATTTATTGACTATTTCTGGGAATGTAAAATATGGAAATGAGAATCCTATCTCCAATACGGTAATAGGTATAAAAGGTAATTCAACGGATTTGGATACAACAGATATTGCTGGAAACTTTAGCTTCTCTTCCAGACAATCTAGGGATTCATACATACTTTTTCCTAGTAAAGTTCTCACAACAAATGTTCAGTATACCATACTAACCTACGATGCCGCCTTAACGGCTCGTCATGCAGTTGGGTTGGAACAATTCTCTTCGGTTCAACAAATTGCGGCAGACGTTGATCAAAATGGACAGGTTAGTTTTTATGATGCCGGAAATATTGCCAGATATGCCATTGGACTCCCGCGCATCTCAAATACATTCACAGGCGATTGGCACTTCATTCCGGATACCATCAATATTCAATCTTTAAAAAATGATACTACCGATATCTCTTTTGAAGGTGTTATTTTGGGTGATGTGGATTTTTCCTGGGGGGGAAGCAATTTGGCAAAAAATAATGTAACGACAACTTTCTTGATTAGACAAAGTGATTTATATAATATTAGCCAAAATAATGATACAACCATTATTGATTTTTTATTTCCTGAGGATCAAAATATTCTTTCTTTTGATCTTTATTTAAAATATTCGAGTGATAATTACTCTCTTTCTGGTTCAAAATTATTACCATTGGACCCGAATTTGAGATTGAATGTGAACAACTCAAAAGGAACTCTTAAAATTGGAGGATATAGTTTAGACTTTTTAAAAAAGGATAGTCAACTAAGAATCAATTTAATTTCTTCAAGTGATTTGGTCGATAAGAATGTTTTGATTGATAAATTTATCATAAACAATATCGTTTTATTGTCAGGGATTGAAGTAAAGGGAAATTTATATTCTCAACAAAATGTTATCCCTGAATCCTTTCACCTCTATCAAAATTATCCCAATCCATTCAATAGTGAAACTCAAATTGACTATTCGTTACCAATTTCGGGAAGTGTGAATATTATTTTATATGATATTCGTGGACGTAGAATCAACACTCTCGTACATGAAAATCAAAATGCCGGTCAATATTTTCTGGTTTGGAATGGAAAGGATTTCTCTGGTAAAAAAGTAAGTGCTGGAATCTATATTTTAAAATTTACTTTTAACAATCAATTAATTCAAACCATAAAAATAAATTATTTATCATAATATTGAGGATGATGGTTATGAAAAATTTATTGTATTTGTGTATATTTTTAATTTCTTCTTTTTTATTGATCAACGCGGGTTATGCACAAATTTCTATAACAGTACCTGATCAGACCGCAAATAAAGGCGAAACAATCAATATTCCGGTGAATACTTCACAAATAAGCACCCAGGATGCTGTGATCTCTTATCAGTTTGATGTATCTTTTAATCCCCAAGTATTAAAAGCGCTTGGTGCTTCAAAGGATGGCACTATTTCCTCCTCTGCTTCTATGTTTTTGGCGAATCCGGATAACAATGCTGGAAAGATGTCTGTTGGAGCTTTTTTTACTACTGAATTTACCGGACAAGGAGTAGTTGCCTATTTGCAGTTTGAAGTGATCGGTGATCCGGCGGCTACTTCACAAGTGAATTTAAATAATTTTATCTTCAATGGTGGGACACCCTCCGCAAGTGTGAATAATGGGACATTTACAGTGAATTATGTTTCTATTGATGTGAACACATCCCCGGCAAATCTTCAATTTAAATTTGATAATACAACCTATTCTGCTCCAAAATCTTTTAAGGTATCCCCCAATTCCAATCATTCTTTGGATGTGCCGGATCCACAAACCGATGGCGCCGACAAAAGATATGTCTGGAAAAATTGGAACGATGGTAAATCCAAATCTCACTCCGTTTCTGCACCGGGGAGTGGATCTTCTGCTTTTACTGCTAATTTTGACACGCAATACCGATTGACAGTTGGCACAAATCCATCAGGCGCCGGAACGGTCAGTAAAAATCCCAATCAGGAATGGATAAAGACCGGTACCAGTGTTTCCTTGACAGCCACTGCAAATTCCGGTTATAATTTTTCAAACTGGACTGGTTCCAAATCTGGGAGTAATAATCCTTTGAGCTTTACCATGAATTCTGCTGTCTCTGTAACTGCCAATTTTGTTGCATGGCCTACAATTACGATCAAAACCAATCCTTCCAATCAAGAAGTTATTATTGATGGAAGTACATATACTGCGCCTCAATCAAGACAGTGGAAACCCGGAACGCAACATTCAATTGGTGTAAATTCACCAATATCCGTTAACGGGGGCAAACGGTACGTTTTTAATTCATGGAGTGACGGGGGCAATCAAAGTCATGACATAACAGTACCAAATTCAGATAAAACCTATACGGCTAATTTTAAGACGCAATATAAATTAACTACTCAGGTAGACCCATCCGGGGGCGGCGCCATCAGCAAGAGCCCGGATGCGACCTGGTATGATGCCAATCAGTCTGTTTCACTCACAGCTAATGCTAACTCAGGTTTTCAGTTTGTCGATTGGTCGGAAGATTTGAGTGGCTCAACCAACCATCATGACTTGATGATGAATTCAGCTAAAACAGTAACGGCAAATTTTGGTGAAGAAGTGACGGTAACTGTAAACACCAATCCCCAGGGTTTAAAAGTGAATGTGGATGGTTATGAATATACAGCCCCACACCAGTTTAATTGGCTAACCAATACAAATCACGATTTAGTGACGGATCAAATACAAAATGAAGCAAACGGCTCACGCTACAATTGGACAAGCTGGTCGGATGGAAAGACCAGGTCTCATACAATCCTGGCAAGTAAAGGCACTACCGGTTATACGGCCAATTTTACACAGCAATTTTATCTCACTACATCCTCGAATCCGGCTGCAGGTGGGCAGGTTACTCCGGGGTCAGGTTGGTATGATAGTGGAGAAAATGTGCAGGTAAAAGCAAATGCAAATAGTAATTATCAGTTTATTAATTGGAGCGGCGGCCTTTCCGGAAACGAAACCCCCACAACTGTTCAAATGAGTCAGGCAAAAACAGTCACTGCCAACTTCACACGGTTGCGAAATATTACAATCACTTCTTCACCAGCGGGTAAGAATGTGGATGTTGATGAAACTAATTACCAAACGCCAAAAACGTTTCAGTGGTTAGAAGGTTCAACACATACAATTAACGTCTCACAATCCCCGCAAAGTGGCGGAACCGGGATTCGCCATGTATATGATAATTGGAGTGACGGGGGCAATCAAAGTCATGACATAACAGTACCAAATTCAGATAAAACCTATACGGCTAATTTTAAGACGCAATATAAATTAACTACTCAGGTAGACCCATCCGGGGGTGGCACAATAGGCAAGAGTCCGGATGCGACCTGGTATGATGCGAATAAATCGGTAGAACTAACGGCAAATGCCGGTTCCGGTTTTCAGTTTGTTGATTGGTCAGGAGATTTGAGCGGGTTAACCAATCCTCAGAATTTGACGATGAATGCAGCCAAAACCGTGACGGCAAATTTTGGCGAGGAAGTGACAGTAACAGTAAACACAAATCCCCAGGGTTTAAAAATAAATGTAGATGGTTATAAATATACAGCCCCTCACCAGTTTAATTGGCTAACCAATACAAGTCACGATTTAGCGACTGACCAAATACAAAATGAAGCAAACGGTTCCCGTTATAACTGGACAAGTTGGTCCGATGGAAAAGCCAGGTCTCATACAATCATGGCAAGTAAAAGTTCAACCAGCTATACGGCAAGTTTTGTAAAGCAGTTTTATCTCACTACCACCTCAAATCCGCCTTCCGGTGGTGATGTAACACCCGGCTCGGGCTGGCATGATAGCGGAGAAAATGTTCAGGTGAAAGCAAATGCAAATAGTAACTATCAGTTTATAGATTGGAGCGGCAGTCTTTCAGGGAGCAATAATCCGGCAACAGTTCAAGTGAGCCAGGCAAAAACAGTGACGGCCAATTTTACACGATTACGAAACATCACAATTACCTCTTCTCCCTCCGGGAAAAACGTAGATGTTGACGGAAATAGTTACCAGACGCCGAAAAGTTTTCAATGGTTAGAGGGCTCAACACATGCGCTCAACGTATCGCAATCTCCGCAAAGCGGTGGAACCGGGATTCGTCATGTCTATGATAATTGGAGCGACGGCGGCAATCAAAGCCATAATATAACAGTGCCTAACTCTGATAAAACGTATACCGCTAATTTTAAGACACAATACGAATTAATCACTCAAGTAGATCCTTCCGGAGGCGGTTCAATCAGCCGGAGTCCTGATGCAACCTGGTATGACGCAAACCAGCCGGTGAAATTGACGGCAAATGCCGGTTCCGGTTTTCAGTTTGTTGATTGGTCAGGAGATTTGAGCGGGTTAACCAATCCGGAGAATATAACTTTGAGTTCTGCAAAGACTGTAACGGCAAATTTCGGTGAAAGTGCAAATTTTACTATTAAGACAAATCCTGCAAATTTATCGATTACGGTTGATGAACAGAATTATACTGCTCCGAAAACTTTTACCTGGTTGACGAAATCAACGCATACAATTGCTACAAGTTCACCACAAAATCAGAATAATGGCTCCAGACTTGTGTGGGACAGTTGGGACGATAATGGAGCAATTTCCCACCAGATTACAGTACAAAAATCAAAAACAAGCTACACCGCAAATTTTAAAACCCAACATCAATTAACGACATCTGTTAAGCCATCCGGAGCAGGGAGTGTAAGTCAGGATAAATCAGGAGAATGGTTTGACGAGGGAAGTTCTGTTCAATTTACTGCTCATGCAAACCAGGGTTATGATTTTGCCAACTGGAGTAATGGCGCCAGTGGCACAGAAAATCCGAAAACAATTGTAATAAATAGTGCATTAAATATTACGGCAAATTTCACCGCCTGGCCGAAAATTACGGTGACTTCTTCGCCATCTGGACAGAAAGTGTTAGTAGATAATCAGGAATATACATCTCCTAAAGTTTTTAGCTGGCAGCCGGGTAGCAAACATTCCGTAAATGTAAATTCACCTCAAAACGGTGGTTCCGGAGTGAGGTATGTTTATAAAAGTTGGAGTGATAATGACGCCCAATCTCATCAAATTAGCACGCCTGCAAATGCAGCTACTTTTACTGCTAATTTTAAAACCCGGTATCGTTTAACAACTGGTGTAAATCCTGGCGGTTCGGGGAATGTCAGTTTGGCTCCATCGGGAGAATGGTTCGATGAAGGAACAAATGTTAAATTAACAGAAACTCCTGACTTGGGCTATGATTTTAATCATTGGAGTGACGGAGCTTCCGGAAATCAAAATCCCAAAACAATCACGATGAATAGCACTAAAAATGTTATTGCCAATTTTACTGCCTGGCCGGAAATTACAATAACAACTTCTCCTTCTGGATTAAAAATAGTAGTTGATGGCAATGAATTCACTTCCCCGAAAAAATTCACCTGGCAGCCTAACAGTAATCACACATTAAAGATTAACTCTCCTCAAAATGGTAATAACGGTTCCCGGTATGTTTATGTGAATTGGAATGATGGTGGAAGTCAGGAACACCAAATAACTACTCCCTCTTCTGCAACTATTTACAAGGCAAATTTTAAGACACAATATCAATTAACCGTTAATGTGACTCCTACTGGTTCTGGAAGTATAGATGTGAATCCGTCAGGAGATTGGTTTGACAGTGGAGCTCAGGTTAATCTTACGGCGAATGCAAGTTCAAATTATGGTTTTCTCAATTGGAGCGGCGATTATAGCGGCAGTTCTGCATCAGTCGCCATTACGATGAATTCTTCAAAAAATATCACTGCTAACTTTGGCCGGTTACGAAACATAACCATTAAAACGAATCCGGCTAACCAGATAATCAAAGTGGATAATAAGACTTATTCGTATTCCAAAACATTCCAATGGATCGAAAACACTTCCCACTCTATTTCTGTTGATAATTTCATAAATGTGAACAGTGGCAAACGATATCTCTGGAAGAACTGGAGTAATGGAAAATCAAGAAGCCAAAATTATTCTGTCCCTGGTTCGGATCAAACAGTAACGGCTTATTTTGATACACAATATTTCCTCACTACTTCTGTTTCTCCTTCCTCTGGGGGGAGTGTTGCTCCAAGTTCTGGCTGGTATAAACAAGGTGAAAGTGTTAAAATCCAGGCAAATCCGATCAAAGATTGGGAGTTTAAAAATTGGTCGGAGGATATTTCCGGCTCATCCAATCCGGCTCAAATTACAATGAACAGTGCAAAGTCGGTTATGGCCAACTTCCAAATTAGTGAAGTGATTGTTACAGTGACCACGAATCCGCCAGGTTATGAAATTATGGTTGATGGAAAAAAATATACTTCACCGCGCCGATTTAACTGGATTATTGGTTATAGGCATCGTATTGAAGCGCATGAATCGTATGATGTAAATGCCGGTGAACAACTCTGGTGGGAAAAATGGAACGATAATGGAAACCGGTCACATTCTATCACTGTTTCCAGAAATGTTACTGCCTATTCCGCAACTTTAAGAAATAAATATTTTTTAACCCTTAATTCCCAACATGGTTCTGTTTCCGGAGCAGGTTGGTATTGGGAAGGCAGCGAAGCTCAGATATTTGTCGATTCCCCTGTTTATGATAGGGGCACAACCCGTTATATTTTTACCTCCTGGTCCGGAGATAATTCCGGTTCAAATAAATCTGGCACAATTCAAATGAATAGTCCTCATTCAGCTACGGCAAATTGGCGAACAGAGTATTATCTGGATATTAGCTCGAATATATCAAATAATACTGATTCTTTTCAAAGCATTGAGGCGGAGAATGGATCAATTGTGAGTCCGTGCCTTATTGGAAGTGAGATAAATGCTTCCAATAGTGCCTATACTTTTTCTCCTCAGCGACACTCCGGCGCGGTTAATTTAAATTTCTCCATAAAACAGGAAGGCGATTTTTGGATATGGGGCCGGGTATTTGCACCCTCCAATATTGAGGACTCTTTTTGGTTGTTGAAGGATAATAACCAGGATACCATTTTATGGGATATTGGCGGCATTTATTCTGAGTGGAAATGGCTTGAGGTGACTGATAGAGCGAAGGGCATAGAAACATTTCATTTAACTCCCGGTGAACATCAATTGCATGTTTTTACAAGAGAAAGAAATAGCCGGCTTGATAAAATTGTCATTACCAATAGTAAGAATTTTTCGCCCTCAGGAGTTGCCGGTGACAATAATGCTTCAAATTTTCTTGGTAATTTATTTGGCAGCGGATGGTACCCAGCCGGCCAAAAAGTAAATTTGGGGGGGGATCATTTGATACAGGTTGATGCAGTGAATCGTTATACTTTTAAAAATTGGAGCATTGATTATTCCGGGAATCAAAATCCCGCTTCTGTGACGATGAATGGTCCAAAATCCGTGATAGCACAATGGAACTGGCAGCATTATGTTTCGATCGCCGTCGATCCGGAAACAGCAGGTGATGTAAATCCTCCTTCGCCGGGTGGCTGGTATTCGCATAATCATCTTCTTCAATTAATAGCAACACCAGCTCCGGATTTTATTTTTACAAATTGGTCCGGAAGTATTACCGATACTTCATCATCTATTGAACTTAACGTGAATGAGCCAAAACAAGTTACGGCTCATTTTGGAGAACCTAATCACCCGCCTTCTATTGATAGTTTACGGGTATCCCCTCAGTCAGTTGTGAAAGGCAGTGAGATTCAGGTTTTCTATCATTTTACAGATCAGGATAATGACTCTGAAGGGAATTCAATTGTCCGGTGGTTAAAAAACGGATCCATTGTGACGGAACTTGACGGTAATCGGATTGTCCCCGGAGATTCCATCAATATAGGAGATGTGTGGCAGGTTACGGTTCAACCTTACGATGGGCAAGATTATGGAAGGTTCTATTATTCTGCCCCGGTTTTTGTGCTGCCAACAGCGTTACGGAATGAAATGACGTTCTCCTGGGCAGGAAATGATACAACTGTTCAATTGAAGGAACAATCTCTCGGATTAACTATAACGATTCATAAACAAGGTTCGCAATTAGGTAAAATAACTTCAACTTCCAATTCATCAAATATACCAGCAATGCTATCTTTGGTTAATATTCCCGGTTCGGAACAATTCTATTTCAATAATACCATTCGATCCTATTGGCTATTGTATACAACGCTGCAAAATTTTTCAATTGATTTAGCACTAAATTATTCTGATTCTTTGGTAAACCAAGCTGGTATATCAGATGAACGCAATCTTAATCTTGGCTGGTCGGATAATCTTGGCGATGAGTGGTTTTACTCTACGAATGTACACATTGATACTGCCAAAAATCTTATTTCTGTCCAAGGTTTAACCCATCTTTCTTTGTGGGCCATTGGGCAAAAACCATTCTCAAAATTTTTTCCGGTTGAATTGATGTCTTTTACTGCCGATTTGACCGATGGCAACAAAATAGAATTAAACTGGAAAACCGCTTCGGAGACGGACAATTTGGGTTTTCAAATTGAAAGAAAATCATCCAATGAAACTTTTCAAAAAATTGGATTTATTAAAGGAAATGGAACAACGAATATTCATCATGACTATCGTTTCCTTGATGATGGGAAAGAACCGGGAGAATACTATTACCGTTTAAAGCAGATTAATATTGACGGGACTTTTTCTTATAGTGATGAAATCCGGGTTATTGTTACAGTTCCGATCGTGTTTCACTTATCCCAAAATTATCCGAATCCATTTAATAACTCAACTAAAATTACATTCACAATTCCGGCAAAATATTCAGGGGAGAATGTCACTCTGAAAATTTATGATACCGTAGGCAGACAGGTTAATCAGGTTCAATTTATTTCTGTTTCTCCCGGTGGTCTCAGCTTTATCTGGGATGGCAAAGATAAATTTGGCCGGCTGTTAAGCTCGGGTGTATATTTCTACCAGATAAATTTGAAGGATTTAAGTCTGAAGAAAAAAATGATCTTAATGAAATAAGGAAACATGAGAAAGCTGAAATTAATACGGACTGTTTTTTCAATAGTATTTAGTCTTCAGGCTTTTTCCTTATCTTTTGCCCAAATCAAAATTATGCCTTTAGGAGATTCGATAACGAGAGGCACAATGAATCTTTCTCCGACTGAAAATGATTCGGGTTACAGAGGATTTTTATTCAGGTTGCTGGATAAGGAAATAGGACGATCAAATTTTGATTTTGTCGGCTCTCTATCTAATGGCTTATTTGCAGATACTGATCATGAAGGGCATGGCGGGTGGCGGGCAGATCAGATCGATAAAAATATCTCAGCTTGGCTAAAGCATTCCCATCCTGATTATATTTTGCTTCATATTGGCACGAATGATGTCAGTAATGATGAATCACATAGTTCGACAATTTCGGAAATAGAAAGTATTATTGATAAGATTTATAATTATAATCCCCATATTCATATTTTTTTAGCCAGTATTATTCCTCGGAATGACGCCAAGGATTCTCGCATGAAGGATCTGAACGTCTTAATAAAGGATCTTTATTATTATAAAAAGGAATCAGGGTATAAAATTTATTATGTAGGTCAGGATGAGTCATTCAGGGAAAATCCAAATTTTGCCATTGCTTATTTTTCGGATGTTGTTCATCCGAATATCCGGGGCTACAGACTTATGGCTGTAAATTGGTATAATAAACTGATTGAAGTGATACGCAACGACATTCCACGTACATATTCTATCAGCAAGTTTCAGGGAGACGCTCAATCGGGACAGGTTAATCATCTTCTTTATGAAAATGTATCCGTAAAAATTTTGGATTCCAACTCCAGAACGGCTCAAAATATTCCCGTTCAATTCAGGGTAATTAGCGGAGATGGGACAATCCAGGAATCTGTTCATCCGGCTCATATCTTTTTAGAAGCAGAAGCAGCGCAAACTTCATTCCCATCCCAAATATATTCAGATTCCCACGCTTCTAATAATGCTTATGTCAGCTCACCGGAACGTAAAAAGGGCAATTTTTCGCTAACGGTCAATTTAGAACAAGAGGGTAATTACCAATTTTGGGGCAGAGTATTCGGCCCTTCCGGGGAGGAAGATTCTTTTTATTTATTAGTAGACAACAAACCGGACACGATATTATGGGACATCGGAGCCAAACATAATGAATGGTATTGGCTTCCTGTAAGAGACCGATATAATGGATTGGTGAATTTTTTTCTTCGTGCCGGAGAGCATTCTTTTCATTTTATTACCAGAGAAGCTAATGCCAGATTGGATAAAATCGCAATTTCCACTGATACAAATTTCTCTCCAATTGGAATAGACGGATTTGGCACCATTCTAACAGATAAACATGGCATTGCCAGTGCCGGCTGGCTCTTGGGACCGAATGTCGGCGAACAAAGGATAGAAGTTTCCTCATCTTTTGCTCCGGGGAAGAAAATTAATTTTCAGGCCTATGCAACATCACCGGCACAGGGAAATATTCATATTGCCGGCTCCGTTCTTTATTATGATAAATTATTTCCTGTGCCTGATGTTGTAGTTCGATTTGACAGTACCTCATCAGATACAACGGATCAAAACGGAAACTTTTCTTTTGGTCAACTTAAAAAAGGAGCCGATTATAAAATTTGGCCGGAAACCGATATCCCGATCGTTGACGCCCGGAATATCCTGTCTTTTTACGATGCAGCCTTAATTGCCAGAGGTGCGTTGGGGTTTGACGAACTCGGCATCGACCAGACCCTGGCAGCCGATGTGAACGGAGACGGCCGGGTTTCAATGTATGATGCAGCTTTGGTTGCCAGATTTGTTATTGGCCTGGATGATAATTCCTCTACTTTTGTGGGAAAATGGATGTTTACTCCGCAGGAACGGGCTTATGCCCAATTGGATACTTCAGTTGAAAATGTTCAATTTATTGGCATTATGCGGGGGGATTTACATGGAGGGTGGAATCAAAGGAAACTATCAAAATCAAACACCCCTTCTTTGGCTACGGCGGCTAAAAGCTTTTACAATTTTTCGGGAGATACTTTATCGTTGGAAATTCCTTTTCGGGCTGAATCACCAATATACTCATTTTACACAGAATTAAACTATGATGCAGAAAATCTTACCTGGATTCCCGGCGATTATGGCAAGACTATCACCCGTTTGTTTACAATATATGAACAATCACAAAATGGGGTTCTCAAACTGGGGGGGATTTATCCGGCCGGCATTCAGGAATCCGGCGGGTTGCAGTTGAAGTTTCTCTGTTCTCATGACGGCTCGAATGCGCTAAAGTCATTTAAGATTACAATTAAGTTTAATGATGGAACAACACAAGAGACTTCCGTTGCTCCGGATGTTAAAAGGATAGATGCAGATGAAAAATTTACTGTTGATCCTGTATACCCCAATCCGTTTAATTTGGAAACAACCATTCGTTTTTATTTGCCGGAACCTGGAAAAGTTTACTTGCGTTTGTTTAATATTTTAGGACAGGAAGTATGGGCCCGTGAGGACTATTATCAATCCCCGGGACAAAAAACGGTCCTATTTGATGGGAAAAACTTAGAAAGGAATACCCTCGAGAGTGGCAGGTATTATTTACGGATAACGAGCGATATAAGTAATTCGGCGATTGTTCAAAAGATAGTGATTGTTAAATGAACAACTCTTTGTTAAATGCTGTGTGCTGCATATTTTTATTAATTTATCTACAGAATTTTAAAAGAAGGAATCGAATCTTTCTTGTGGAAGTTTCCCGGTAAGCTCTGCAAATTTCAATTTACGGTAGAGCCGTTGCCTAATTATGCCGATAATAATTTTGTGTGTATTTTGGCTGGAAAGGAGTCGTGTAGTTCATGAATCAAAAAAAAGGAATAATTTTGTTTGTCCTGGTTTGTCTGACGTTTTGGCATCATTCATCATCGAGCCAGGTTTTGACAGATTCACTGTTCCATAATTCCAAAGGAACCGTGACAGGCGGCGCGTTTGACACGACGGGCGGCTGGACACCCGTAAATTGGGATGATATGATTCGATATAATTTGAAAAAATATTACATTAAAGGCCGTTTTTTCATCGATGTGCGCAATTTTGATCCGCCCAATCAAAATTCGGCGGCCCGGCATCATATCCTTTCCATGTACGCAGATTCTATTGGCGATCATAACCACCGGAGTTACATCCAGGGAGATTCAACGGAAAAATCAGTCTGGAATTTGCATACGGGAACCCATTATCATGATGGTTTTAAACTGTTATCGGTTGCCGGGGATAAAATAGAAACTTATGCTCAGGGTTTCACCTGGAATCCGGATAGCACCTACCGTTTTTCCGTATTTTGGGATCAGGATACCGTTCGCTTTTTCATCGATTCGGTGTTGATTATTCAAAATATTAATTCGCAGAATTTTTGTCTGCGCAACGTTTTTATTGGCCGGGATTATACACATTCCTTGGATATCGATACCGGGCTGCCCAACAACGAATACCCGGCTATGCCTGGTCCTATTTATGCCAATTTAGTGATTTACGGTGATTCGCCGGCTCCGGTAATTAAGCCCAATGATCCGGTGGAATTCTCTGTGGATCTGCCCCAAACGGGAGATGTTTATTCATTCGATCTGGACATCAAATACAATCCCGAATGGGTCGAACTGGATACAGTCAGGAAAAACACCAATGAAATAATGCTTTTTTACAATGATGTGTCCGGTCTGCTGAAAATCGGCGCTTATAGCGCCCGGAATATTGTCCGGCGGGATTCCGTTGTCACAATCCGATTTTTGCCTCATCCGGATACGTCGGAGGTGCGTTTTGCCCATTTCCGCAGCACCAGGTTCCTTGTTAATGCGACTGAACAGCCGCCATTCTGTAATTCTTATGTGGTTTATCCACTGGATTCATTGAAATCGCTTCCGGTAGAGTTGAGTTTTTTTAACGTTTTCGGGGGAGAAAACAGTTCCGCCGAACTGGAGTGGCGGACGGAATCGGAAAAAGACAATTACGGATTTGAAATTCAAAGAAAAAGCGGACAGGAGAAATATCGAAAAATCGGATTTGTCAAAGGGAATGGTACCTCTTCGGAACCGCATTTTTATCACTATACCAACCGGAATCTATCTGCCGGTGAATATTATTATCGTATCAAACAAATTGATCTGGAAGGTACTTTTTCATACACGGAGGAAAAATATATCCTTATCGGAATGCCGAAGCAGTTTGGACTTTTGCCCAATTATCCCAATCCCTTCACAAAAAAAACCCGGATTCCGTTTTCCCTTTCTGCAGATGCAAAGTACGGATCGATTCAAATTGATATTTATGACATACGCGGCCGGTTTATAAAAAACCTGCTGCATAATATTTCGAAAGGCGGAAAAAGATTTGTTGACTGGGACGGCTCAGATCAGTTTGGCGTCCACTTGCCGGCCGGAGTGTACTTCGGCGTCATGAAAATGGGACAAGTGAGAAAGGCGCGCAAAATATTAATAATTCGATAAGGAGTAACCATGCCGGATGCAAAAATTGAAAAGCTCATCGAGATCGAAAAAAGCAGCGCAAAAAAAGCCGGGTTTCGGCAGGGATTGTTAGTCGGCTTTTTTATTCCGGTTTTGTTTTTATCTGTAATTGTCATTGTTTTAACCTTGTCCCGGCCCTATGTGGAAAAGAAAGTAGGGGAGTATGTGGTAACCAAGGTAGTTGGGGATGTGTTCTCTGCATTTCCCGATGCTTATTTTACCAACGCCGCTTCCAATCACAAAATCAGCAACGCTGAATTCAACCGCTTGGGGCGACAGTTTTTGACATCCTTGAAAGATAAAAGACTGACCTACAAAGAACTGGATTCGGTTCTGCAAACCATGACGGATGCGGCAAAATAGATGGGCTAATTAAAAAACGTTTTGCATTTATCAACTCCGATAAACATTTGAACACACGTGACACTTTATTTCTGTGAAAAAACAGACGGCTTGTTATCAGTATAAAAATTTAATTCTGCAATAACATTTTCTCAAAACATGTCATTTTGAGTTCTCCGCCCTTAGGCAGAGAATTCGGGATGACATCATTGGAGTTCATTTAAATACTACCTAAATTGAGCGATTGTAGGTCGATTCGCTGAATCGACAACAGGATTTACACTAAATAGCGACGACCTTTTATGTAACAAAAACAAGCCCATAAACTGTGAAATCGATCAATTTAGGCACAAAAAAGGCATGGTTTATCAAATGATTAAAGTATTACCTCCAATCGTCCCTTCGGGACGAAAAATATCATTCTCTTTTCTTTTCCCGGAGATGAATCTCCGGGCTATTTTCGTGTTGTCTCTGCGGGACAAATTCCCAAATGTATTGAACCAATATCCAAAAAATTAATTTTGTATCACTTTTTATTAAAACAGCCAAATTGCACTCCCGATAACCCCGTAGGGATTAATGAAAATAGCCCACCAATTTATTGGTGGGTAACGAGAAATAAAATATATCCCGTCCCGTAGGGGCGGCTGAATATTCATCCCCAAATATAACGTTGATCATGAAAGCATTAAAAAGATCGTCAATTTTTTCAAAGAACTAAAGTGTTACGAACACACAAAATTTGGAGATTAAAAGATCTTTTCGTATATTTTGTATGTTCCGTGGGCCGAATAATGATGAATCTTAGTTTGTGAACCTTCCGGTGACGGTAGTATTTTTAAAACTACCGTTCTGATTAAATATCCCCCTTTATCCTCCCCCCAACCAACTGTTTCATATTTAAACAGTTGCGCTTATCCCAGTCATAAATCCCTCTTTATTATCTTTATTTTTCTCATACTTATGTCGATAAATAAATGGTATCATATTTGTATTGTATAACCTGGAGAATCCAATCACTGGAAATAAAGATTGAGGTACATCATGGAAGATATATTCAAAGTATGGCGTAAAAGTCTTACTTTTTTTATACAATTTATCCTGTTTATTTTATTAGTCGGCAGTTCGGAAGCACAGATCAGGGTTATGTCCCTGGGTGACGGCGTCGTTGTCGGCATTGGTTCATCCGGAAATAATGTGGGAGGTTTCCGGGATGATCTGTATTTACGGCTCAATTCCGATGCCATGCCTTTCAATTTTGTCGGCAGTCAGGATGACGGTTTTTCTGTCGACCCTGATCATGAAGGCTATGCAAATGCCACCGTTGCTCAAATCAATCAGAGCCTTTATGATTATCTGAACCGGGCACAGCCCCACATTGTGATTGTCTGTCTGGGCACGGAAGAGATTGTTACCGGGGATGTCAGCACGATCATCAACGGATTAACAGAAACCATTAATATTATTGATAATTTCAGCCATGAAACCGAAATTGTTATGTCAACATTGGTTCCCAATTTGGATGCTGCAAATCCCCTGGTTAATTTGCACGTGAATGATTTAAATACGCAGATTGATTCCCTGGTTACCACTCAGAAGGCATTGGGTAAAAATATCTATCTGGCGGATCAAAACAGCGCATTCGGACAAATTACAAATTATATGAGTGCGGACGGCGTTCATCCCAAGGATGTTGGCTACCAGATTATGGCCACTACCTATTATCAGGCAATTATTACATCTTCTCAATACTGGCATACAGAATCTTACACGGACAATTTCAACGGCAGAGTGTCTCTCGGTTTAAAATGGACTGCACACCCCGCGTTTCAAATCCAAAATAATGAACTTGAGAATACATCTACTCAGTATGTATGGAACAATATGCTGGCAGCAGTCAATTCGGTTGTCAATCCCAACACCATCGATTTCCGTTTCAGCTTGAATGCGGATGCCGGCGGCATCTCAGAAACGGGGACGGCAATTTTACTGGATTCCGCTTCTGTTCACTCCGACGGTTATTTGGTAATCATAAACAATAATTTACTCCGGCTCTTTTCTTTAACAGGCGGCGGGATCGGTCAGAATATCCAGAATATTAATATAGGTTCTACATTTCCGCAACCCAATGATCTGTTCCGTGTTACGGTGGACAAAGATGACCAGGGTTATTATTTTTCCGCCTATATCAATGGGAATTTGATCGGCGCGCTTACAGATAGCAATGCTCCCTCGCCCGCCCGACCTCATTTTGGCGGTGTTATGATGCGGGGAAATCTGAATAACAATATTGATGATTTTTATGTCACCAATGTAAAGGATGAAACACCGCCGGCGGCAGTTAGCGATTTACAAATCCTGCGCAGCGGGCCAACTTCCGTCGAATTACAATGGACTGCCACAGGCGATGACGGTGTTACCGGGCAGGCAATTAAATACAATCTGCGCTATGCTACTTTTCCCATCACCGGGAGTAATTTTTATCAAACGGAATATGTTGCCCTGATGCAGACGCCCTCTCCGGCACAAACGGTTGAGAATGTTTTTGTCTCCGGTTTGAAGCCGAACACACAGTATTATTTTGCTTTAAAAGTGATCGATGACAATAAAAATGTCTCCGCCATTTCCAATTTGGTTACTACAACTATGGGCAATTCGGTCTATTTTCTGGACGATTTTGAACGCTCTGATCTCGGCGCGCAATGGCAAGCCGGAACAGGAGTGGAAATATCCGGCGGTAATTTGAGCACATCCAACAGCGGAAATAATTGGAATTCGCCGGCAGTGCTGACTGTGCCGCAAAATCCCATTGAGGTGGGGTTTCAATGGTCCTCTTCCATTGCCTCCGGTCAAATTGAAAACGCCGGTGTTCTGTTGAAATTGAACAGCCAATCAAATGGCTATTTTGTAAAGTGGATACCGTTGAACAAACAATTCCAGCTTTGGTCTTACATTAATGGCACCCCGACCGAAATGTTGCATTCCTTCAGCGAACCGAGCCTTGCCGTTGTCCCCGGCGATTACATCAAAGTATATCAGTTTGCAGAAACGACGGGTATGAATTTCGCTGTTTTTATTAATAATATTTACGCCGGGAAACTTGTTGATACGAAAAATATATTCGGTAACAACGATCCTAATTTTTGCGGTGTACTGCTGCACGGTAATTCCACAGTTGCAGTGGAAAATTTCTTTCTTTACGCCCCGGTAGTTCCGCCGGCCCAACTGCTTTATTCTTCCGGTAATAGTCAGAGCGATACAGTGAGACAAACACTGGCTGAACCGCTAACTGTTCAGGTTTTGGATGGAGATGGAAATCCGCTGCCGTACGGGAATGTCATTTTTGAAGTACAAAGCGGCGATGCTTCTTTTTTTCCGCCAACCTTCCCGGATGGAACCGTTTATCTGGAAGCGGAAGATGGTTTTCCTGTCGCTCCCATGGCAACCGGTTCAGACGGAAACGCTTCCGGCGGCGCCTACATTGCCGCGCCTGCAGGTTCCGCGGATGGCGGCGGTATTTTGTTGAAATTTTATGTGAACAGTCCGGGAAATTATCTGCTCTGGGGCCGGTGTATTGCTCCGTCCGTATCGGAAAATTCATTTTCGTTGCAGATAGATAAGCAACCGGAAATTGTCTGGAATGTTTTCCATGGCGGTATTTCCCCGGCATGGGAATGGGAAAAAATTACTGCCCTTGGCGCCGGAACGGAAGAAACTCCTGAATTTGATCCCTATTCAATTTATCTCGATGAAGGAATACATACGGTTCTTATCAAGCGCCGGGAAGCCGGCGCTAAACTGGATAAATTGATTATCACCAAAAATACGCTTTTCAATCCGGTCGGCAAAGAAGAAACAACCGGTTTCCCCAGCGATTTTAACGGGTTTTCAAAAACGTATGTGAATCTTGGTCCGCAGGCAGGACAAATCGCGGTCACGGCCAGGATGGTTGAATTGCCCGGCCATGATGTGAATTTTCAGCTTGAATCGGTTAGGGATGCCGTTAATCAGTTAGTTTATGTCTCCGGCAACACACAAACCGGTAAAGCCGGGGAAGTCTTAGCCCAACCTTTAGTTGTTAAAGTGGCGGATCGATACGGCAATCCGGTTTCCGGGTACAGTGTCGGTTTTGCCGTCACACAGGGAAATGGCAGGATTGTGGAGCCGCAGCCGGTGCAGACGGGAGCGGATGGAACGGCCTCTGTAACCTTTGTTTTGGCGACAGACATACAGGAGAACAAAGTGGCGGCGCAGGCAAACGGACTGCAGAACTCGCCTGTTCTGTTTAATCTCAGCGCTGCTGCCGGGCCTGCGTATAAAATTGTCAAAGTATCCGGCGACAGTGCGCTTGGGGTAAGTTCTTATCCTTTGTCCGAACCGTTTGTTGTGCAGGTTTTTGACCGGTTTAACAACGCCGTGTTGGGGGAAAATATTCTTTTCAAAGTAACGGCTGGCGGCGGGCATTTTCAGGATGCCGGCGCTGAGGTGACGGTTACTACGGACAATTCCGGTTACGCCCGGGCGACCCTGATTTTAGGCTCCGCCACCGGGAATTACAACAACAAAGCGCAGGCGGAAAAGAGCGGACTGCAGGGATCGCCGGTTCAATTTGTCGCCACTGCGCTGCCGCCTACCGCTTCTCATCTTACGTTGTACGACGGTGATAATCAGATCGGCGTAATTGATGATACGCTTCCTGCTCCATTGCGGGTACGGGTTTCCAATGCGGTGGATGAACCGGCAAAAAATCATCCGGTAACGTTCCATGTGATTTCCGGCGGCGGGTTATTTACCGGCAGTATGGATACCGTGCAGACCGTGGCAACCAATGGCGAAGGTATCGCGGAAGTTACGTTCAAATGCGGCTCTACTCCGGGAGCGGGGAAAAATGTAATCCACGCTACAGCGCAGGTTGGTTCCACGCCTTTAATCGGCTCGCCGGTGGTGTTCCATGAATCGGGAAAATATCCCGGCGTCAAAATAAATGAAGTGCGCGGGAATAATCAACAGGGGTTGGTTGGGGAGCAGTTACCCGTCCCTCTCGAAGTGAAAATTTTGGATAACAGCGATAATCCGGTATCCGGGCAGAAAGTTGAATTTGTGTTAAAATCCGGTAATGGCAAAATGGACGGCAGGACAGATACATTATTGGTTAAAGAAACCGGTACTACAGGAAAAGTTTCCGTGCAATTTACTTTGGGGAGCGTCAGCGGATTGAACAGCTATGTGGTTCATGTCAGAGCCAATGACGGTTTTCAGAATTTGCAGGGTTCTCCGGTTATTTTTCAGGAATCGGCAGCGCTGACAACCGGGGAAAATCTGGTGAGAATCAGCAGCGCCTCTCTGACCGGAACGGTGGGCAAAGCGCTGTCCGAACCGGTAAAAGTGAAAGTTACCGATAAAAACAACCAGCCCGTAGAGAGACAGGATGTAACGTTTAAAATTCTTGCCGGTAAAGGCCATATCGGCTCGCTGTCAGGTGACACTTCGAAAGTGGTGAGAACCAATTCGTCCGGCATTGCCCAGGTGGATTGGTTTTTAGGGACAAGCGCCGGACAAAACAATAACCGGCTGAGCGCTGCGGCAAATAATGGGATTGCCGATTTGCACGGTTCAGCCCAAATTTTTACCGCCACCGGCAATCCCGATGTGACGGATGCCAATATTTCTACCATCTCCGCCACGTCTCCGGTAAAAGCGGATGGACAGGAACAATCGATTATCACGGTTATTTTGAAAGACAAGTATGAAAATCCCATCGTGGGCAAAGGGGTGATCCTCACCGCCAGCGGAGAATTTGCCTTTTTACACCAACCGGCCTCGGTTACAAACGATTCCGGCAAGACCACGGGATATATGACATCGATCAGGGCCGGAGAAAAAACCGTTTATGCCAGGAATTCAAGCGACAATGTGGTGCTGGCCAAACCGGCGAAAGTGGAATTCACGCCCAGTGAGGCGAGCCGGATTGCGGTGGCCGCCGGGAATAGTCAGAAACGAAATGTGGGAACCGCGCTGGCCAATTCACTTGTAGTGGTTGTGACGGACGATTTTGATAATCCCATTCCGGGCTATTCGGTTACTTTTCGCGCCAAAACGCCAAACGGGCGGGTAGCGGATTCACAACCTGTTTTGACCGATTCGTTTGGGATGGCCGCGGCGGATTACATTCTGAGTGATACACCGGGCAATAATCTGATTGAAGCAGACGCCGGTAATTTGACCGGTAATCCGGCGCTTTTTACGGCAATGGGAGAAGAAAATCAACCCCATCGCCTGGTTTATCGCTCCGGGAATAATCAGACCGGCGTAGCAGGTAAACCGTTGGCAGAGCCGGTTTCCGTCCACGTGGTGGATACGGCTGACAATCCGGTAAAAAATGTGAAAGTTACTTTTGATTTCTTTTTTGGCAAGGGGCAGATTGTTAACGGTCAACCTGTAAAAAGCAACGCGTACGGTGTGGCGTTTTCCCGGGTGATTTTAGGCCGGAAAGTGGGCACCGAGTTGATCAGCGCAACCGCCGCCGGACTGGCGGGTTCGCCCTTCACTTTTGTAGTCAATGTAGTTCCTGACGAGGCAAAACGTCTGGAAATTGTCTCCGGGAACAATCAAAATGTAAGTTTACAGACGCAAAGCCAATCCCTCACCGTTAGTGTGCAGGATATATATTCCAACCCCGTTCCCAATGCAGCGGTTCGGTTTGAAATAATCACCGGCGCCGCTTCCATGGTAACATCCCAGCCGGTACTTTCCAACAACCTGGGTCAGGCGGGAGCCCGGATTTTAGCATCATCCACTGCGGGAGAGGTTCAGGTAAAAGCAAGTCTGGAATCCGAACCTTTCGCTTCTGTTCAGTTTTCCGTGCATATTCTGCCCGCTTCACCGAAGCATTTAACTTTGACCGGCAAAGATCAACTGATGGTTACCGTCGGGCATGTATCGGCGCAATCCCTGCAGGCTCTGGTAACGGATGATTTTGGTAATCCGGTGCCGGGCATACCGGTGAATTTTGTCATTTCATCCGGGGATGCTGCTGTTTATGGCGGTTCGGAGAAAGTGACCGGCGCCGACGGCATTGCAAAATGCCACATCCTTGCCGGAAGCAGTACCGGCCGGATTGAAGTATTTGCCACCTCAGGCAGCGACCTCAACGCTTTGCTGACCTACCATCTGACTGCGGTTGATAATGAAGTGCCCGCGATGGAACCTGTCTCGGATCAGCAAATCAGGGAGATGGAAATTTTGCAACTGCAAATTTCCGGATCGGATGCAGATGGCGATTCGCTGGGCGTGAATGTTGAAAACAGGCCGAAAGGTTCCGCTGTCACAAAATTAGCCGATGCCAAATGGCAGTTTCACTGGCAGCCGGATTACGAGCAGAGCGGGCAATATTCGGTTATTTTTTCGGTTTATGATCAGAAAGGCGGAGCTGCCTGGGATACGGTGAGTATAAAAGTAGAAAACGTGAACCGGAAACCGGTGTTCACTTATTTTTATCCACCGGGAGACACCTTGCTTGTTCCGGGTCAACAACTTAGTTTTGAAATTCAGGCAACGGATCCGGATGGCCAGCCGGTTACCATCAACTGGTATAAAAATGATGTTGCTGTTTCGGATTTGTCTGTGTTTGTTTACAAATCCCCGGCCGATTTTACCGGTTGGGATAAAATAAGCGTTTTCGTTTCCGACGGCGAGGATTCGACAAAACACCAATGGACCGTTACCGTGAAGACAGCCGTGGAGATGGGAGAATTAACAGCCGATGCGGATGAGAAGAGCAATACAATTATTCTGCACTGGAACACCCGGTCTGAATCGGATAATCTGGGTTTTGAAATTTGGCGTTCTGCCGGCAGGAAAGGAAAATACAAACCGGTCAATTCGGCACCCATCCGGCCCAACAAACAGGGGCAATATTCTTTTACGGATGATTCTGTCCGGGCAGGAATTCCCTATTATTATCTGGTGATCGATCAGAATATCTACGGCGCCAAAACGCAGCACGGCCCGGTACAAGCGATGATCTCGCTGCCGGAATCTTTTCGGCTGGAGCAAAATTTCCCTAATCCTTTTATCGCCGGCATGGGCTCGCCAAATACCGAAATAAGATTTCAATTACCGGGCAGGAGAAAAGTGCAGGTGCGCATTTTCAATCTTCTGGGCCAACAGGTGCGCATCCTTGCCGACCGGCAGTTTGTTCCCGGACGCCACAGCATTCATTGGGACGGCAGAGACAGCGCCGGTAAGCTGGTAGGTTCCGGGATTTATTATTATGAAATGCGGGCCGGAAAATTCAAAGCGTTCAAACGGATGGTGATCATCAGGTAATTTTGTATCTACAGGGGAATTTTCAATTTTTAAACCAAATAGGAAAATAAACGAATACTTGCTTGGGCAGGAACTGCACCCCTGCCCAAGCAGGCTTTATATCTTCGTGTCTTCGTGGCAAATTAAATTTCCGGCTCAAAGACTTGTGGTCACACCAACATAAAAATTTCTTCTTGCCGCCGGATAATAATAATTACTGCCGGCCCAGGAATCGTAATACCCGGCCGTCTCATATTTATTGTTGAACAGATTATTGATCCAGAGAGAAAGTTTGACGCCCTGTAATCCCACCGGATTTTTCAGATCGAAGGAAAGATGCAGTGTGGCAACATCAAAAGGGGAAATGGTTCTCTCCTCCTTTTCACTGTTGTCCAGATACTGTTTGCCGATATATCGCCATTGCAGGTAGGCCAAAATACCGTGCCCCTGCACCGTAACCCGGGCCAGAGCTTGTGTGGCCGGAAATCCTGCTATGGAATTGCCGTTGAATGATATGGACTTTGTCCCCACTATATTCCAGTTTTCATCGTACACCGCCTGGTACTGGGTGAATTTGTTAAAATAATTCTGACTAAGGGCTGCATTGCCATTCAAATTTAACCGGAAGCCGTTGCCCAGATAATGAGATGAGACCACTTCCGCTTCGATTCCCCGGTGAACTGTGCTCTTCGCATTTCCCTTGATTGGTTCGCCTTCATCGCCAATCTGGCTGTAGGAAACAATTTCGTTGGTGAAATTCATAAAATATCCGTTCACATTTGCCCGGAAATTATCCTTCCTGTATCCGGCGCCGATTTCATAATCGTACACACGTTCCGGTTTGATGAACGGATCGCGCCATTCCATGTAAGAAATTTTCCCGCCGCGGTAAACCGGTATGGCATGTTTAAACAGAGGCGTTACACCCAAATCATCGGGACCTTTCCAGATGTCGTACAGGTCATAATCGCTGGGTTCCAGATTGGCCACGGAAAAATTGCCGAACAGATTCCAGCGCCGGGTGGGATTGTAATTAACCCCAACTTTCGGGTTGAAAAACAGATAGGAAACATCGAATTTATGACGGTTCACACCGAAAAAATTACCCACGGAATCCTGTTTAAAATGATAGGTTTTGTATTGAGCGTTCAGGTCCAGCATCAATTGAACATTCTTTTTCAGACGAAAGAGTTCATGAATGAATCCGGTGGCGGAATTTTTGTCGCCGGCATAACGATGGTACGTATGATTGGGTTGGGTGTCCGGCGGCAATTGTGCGGCCCAGAGAACGTTGCCCCAGTGATCGCTGGTGTAAATGTAAAAATTTCCACCGAATGTCAACTCACCGCGGTTGTGCTTGAGCGTGTATCTGGGAATCCAGCCGACCTGGTTTTTTTCCACCCATTTTTGCCGCAGAAGGTCGGTTTCCGTAATCAGTTGTCCGTCCCGTTCAAAATACCGGTAGCCGAAATCCTTCAGATCCCGGTTGTGTTTGAACGTCTCGTAGTATCCTTTACCGTGGATGTAAAAAAGTGTGTTGCTTAATGTCATTCGGTCATTGATCTGCCAATCATGCAAAAATTCGTAGTGCGGTTGATTGAAATTGTCGATTGTATTGGGGTAAGTGATGGAATTATCGCGGTGATTTTTAGCCAGAGCCGCCTGGCTGCTGCCGTCCCAGGCAGCATGGGTAATTTCCGGACCGCCGTACAGATTGATCTTTGTGGTCGTTTTCAGTCCGAACCGTGCCGCGCTGATGAAATAGGACCACAAATCCACGCCGGAACGCTGGCGATAGCCGTCCGTACTGATTTTTGAAAAACGTCCGGAAACGGCATACATATTATTCACTAATCCGGAATTGAACTGGGCATTGAATTTCCGGGTGTTGTAGCTGCCGCCGCCGGTGGTGATATTCATACTTCGTTCACCGGTCAGTTCGGATGTGATCACATTCACCGAGCCGCCGAAAGAAGACGAGCCGTACAGAGAACTTCCCACGCCGCGCTGAATCTGAATATCCTGCACCGATGCGGCTAAATCGGGCAGATCTACCCAGTACATGCTGTGTTCCTCCGGATCGTTGTGGGGGATGCCGTTGATCATCACGGATATTCGTTTCTGATCGAAACCGCGTATTTTTAGATACGAGTAACCGATGCCGTTGCCCGCATCGGAATAGGCATAAACGTTGGGAACGGTTGTCAGCAGCATGGGGATGTCCTGCGCCCAGTAATCCTGCTTCAGTTCCTTGCGACTGATATTTGAGAAAGCCACCGGTGTTTCACGCACTTTGGCCCGGCCGGCGGTAATAATAACTTCCTGACCTTTCAAAACAATCGGGGCAAGCTGAAAATCCTGCATGAGTGTTCCAACAGTCCGTACTTCAATCTCTTTTTTCCCGATCTTATAGCCAAGAAAACTGACACTGAGAATATATTTTCCCACCGGCACATCCCGCAGAGAATATTCACCTTTGCTGTTTGAGGTCGAACCGATATTTGTGCCGAACAACACAACATTGGCGCCCTCCAGGGGCAGGCCGGTTTCGCTGTCTTTGATGGTGCCGTACACCCGCTCACCCACGAGGCCCTGTGCGCTGCAGAGGTTGACCATCCACATTACTCCAAAAACAATAGCGGCCAATTTTATTACTTTCATGGTTACTCCTGTGCCTAAAAATTGTTTTAATAATGACAATTTGTCAATATATTATTGCATTGATAAATTTGTTTTTCAGCAAAGTTTTTCAATCAATTGATGTGTAGGGCGACGAATCTCGTCATCCTGCATTGTGTCATCTATTCTATAATCACATTTTCTGTAACAATAACAATTAGTCCTGTAACTGCGAAATTTGAGTATATAACAAAAAAAGGCCATACAACAACGCAGGTTGTATGGCCTATAAAAACTATATTGGAATAGTTTCCCTGCGCTGGCATTATCCAGATCAGGTTCAATGGGTCTCTTCTCAGCCTTCCACAAGGGAAAAGCGCCCCAAACTGATGGTATTTAAAAGAACCGGTAAAAGATAGTCTAACAAAAATCGAATGTCAAGGAGAATATTTTAAATTTTGTAAAACCTCAGTTACGAGTGGATAAAAGTGGTTTCGCTTCATTATTTTATAGCCTGAGCTACCCATTTTAGAGTTCTAAAAACCTTATTTTTATCTTTTACACCTTAATAGCATGATTTGCAACCAAGTCTCTAAACCTTATTA
>CAJVYQ010000051.1 GCA_913009825.1 uncultured Deferribacteres bacterium
TTAAGATTTTCTCACCCAAAAACCCTCTCACCCTTATTGGAGGGCTTTTGGGTGAGAAAATCTTTTTGTCGATGTCTCAATATATCCAAGGAAACTTTTGAATAAGTACGCATTATTATGATGAACCATATTTTTATAATAATTCAAAAAAACAAAAAATTCATCTATAATTTCATTTTGGGCAATTCTTTAATTCTTTCCTAAACTAAACAATTATAGGGCGATTCGCTGAATCGCCAAAAGGATTTAAGTTAACCCGTTCGGTAACGGCAACATACTCAAAAACAGGAAAATCTCCCAATTCAAGTCGTCTCAAACACACCCCTAAATCCCCTCTCGAGAGGGGACTTTAATTCCCCACTTGAGGGGAAGAGATGGAAAAAACTTATAGAACATTTTCCGGTGATTGGTTACAAACGGATTTCTTGCCCGCGTCTGCAGGCTTGCCCGCGTCTGCAGGCTTGCCCGCGTCTGCAGGCTTGCCCGCGTCTGCAGGCTTGCCGGCAAAATCGTACCTTGTCGTTCAGGATTTTAATTGTTGCAGCATCCTCTTTGCATTGGAATTGTCAGGATCATATTTCAGTCCCTTCTGTAATGCATCGATCGCTTTCTGCTTCTCCCGGTTGAGAGAATAAACGTAAGCAAGTTGAAAATAGGCAATTGCACGGGTGGAATCCAGGTGAATCGCTTCTTTTAATATAGCTATAGCTTTGGTCCGGTCTCCTGTTTTCAGGTAGGCCATGGCTAGATTTCCCATGGTAAACGGATCGTACGGATTGATTTCCAACGCTTTCTTGTGGGCAATTATCGCGCTTCCAATATCTTTTCTAAGGGAGAAAAGGGTACCCAGATAATCCATGGCAAACGCCCAGCGGGTACGGATGGCATATTCTTTATCTCCCAGCGAGTGCAGTTTGTCGACCAGAAACAAGCGGACATCTTTTTTCTGATCCGCGGCGAGATGGAGCGAAACCAGGGCGAGGGAACTCAGATCGGGATCGTTGCTGTCAGCCAGTTTTTCCAATTTGTCAACAATCCCGTCTGCTAAGGAAGGCATATTGGGTTTCAGAAACCGTTTCATGAAATCGAACAGACCGGATACCTGCGCTGCAGGATAATTCAGCTCCGGATTGAGCAGTAGTTTTGCCGCTTCCCGGATATCCGTTACTTTTTTCGCCTGCATATTGTTGATGATCTGTTGATGATGGGGTTTCAACGTGGCCCACCAGTCTTCCGTTTTCTGTTGCTGCCAGGCGATATCTTTATCCCGGTGACATTTTTGGCAGGCGTTTTCAATACCCATCTGCGCATCGAAAGCCGGTCTGGGAATAGGGATGGTATGATCCGACCGGCCAAATTGGATGTCATTCCCCAACAGACGATGCTGCAGATAGGGCATGTGACAGGCGGTACAAACGTTTCCCGGCGAATCTTTTTTATGATGGGAATGGCGTTCCGGATCGAGCCCTTTACTGGGATGGCAACTGGTACACTGCCTGTCATCGAATTTGCCGGGAATCGGTTTCCAGAACACATCCCGGTATTTAAGCGAGTGGGGTTCGTGACAGTCCACGCAAGTCATGGAACCGTCGATGTAACAATCACTGAAAATATGATTTTGCTGATAAGCGAAAATGCGGATACGGCCATCGGGCAGAAACGGTTCGCCGGCCATGATGGGAAATTTCAATGAATAGTAAGATTCGAACGGATCTCCGGACAGAAAATCGTTACGCAAAGCCGCCTTTTCCGCATGGCATTCCAGACAACGGTTCACCGATTGGTCCTTATCCAGAGCGTAAAAAGAGATGATACCAATATCGGTCAGTGTATCTGCTCCGGCTGATTTCATCCGTTCAACATGATTCCTGCCGGGACCGTGACAGGACTCACAATTGATCTGCAGGGTAGTGTAATCGGTTTCGAATCTTTTCCATTTCTTTTTCGGTTCCACAAGAATCTGGCTGCCGTGACAGTTCTGGCAGTTGGAGAACCGATCTTCCGTTCCTAAAATGCAGGATGGCGGCCAGTGGGCCAGGTTATGGATGGAGACATTTTTGCCGATGGGCACCCAGGTCAGGTTCTTAAGCTGCACAAACCAGACATCACTTGTTTTACTGAAATCAAAGGGTAGAAAGCGCAGAGTGCCGTCGGGATATTTTGAAAAAAATGCCTGATTTCCCCCTCCTTCCATGTGGCCGCCGCCGACAACCGCAGAAACTTTCACCGTTTCTTCAGGCCGGCCGGCTTCGGTGACTCTGAAAATATAATCCCCATCCTGTGTAATAGAAGGAATTACGACAGCATCCCGGAACTGTAGCTTGCGGTTATCAAATTTGGCCACAATTTTCGTATTTCCCGGCTCGCCGCCGGCGCGGCCGTGAGTAGAATTACGCCACAAAGTGTACTGCCCGGTGTGACAGGAAACACACTGCCCGGCGCCGATAAAATCACTTTCCCGAACTTTATTTTTGGTTTGCACCGTTGGCGGTTTTTGCGGCGCGTAAGGACTGTTCCCGGCGAAGAACGGCAGCCGGTTTCCGGATGCTGCAAAATGGCTTTTCAACCGAATGGCGCCGAAGAGAATCAGAAACAACAAAACAATTGCAGCGCCGGCGTACAACCATTTCCGACTAAATTTGGGGCGCCGATTATTCGCAACCGGGGTTGCAACGGGCGCGATCTTCGGAGACGGCTTTGCTACCTTTTCTATTTTCTTCTTCTGCTTCTTCCTGGTCATAATTATTTCAAGTTTCTTTGTAACAAGTTAGTTCTTTGAAAAAAGTCTATTTGTTATCAGCGCCAAATTTAAACAGGAATTAGAACTGGGCGCTTTAACTTGCGTAGAATTAAGCTACAGCCACGTGAAAGTCGGCTATCTATATAAATCCACGATCTGAAGATCGTGGCAATGATTTTTTTCTGTTTTCTCATCATTTCGTGTGGGTGGAATGGGAAGTCCATTAGGCCGATTTCGTCCTCACCTCTCCAGTATCAGTGAGAAGGGATTCGGTCGAAAACGGCCTAATGGACAATAAAACCATAACATAGAATAATGCAATAATTTTTCTGTTATTGAGTGCATCCCATATTGGCCATTACTATTTACAAGTTACCCACTCCAAATAGGGAGGAGCCTCTATTCTTTTCTTTTCATTGCCACGAGCTTTAGCTCGTGGAACGGTTTCGGCACCAAGACTCATCGGGCTTTAGCCCAAAAAGAAAACCTGCCATATTTTACTAATTTACCGCAAGAGGCGTAACCCTTATAATTTTAAAAAGACTAAATTGCTACGTTCCTTTAAAGTTACGATTTTTCCAAAACCATTCTTGTTTTCTATTATTGCCAAAATAGCCCTGAAAGGGCAAAATATACTAGCCCGGGGCAACGCCCCGGGAAAAAAGAGAACAATAAAGATAAGCCCTGAAAGGGCGCAATACACAAAGCAATTGAATAAATAGCCATATTCCGCCCTTTCAGGGCTTATCTTTCTATTATCCTGTCTCTTCACACAGGGCGTTGCCCTGTGTTCGTATATGCCACCCCGTTGGGGTGATAAAAAACAGGAGTTGCACCCCTGCCCGGTGCACAATCACCGGAATAAAAGCTCTCCTTCATTTTCTCACCTTATCATCCCGCGACCACGCCGGCCCGGCACAATTGCACAGCGTTCTGATATATGCAACCAGATTTCTTATTTCGCCGGGCGAAATCGAAAATCCCCACGGCGGCATAAAATTACTTTTATTCAGGATGAAGCCGCCGGCGCTGATGCCGTCAAACAGGGTGTCGTCCGGTCGCCGGGACATATAGCTGCTGTCCGCATGGAGGGTTGGTGTGACCGGCAGGAAGGCTGCATTGTACCCCTTGCCGTCCCCTGCGCTGCCATGGCAGAGGGCACAGCGGTTCAGATAATTCACTTCCGCGCCGGTTTTGTTTTTTAGCGAGATCAACGGCTGTTCCGTCAACGACACGTAGGATGAATCCTGCCGTTGGTCCTCCTGCTGATACAGAAAATTGAAAAGCAGTTTGACATTTTTTTCAGGCAGGGGAATTTTCGGCATGATGGCCCCGGGTGAAACCGCGTGCGGATTCTTGATCTGATTGAACATGTAAAGCGGGTTCAGCCTGTCCGGGACCGAAGACAGATCGGGCCCGATTCGCCCCCCCTGTTTACCCAGGCGATGACATGCCAAACATGATATTTTTTCCCGCAACAGATTTCTAACTTTTTGCATTGAGTAAGCTGTGATCTCCTGCGGCATAAACATAGATAACAAGGCCGCATCCACTGATTTCTGTTCCATGAGCAAAGCGGTTAATTGTTGCACCATTCCGGGCAGCAATCTGAAATCGGGCATGCGGCTGCCTGAACCGGGGATAAATCCGAAAGGCCGCACCGAAAACGGTTTCCGTAAAAAGCTTGTTAACCATTTTTTCCTTACCCGAAAGCCTTCTTTTCGCAAGTCCGGAGCAAACTGCCTGTCCGGAGGTTTAATTGTCAGATGCTGATGACAGGCTGCGCAATTAAGCGCCGCAAATATTTGTTCCCCCTTTTTTGCGGAAATATGCGGATGTTTCTTTTGCGCCACGATAAAATTTTGCTGCAGTTTTTTTCTTTTATCCCGGTTAAAAGAAAAGAGATGCCTGATAATATTTTTGATCTCTTCGGCTGCATAGGGCAAAAGTTGGCTGAATTGCCGTTTTCCCGGGTCATAATGGTAAAAAACTTCCGGCATGGTTGTGGTTGGTACATTGAACAGAGTTGGCGAAGAAAGGTACCGTTTCACCCATTCCGGCCGTAATCTGTAACTGACGGAGGCCAGATCCACGGCAAATACACCGCCTTTGCCGTCAAGTGTGTGGCACCCCAAACAAACTGAATCCTCCACCGCCGGGATGACCATTTTTCCCTGAACCGTTAACTTTTTCTGCTCTGTTTGAATGTTCAGGATTTCCTGCGGATAAACAGGCCAGTCTGGACCAAGTTGATTCTGTGTGGCTAAAAAAAGGGCTAGGGCCAACGCCTCCTGCTCGTCTAAATGAAAATCCGGCATAACCGCAACGCCCAGGTGTTTACGCACTTTAACCGGGTGCTGCAGGAAGTCGAACAAATAGGCAGGATTATAACGCAAACCGGAGTAGCTGTGATTGGGAAGTTTGTCTTTGAAAGTGGCTCGAACAGCCAGTGTAGTATGACAATAGGAGCAGCCCAATTGTGAAATCAGTCTTCCCGCAGTAGATGGGGATTGTGAACTACAAATTCCAGGCACAGTTAACAAGAACCAGGCAAAACTGATTTTAGGCCAGACTAATTTGATGAACATCTTTTCTATTTTCGGTTATTGGTAGAAAAACCCTGCCACAGTTTAGTGGTACATGAATTGAGCGATTCTTTTGTTTTTAAGTTTGTTACTGTTACCAAACGGGTTTATGGTTTTAGTGTAAATTCTGTTGGCGATTCAGCAAATCGCCCTACAATCGCTCAATTCAGGTGGTACTTAGTGTCTGAACGGAAACCATAAAATATCGACTGAAATGTCATTCCTGCCGTGCCCGAAGCACGGCGGGAATGACAAAAAAGAGGGTTTTTGTTCAGGCACTAATTAAAATCTTTGTAACATTTTAGTTTTTTGAAAAAAGTTGGTTTGCTGTCAGCGTCGAATTTAAACGATAATAACAACCCGGCACATTAAATTACGTAGAATTAGGCTAAAGCTACTTGAAGTTGGGCATTTATATAAATCCACGATCTAAAGATCGTGGAACAGTTTCAACATCAATTCTCCCCGGGTTTTAGCCCAAAAAGCCAGCCAATATTTTTGAATTCACCGGCAAAAGTGCAAATCCTCATTTATCTATCCAATTGCAAAGGACAAAAGTGTTATAGTTTTTTGAAATTGTTAATTCAGTTTCTCACAGAAGGTAGATGTTTCGACTCCGTTCCGATAAAAACCACCGGAACTGCGCACGACATGACATGTTTAGAGACTGTTACCCTGAACGGAATTCCTATCGTCCAAAAAAATGATTTACCACAGAATTTCATCGAGTTTCTGCGGCATCTCGATTCTGTGGCTTATTGCTTTATTTTTAGCTAAGATCTTTCCGTTTTCCGGAGTCATTTTACAAATTCCGCATAAAAATAAGGCTGCCCCGCGGGGCAGCCCTATTGTGAAACTGCTTACATTTTTTTACCGGAAACTAAAAACCGAATTTCAGCGAGAACATGTTGTTGCTGCTGAAATAATCAACGGTTCGGTAAGCATAATCGATGGTGATGTCCAGAGCCTGGGTTTTTACCTTGACGCCAAAGCCAAATGTGGGGCCAAAGATATTCTCATCATCAGGACCGGTATCCAGCATATCCACGCCGCCGCGGCCGGCAAGGGAAATATTGCCCAAAGCATACGTCACTTCGCCGCCAAACTTATAGCTGTCTAAGAACATACTGTTGGCAGCAAATGAAGAAGCGACATTGTAACCGATAGCCTCGCCGAAAGTACTCTTGTAAGCAACACCGATCTCAACGGAAGTGGGCAATTCCCAGGAAGAGGGAATGCTTGAATAGTACTGTTCCGGCCGTCTGGAATCTCTGGCGGTTGCTTTCCGGTAGAGTCCCGGGCCGTTAAAGCTGACTTCCGGGCCCATATTCTTCAGGGCAACACCCATCATCACGCCTTTGATGCCGGCAACGCCGTCATACTGCAAACCGATATCAACCGCCACACCTTTGCCGTTGACACGGTGCAACTGCTCGGATATGAGTTTGAAGTTGATACCGGCCGTAATGGCGTCGGTGAACCGTTTGGCATACGTAGCGCCGACGGTTATATAGGCAGGCGAAAAAGTCCGGCCGGCAACGCCTTCCGGATCATCGACGGTGGTTAGCGGAATATCGCCGAAACCCAACGATTTCACACTCATACCAACCGTACCGAAACTGCCGAAGCCGATGGCCACGGCGCCGTAATTTACATTAATATCCGCAATATACGACATGGAGGAAACCATGCCCTGTGCAGTGTTTTCAATCCTGGCCAATCCGGCAGGATTCCAGAACATCGCATCGATGCCTGTAGTGGTGGCAATATTTGCCCCACTCAGCGCCATCCCGCGGCCGCCAACCGGAATTAATAACTCGACGGCTGCTGCAGTACCGGTCTTTTTGTTATTCACATTAACTGGATTCAACGAGGTAAGCTGAGCCTGAATATCGGTTAGGATACCGGCCGTCACCACGAAGAATATAAAAATACCAGTTACGATTTTTTTATTCATTTTATAATCTCCTTGTTCAAATTAATAAAGATACATTCATTCAACGTGGTGTTAATATACAGGAAGAATTTCCGCTTCCTGAACTACTACCAATTTCAGCGTCTTCGTCGCGCCAATTTCAGGCATATCGACATAAGCAATATAAAGTCCGCTGGCTACCGGCATCAAACTCTGGTTGAGCAGATCCCATTTGACAAACTGGGTTGCATCATCTTTGTCGATAACACGTACCAATTGGCCGGCCAGGTTAAAAATGCGGATATTTGCTTTTTGCGGTAAATTGTTGAACGTAACGAATCTAACCAATCTGTCAATTTCCAGCGGATCCTGGGCATAATACGGATTGGGGAATACACCCACTTTTTTGGCGCTCTCTTTTGCCAGGGCCAGGTCTTTTAGCGGCATGGTTGATGAAAATGTGAAAACATCACTCACCGCATTCGGTTTGGTCGTTACCAGTTTGACAACAGTGCCGACTTCGATATCTTTAATGGCAACAGCATCCAGCGTGCCGTCGCTGACATCGCCGCCGTTCCATTGAAACCATACATTCCTGCCCATAATTTCGTCACCTACATTGCCGCCGTCAGCAGCATTGGTCTGCGCCGCAGCCAGCCAGGCATCGTAACCGGCGGAACCCTGTCCATCCGAGTTATCCAGCGGCAGATGCGGATAGATCCAATCGGTGTACGGATCGTTGGAGCCGCCCGATCCCGGATGATCTACCGCCATCAAGTTCCATTGGTCGTTGCCGTCGTAATCATAGAACCAGGGGATCATGCGTACATTACGGGATATATCCCAGAATTCGAATGGAACTTCAACCAGAGAACCGCTTGTATAGGCAGCCCAGGCATAATTGCCCTTACCCATGCCCGTAAACCTGTATTCGAAGTCATTGGGGATAAGATACTTCCATTTGCTGCCACGGATTACGCGGCTGAGAAAGGTGGAATAAGCGTTGTTCCCCGCACCGCCGCCAGCGAAAAACCAGCCGCTGCCGTTGGCCTGGTTCACACGGCCGGTATATGCGGTGGGGAAACCGCCCCAATCCTGCGAGCCTTGCTCAGGCGGGTCCACCGGGCCGCCGCCATTTGCCGTGACGATAAAGTTTTTAAAACTCAACGGCGCGCCAAGCACGCGCAACTGAAAACCATCGGTGAACAGATAATCGTCATTGCCGGTTTGGTTGGTGTTGGCGTAGATTTTTACCGTATTGGTAGTAACATCCGTCAGTGTAAACTCGGTGGCGCCGTCACTGTCATTGTCGGTAAAAGTGACTTTGTAGTTATGAGCATTCAATGCGGCAGGATCGATGACAATTGGATAGACCATGCCGTCACTGATCCCTTCCGCATGAACGGCGGGAAGTGTGTCGCCGGTGTCTTCAACGAATTCCGTACCAAAAGGGACCTGGGATTTAACTGTTATAACATTAAACTTGGATTCCATCGTCGCTGGTATAAAGTTGGGAACCGCAGCTGCGGTGTAAGCGGTAACCACCAGATAATATTCGGTACCGTTATTGATTTTATTCACATCGGCGATATAATCTCTGTTAAAGGAAAAATTCCGTTTTACGCCGGTATTGGCACCGAACTGGACCGGCAGGCGCAGAACGCGTCCGGTATTAGGATCAAAAGAGTCATCCATAATCACGGTATATGCATTGTTCACGTCAAACGTGGCGATTCTTACCGCATCTCTTTTGGTGGAATTGGCGGAAGGCACCTGGTACACATTGTAGCCTTCGAAAGCGAAACCTCCGGGCTGGACAATTTTATCTTCAATTTCCTTTATATTATCAATATCACTGCCCCATTCCAACAGCACTTCCTGATTCTTTGCGGTAATATGCACCATCGGATCATGCGGTGGAGAAGGAACCTGAAACAGATTATCATAAGTGTTTTGGGCAAAACGATCGTTGAATTTCATCTTCGCAACACTGGATATTCTGTCAGTACCAAGTCCGGCAACCAGAGCTGTAACCACTTCCTGGGTATCGCCGGGAGCCATGGTCCAGGGACCTGTGATACATAATAAACGGCGGTCTCCGGGAACAAAGGACCACTCGGCGCCCTGTCCATCGATATGGCCGGTGCCGGCAACGGGATCGCCGGCAAGCGGGAACGGGCCCGGTTTCATTCCCGGCGGAAAATTGTAACGGGCATCGGGACCGGTGAGCGGCGCGTACCCGCGCATCATCTTATACCACAGGATCGCGCCGGTATCGTAAAGAGAATTACTCGGATCGGAATAGGGACTGCCGGCAGAGAAATAGGAGAAACCGGTCATACCCAGATTCTTGTAATCCTGTTTGTATTTAAGGTCAAACACGGCCACATCGCCGGGGGAAGGCAGTGCAGGGCCCTGCAGATAATCGTAACCGGCAGACGGCGGCGGCAAATTATAATTTTTATAAAGATTATCTACCGCGTTGCCGTTGTAAATATAGCCGATGCTGAGAACCGTGTCGCAGCCGACCAGATCATCGCCGGCATCGCCCAAATCCGGATCGGACCATTGCACTACATACATGCTGTCCATATAGAACGAGCCTTTGGTGCCGTTTTGATCAATCTCCACACCGCCTTTATTGATGAATTTCACCTTGCGGAAGTAGATATTGCCCAGGGCGTCGGAACGGCTATAGGCCCAAACGGTGCTCTGCACTTCCATACCTGTGGGTTCGGAACCGAAACGAAGCGAGCGGTACAGATCGTTGTAAACGGTCCAGATAACCATACCGGCAGGCGAGTTGGGATCTGCTCCGGCAATGCCCGGTTCGTCATACCCATTTTCGATCAGACTTTTCGCGGTGGCATCCGCCGGCGGCGGATCGTAAACGCCGTTGCCGTTACGGTCGATGTAAGGCGCGCCCAGATCGACCGGCCAGTTTTCCCAACTGAATGTCAGATCGTTATAGACAATATTCAATTCGGTTTCACTCACATCGGAAACCGGTATTTCATAACAATCGGCGGCATCCTGAATCGCTACATCGGACCACTGCCACTTATCGTTCTTATCTTGATATTTGTACAATTCTTTCCAGCCGCGCCGGATACGATAGATACGGGCGCGGGGATTGTCCTGCGGTACGGCTTCAGCACTGGCGCCGAGACCCTCGATCCAGCCGGCGCGGCAGCCGGTACCGTAGGTAACGCCCATGACGCGGATTTTCTGGTCGAAAGGCGCCGGTTGTGTCAACGCTGCATCCGAATACGCATTTGCGCCCCAGACAATACCGTCCTGGTAAATGACGTGGGAAGTGCCGCGCGGAAAATGCACGCCGTCTTGCCCGGCTGCCGAATGGTTCGATTTTCCATCCCGCCTATCCCACATAGTAAGATTGTTGATGTCCAGAATTGCAAAAATGGTCGGATCAAAAGCGAGAACTTTGGCAAGATGCTGCTGTTCCTTCGCTTCTTTTGGCCCTTCTTTTGCGAAAACAGACCCGATCATCATGCCGAGTAGCACAAGGCCGACAAATAATGACCGGTAGATTATTTTCTTTTTATTCATCATAAGTACTCCATTCAATATATTATTCAAATTATTCTTGATGAATTAGCTGTCTTACCTCTGTTTGCCCGCCCGTAAAAAAAAGATAGCGGTCAGGAAAACAGGGCTGTTCCATGATCTTCCCTCTAATGGAACTCAAAAGTAAGACCAAAACGAATCTGACGCGGCGTGCCCCACAGGGTGCCCAGACCCATGCGCTGATGAGCATAGGCGTTGGCCAGGTTCAGCACCCGGTACATCGCTTCGTAACCGGGAATTGCTAAATACTGTTTTGCCAGCGGGTGTTTCAGCCAGCCGTCATCATCATCGGTACCGGTGGTGCTGTAAACATTGATGATATTCCTGGTATTTAACAGGTTCAAAACGGTGGTATACAGACGGATGTTGAACCGGTTAAAATAGAGCATCTTCTCCAGGGTTAAATCCACATTGAAGTTCCACGGCGTGAATGAGGTATTCACAGGTTCGGTGGGACGACGGAAACGCCGGTCATAATCCATACGCACACCCACGTTCCACGGTGTGGCCTGACCCAGGTTGTTGGGTTCTTCCACAGCCGTATAACTATGGCCGCTGTTGAAGGTTAACAGGATGTTAGCGCCCATGCCTTCTAAGATTTTGCCGCCGTCGCCTTTGCCGAAGCGGTAATCCAGCAGTACGCTGCCGCGATGGGGTTGATTTTGGTTGAGGTTGTACATCAGGGTGGGGAATCTCGCCTGCACCACATCACTATTGATAACATTGTTGGTGCCGCGTGCGGATGACGTACCGCGTGTATTGGACATGGTATAATTCACTCTGGCCATCAACCGTTCCGTCCGGCGCAGCTCAAGTGTAAATTCCAGGCCCTTGGCGATGGCGATATCATCGTTGATATAACCGCCGTCGAACCGGGCTCCTTTAGGTTGACCGCCCTGGTCCACATATTTGCCGTCCGAATAAAGACGTCCGGCGCCGAGCAGATCATACTGATTTTTATAAAAGGCGGTTACGGTAAAAGCAAAATTGCTGGTCAGGGATTGCCGGATACCTAATTCGTACTGGTCGTTCCGTTCAGGTTTCTGCAAATAACTGACCGAAGTACCCAGCACATTCCGCCGCGTCGGGATCAGGTTACTCAGTGAAGCAAAGGACTGATAAAGCGCGCTGTAAGCGATGGACTGCACATATTTACCGTACTGAGCGTAAAAAACCGTGTTATCCGTCACCGGGAAAGCAAAGTTTATCCGCGGCAGAATGTAATCATAAGGATCCGTATAAACCAGCGAATTCACATCGATCCATTCGTTGGCCGCGTCGTAAACCGGCAGTTCGGGGATTTCCGGCCGTAAGGCGTTGTAATCGTAATGTTCCCAGCGCACGCCAACATTCAGAATCAGGTCGCGGTATTCCCATTTTGTCTGTAAGTAAGCCGAGGCCAGAAAAGGATTTCGGGTGCCGTAAGGACCTTTATTGACATGATTTTTACCCATCAGGTCGTAACCGTAGCGGAAAACGCCGGCGCTGCGTTCTATCTGCAGTGTTGTCCGGTATTCGGACGAACCGTAAACGGGATCATCTTCCCAGGTTCTGCCGCCGTTATTGGGCTTGGTGGGATCCCACAATTCGGCGTTGATACCGTACATATAGCGCATGTAGGTGCCGGCATTGATACCCCAATACCGGTTCCGCCAGCTCTCCAGACGGCCGCCCAATTTCACCTCTAAGTTGCTTAGTAACTGCGAGGTGAAAGCCAGGGTGAGTCCCAGGCCGTTCCGGTTGTACTTATTGTAACCGGTACGCGGCTGATTTGGAGACGTTAAGACAAAATTAAACACAGAACTGTAGGCGAGCGGGCCGGTGAAGACGCGCTGCCACTGGCTGGTATCCAGTCCGGCTTTGCCCCAGGCCCGGGAATCGGAAAAATCTTGCCATTTGTCGCCAAACAGAGGATCGTACCCCTTGCCGTGGCGGTTGGAATAATTAACACTCAATTCATAGAAAGTTTTCGGATTCAGTGTATGCGTCATCCGCAATGCTACCAATGAATTGTACGAGTCGCCCTGGTTTCTTCTGTTGTCATAATAATTATCAACTGCGGCGCTGAAAGAGCTGTGGCCCGCATTTGGCGTTCTGTTGAAAGCAAAACTGCCTGTCAAACGCATCTTAATCGATTTTGTCACCGGGTAAGTCAGCGTCAGGTTGGTGGAGAAATTTTTCCTGGTATTGTTGGGGAACCAGTTCCTTTTAAATTCAAAAGGAATGGTATCGCCGGCCGCATTGGTCAACGGCATCCCGGCAAAAGCTGTTCTGCCTTCCAAACCGTCTTCGGTCATCCATGGGGCATAAAAATTCCGCTGACCGGCATTCCACAATGCTTCGCTGAATTGCGGCAGGCTGGAGTTGGTGGGATCAAACTTAAACGGTTCCACAAAGGCATAATTACGGTTGCCCAGATAGTTGTACTGTGCGGCGATGAAGAATTTCATCTTGTCCAACCCGGGCACCGGGCCGCTCAACGTGCCGACCACATTGTGATAACCGCGGGAAGTAGTGCCTAAAAATGTTTCGCCGGGGCCGACAAAGTCATCGGTGCGGTAATCCAGCGTTCCTCTTAGTCTGGGACCGCCGGTACGAAACGTGGTGGTAACAATACCGGAGTTGGAACCGCCGTATTCTGCGGTGTAACCGCCGGCCTGCAACTGTATTTCATCAACAGCTTCCTGGATAATGGAAACAAAATTACCACGGGAATAGGGATCGTTGGCGGAAGTGCCGTCGATGTAATAGGTCACTTCATTGCTGCGTCCGCCACGCACGTAGGTAACGCCGTTTTGTACCACAACGCCGGCATCCAAAGCAACGATACTGGCGATACCGCGAATAGGAAGATTCTTGATATCATCCTGGGTCTGTATGCGAACGGTGTTTGTGGTATTTCTCTGTACAATAGGACGCTCTGCGGTAATGGAAACGGCTTCCATCTGCAGGGCGGTTGAGGAAAGTTGAAAATCCTGTGTGGTGGTCTGGTTCGGACTCACACGGATATTCTTAATGGTAAAACTTTGGTAGCCGATATAATCGACTCTTACGGTGTAAACTCCCGGTGAGACACCCAGCACAATATACTCACCGTTCAGATTGGCCGCAGACCCCATTGAAGTACCTTCAATGATTACGTTCGCACCAACGAGTGGGTCGCCCGTTGCTTTATCTGTTACAACCCCCCTCAATTTGCCCGCCTGGGCAAACAGCAGAGCTGGCAACAGACTCAACAGAATTGCAACCAAAAAAACCTTTTTAAACATAATTCCTCCTCCAGTTAGGTTTTTGGAATCGCCGACTCGTTAAGTCGACAAATTAAAAATAATTCATACATGAACACTAAAAATAAACTTTTTCCGCTGCACCTCCTTTCTTTCCAACGGGATTCATCTAAAAAAAATAAGTAGACTCAACCGGTTGTCACCTATCACCTCCTTCCAACTTTTTTGTGAAAGAGAAAAATTACCCGTTCAGGATTTCAAACGAATCAGATCTTTTGAAGAAGCCAAAAGCAGTTTACTGTCGGATTTTTTGTAGAAAAAAATATTATTCAAGATAACTTCTTATAAATTCATAATTTAACAATACAGCAAAACGACGCAGCCAATATATGAATTACCCTGTTAAGGTAAATCCAAATGGCGCTGTAAGCTAATTATTCTAAGAAACCATTATTCTAATTTTACAGTAATTTAATATTATTTTTCAAATTGTCAAGAAAAAAATTCTTTTCCCTCTTTTTTTTTTCTGATCCGTGATGATATGACAACGGTTTCGGAACTTTCTGAAACCGATTCCGGGAATTGAAGATTGATTCGCCGAATCAATATTCTGGTCCAATTTAATTGGTTAAAGCAATTTTTAGCTTGAAACAATCACCCAACGAGTTTTGTCATTCTGCCTGCCCGGCTACAAGCGGGAAAGAATCCTGTTAGTTCTGTGCACTAAACCAACAAGATTCCTACGGAATGACATGGAAATCGATCAATGGGTGTAGAAATTATTCCACGATCTTTGGCGCTTGTGTGTATACCGCGAAGCGGCTGCACATCGCAGCCCGGAGTCAGGCGAAGCGCACCCCGGGGAAAATGCCCCCACAATTTCATACCTGAAAAGAATACAGAATCGGATAGGGTGAAAAACATGTGCAGAAGACAATTTTGTAAAATTCCTGCACCGTTTTGGGAAGTCCGTCAGTGTTTCCACACCCGTTGAGATTCCGCTGCAAATTCACCCACCCGCAAGGACATGGCATACCGCCATTCTTTCATAATTTACCAAACTGCAATTTACGTACTGGTCAGGATAAACGAACTTGCTTTGACTATTCTCCGTTCACATTTCGAAAAGGAATTGAAAATCCCCTATTGGGCGTGTGTTCTCCGGCTTTGCCTGAACCGTTCTCATTTTTTCAATTATTCAACCCGATTTTGAAATTTTCTTCTTTGATTCCGAAAAAAAAATATTAAATTGTAATAATTGAGGAATCAATGTCATTAAGTTAAGCAAAAATGTAGGTTGACTTGCTAAGTCGACAACCTGAAAATTAGCAAATATAAGCTGCCATTGAAGAAGTATGAAAATTCTTAACTTAACGACATTGATCGAAGGATGTGAATGCCCGGACAAACCGTTCGCTTTCAACTGAATATTTCATGATGTGAAAACGTTCCGGAAGAGAGTAAATGGACGACTATCCCTCAAGAATACTGCAACATCCGGAATGAACCGAACCATGAAAAAAGCGATTCAAACCGACCAAAATGTCAGGCGAAACTGCCGGACGGAGAGATACAAATCATTAACCCCAAAAAAAGGAGTGATCATGAAAAAAAGCATTTTTTTATTATCAGCCGTGATGGCCATCAGCATGGTTTTGCCAAATCGTTCTCCCCTGTCGGCCATGGAAAACTACAAAGATGCACGCATCAAAGAGATACCGATTTCCATGCAGTGCTGGACATTCCGGAAATTCACCTTCGAAGAGACTCTGGCAAAAGTAAATGAACTGGGCATAAAATATCTGGAAGCCTATCCGGGTCAGCTACTGAGCAAATCTATGCCCGGCGCTATATTCGATCACAACATGAGTTTGTCACAGATCAAATGGGTGAAGAACCAATTGAAAAAACATGGTATCACATTGGTCAGTTACGGTGTAGTCGGTTTTGCCAACACGAAAGAGGCCACCAAAAAAGTATTCGAATTTGCCAAAAGAATGGGCATTCGCACTATTATGACCGAACCCAAAGATGACGATTTTTCACTTCTGGACAAAATGGTGAAAAAATACGATATTCGCATCGCCATTCATAATCATCCCGTTCCTTCCAAATATGCCCATCCGGAAACCGTACTGATGCGCATTGCCGGCTATGATGAGCGCATCGGTTCCTGTGCAGATACCGGCCACTGGATGCGTTCCGGTGTGAAACCCGTGGAAGCGCTGTTTGTCCTGCGCGGCAGAGTCTGGAATGTTCATCTGAAAGACCTCAATGAATTCGGTAACAAGCAGGCGTACGATGTGCCGTTCGGTTCCGGCAAAGCCAATATTCATGACATTTTAGCCGAATTGAGCCGGCAAAATTATTCCGGATTTCTGGCCATTGAACATGAACGCAAAGAAGATGCGATGAATCCTGTTCCTCCCATCCGAAAAGGGCTGGAGTATATTAAAAGCATTACCTATTATAAAGGGTACCAACAGATTTTAAAATCCCGGAACGGCAGGTTCAACAAACACGGCTGGAACCATTACGGTCCCGGATATTTCATCCTGGATCAGAAAACCGGGATTCTGAAATCTCAGGGCGGCATGGGCTTATTCTGGTTCAGCGAAAAGAAATATAAAGATTTCATTCTGGAACTGGATTTCAAATGCGCTAAAATTACCACCAATTCCGGCGTATTTCTGCGCGTACCGCAAATGCCCGTTAGCGATGATTACATCCACCACTCTTTCGAGATCCAGATTGACGACAACAGCAAAGGCATTCATCGAACCGCCGCCGTTTACGACGCAGAAGCGCCAAAAATCAATGCCGAAAAAGCAACCGGTCAGTGGAACCATTACAAAATCACCTTCACGGGCAGCAAGATAAAAGTGGAACTGAACGGCCAATTGGTGGTGGATTGGCAGGCCGAACCGCGCGGAAAAATCCGCGATTTCGCACCGGCAGGCTACATCGGTCTGCAAAATCACGACAGCCGTTCACCGGTTTATTTCAGAAATGTTTATGTGAAAGAATTGTGAGCGTAAAAGTTTAAAGTGAACTAAAGTTTTAAGTGACTAAAGTAGCTGTAACATTTTAGTTCTTTGAAAAACAAACGGTCTGTTATCAACATTTCTATTTACAAGATCATGTCATTCCGAACAGAGTTCCGATTGTTTTTATCGGGACGAAGAGAGAAATCTCTACTAACAATGCAGACAAAGAGGCAGGAGATTTCCTACCCCAAAAAACGGGGATTCGGAATGACATCGATCAAACTAATGTAGATAATAAAAAGACACAGTTTTTCAAAAAATTAAAATGCTGCGAAATTGGAAATCAAAACACTAAATTTGATCGATTGAAGATCGGGTTACCGGATCGACTTGCGGTAGCTTAAACAATTGGGAGAGATGAAGACCCCTCAGTTTTGGTAAAGACCTAAACGTCGGAAAATCGAGATAATCCGACTTTTTTTCCATCACGCTAAATGGAGATAAACACAATGAAAACAAACCGCCGTAATTTCTTAAAAACTGCAGGCCTTGGCATTGCCGGATTGAATTTAACCGGTCTTATTTCAGAAAATCTGTTTGCAGCAAACGGACCGGGTGTCGCCGGGGTTGGCATGTGCGATTGGAATTTGGGTAAGACCGCTTCGCCGGAGGCTGTCCCCAAAGCCAAAAAAGCCGGATTACAGGGAATCCAGGTCAGCGTCGGCACCGATCCGCGCAATATTCCTTTGCGGGATCAATCAGTGCGCAGAAAATATCTGGAACTGGGCAAGCAGTACGGCATCCGGTTCCATTCTGTTGCCGCCGGCGGCATATTGAACAAGATACCTCTGGCTACGGAACCGCAATCCGCTGTTTACGTTATCGATGCCGTCGAAGCGGCTGCAGCATTGGGAGCAAAAAATATTCTCATCGCTTTTTTTGGCAACGGTGATTTAAGACTGAGAAACAGCGAAGGGAAATTCCGCGATGTAAAAGACGGCAGGTTTTCGTCCTATGAATTAAATTCCAAACATGTAAAACGCGTTGTTGAAGCGTTGCGTCAGATTGTACCCCGCGCCGAAGATGCCGGGGTGGCTCTGGGAATTGAAAACACCATCACGGCAAAACAGAACCTGGAAATCATCGATCAGATCGGCTCCGAAATGGTGCAAGTCTATTACGACGTGGGCAACTCCTGGGGCAACGGCTACGATGTTCCCGCCGAACTGCGGATGCTCGCTAAAAACAGGATTTGTGAAGTACATCTGAAAGATTGGAAAACTCCTTTGCTGGGCAGTGCGGAAGGAATGGTGGATATGGGTCGGTGTGCCAAAGCGCTCGCCGACATCGGTTATGATAAATGGCTGGTATTGGAAACCAGCGGACGTAAAGGTAAATTTTTTGAGGATACCAGAGCCAATGTGGCATTTGTGAAAAAGACTTTTCGTATGGGATGACGTTTTTTACTGTTTTTCAGAGTTTTTGGACAGACACTAACCTGAAAAATTCATTCGCCACAAAGGCACAAAGACTTAATTGACAATATTTTATATGGACCTGAATTGAGCGATTCTCATGTCATTCCGTAGGAATCTTGTTGGTTTAGTGCACAGAACTAACAAGATTCTTTCCCGCCTGCGGTCGGGCAGGCAGAATGACAAAACTCTTTGGGTGGTTGTTTCAAACTAAGAATCGCTCAATTTAGGATGGATTAATATGTAATCAATCACAGGGATTCAGGTACAAAATGTCATTCAGGAAGAATACTGTTAGTTCTGTGGTATAAATCAACAAGATTCTTCCTGAATAACATAATTGCTACTCAACGTCGCTATTATATAATCTTAAATCCCGTGATTGGTTACATTAATATTCTAACAGATGAATGCGGGAAAAAAACTGAGTTTAAATTACTAAGATGCAGTAATTGCAATATTTTTCGTGACTTAGTGTCTCTGTGGCAAAAGTTTATGAATAATGCAGACTAAATAATTGCCGACAATTTTTATTCACCGATTTTTTCAATTTCTCTGCGTCCTCTGCGCCTCTGCGTTAAAAGACAGGCGCTCTTAAACGCAGAGAACACAGAATTTTTCAAAGAACTGAAATGTTACCGAAATCTTTAAACAAAATGCTGGATCATCCTATTCTGTCCACCCCTATATAATGAAGGGAACAAAAAAACGACTATGCTGACAAAAACGGGACGAATTCTGAAAAGCAAATTATTCATCGGTTTTTTGCTGGGCATCATTACCATTTTTTCAATCCATAAAGCAGTTGACTATACTTCCTCGGATCCATTCTGCACGTCCTGTCACATCCATCCTCATGCCACGGTTTCCTGGAAGCGCTCCACCCATTACGACAACAGGAACGGCATTGTGGTACACTGTGTGGAATGCCATCTACCGACCGGGGGTGTAAGCTACTACACCGAAAAGATGCGCCTGGGATTGCAGGATATTTTCGGTGTAGTTTTCAAAGAACCATCTCAATTCAATTGGGATGAAAAATCACGATTGGATCATGCCGTTACCTACACCTACAAAGAATCCTGCCTGCGCTGCCATCAAAATCTGTTTCCGCTGACATTGTCAAAAAAAGGCGAAGAGGCACATCTGCATTACAGCCAGAATCCTGGCCAGATTCGATGTATAAACTGCCATCTCTACGTCGGTCACTATTCGGAACAAGCGCAGCAAGTGGGAGCATTTGGCAAAACGGAAAAGAAACCGGCGGGAGTTTACGCCAAACCGGCCGCCATGGAAAAATTTGAAAATTTCACCGAATTCATTCCGGGTTCGCGGGTCAAATTCGATATGATTGCCATCCCCGGTGGAACTTTCAAAATGGGCAGTCCGCCATCAGAACCGTACCGGGATGAAGACGAAGGGCCGGTTCGAACCGTGCAGATCAGCCCCTTCTGGATAGGAAAGGTTGAAGTTACCTGGGATGAATACGAAGCTTTCTACCGCCAGACCGCAGCAGAAGGCAGAACCGGTACCCGCCGGATTTACGCACAAAAAGTTTCAACCCCGGACGCCATCACCGGCGCTACGCCGCCTTACGGCAATCCGGACCAGCGCTGGGGCAAGGGAGCCCGACCAGCAATTACCATGACGCACCATGCTGCCACGGTTTATTGCCGGTGGCTCTCTAAAGTGACCGGGAAAAAATATCGCCTGCCAACCGAAGCGGAATGGGAATACGCCTGCCGCGGCGGAACAGAGTCCTCCTATTTTTTCCCCGGTGATGTGAAAAAATTTACCGGTAAACGTTTCCTGAACAAAATTGTCGGCGTCGATACGGCTGTTATCAATCGCTACGTCATTTACGCGGAAAACAGCAAAGGGAAAACGGCGGAACCGTGGCAGGTTAAACCCAATCCGTGCGGACTTTTGAATATGAGCGGCAATGTGTGGGAATTTTGTTCCGATTGGTATTCTCCGCAAGCTTACGCACGCAACGCCGGCGAAAAAATAGTGGCGGACCCAACCGGGCCGAAAAAAGGAACCGGGCATGTCGTCCGCGGCGGTTCCTTCAAAAGCGATGCGGTGGATGTCCGTTCCGCCGCCCGCGATTACACCCGGCACGATGACTGGCTGGTGACCGATCCGCAAATTCCCAAAAGTATCTGGTGGTATTCGGATTGTATCGATGTGGGTTTCCGCGTCGTATGCGAGTATGAAGGAGGAAAGATAAAGTAAAACTGAAAAGAGAATTTGTTATTCGGACCTGAATTGAGCGATTCTAATGTCATTCCGTAGGAATCTTGTTGGTTTAGTGCACAGAACTAACATGATTCTTTCCCGCCTGCGGCGGGCGAAAGCAGCCTGCCCGCCGCAGGCGGGGAATCCGATAAAATCACAAACTTATAGATTCCCGCTCCCCACTTTTGTGAGGACAAGCTTCGCGGGAATGGCAGAAAAGTGGAGTTTTCGGACAGACACTAATTCGTGACCATGTAACCTATTACATTTTTAAAACAGTACGCATTTTTTTATTCCGGCAAACAAAAAAAAGGAGAAGAGCCATGAAAGACGAAAAATCAACCTTAAACCGGCGTCAATTTTTGGGTACCGCCACGGCCGCAGGAGCCATCGGCGCGGTGGGAATCGGCGCTATGATGAACTCCTGCGGCAAACCGGCGGTGGATTTAAAATTACCTCCGCTTTTAGATGTGGCGCCCGACGGACCCGAATTGACGGCGGGACTGGTCGGCTGCGGCGGCCGCGGCACGGGAGCGGCGGCCCAATTTCTCAGCGCCGGCCCCAATCTAAAGATCATCGCCCTGGCCGACGTTTTCCGGGACCGGCTGGATTCCTGTCGTCAGAGATTAACCGATAAGCCTGGTTTTGAAGTGACCAATGAGAATTGCTTCATCGGCTTCGACGCTTACAGGAAATTGATCGATTCCGGCGTGGATGTGGTTTTACTGGCAACGCCCCCCCATTTCCGGCCGGAGCATTTTGCCGCGGCCATCAAAGCGCGCAAACATGTTTTTATGGAAAAACCGGTCGCCGTAGATCCGGTCGGCGCCCGCTCTGTTATGAGCACCGCCAAAAAAGCGGACGCCGCCGGCTTGTCCGTTGTCACCGGCACACAGAGACGTCATCAACGGGATTACATTGAAACCTTCAAACGCGTCGCCGGCGGCGAAATCGGCGAGATTGTTTCCGCCAACTGTTACTGGAACGGCGGGCAGCTTTGGTACAAAACGCAGCAATCCGGCTGGTCGGATATGGAATATATGATCCGCGATTGGGTGAACTGGTGCTGGCTTTCCGGCGATCACATTGTTGAGCAGCATGTGCACAACTTAGATGTTATCAACTGGTTCACCGGAAAACATCCGGTAAAGACAGTGGGTTTCGGTGGACGGCACCGGCGCGTCACCGGCGATCAGTATGATTTCTTCAGTGTTGATTATGTTTTTGACGACAGCAAACATCTGCACAGCATGTGCCGGCAGATCGATGGTTGTGCGAACAATGTTTCGGAATTTATCATGGGCACAAAAGGCCATTCAAATTGCAGAAACACTATCTGGAAACCGGACGGTTCCGTGAGATGGAACTACCCCTATTTGAAAGACGACAAAGGGAAAACGCACCTGAAAGTAGGGCCATATTTTCAGGAACATATCGATCTGGTCACCGCCATTCGCACTAACAAACCGGTCGATTACGCAGAGAATACGGCCATTTCCACATTAGTAGCGATTATGGGACGCATTTCCGCCTATACCGGCAAGGAGATCACCTGGGATGAAATGATGAAATCCGGTCTGCGTCTGGGTCCGACAGAGTACGCGCTCGGCCCTGTCGATATGAAAGCCGTACCGCCTACGCCCGGGACGGAAAAAAGAAGAAGTTGACAAACCGGCGCAGAAGTTCAACTACTGAAACGAAAAGTATTTGAATATTAAATATCGAATATGGAATGTCGAATGATGAAATGCTGAATTCTTCGACATTCCATATTCATTGTTACTTGTTTATCTATAGGGAACAGCGTTATTGTAATTGCTCAAGCTGTCCGCTAAATACACGAAAAACACGAAAACATCTTTAACCTGAACCGGGCGATTGCAGGGCGGTTCGCTGAATCGCCGGCCGTATTTGCACCTAAAATGAAAATCCGTAGAGTAATAAAAACAAGCTCAAAAACAAGAAAATCGCTCAATTCAGGTTCAACGATCACCTTCTGTGTATTAAGTGTCTGACCGAAAACTCTGAAAAACAGTAAAAAATGTCATTTCTGCGAAGCTTGTCCTCACGAAAGTGGGGAGCAGGAATCCAATAAAATCCCACACTTATAGATTCCTCAGGCACGGCGGGAATGACAGAAAAGTTGGGTTTTCGTTCAGGCGCTATTTAGTTTTTTCCTGCCTGGAGCAGACAGGCACGGGCTGAATAGTTACTAAAAATTCAGGAGTCTCTTTGAACACATCTTTCCAACCCGATTATCGCCACATGCTGGATGTGCTCCGCAACAAACGTCCCGGCCGTTTGCCGGTTTACGAGCACATCATCAGTCCTGTCATCATGGAAGAGATTCTGCATACCCCATTTGCCGAACAGATACAGGGCAATGAGAGCGATATGAAAGAATTTTTCCGTCAGTATTGCCGCTTTTTCCGGGAGATGACGTACGACACCGTTTCTTTTGAAATTTGCATCACCGATATTTTACCGGATCACGGCGCAATTATGGGCGGCAGGCCGGGACCGGTTCAAAACCGGGAAGATTTTGCAAAATATCCCTGGGACGAATTGCCGGAAATCTATTGGCAAGTTGCCGAACCGGGATTCGATTTGCTCTGTGAGCAGCTTCCGGCCGGCATGAAAGCGCTGGGCGGCGTGGGCAACGGCGTTCTGGAAATCAGCGAGGATCTGGTTGGTTTCGAATATCTCTGTTACATGCTGGCGGACGATCCCGAACTATTCGCAAACCTCTATGAGAAAATCGGCCATCTGATGACAACGATCTGGCGACGTTTTCTTGCTAAATATAGTGAACATTATGCCGTCTGCCGCTTCGGCGATGATCTTGGTTTCAAAACCAGTACTCTGCTCCGGCCGGATACAATCCGCAACTACATCGTTCCCCAGTACAAAAAAATCGTTGATCTGATCCATGCGCATCAAAAGCCGTTTTTGTGGCACTCATGCGGCAATATTTTTGCCGTCATGGAAGATATAATTGCCATCGGCATCGACGCAAAGCATTCCAACGAAGATATTATCGCACCATTCGAAAAATGGATTTCTCTTTACGGCGATCGCATCGGTCTGCTGGGCGGCATTGATGTGAATATTTTGTGCAATTTTAAGCCGGACGAAATCAGGGAAAAAGTATTCGCGGCAGGGCAAAATTTTCGCCGGCCGGCAAACGGGTACGCCCTCGGCTCCGGGAACTCCATCCCAGACTATATCCCGGTTGACGGCTACCTCGCCATGATCGAGGCGGCGCAGAGAATCAGGGAAAAAGAGAGAAAACAATAAAAGGAAACAGGGGGCAACTCCTTCACCAACGGACATCTTTTATCTAATTTTATTCACTATTTTCTCATATATGTCTAATATTATTTGATTATCTTCCGTTAATTCCTTATATTATTCCCACCATTTAATAAACCTTCCAGGTTTTGAAAACCGGGAAGGTTTATCAGACTAAGTTATTCAGATCAGGGCCAGTCGATTCGGCGAATCGCTTACACGACTGCAAAAACAAAATTAAGAGAGGAGAGAGACAGATGGAAAAATCTAAAAGAAAACGTTCGTGGGCTGAACCGTTCAAAATAAAAATGGTGGAACCGGTTTACATGACACCCATGAATACAGGGAAAAAGCTATCAAAGAAGCGGGATACAATACCTTTCTGCTGAGATCGCGGGATGTGTACATCGACCTGTTAACCGACAGCGGTACCTCGGCCATGAGCGACAATCAATGGGCGGGCATGATGCTGGGCGATGAAGCGTATGCCGGCAGCGAAAATTTTTATCACCTGGAAGAAGCCATGTAAAAATATTACGGTTACAAATATATTGTGCCCACTCATCAGGGACGCGGCGCCGAACATATTATCTCGAAAATCATGATCAAGAAAGGCGACCTGATCCCCGGCAATATGTATTTCACCACAACCAAATTACATCAGGAACTGGCGGGCGGTAAGTTTGTAGATGTGATCATCCCGGAAGCGCACGATCCGGAAAATGAGCATCCTTTTAAAGGGAATGTGGATCTGCAGAAATTGGAAGATCTGATCAAAGAGCACGGCGCGGAAGGGATTCCCTATCTGGCTATTGCCACCGCAGTGAATATGGCCGGCGGACAACCCATCTCTCTGGCAAATCTGAAAGAGCTGCGCAAACTGACACAAAAATACGGCATTCCCATTATTCACGATATGACCCGTGTGGCGGAAAACGCCTATTTCATAAAAATGCGGGAACCGGGGTATCAGGACGTGAAGATTGCCGATATCGTAAAAGAAATCTGCTCCCTCACCGACGGCGCCACTATGAGCGCCAAGAAAGATGCCCTGGTGAATATCGGCGGTTTTTTGGCGTTGAATGATGAAGAGTTGTTCGATAAAGCGCGCAACATGGTGGTGATTTACGAAGGTCTGCATACGTACGGCGGCATGGCCGGACGGGATATGGAAGCGCTGGCCAGAGGGATTGCCGAATCGGTTCATGAAGATCATATCCGAGCCCGGGTGGGACAGGTGCTCTATCTGGGCCAAAAAGTAATCGACTGGGGCATCCCGGTTGTCAAGCCGATTGGCGGACACGGCGTTTTTCTGAATGCGGCAAAATTTCTTTCCCATCTGACACAGGATGAACTGCCGGCGCAGACATTGGCGGCCGAAATTTATGTAGATTCCGGCGTGCGCACCATGGAGCGGGGCGTGGTTTCTGCCGGCCGGAACCCCCAAACAGGCAAACATAATTATCCCAAACTGGAGTTAGTGCGCGTTACCATCCCGCGCCGGGTTTACACGCAAGCGCACATGGATGTAGTGGCGGAATCGATCGATGAGGTTTACCGGAACCGGAAAAAAATCACCGGTTTGAAATTTGTCTACGAGCCCAAATATTTACGCTTCTTCCAGGCGCGGTTCGAAAAGATATAAGCCAAAAATAAGACGGGATGAAAATGAGAACGCTGGCTATTTCAGGCTACAGGTTTCATAAGACAGATCAAAGAAACTAAATTATGAATCATGGCCGGGCTAAGATGATGAAATTTTAGTGCCTTAGAGCCTTCGTGGCAAAAGTTATAAATCACACGGGCTAAAAAATCCTGTTTCATCCTGTTCATCCCGTCGATTAAAAACGAGCGGACGTCATGAAATTAGACAAAACCGACATCAAAATTTTAGAAATATTGCAGAACAACGGCAGAATCACCAACGCCCAATTGGCGGCGGAGATCGGTATTTCTCCGCCGGGTATGCTGGATCGCGTCAAACGGCTGGAAACCGCCGGCGTGATTCAGAAATATGTGGCTCTGGTCAATCCCACAAAAGTGGGCAAAGGAATCATGGCCACGGTATTAGTCTCCCTCGCGGTTCATCAAATCCCATCTCTCGACCGTTTCACCGAAGAGATCAACCGGTTGGATGATGTACTGGAATGTTACCACATCACCGGCGAAGACGATTTCCTGCTTAAAATTGCCGTGGCGGATATCCAGGCTTACGAGAATTTTGTTATCAACAAACTGACCAAAATTAAGGGGATCAATAAGATTAAAACCTCGTTCATCCTTTCCACAGTGAAATACAACACACAGATTCATATCGATATCAAGTGAACTAAAGTGACTAAAGTTTGAAGTGATGTAACTTTAGCCTTTTGAAAAAATATACGATCTTTGCGCTCTCTGCAAGATCGTAATTTTTTATCGATTGACATTTTCGTTTCCCCGGTTTAAATTGCAAATAGTAACAGAATTATATTTTGAAACTTGTATTTCGGTTTCATTCATTTTGTCCCACAGAAAAAAATTGCCGCGCAATGAACATTTTAGCTCATTGACAAACAGCAAGTCATGATCAGGCTGTCCGTTCCGGAATGCTCTTGTCGGCTTGTCTATGCAGACAAGCCGCTTCAATCAAGCGGAAACGGCAACTTGAAGTGTACTTTTCAAAAACGAAAACAGAACCCGCTGAAATATTTTATTATCCGATTTCTGCGGCATCTCAATTCTGTGGCAAAAATCAATATTTTGAAATATGAAAGGAGATACAATGAACCCGATCGGAAAAATGACCCCGGCAATTTTAAGCCTTTTCCTCATCATCCCCGTACAGGCACAACAAAAAAACAAGCCGCAGCTCTGTATCGGCTACTACCAAACTGAAGAAAAAGCAAAGGCACAGCTTGCCAAATTCTCCGCTACCTACTCAAATCTGGAGGAATGGCAGGCGCGGGCAAAAAATATCCGCCGCGGTATTTTACGCGGACTGGAACTGCTGCCCCCGCCGCCGAAATGCCCGCTCAACCCGATTATACGTAACAAACGGGAGTATCCGGGATACACGGTGGAAAATGTGGCTTTTGAAAGCCTGCCCGGATTTTACGTTACGGGCAATTTGTACCGGCCGGTTGGCGAAGGTCCGTTTGCCGCCGTACTTTGTCCCCATGGCCATTTCAAAAAATTTAACGGCGGCGGCCGGTTCCGTCCCGACATGCAATACCGCTGCGCCACGCTGGCGCGCATGGGCGCGGTGGTGTTTTCTTACGATATGGTCGGCTGGGGTGAATCGATCCAATGCAAACATGAGCACTCCAAAGCGGCGGCGCTGCAAACCTGGGACAGCATCAGGGCAGTAGATTTTCTGCTCTCATTGAGCGAAGTTGATCCGCAACGGATCGGCATCACCGGTGCATCCGGCGGCGGCACGCAAACCTTTTTGTTGACCGCCGTGGATGACCGCATCGCCGTCTCGGTGCCGGTAGTGCAGGTATCCGCCCACTTCTTCGGCGGCTGCGTGTGTGAAAGTCACATGCCCATCCACAAAAGCGCAACCCACGAGACCAACAATGCAGAGATCGCCGCGCTGGCCGCTCCCCGTCCCCTGTTCCTCATTTCGGACGGCGAAGACTGGACCAAAAACACGCCGTGTGTCGAATTTCCCTACATTAAAAATGTTTACCGGCTTTACGGTAAGGAAGAAAATGTGAAAAACCTGCATCTGGGTCACGAAGGACACGATTACGGATATTCTAAACGACTGGGCGCTTACGCCTTTTTAGCCAAACATCTGCATCTCGATCTGAACAAAGTCAGGAAACAAAACGGCTCAATCGATGAAGACCCGGTCGTCATTGAAAGGCAGAAAATCATGTTTGTGTTCGATGAAAAACACCCGAGACCGGCAACTGCGGTGATGGGCGACGACGCGGTTACAGCGCTTTTCAACAAACGGTAAATTTAGTAACACTTTAATTTTTTGAAACGTCACACTAAGTTGTCATTCCCGCATGCTTTAAGCGGCCTGTCTGTGCAGACAGGGAACCTACATCAATTCGAAAAATGGATTCCCGATAAGAGCATTCGGGAATGACAGCCCTATAATCGTCTGCTGTTTTTCAAAGAACTAAAGTGTGACGCACTCGTAAAAAGTCGACACAATAAAAACATAGTCAAAATATAATATTTATTGTATTTGATTTTATGCTATATATGGATTCATCGTCAAATGTTTGGACTTTTTACGAGTGCGTCAAGTGTTACTAATTTTTTAATATCAGAACAAAGATAAAAAGATCATACGTTACTATGAACCAGGAAGATAAAAACGGCATAAACGTCTTTTTACCCCAATATAATCGCACTCTGCATCTGCGCACCGGTGAAAATTTAATGGAGCTTTTTCAGCGGGAGGGGTTTTTTGTCCCTTCCGATTGCGCCGGCGCCGGTACCTGCGGTAAATGCCGGGTTCAATTATTCAGCGCCCAAATGCCGGTATCGGAATCAGACCGCAATTTTCTAAGTTCGGATCAGATAAATGCCGGCATTCGCCTGGCCTGCCGGTTTGTGCCGGAGTCTGATTGCCGGGTTGAATTTCTTATTACGGAAGAACCGGATTCGGATGTGATCTTAACGGAAGGTCGCCGGCAGCGGATCGACATTCAACCACGGATCAAAAGGAAAGAGCTGTCTATCCAAAAACCGGAACTCGGGCAGGATCAATTTGATCTTGAATCCATTGTGCAGGCGTTGCATAGCGGCTCTGCACAACCACATGCATCTCTCTCGTTCCTGGAAAAAATAGCGGTTAAATTGCGCGACAACGATTATCAGATTTCTCTCATTTACAATGACAGCCATTACATCGAAATTGAACCGATCAGCGCGCCGGATGCAGCTTACGGTTTGGCTATCGATCTGGGCACGACCACATTGGTTGTAAAGTTGATCGATCTGAACACCGGCGCAGTGAAAGCTGTAGCATCCGCTGTGAACCCGCAGCAGCAGGTAGGCGCCGATGTGATTTCCCGCATCGGTTATTCACAACAGAAAAAAAATGCTTTTAAACAATTGCAAAAATTAGTCATCGATCAGTTGAACGTCATGATTGGTACTGTGTCTGTTTCCGCCGGTATTTCCGCCAAAAAGATTTATGACGTGGTAATTGCCGGCAACACCGTGATGGGCCATCTGCTGCTGGGATTGGATGCAACTCATCTCGCCCTGTCGCCCTTCACGCCGGTTGTCAAGTTTTATCCGTTGTTTCATGCGGAGGAGATTAAATTGTCGGTGCATCCCCGCGCCGGTGTTTATCTGCTGCCCAATATCGGCAGGTTTGTGGGCGGCGATACGACGGGCGTTATTTTAGCCACCGGCCCGGATCAGAAAGAGAAACCGACGTTGCTGATCGATATCGGCACTAACGGTGAAATTGTTTTGGGTAACCGGAATCGGATTCTGGCTACCTCAACCGCTGCCGGGCCTGCCTTTGAAGGCGCCAAGATCCGCTTTGGCATGCGGGCATCTCAGGGCGCCATCGATCGAGTAGCAGTGCAAGACGGCGAGCTGCAATTTCATACGGTCGAAAACGCACCGGCAAAGGGCATTTGCGGTTCGGGCATCATCTGTTTAATTGGCGAACTGCTGCACGCCGGCGTTTTGTCGTGGAGCGGGCAACTATTGTCCCGGGAGGAGCAAAAAGATGGAAGTCCGGCCTTACTGAACAAAACCGGCGAGGAAAATCGGCAGCGCATATTTCTTTTGGATGAATCGGTCAACGGGCGCGTCTTTTTGACACAACGGGATGTGCGGGAAATTCAACTGGCCAAAAGCGCTATCCGTACCGGCATAAATCTGTTGCTTAATGAATTTGGTGTGGAAATTGATCAGGTCGACCGGATTTTGCTTGCCGGCGCTTTCGGTAATTTTTTGGACCGGGAACAGGCAATCCGTATCGGTTTGCTGCCGGATGTAGACGTGGAAAAAATCCGTTTTATCGGGAATGCCGCCTGTGCCGGAGCAGAACTGGCTTTGCTTTCCAAAAAGATGCGGCAGCGGGCGAAAGAAATTGCCGAAAAAACAAAATATTTCGAAATTGCCACCCATCCAAATTTTAATGATGAATACGCGGAAAACATGCTGTTTCCTGTAAACGGGCGATAGCGCAGTTTGTAGAGAGACCTTAAATTTTTTATCTGCTTCTAACTTGCCATAATTATTACCGGTTAGGATCTTCTGTTCGTACTTGCCTTTATTTTACTTTTCTCTATTTGATTTTTACGGTACATTTTATTGTCTATTATAACTGTTCGGCCTTTATTTATCGGGATTTACCCCGATAAAAAATGTTACCCTTTTCGCATGTTTCGTGTATTTCCCGCCTGAGTCGGACAAGCGTGGGCTGAAAAATAAATAAACAGGATTGGGCATAATGGTAAAAAAAATCAGAAAGCGAAAATCCCTGCCCAAATACACCTAACCTGGGATGTCCTTTGACCAATAACTGCACGGCTTGGTGTTTCCGGATTTGTCCGGTCGATGAGAATGGTTGTGGCTTGTGCGGCAGAATTGCGCCCCACGGCATTCGCAGCCGGATTCAGCTTGCCATCGATCATTACAAGTTGAATGAATCCGAGATGTAATGAAAAACTGATCCAAACCATAACCACCGTTCAAAAAACATATTTTAACCACAGAAATAAGATGCCACAGAATTCATTTCATAAGACAGTTCTGTGTAAAAGTCGCACATAAGTTCTGGTTCCCCCGATCATTTTTATTGACATTTGCACTAATTACCGTTACATTTTTTTCGTCGCTGAAACTGCATAGCCAGCGGTTTAGACGGGCACGGTAAATTACATTTACAGAAAAGCGGTAATCATGAAAAAATATTTCCTCTGGGTTTTAACGGCAACATTTTTTATTTTCAACTGCTCAGCCAATAACAAACCATTTTTGCACCAAACCGATATTTTTATCAGCGGTACGGACGGTTACCACACCTATCGCATCCCGGCCATTATTGCCACAAAAAAAGGAACCATTCTGGCTTTTTGCGAAGGAAGAAAGGGCGGGCAGAGTGATTCCGGCGATATTGATCTGGTGCTGAAACGCAGCACGAACGGCGGCAAAAGCTGGTCGCGCCTGATGATTGTCTGGGACGACGGCAACAATACCTGCGGCAATCCGTGCGCGGTGGCGGATAGAAAAACCGGCGAAGTTTTTCTGCTGATGACACACAATTTTGGCTCTGACCGGGAACCGAAGATTATCGACCAAACCGGCCGGGGAACCCGCACAGTCCGGCTCACAAAAAGCGCTGATGACGGATTGACCTGGTCTAAACCGGTAAACATCACCCAATCGGTAAAACAGAAAAACTGGACCTGGTATGCCACCGGACCGGGCGCCGGTATTCAATTGCAGAACGGACGGTTAATCATTCCCTGCGATCATATCGAAGCGGAAACGAAAAAGTACTATTCCCATATTATTTACAGCGATGATCACGGACAAACCTGGCAGCCCGGCGGTTCAACCCCAACGGATAAGGTGAATGAATGCGAAGTAGTGGAATTATCCGACGGCACGCTTTATCTCAGCATGAGGAACTACGACCGCAGTAAAAAAGCGCGCGCTTACGCTACCAGTACGGATGGGGGACTTAGTTGGTCTGCGTTTGGTCATGACACAACTTTGATCGAACCGATATGTCAGGCTAGTATTCGCAGTTATACGCCCGTTGATTCCATCCGGCAGAAACTGATTCTTTTCTCCAATCCGGCGAGTAAAGAAAAGCGGGAAAAGATGACGGTACGGCTCTCGTTTGATGACTGCCGGTCGTGGCCTATCGCCAGAACAATCTATCCCGGCCCGGCTGCTTACTCCTGCCTCATTGTTTTGCCGGACAAAAGTATCGCTTGTTTTTACGAGCGGGGTAAAGAAAATCCTTACGAGAAAATTACATTAGCGCGGTTCAATTTACCATGGCTGCTGGAAGAAAAATAAATTCACGACATAAATTTTGAAGTGTACATGTTTAATAAACTAACATTCGTCATTTTGCCGGCCATGATCCTGTCTCCCACCCGTCCGGCGCAGCAGGAGTGCACGGTCGGAGTGGCGATCGGCAAAGGCACGGTTGACGGCAGGCCGCTGCCGTCATCCATTTCGCAGGGGAATCCGAACCAGATGAATGCTCTCATTCAACAGGTGGAAGATTACGTGTACGCGGATGCAAACCAGCCCGGATGGCTGTTCACGAAAAAATTGCAGAGTGCCGGCGGCACAGGAATCTTGCCGGATCATCTCACTTTTGAAAGGAATATTTTCACCGATGCGGACAGGTTTTTAATACAGCGACAAAAACAGTTCCCGCCTGAAAAAATCGCAGAAGAAGAGCGACAGACTGATGAGAAAATTGTCCGGCAACTACAAAAAGAAGTGAAATACTTGAGATGATAAAACCGACCTTTGCCAAAACAGAGGCAGACTTGGAAGAAATAGCCGACATGATGGGGAAAATATTCACCCGCCGCAGCTATTTTGATTTTTACGATACCCGCATACGCTACCAAACTATGGATCCCTGGTATAAACCGGAACATTCCAGAATCATTCGCGAAAACGGTAAAATTGTCAGCCATGTTTGCATCATTGAAAAACCGTTGCAGTTTGGCCCGGCGGTGATAAAATTGGCGGGAATCGGCGATGTCTTCACTCATCCGGAGGCGAGGGGAAAAGGATATTCCAGGCTGCTCATGGAGGATGCACTGCGCTACATGAAGGAGCACGATTATCCGCTCACGCTGCTTTACGGCATTCCCGGCTACTATCATAAATTCGGCTACATCGAAGCGCTTAAAGAATACCGTTTTTTTGTTACCGTGAAAGATGAACTTGTCAAAGATCATTCCTTCTCCGTTCGTGAGGTGCAGGATCAGGATATCCCTTCTCTTCTCTCGATCTACCGGAATAATTTCCACAACGGCTGTTTCGTTGTGGATCGCACGGAGTCCTGTTTTCGCAGACTGACCACCAGGCCGAAAAACTTCATCGTTTTATTGGATAAACGGAATCAAATCGCCGGCTACGCAAATATACGGGATGAAATCACCAATCAATTTGTAGTGAACGAAGCGGCAGCCGATAACCCTGCAGCCTCTGCGGCATTGTTGACTGAAATCATCAAACATGCGCCTCATCCCGTTCCCCGTCAGATTGAGATAAGGATGTCTCCCGCCATGCCGTTTGTTCGTTATCTGTCCCGTCTGGGCAGCGAGCTGAAAATAAAAACCTACAGTGAGGGGGAAGGCAACGCCATGATGGCGATTATCGATTTGCAAAAATTGCTGACCGATCTGATCCCTCAGTTCAATTTGCGTTTGCAGCGATCGGAACTGCACCGGTTGTCGGATCAATTGAACATAGAAACCGATAGGGAAAAGGTTGCACTCGTAATGAAGAATGGCAAAATTGTTGCGGTGGAAAAAAGCAGTCCGAACCGTTCGGATACCATGAAATTGACGGCAGACTACCGCTATCTGGTTAGAAATATCGTCGGTTCCTGTTCCATTGAAAACCTTCTTGAAACCACGCCGGCAAAATGCAGCGGCGATTCTGCCCAAGGTCTGTTGAACATCCTGTTCCCGGAAACGGAACCGTTTTTATTGCCATTGGATTATTTTTAATTGGTGCCTGAACGAAAACCATGAAAAACAGTAAATGACAGAAAAGAGAGGTTTTCGGTCAAGTATTAATCACTCAAGTTTCGCATTTATAATAACTCAAGTATTGTAATTTGTCAGAATCCGAAAAATACAGTTGTCCGGAATACCTTTTGTTCCATTCTTCGATATTTATCATCTTGTGCATAAAACAAGTATCCGTATGTTTCCGGGACAATCCCTGTTCATTGATTCATACCCTGTGAGCCCTGAAAGGGCGGAATATACCAGCCCGGGGCAACGCCCCCGGGGAAAAAACAACGGAGTCAAGCCCTGAAGGGGCGAAATACAAAATTCAAATGAACAGATCGTACCGGCACAGGTAAATATTCCGCCCTTTCAGGGCTTGTTATTCTTTTTCCTCTTTCCCCCCCCGGGGGCGTTGCCCCGGGCTATTGTATTTCACCCCGTTGGGGTGGCTGAAAATGTATTTTCAGACCTCGTTAAATTTGATAAATATTAGGTTGAATAACCGGACAAAAATCATAATGAATTTGCATTATATTATTGTGTAAGTACTTGTTTTTTAATTTAAAATCAAACATGCAGTGTTCAATTATTCATGGATTTTCTCACAATTGACGGGTAAACAAGAACTTAATGAACAATAAAATACCTGATTTAACGAGGTCTGATTTTAAATACTATGAATGTCTCACTGATATCTGAAAGAGTATCACCGGCTTTTTCAGGTTGGGCAAAAAATCTTTTTAATTCGTACAATTTTGTAATACCTTCAATATACAACATATAACCTCTGTTTTGGAATTATGTATTAACATATTATAATTTATTAAGTTGTGAGTTTGTATGCTGCTTTTTTTATGCCGGTTAACTAACTGCGAAACTTGTATTAATTACATAAGCGCATATCCTCAACAAAACGAAAGAAACTTACAGTTGTGACAGCAATGGTAAGCTGGTTGAAACGATCAGACAAGTGTGGAATATTGCCACTAACAATTGGGCAAATGCGCAGCAGATTCTTTATACTTACCATACTGATGATCTTTACCGGGAGTTGATAAAAAGCTGGGCAGGAATAGAATATATAAATGAAACAAGGGTTACTTATACCTGAATTGAGCGATTCTAATGTCATTCCGTAGGAATCTTGTTGGTTTAGCGCACAGAACTAACAAGATTCTTTCCCGCCTGTGCGGATAGGCGGGCGGTTCGTCGGGCAGGCGGAATGACATTAGAATCGCTCAATTCAGGTTATGGTTATGGTCCGTCAACTTTTGTTGAAGATGGCAATGATTTTGAACTCTTTACCTGATAGAATTTTCATTATCCAACTATCCCAATCCCTTCAATCCGGAAACGACCATTCAGTTTAATTTGCCGGAAACAGGCAAGCTACGTATTGCCATTTATGACCTGAAAGGCGCTTTAGTGAAGACCCTGTCGGCCGGGAAAATTTGGCTGGCAGGCTCGCACCAGGTGATTGGGAACGGTTTGAACCGGCAAAATCTTCCCGCGCCGTCCGGCGTATATGTTTATCGTTTGCAATCGAACAAAATTACGCTCTCAGGGAAGTGCACTCTTATTCGCTGACTCCTAAAAAAAAGCCCGGCTTTTTTATTTTGTGACTTTTTCAAGATATTTGATCACAAAGTTTCAATTTCAAAGATACAAAAAGTTATTTCTTAACCTTACCCCCCTGCACACCAATTTTGTTGACTTTCCGAAAGAAGAATAAGATTGTAATCGATCAGAAAGTAAACACCGGTCATCTGCTTGAAATCGTAGAAGCGGTTAAAATGCTGTTTCATGAATACGTTTTCTCCACCACAATAAATTGCGGTGCTGGTACCATGATTTTTTGAACCAATACCACGATTTATCATAGTGTCACTGGTAATGCAGATAAAATCTAAAACCGTTTCAACGGTTTACAAGAGTTGTCTAATTGCCCGGTAACCAAACGCATAAAATTTGTTTTCTTTACCAATTGCCACTGATTTCAACAAAATATTTCTTTTGAGTCAACAACATTGCCTTGAAAAGGGTACGGGTTGTGCGAAAATATTGACCAATCAAAAATCGCACCCTAAAAAAGTGTTTGGTACTTCAGAGCCTTCCCGCAGGTTTTTCCTGAAATAAAATTCGAATATTCATCTTCAACTTAATCAAATCGAAATAACCTGCGGGAAAGTTTCATGCAGTTAACCAACAGAATTACTTATCCTGCCCTGTTATTTTCCTTATTGGATGATTGTATTAAACAGCAGTTTAAATGTTCCGTGGGTCTGATATCTGTGCTGGGTTCTGAAACCGATCAGAATAACGCTGCCTTTGCCATATTGCGCCCGAACCATCGCCGCTTTTTTAGCCAGTTTTTTTTCACCAATCAGCCAGCCGCTCTGAAGCAGGTCTTTTTCCAAATATCGAACCACTGTTTTGTACCTTTCGTTATGACTGCCGGGGACAATTTCAAAAGCCGGACTGCTGGTGTAAACCACACAACCATCCGCGGGCATGCCGAACGCCAACAGATCGGTATTATCGAATCTGACTCTGATAGTAGAACCCGGGCAGAAAAATTCGGTGGATTTGTAACCGGTCATGACATTTTTCACGGCCAAAGAAAATTCTTTGATGGCAAACTCACACGCCTCGCCCAGCGTTACCAGCGTACCGCCGTTTTTTACAAAACTTCTTAAATTGTTTACCCCCTCTTTTCCAATTCCACTTTTATATTCTGCGGGATAGTCGCTGGAAATATAGCGCCGGTATCTTTCCGGAAGGATACCCGTGATCATTCCGGGAGAATCGTTTGGCAGTAAAATCAGATCGTACTTTTTGTTAAGATTTCCTTTTATTATTTCAGGACTTAACACAGATTTATACGGAAAAGAAAATTGTTCCAGCAGGAATCGAGTCCAGCCTTCATCCATGTTGCCGCCGTAATAACGCTGAAACATGCCGACCCGCCGGCGCGTTACTTTCCGAATCCCTTTTTCGGGGATTTCAGTAACCGCAACAAAATCAACACCGGTTTCTTTGGCAATTTCAGTAAGAACAGAAGACGCGCCGTTTGCAACAATAAAATCGCCCGGGCGAAAATTCTGCCCAGATTTCGTCACTCTCTTCACTTTCATGCCCTTATCGATAAGCATATTTACCGCTTTAAAACTGGCGTTCAATCTACCGTCAAGCCGTTTTGCTTTGCCGCCGGAATAGAATGTTCCGGAAATCGGTTCTGCCGTTTGCAGAACTTTAAAATCGCCCGAAACTTTGGCGGCAAGCGTATCCACGCGAACGCCCATGAATTCATGCATAGTGTGGGTGGACAGGTCGTACGGTCTCAGCGGAGCGTCGTTTCTGTCCCGGGTCCAATAATCATCGACGTAATGAGTGCGCACCAGCAAATTACGGATGAGCCCCATTTTAGGCTGGGCAAAAGAGATTAAGTAGCTATTTTTTTTGTAAATTTTCCCGTCCACGATAAAATCATTTTGAGCCTTTTGTATTTTAATGCCGGATTTTAACAGAATGTTGATCATCAGTTTTGCCGTTAACGAATCATGCTGGGTTGCAGGAATCACAACGGCTTTGATGTCCCCCCGCTCGCCGCGTTCCGTCTGTCGCTTTGCCTTCAGATACGCATTCAGGAGAATCGTTTCTCTGTTTTTTGCGGCCATGTCTAAAAGTGACCGGGCCGCAATTTTCTGCTGCTCCACAATGTCACTTAATCGCCACCAACCACCGGGCCAGGGATCGGGAAAGGTGGATTGCGGTTTGTATTCCGGAAACTGCCTGACTCCGGCCTTTAATTGTTCCGGGTGGATATAAATCGGTGAGGCTAATTGGGCGCTGGCCGATTCCGTGAGCATACCGGCAATATTGTGAAATGGAGTAATCCAGTGCCAGCCAAAATGCCCCCATCCGGGAAACTGGGCATCATTCAACACACCCTGTATTCCCGCTTCTTCCAATTTGTAGGCGATATGAGCGCCGTACCAACTGATTTCCCGCCAGATCAGCGGATCGGCATAGGGCCGGATCGGTTCACAATAGGGAGGAACATAGAAGCGCGCGCCGTAGCTGCCCATCTGGTGATGATCGATATAAGCCTGCGGCGGCCAGTCTACATACATTAATTTGGCGGCGTATTTGGCTTCAATCATACTCAAAAAGTCGCCGTCCCGGTTATTATCATGACCAACGTATTTGTGGTAAAGCCAGGGCAGACTCGCTCCTTCATACTTCGTCCCCAAAGTTTTTCGATACCAGTCGGTAACCATAATCTGTCCATCGGGATTAAAACAGGGGATCATAAAAAACAGGACATTAGCCAATATTCTGTGGGTGTTAACATCATTTTGGGAGATGAGTTCGTACGCTAACTGTGGCGCCATTTGACTACTGGCAATTTCGGTAGCATGCAGGCCCATGGATTGGCAGATCACCGCCTTTCCTTCATTTACCAGACTTTTGATCTTTTCTTCAGGAATATCTCCGGGATCACTGATCCTTGCGTTTATCTCTTTGAACCTGTCCATATTCGACAAATTATCCGCAGCAGAGATGACAACTACTAAAAACGGATTGCCCATTGTGGACGGCCCCATATTGATTACTTTTATTTTGCTGCTCTCTTTTTCGAGCAGATAAAAATAATCGGCCATTTTATCCCATCGCGCCATTTTTTTATCAGCGCCAAGTTTAAAACCAAAGAACTTTTCCGGCGCGGTTATATTCTCTTGCGCAAATGAAATGGACACAAAAAAACAAACGGTTAACAAAAATGATAAAAATTGGCACCAGGCAGAACGAAAAACTTTGATTTGTGTTTTCATACTATCCTCCGAAAAAAACGAATATGATTTTTTGTTGAATTCAAAACTATTCAGGCTGTCCGCGAAGAACCTGAAAAAAATCTGATAGAATCTAGTAATTTCCGGTTAGGTCTTTGCGACTTTAAAACTTAAGATTCGCGCGTAAGAATAATTTGAATAAAAACGTTTTAAATCACCCCAACGGGGTGACATATAACAGCTCAGGGCAACGCCCTGAGCAAAATAAATGAGAAACACAAGCCCTGAAAGGGCGAAATAATCCTTTTGATTGTGTATCCCGCCCTTCCATGACTGATTCAGAGACCATCATTGAATAAATTCAATATTTCATGTGGTTGAGTGCAATTTTTTTATTGTATCTTTTATCTGTAGTAAAAACCTAACCGGAAATTACCGGACAGAATCATTATCTTGTTTCACATATTTCGCGCACTGAATAGTTAATCTCTTTTATAAATTGACGGAGATTGCATCATACGAATAGTAAACAAATCAATTAAGGAAATCAAGTGATTTTTGGTTTAATCTTTAAAAATGGAAAATATATTTCATTATTGTTTTGTGATGAATGTTGCTTTTCTTTTTTTTGAAACCGTTTGATCGAACGAAAATTTTGATTATAATCTCTGAATTTTGGATTTCTGTTAATTGAACGCTGTTTTTACGACAAATATAGAATATTTTCGCATACGTGAAATTTCTTCTTGAATTTTGGTTTGGTTTTTATTATTATTGAAAAACTTCAAAAATAGGGTGCGTAGTTCAGGTAATAATCATGATTTTGGGTAACTATTCAGGTTGCCCGCTAATATCGCTAAAAAACGCGAATCGTTAACTATTTTGTCCTATTCGTATGATTTCGTGTAATCCGCGGGCTGAATAGGCAGACGATTTTTTCAATTTCTCTGCGCCCTCTGCGTCTCTGCGTTAAAAAAACAGGCGCTTTAAAACGCAGAGACGCAGAGAGCGCAAAGGAAGCGGATTTGTTCAAAAAACTAAAGTGTTACGGTATTGTCACTACTCAGGCAGCCCGCGAAAGACTC
>CAJVYQ010000052.1 GCA_913009825.1 uncultured Deferribacteres bacterium
AGACATGAAAGCATCCTGAAGGATGCTATCGTAAATAGGACGCTTTAGCGCCCTTTCATTTCTTAGCCTTGTCGTTCACGGCAAGGCGAAAAAGATTGAAAGAAAACACCTGAATAGTTACAAATAATGAAAATATTTGCAGAGGTGGAAGATGAAAAAATTAGTATTGTTTCTGTTCCTGCTTGTGTGGGTTGTCTCAGGGGTGGCTCAGGTCGTAAAAAAAGATTTAGCAAACCGGAAATACGAACCGGTTGTTATTTCCATGAAAGATTTTACCGGTTTTTATGATAAACTGGTAAAGAATCTGTTCCTCTACGCTTACGATGATACAACTCAAAACTGGCGTCCGGTTCCGTTTCAAATTGATGACCGGGATTCCAGGGGAAATTACAATTTTGGCGTCCCTGCCGACACTCCGGATGAGTATGATGAACTGGTGTTCATGCTGAAAGATATGGGCGACCGGGTGCCGGACGGCTACTGGCTGACGGACAGCGTGTCCCGCAATCTATCCCGGTACGAGATCGAAATTGAAGACACTTTGTGGCATCACCAGAAAGCGTGGGTGTATCTGTTCTACTCCAATACCATTTCTAATTTTACGGCGGAGGATTATATTAATTATGATGTTACAAATGATAGTCTTTATTCTAAGTATTATGAAGTTGAATTTAGCCCTCAATTTGGTTTGCCCTGGCATTACCGCATTACACATGCAGGAGGAGGCTCCGGAATTGATATTTTGGATCGACTAAAACTTAGAGTAAAAATACATATTGATATTTATGGTGATATTGTAATTAATGAAGATAATATTCATAAACAGGAGATATTATCCATTGATTCTCATGTACGTGTAATTCGCAATATGATGAGTAAAATCAGTGTTGCAACCGGAATTCCCGGTTATGATCCTGTAGAGGAAGATTCGATTTTTATGCCTATTGCTTTCTATCCTTACAATTTGAATCTGCATTCTGATAATATTGATTTAGCTCTCGGTGAAATTATTCCTGGAATTGAAGCGAGGATTACATTAATCCGAACTTCAATGGATTTAAATGCTAATGCAAATGGTATGAAATTCTATAATAAGTATAATAAATATGAACCGGAAGATGTGCAAAATATGAATCTAATTAATGGCATGGGGCACTCGAATATTCAGTACCACACTCTGGATGTTCCCGGATTAAATTGGTTTCTCATTACGGGAACTCCGGTTTCTGGCGAATCTGTTGGTTCAATATTTTCCACAACATTTGTCCCGGATCTAGGGAATGCTCGGAATGTTTATTTTTACGATTATAATTACTCAAAAGGACAAACTTGGGATGGTACAAGTGATACTGGGGATCGGGTTTCCTGGGGAGATAGTGGAATTCGTATTGATGGAAATGATATCACAGGCAAGTTTAAAATGCTAAGTAACACATTCTTTCTGCCCGCAAACCAAGTAGCTGATTTTGGCGACACGCTGAATGCCAACCTAGAACAACCGGTCTTGGTCAAAATTGCGCCGCAAAATTTTGACCTGATTGCGCCGGCAAAAATTGACGATTTGGCTGCTATCTCCGCTTATGATACTACCGTTACCTTAACCTGGACAGCGCCCGGCGACGACAGCACAGCGGGGACAGCCAGCTATTATGAAGTCCGTTACAGTATGCAGGCGCCCACTGAAGGTGCTGAAAATGACTGGTTCGAAAATTTGGCGGATACTTTGGCCGGTGAGCCTGATTCATCACTTGCGGGCACAAAGGAGACCATGATAGTCTCCGGTCTGCAGCCAGGGCAGACTTACTATTTTGCCGTTCGTACTTTCGATGAAGCGGATGTAAACGACGGCGCCGGAAACGGTTCGCCTGTGTCAAACATTGTTAGCACGGTTACGCTGGACGTGGAGTTGGCGGCATTTTCCGCCGTTGCCACCGGGAATTCTGTTTTGTTAAGCTGGCGGACTGTCGGTGAGGACAATAATCTTGGTTTTGAATTGCAGCGAAAAAATGCAGGTGAAAATTATGAAATTATCGCTTTTATTTCCGGCAACGGCACTACTTCCGCGCCGCAGGATTATTCATATCAGGACAATAACCTGATTAGCGGCATTTATTATTACCGCATCAAACAGATCGATACGGACGGTTCTTTTCGCTTTTTTAGCGAAAAAATGGTGGACGTAGCCGTTCCTGCTAAATTTGCCCTGTATCAAAATTACCCCAACCCATTTAACCCAACCACAACTATCAGCTACGACCTGGCCAAAGACAGCCGGGTGAGATTGGGGGTCTTCAATGTCAAAGGACAAATTATGCAGGTGCTGGTCAACGGATCTCAACCCGCCGGGCGTTACAAAGAAACAATCAGCGCTTCACAATGGCCGTCGGGAATCTATTTTGTCCGTTTGGTAGCCGGAAACCGAATCTTTGTTAAAAAGATAATCCTGTTGGAATAAATCCGGCTATTCCAACTTTAAAATTTTCTGCCTCTGCTGCGCCCCCGCGTTCAGAAAACCACTGTCCGAACGCGGAGACGCAGTGCTTTTTCTCTAACTTTTTCTTCCTCTTTTTGTAACTATTCAGATAAGATATGGTTATTTGAAATCTGTTTTCCTTTTTTCTGTGAAACAATATCAATTTATCTGCGTAATAATCATTCAAAGTCAACAAACTTTTTAGATTTTAGCCCTTTACTTTCTCCTCCAGTTAGTTAGGGTTGGGGTCGGACGAATCTCCGGCCCCATTTTTTTCCTATTTAAATATTGCGGATTACCATATTTTTTTTATTTTAGATTGTAATTTAATGGTTTGAATGTAATTATTCAGATTATCTGGTAAATACACATAAAGACACGAAATTTTAATATCAAAAATCTATTTTCGAATGTTTCGTGTGTCTATTGGCTGAATAATTACGGCCTAAATTGAGCGATTCTCAGCTTAAAATAACCACACAAAGAGTTTTGTTATTCTGCCTGCCCGTCCACAGGCGGGAAAGAATCTTGTTAGTTCTGTGCACTAAACCAACAAGATTCCTACCTGCCTGCGGTTCCTCGGGCAGGCGGAATGAGCGTAGAATCGCTCAATTTAAGCACGGGTAAAATTATATTCTGGGAGCAGCAAATGTCCACCACAAATGAGAAGCCACAACACAGCAGAGAATTTCGATTCCGGCGCTTACTAAATTGGCTGCCACTTGGGCTGACTTATTCCCTGTTCTACATGGGACGTTACAATATTTCCGTAGCCAGTCCTAAAATTATGGGACTTTACGGTCTAACCAACACCGAATGGGGTATCATCATCACCGCCGGTTTTTGGACTTATGCATTCAGTTTTATCATAAACGGTCCTTTAACCGATCGATACGGAGGGAAAAAAGCAATTTTGATTGGCGGAACCGGAGCAGCCATTATGAATTTGGCGATGGCCTTTTTAGTTGGCTCCGGATTTTTTGCGACAAAAATTGTTCTGGCGTTCTCTTTACTATATGCTTTGAATATGTACTTCCAGAGTTTTGGCGCAGTTTCCATCGTAAAAGTAAACTCATCATGGTTTCATGTACGGGAAAGGGGGATTTTTGGCGGAATATTCGGCATTCTTATATCTTTGGGTTACCAGTTGGCGTACGGAGTAGGGGCTTTTATTTTAGCTCACTTCCCTCTTATTTATGTTTTTATCATCCCTTCCATTCTTTTGATTCTGTTTGTTATATTAGACTTGTTCATCATCAAAGATAAACCTTCTGAAGCGGGCTTTGAAGACTTTGATACCGCAGATGCCAGTTCCGGCGTTGAAGAGGAAGTGAATTTTTCTTACATTTTGAAAAGAATATTCACCAATCGCGTGGTTTTTACTATTGCCGTCATAGAATTTTGCACCGGCGTTATCCGGAACGGCACCATGCAATGGTTACCCAAATATCTAAATGATGTTTTCCCTGAAGCCGGCACCGCCGCTTTGGGTTGGTACGGTACCGGTTTGTTTTTAGTCGGAATTGTTGGCGGACTTACTGCCGGATTTGTTTCCGATAAAGTTTTTGGTTCCCGCCGTCCGCCGGTGGCAGGTATTTTTTACGGCTTTTTAATCCTTTCCCTGGTATTGCTGGGATACGCCCGTTCCGCCGATGTAGCCGTGACTGCCGCTGTGGTCGCCGCATTCTTTTTCATCGGGATTCATGGCATGCTCTCCGGCACGGCATCGATGGATTTTGGCGGCACCAAAGGAGCTGCAAGCGCCGCCGGTATCATCGATGGATTTGTTTATCTGGGCAGCGGCGTCTCCGGTTTTCTGGGATTTCTAATTGATAAATTCGGCTGGAATGCCTGGGCATTTTTTTTAATCCCTTTCGGCATTGTGGGATTAATTTTAAATATTACCCTGTGGAATGTGATGCCCAAGGGGCGTCATTCCGGTCATTGAAAGTACAGAAAAACAAGGAATTTGGTTATGAAAGAAGATCGATTGAAAGTTATTATCCTGCTGGGTCGTCCTGCTGCGGGAAAATCGGAAGTCATCGACTATTTAAAAAAGGTTCCGGAAACTGAACGGTTCAAACGTTTTCATATCGGCAAATTCGAAGAGATCGATGATTTCCCCATGTTGTGGGCCTGGTTCGAAGAAGACGAAATTTTGGCAAAGGTTCTGGAGAAACCGCGTATGCACACCGATAAAGACGGCTATTTTCTTTCCGGGTACCAGTGGCACCTGCTGATTGAACGGATTGGTCTGGACTATGCAAAAAAATTGCGCGATAACCCGGATTACCACCGGGATGTAACCTGTCTGGTGGAATTTTCGCGTGGTTCCGAACATGGCGGCTACCGTGAAGCATTTCAGCATCTTTCCGGGGAAATTTTAAAAAACGCCGGTATTGTTTATATCAACGTGTCTTATGAAGAATCCAAACGTAAAAACCGCCGTCGTTTCAACCCGGAAAAACCGGACAGTATTTTGGAGCATGGTCTGCCGGATGAGAAACTGGACCGGCTTTACAAGGAGATCGATTGGGAAGAAGTAAGTTCCGTTCATCCGGGATATATTGAAATCAAAGGGTATCGGGTTCCTTATGTGATTTTTCAGAATGAACCGGAAATCACCGATAAACCGGCAAAGTTAGGCAGGCATTTGGAGGAGGTGTTGCAAAAGCTGAAGAAGCTACGAGATAAATATAGTGAATAAGAGAACAGGAGTTACAAAGTAACGCCGGTTTTTTACAATTTACAATAAAAAAATGCCCGAGGGTGAATTTTCAGGCTCAGAATTGAAAGACGCCACAAACCGACGCACCCGATTCAGTGACCCCTGTGGTTGATTACCACTCTTTGGGTTTAAATCCTCTGCTATTTTTACTCTCCATGATTTTGTCCCCTACTCCCAAAACTACAAATCCCTTTCTTTCTGCATATTTCAATGCATTTAGCGGGATGTTCAACGCAGCTAAAATCCCAATAATTTTCCTTGATTGATATTCAGGGAAAAAATCTCTGAATGTGGCGATATCGTAAATAAATTCTTTTACATATTCATTTTTCAATGTGGTTTTAGTGCTGTTAAAAAACAGTTTATCACCTGCCAGAGCGATAGCGTCAAATTCTTTATTACGTCCATCAGGAAGGATGCGGGTAATGCGAATCATGATGCTTTCCGGTTTCAGATCAAATTCTTCCTGTATGATTCTGCCTATACTGGGATAAATAAGGTCTTCCACCAATGTCCCCATTTTATTCGCTAGATTCCCCCATTGTTTGTTCATTTCTCTTCTTTCCGCTTTTGTCTCATCTTTGAAGACTTTCATCTCATCTTTGAAGACTTTCATCTCATCTTTAAAGTCAGTCATCTCATTTTTAAAGTCAATCATCTCATTTTTAAAGTCGGTCATCTCGTCTTTAAAGTCGGTCATCTCGTCTTTAAAGACTTTCATTTCGTCTTTAAAATCTTTCATTTCTTTTTGGAAAATGCGCGTTTCATTTTTTAGTTCTAAAATTCCTCTTTCCATGCGCAATAAAGCGGAACCTGTTTGAGCTACAAACTGGCCAAACAGTGTCTCTAAGCCATCTACACGCTCTTCTAATCTAACAGCCATCATTAATCCCTTTTATATTTATTTTTTTCGATATCATTAATATACGAACAAGTTGCTTACTCAAGCAAATAAATTTCCCCGTGCAGGTAACCAAATTTGCCTGGATTCCCTAATATCAATTTCCGGATTGTGCTTCTGCAATAATCTCTTTCAGTTGCTCAAATCTTTCCAGAATCGGGATATGCTGGGTGCAGGCGTCTTCACATGCCCGGCATTGGCTGCATTTTTCCAGGATGGAAATGTCCAGTGCCCAGTGATATTTCATCCTTATTGCCACGGTTTTTGGGTTTTTTTCAAAAATGTAGTTGTTGTACAAATCCATGAATTTGGGAATGGGAATGTCATCGACACAGGGCAGACAATAGCTGCAGCCGGTGCAGATTTGATCCAAAGATTGTTCTATTCCTTTCTCCAGATTCCGGATTCGCTCCCGGGTTAACACAGGCAGATTCTCCACTGCGGCCACATTTTGTTCCACCTCCGCAATGCTGGCCATGCCTGCCAGCGTGACGGTGATTTCCGGATGCGCCATATTGAACCGCAATGCGGCAGAGACAACCGATTGAAAATCATTTTCTTTGATGAAAGCAAATCTCTTTTCGTTTTGCGGAATCACCCCGCCGGACAGCGGATTCATGGTAACCACTCCCATTCCGGCTTTATAGGCAGCCAGCACGCCTTCTCTGCGAAAAGGGAAATTAATGATATTGTATCCCAATGTGATGCCTTCAAACAGCCCCATTTTTACGACTTCTTTGATCTCTTCGCCGGGTTGGTGGCTGGAAATAACCAGATGATCGATTAAGCCCTCTTCCTTTGCCCGTAAAAATGTCTCAATGGCGCCGCCTTTTTTTGCTTTTTCGAACCGTTCCATGTTCAATACCCACCAGAAATGGTAGAAATCGATTTTATCCACTTTCAACCGGGTGAGTGATTGTTCCAGGTCTCTCCTCACTTTTTCACTCTCATTTTCGGCACTTTTGGTGGAGATAAAAACCGGCGATTCGATCTGCTGCATAGCCAGGCCCATGATAGATTCGCTTTTATCCCGGCAGTAAGCCGGCGCCGTATCCAGATAGTTAACGCCCAGCTCAACGGCACGGATGATAATTTCGGCAGATTTTTCCACAGGTTCACCTTCTTTGAAACGCATGCCGCCAAAACCTAAAATAGATACTTTTTTGCCGGTTTTTCCATATTCGCGGTAAATCATAACTACTCCTGTTATCAATAAATTTCCTGTACTAACCTTTGACCGGGCAATTTGGATGAGAATATTTTAGCTAGTTCATCAGGATAAATAATACTTGCATTTAAAATCTGTTATTTGTAAAATCATCACTAAAGATTGCAAAATTTCAGTTATTTTTCAACCCTATTTTTGAGGTTCATAATGATTGTAAATCCCCCTATCGAAGAATATCTCAAACAGTTACTCCCCGGGCGAGATCCCATCCTGGCGGAAATGGAATCTTTCGGATACAACATCAATTTCCCCATTTTAGGACCGCTTGTAGGAACAGTCCTGTTACAATTAACCACGGCGATCCGGGCGAAAAGAATTTTGGAATTGGGTTCCGGATTTGGATATTCCGCTTATTGGTTCTCATTAGGAATCCCTGAGGATGGCAAAATATTTTGTACCGATCTCTCCATAAAAAATAAAGAAAAAGCGGAAAATTATTTCCGGCGTGCAGGATGCGAAAATAAATTACAATTTATGGTGGGTAACGCGCTGGAAATTTTGCATGATTTGGATGGTGAATTTGATATCATTTTGAACGATGTTCAGAAAACAAAATATCCCGACGTTCTTGAACCGGCGATTGCAAAATTGCGCCGGGGCGGTATTTTGGTTACTGATAATGTGTTGAGAAAAGGAAATGTGGTTGCAGAAAGCGATGATGAGAGTGTTGCCGCCATTCAGCGCTTCAACAAAATGATGTTTGAGTCGCAGGCGGTTATCTCATCCATTTTACCTATTAGAGACGGACTGGGTATCTGTGTGAAAAAATAGAAGGTTTTGTTGTAACTATTCAGGTATGCTTTTCGTTTATTGCGCAAGAAGCCTTCGACTCCCTGCCTGCGGCAGGCAGGCGTTCAGGCTGGCTTAAATAGCCATGCCGAGCGGAGAAATATCGCCCCATGGTGAGCAACGAGGCTAAAAGTACGAAGGACGCTAAAGCGCCCTGTCTTTTGAGCGTCATTTATGGCGCTTGCTAACCTTAGTCCCGTGATTCATCACGGGGCGGGCGTTGCAAATAATTAAACACAAAAGGACATTACTTATTTCAGAAACAGCAGAGAAAATGAGTATTCGGAAATATCGCCCCATGGTGAACAACGAGGCTAAAAGTGCGAAGGACGCTAAGGCGCCCTGTCTTTTGAGCGTCATTTATGGCGCTTGCTAACCTTAGCCCTGTGGTTCACCACGGGGCGGACGTTTTTCCCGGCATAAATAAACCAACCTGTCAGAATTCAACGCTTTTGACCCGAATGCTCTGCGAAAGTATGATTCAGTAATTAGTGCCTTTCCGAAAATTTCTTTAATATTGTCATTCCGGTAATTTTTTAGCGCCCTGCCTGTTGCAGGCAGGCCGCTAAAAGCATGCGGGAATGACAAAATTCGGACAGACACTAATTAACAGTCTTTACTTCCGAATCGCACCTTTCGGTTTTTTCACTTTCCGGGGCGGATGTTTTTTCAACTCGCCCAAAATGTATTTCACCGCTTCCTCCAGCATCGGTTCGTAACCGGCCTGGATGAGTGTGGGATCGTCGAACACTTCGATGTCCGGTTTGACGCCGTAATATTCCACATCCCACCGGCCTTCGCGGTTCACATAAGCGAATGCAGGCACGGCAAAACCGCCACCGTCCGCCAGACGCGGACTGCCGCTGTAACCGATCAGGCCTCCCCAGGTGGTCTGCCCCATCAGCGGACCTAATTTTAACGTGCGGAAATAGGCCGGAAACGCATCGCCGCCAGACGAAGAACGACCGTTGATCAGCATCACTTTGGGACCTTCGTGCGTCTGCATGGGCGTGGAATAGAGCGCCAGATTGCGCCGCGCCCAGTACTGCAGCGCCGGATAAGCCATGTCCAGTGCCATGGGATGGGGCAGGGAACCGCCACCGTTGTAACGTTCATCGATGATAAGTCCGTCTTTGGTGAATTGATCGAACCAGCCGCGGTAAAACTCTTTGAACCCTTCGAAAGACGTGTTGGGTACATAAATGTAGCCGATTCTGCCGCCGGAAAGTTTGTCGACAATTTCTTTGTTCCGTTGCACCCAAGCCAGATGGCGCAGCGCCTGTTCCGAGGCAACCGGCTGTACAACAATTTTCCGCGCGCCTTTTTCCGAGGCCGTTCCGTTGATCAAAAGCGTAACCTGGCGTTTCACCTTATTTTCCAGAAAACGGTAGGGGTTTTCATCGGTATGAACGATGCGGCCGTCGATACCGATCAGATATTCCCCTTCCTTCACTTTGATACCCGGCTCGGTGAGCGGCGACTGTTTACCGCCCCAGTTCTCGCCGGGATAAATTTTGGCAATCCTGTAAAATTTTCCATCCGGCTGCAATTCACAGCCAAGCACACCGACAGGCACACGCTGTACCCGCTGCATATCGCCCGGATTCACATAACAGTGACCGGAATTCAATTCACCGATCAATTCGCCGAAAATATAATCGAGATCGGCGCGATGAGCCACGTACGGTACCAGCACGGCGTATTTATCGTGCATCTTCTGCCAGTCGACGCCGTTCATGTTGGGATCATAAAACCAATCCCGCATGATGCGCCAGCCGTCCGTGTAAAGCTGTTTCCATTCGATAGCCGGGGATATTTTCATCTCCATTTTGGTTAGGTTCAGTTTCCCGGCGCCGGATTTTTGATTCGGTTTCAAAGCGGCGATGCCGTAATTCCTACCGCTGCGGTAGATAAATTTTTCCCCTTTCGCCGCAACCATGTACGAGACAACCTTTTCCATAATTTTGCTTTCTTTGCGCTTTCCCATGTCATATTTATAAAGCGTGCCGCCTTTTAAATAAAGCAGGCCGCCTTTCACAGCCGTCAAACCGCGGTAGCTGCCCGTGCCGCCGGGAAGCGCCAGAACTCTCTGATCGAATCCGTCAACATCGATTTTTAATTTTTTAGGTTCAACTTTTTTAGCGGATTTTTTCGTCGTCGTTTTTTTCTTTGCACCGTTCTTTTTTTCTCCGACAACTTCATCGTCGTTGCGGGGTTTGAACGGTGATTCCAGATCGGTTCGCAGAGTCCCCACATACAATTTGGCATCAAAATTCCGGTTGCGGAAATTAAAATTCCGGCGCGAAATGAAATAGAGATATTTCCCTTCGCGGCCAAACACCGGACTGTAATTATCCTCACCGTCGGCGGTCAATTGAAAAGTTTGATCCCGGTCAAGAGAGTAGAGCCGGATGGCGGTGAGATGATTTTCCGCATCTTTCGTATAAGCCACCCAATCGCTGTTGGGCGACCAATTGTAACCCGTGATCGCAGAGTAAATTCCCCGGTCAATCAATTTAATTCCCCCGGTCGCCACATTCAACAGACAGAGGCGGTTTTTCTTATCGCCGAGAATGATTTTTTTACTGTCCGGCGACCAGATATATCCGGTAATCCAGGAACCGGAATTTTTTGTTATCTGAACCGCGGGCTCCTGTGCATGATATTTTTGCAGATAGAGTTCGTAATCGCCCGATTTTTCCGATAGATAGGAAATATATTTTCCGTCCGGAGACCAGTCGATATTCATTTCCCGGATAGACGGCGTTTGCGAAAAATTTTTAATATCACCATATTTTTCCGGCACGGTAAAAATTTCGCCGCGTGCGGTAAAGACGGCGCGTTTACCGGAAGGGGAAACGGCAAAACTTTCGATGTATTTACTCACATTTTTATAGACCGGTCGCATGTACGGTTTGTCGCTGTGGATGATAACCGAAATTTTATGAAACCGATCCGTGGCGGGGTTCAGCAGATAGATGAAACCGCCGTTTTCAAAAACGATACCGCCTTTGCCGCGGGAGGGCCACAGGCAGTCAAATTCGGTGAACCTGGTCACTTTGCGCATCTTTTTACTGTCGATGTCGTAGGCAAAAATATTCAGGGTGCGCGGTTCAATAGAATCCACCGTTTTCCGGTCGGAAGTGAAATAGATGGTGCTGCCCACCCACAACGGGAAATTGTCGGTGCCGGCAAATTTGGTGATGCGCCGGATTTTATTGGCCTGCAGATCATAAATCCAGATATCCTGCGCCCGCCCGGCTTTGTAGCGTTTCCAGGTGCGGAATTCCCGTGATTTGATGGAATAGGCCAGTTTGCTGCCATCGGGCGATAATGTGGCCGGTCCGCCTTCGGGAATCTGCAGCGGCTGCTCCAGACTTTCGTGGAACGGATCGACCCAGAAATAGCGGCTGACCCGCCGCCCGTACGGGGTACGGTTGGAACGGATCAATATTTTTTTACCGTCCGGAGACCAGTCGATGGGGATATTGTCCCAGCCGCCGCGGGGAGGCATCCGTCCCACATCCGGGTAAAAAGTTAACTGTTTGGGCACGCCGCCTTCCGCCGGGATGATATAAATTTCCCGTGTGCCGGAATATTCGCCGGAAAAGGCAATCCATTTTCCGTCCGGTGAGAACTGCGGGAAAAGTTCCATCCCGTCAAAAGAAGTGATCTGTTTCGCTTCTCCGCCCTTGATGGAAACTGTGTAAATATCGCCGGCGTAAACAAAAGCAATTTTATCGCCGTTAATGTGCGGTTGGCGCAGCAGCCTTGCTTCTTTTGCCTGCAACAGGGGCGACAGAAAAAAGACTACTATCAACGCAAGATAAAAACGCTTCAAAACTTGCATAAAAAGACTCCTTGTTTTAATGATGCGAGATGAAATTTGTAAAAAAACAATCTGAAAATGTAAAAAATAAAGATGAAAAGCAAGCTGAAATCCGGAGTTTAGGGAATCGACCCAAAAAAATGACCGGAGGCCCACACTAATAACAGAAATGTCATTTCCTGCTTGAGCGGGCAAACTTGTCTGCGACAGGCAGAAAATAACGAGAAAAAAGCAATGTTTTCATCATATTGTAAAAAGAAAAACAGACATCAACAGCCAGGCATTTTATCGCTGGTAGTTTCTATTGTTGAATTTTTTGCTTGCTTTAAACCCTGTTTTGTAGCCATATTATTAACATCTTCTGGGTTGTTATTTGTTATAATATTTGTTTTAACATAATTAATATAATAACAATGTCTTACAAACCAGATAGATTTTTTTTGTTACCTGAATTGAGCGATTCTCATGTCATTCCGTAGGAATTTTGTTGGTTTAGTGCACAGAACTAACAAGATTCTTTCAGAATGACAAAACTTTTTGGGTGGTTGTTTCAAACTAAGAATCGCTCAATTTAGGTGTTACTAACAATCGCTCAATTTAGGTGCGAAAAACTGTGTTTTTTCCCCTAACTTCAAAATCAATCAATAGATGTATTCAATACTTTGCGATCTTTGCCTGTCTGACGCAGGCGGGCGCCTTTGTGTGATAAATTATTCAGATTAAAACCCCGGCAGTTTATTATTCAATTAATGGAGGGAAAAAAGCATGCAATTTAAATTTTTTGCTCTTACCACTTTTTTACTCATTTGTCAATCTTTATCAGGACAAGATTATAAAGTAGATTTTCGCTACTCACCATACAATTATTACACAACCATTTGTTTTCCGGACGATTGGCAAAAAACAATCGACTTGGCAGAATCCGGCAAAAATAACATGCCTCAAGTTCATCTGTTTGATGCACAAGATTCAAACAAAAACGGTCAGATTGAGATTGAGATAGCAGTTCATCCAAAACAAAAGATCCAAACACTTATGTAAATGCTTTCTGGATTTTTTCATCCCGGACTCCGGTGTTGAAACATGAGATTATTTCCGGAAAGGCCAATTCAAAAGCTGAACTGTTTATTGATTGCGGGCAGGAACCGGAAGTGCAAATCAGAGGCCCGCGGGTCGATGCCATGATTGCCGAAATTGAAGGAAATAATTTTACTCCAACCATTGAAATTATGTCAAAAAGAGATCTAAAGTTTGAAAAGAAATCAGGAGTTTTATTTTCTTTGGGGCGTCCTTTTTTAACATCGAACCCAAAACCGGTTTCAGTCCAAAGTACAGAAAACGGTTTACTTTTAGAATTACCTCAAAACAAAAAAAAATAGAAATGCTTGTCATAAACGGTTATCAACTTCCAAACGACATCACCCGAATTCCGAATTTATCGAATGCTAAAAAGCGAGCGGTTCAATATTGGCAAAATGAAACCGGATTACCTTATGATCGCATTCAAGTACCGGATAAAAAAATCCAGAAACTATTCGATGCAAGTATTCGAACTTTGTACCAAATCAGAGATGTGTTCGACGGTATTCCACAATTTCAACCCGGGCCGACAGTTTACCGGGGATTGTGACTTGGGGACGGATTAAAACAGATGGAAGCAGCTTTACTCATCGGTGATATTAACTCTGCTGGATTAATGATTGAAGCGGAAGCCCGTTACCGGCAAAAAAACGGTAAAATTAAAGTAATGTCACCTTCGCTATTGCACCGGGCAACCTCCCATTTTATCGTCACGGTTCATCGTTTTGCCCGCCTTACCAACGACAAGGAATGGCTGGGAGAAAATTGGGGGAATGAAATCAAATTAGAACTCGTAAAATAAAAGTGACTATTCCGCTTGGTTCCTTTTGCCACAAAGACACACCGCCTGCATCGGGCAGGAAAGCCACGAAGTTTTATAAAATAACTATTATTATTTTTATGGTATCCAATGCAGGATTTATGAAAACATCCTGTGATTAATTACCTTTCGTGCGCTTTGTGAGCTGAACAGATACTTTAGATTCAAAAGAGGCGACTATGATTAAAGCGGTCCTGTTCGATTTAGACAACACACTCATTCTGTTTGATGAGACGGCATTTTACCAACAGTACCTGGCAAATATCACCCGGGCATTTCAGGGACTAATGCCAATGCACATTTTTCAAAAAAGGCTGATGAGTGCATCGCAGGCGTTGCTGCAAAATAGCGGAAAAATGTTAAACAGCGAATTTTACATGTCTGTTTTTGCGGAAGGCTTCGCCCAAAAAAGCGAGGCGATGTGGCAAAAATTCATAGATTTTTATCAGCAGGATTTTAACCGGCTGCAATCGTTGATGATACCCGTTCCCGGAGTGCACGAGTTGTTCAACTATTTGCGGCAGACGGAGTTAAAAATTGTTGTCGCTTCCAATCCACTTTTCCCGTTGACAGCGCAACTGAAAAGGTTATCGTGGGCCGGTTTGGCAGATTATCCGTTTGACCTGATTACCCACCTTGAAAACACAACCTTCTGTAAACCACAGACCGGCTATTACCGGGAAATTTGCCGGCAGATCCGGGTTGATCCCCATGATTGCCTGATGGCCGGAAACGACGACGTGAACGATATGATTGCCGGCAAAACCGGCATGAAAACCTACCTTACAACCGACAGCCGGCTGATCGGTGAGGCATCATTGGCGGTGAGCAAAAATTTGCGCGACAGTGAAGTGGAAGAAACGATAAAAATCGAGTACCGCGGTTCTCTCTCCGGCGTGAAAAAAGTTCTTGGAAATTTGTAACCTTTTATTCGGTTTGCCAATAAACGGATTGGTTTTCTGTTGGAACTGATTCCCGCACCCGAAAAGGTTGAACAGGGGTTGGTTTTTTGTATGAATTCATGGTTAAAAAATCTGAAACTACCGGTGAGATAACAATGCAGATGAATATAGAATCTTTGGCACATTTGCAATCTGTCGTGCAGCAGGATGGGGCGTTGGTGTATTTCAGTCATTTGGATTGCAATGTGTGTACCGTTTTAAAACCGAAAGTGACCGGAGCATTCAATCTTACCATCCCCATATTTCCCATTTTAGCCGGAATCACCATCACCGCTTTTGGCTACACCGGCGTTAATCCTGGGGTTTAACAGTTTCTGATTGTTGAGCATTCCGGCATAAAAGTTCCCGGTCATGCTCTGCTCATTTGACAAAATTACCCAGTTTTGTTCGACGCAGATTTTCGGCAAATGGGATTAGTTGGGATAACCCTTCCGGTTCATCGCGCCACCAGGGGATTTCGCCCAGAATCAAATTTTGCCATTTTTGGCGGATTGCCTGCAAATACTTCTTCTGATGTTTTAAAAACGGGGTCGCCGCACTCACATCTTCCGGCAGGATCCGGTTCACAATCAATCCCCGCACAGGGAATCGACTTTTCTGCAGGGTCTCGAGACTGCGCCGGGTTTCTTCCACCGCTAATTTTTCCGGTGTCAGGACAAAAATCAGATGGGTTTGCGGCTGGCGCAGCATTTTCGCCACGCCCTGAAATTTACTTTTCATCTCCCGCAATTCATCGATGATGGCGTCGTCAGCGGAACCGTTGTACAATTTTTTCAGCTTCAAAACCCCTTCTCTGGCAGAAATGATAATTTCGATCCACTGGTCAATTAAATCCGCCGATTGAATTAAATGCAGCGTTTCTCCGGTTGGTGCCGTATCAAACACCAACCGGTCGTCCCGGTCGGAGAGGAGCAGATCGGCAAATTGGTCGAACAGGGCATTTTCATAAGCGCCGGGCGTGGCGGATAATTTGTCGATATATTTGTCAAAATCAAAGTCGAAATTAATATTCAGATTGGCCAGTTTCTGCCGGGTGGTCTCCTTGTAACGTTCCAGCGATTTTTGCACGTCCAATTCCAGTACGCGCAGCTCTCCTTTAAACTGAGCGGGCAGAGTAATCTTTTTTTCGCTTGAACCGATGGGTTGGCCGAAGATATCCGCGAGGGAGTGAGCCGGGTCGGAAGAGACCAGCAGGGTTGGCCTGGTTTTCGCCAGCATGAGAGCAAACGTGGCGGAGATAGTAGTTTTGCCCACACCGCCTTTACCGCCAAACAGGAACTTCACAATTAAAACTCCTTGTTGAATTCTTCAAAAGCTTCCCACAGCTTGCTTCTCTTGCGGCTGAAACGTCGGCGCCAGTCAGGCAATTCGGAGATCAGATGGGGCAGAAGTTTCAGCGTGATGTAGGTTGGGATGGGCAAGCCGAGCAGATCACCGAAACAGAGCGCCAAAAAAAGGTCTTCCTTTTTCCGGATATCTTTTTTCAGATGGCGATAAAGGGTTTCCGAAGCGGAAGCGCGCCAAAAACCGGAAACGTTGTTCATGGCCCGCCGAAGGACAGAATCTGTTTTTTTAATATGCTTCATTTGGTTATCCTGGCTAAAAACTATATATTTTTAATAACAGAAATGCAATTCCCGTCATTAAAATCACTTTTTAAAAAGCCAAAACCCGGGGGGATTCGCCTGCCTGCGCAGGCAGGCTTGCCCGGGCAAGCGGGGTACGACATCTTTTAAACTCATATTACTACCTAAACTGAGCGATTCTTCTGTCATTCAGGAGGAATCTTTTTGATTGTAAGCAATAAAATAACAAGATTCCTACTGAATGACATTTCACTCGATAGGTGATAGTCTGAAGTTCAGAATCGCTCAATTAAGGTACTATTAAAAAGGAACAATTTATAAAAGAACTAAAATGTTACTATTTGTCTGAATTGCAGGATAACCACTCCTCGATCCGGCGCCAACCCCCACCCGGTCAAATTTTATTCAGCGCCTGAACCAGATCGTTGCGCAGGTCTTCGTATGCTTCACAGCCCACGGCAATGCGTACTAATTCATCCAAAACACCGGCGGCTTCCCGTTCCTCTTTCGGGACGGAGGCATGGGTCATGGATGCCGGATGCTCGATCAAAGATTCCACGCCGCCCAGTGAGACCGCCAGGGTAAACAGCTTCACATTGTCCATCACCGTTTTCCCGCCGGTTAAACCGTTCTTCACGCCTATACAGATCATGGCGCCAAACCCGTCCATCTGTTTTTGGGCAATTTCGTGCTGCGGATGATCCGGCAGTCCCGGATAACGAACCCAGGTAACTTTCGGGTGATTCTGCAGAAATTTCGCTAATTTTCCGGCGTTCTCCTGCGCTTTTTCAACCCGGAGCGCCAGGGTGCGAATGCCCCGCAAAATTAGCCAGGCCTGGTGGGGATCCATGGTGCCGCCGAAAAGATTCAAAACCGGCCGGATTTTTTTATACAGCGCTTCTGTTTTGGTAATGATGGCGCCGCCAACCACATCACTGTGTCCGTTTAGAAATTTGGTTAAACTGTGCACAACCACATCCGCGCCATGTTCAAAAGGACGCTGCAAATATGGACTGGCAAAAGTGTTGTCCACAATCAACAGGGCGCCGTGAGCATGGGCAACTTGCGCCGCTTTTTGAATATCGGTGATGCCCATGGTCGGATTCGCCGGGGTCTCGATGTAAACAACTTTAGTATTGGGCCGGATGGCATTTTCGATGTTTTCCGGATTGGTGCTGTCCACAAAATCAGCCTGAACGCCGAATCTGCTGAACTCTTTTTCCAGAACCATTCGCGACGGGCCGTAAACGGAATCGGTGCCGGCGATGTGATCGCCCTGGTTCAAAAATGTGAGATAGACTGTTGTGATAGCCGCCATACCGGTAGCCGTTGCCATGGCGGCAAAGCCGTTTTCCAGCGCGGTTAATGCGTCTTCCAGCGCTTTGGTGGTGGGGTTACCCATGCGCGTATAAATAAAACCGGATTTCTTGCCGGAAAATCGGGCGGCGCCGTCATCGGCGCTGGGGAATGAAAATGTGGAACTCTGAAAAATCGGTACCGACACTTCGCCGAATATGCTCTCTGCTAATTCTCCGGCGTGGATTGCTTTTGTCGCTTTGTCCAGTGAATTTTTCACGATAACTCCTTTAATTTGACCTGAATTGAGCGGTTCCCTTGTTTTTTAGCATGTTGCTGTTACCAAATGGGTTTTCAATTTTTAGTGTAAATCCTGTTGGCGATTCAGCGAATCGCCCTGCAATCGCTCAATTCAGGTTTGAATTATTCGGGTCAAATTAAGGTGAGCGGCATTATTTTGGGATCATATAAAAATTTCCTCTCTCCTGCCGTTTGGTGATAACGGCATGATTTCCTTCAAGCACACTCAGATATTTATTCAATTCATTTTCATGCAATCCCAAAATCTGGCATAAATCGTTGACCGTGCAGGGCCGGCGGGCGATGGTTTCTAAAATAGCAGCCTCCGTATCCTGCCGGTAAGATTGAATTTCTTTGCGCCGGGAAGCGGAAGAGATAATCTCAACATTTTTAAATTGCAGGATATTCTTCACCCGTTCCAACTCTTCACACGTGGCTTTCCGGATATTGGCAACGGCCCCGGGACGATCCAGCGAATTCAATTGCACCCGGTCAGGCTGAATAGACAGAATCGCTCGTTTCAGCAGCGCCAAATCTTCTGCCGTATTGTTCAAGCCGGGAATGATGAAAACTTCCAACCAATATTTACCGCTATACTCCCGGCGAAATTGGCACAGACCTTCAATATAACTTTCTATGGTCAGAGAGTGAAGGGGACGGTTGATACGGCGGAAGACCACGTCGGAGGCGGCATCCAGAGACGGAATAACCAAATCTGCGGCGAGCATTTCCCGCCGGACTTGCGGGTCGGTAAAAAGCGTTCCGTTGGTCAAAAGGGCGACAGGAACACGGGGAATGTTTTCCTTGATGAAAGCCAAAACATCCCCGATTCTTGAATTGAGCGTCGGTTCCCCGCTGCCGGAAAAAGTGATGTAATCGGGAACCGGGTTGTGCTGAAAATACTCCCCAATCTCCCGGATCACCTGATCGTACGGAATATATTCCTTGCGCTGCAACGTAAGATTGGTTGTTCTGCCGCACTCACAATAGACACAATTGAGGGTACAGACTTTGTGCGGCACCAAATCGATGCCCAAAGAAATTCCCAAACGGCGGGAAGGTACCGGTCCGAACAGATATTTAAACATGCCGCTGTTCCCGTCCTTTTAGTCGATCCAACTGAGTGACCGCAGCTTTTTATTTACTTTCATCAGAATGATTCTGATTTTGGTGATCACTGGAACCACTTGCAGGCTTCCCTGTAATTTTTTCGTACCACAACGGATGATGACGCCGCGCCCACAGTTTAGTAACCTTACCAACAAAAATTGCCGGAAATGTTCCCGGGTTGGCGCCGGTACTCAAATAGACATGGGAAAGAACGCCGGACACGCCGAAAAGGGCGGCAATATAATGAATGAAAATGCAAGTAAATACCAAATTGAGCGGCAGATGTTCTCTGAAGAATAAAACCGTGCCGGATAAAAGAAGAGCAATTCCGCCAATAATTACCGTCCAGAAATACACTTTCTGACCGGCATTAAACCGATCTGCCGGCACCGGGTCGTGACCGCCCAGATAACCGCCGAAATTCCGTACCCATTCTTTATCACTGGGGATAAGCATGGCATCTCGCCACCATTGCAACAGCATAAAAAGAACACCAATACCAAAGACAAAACCCAGCCAGCCGTGCCAGACACGCGGCGTTACTGTGTTGCCGAAGAACAATTCCAGAAACCTGCCGCCGCCTCTATAGGCAAAGGCAAGACCCGTCAAAGCAAGGAAAATAAACGTAAACAACACAAATAAATGAGTTAAACGTTCGAACAAGTTGAACCGATCGATCCTTTCATAATCATCGCTGCGGGGATGTAACGGCCGACCGCCAAAATCGTGAGGGCCGAAACTGGTGAAGTGAAGTGTAGTAACAAAAAAGATAATGATTAAAACAATCCCCATATAAGGCCGGATCAGCGGAAAATGGATAGCACAGAGATTGTATGAATAATCGCTTATTCCGATGGTCTTTCTCACCGGTGCAATAACCTGGTTGCCGTTTTCATCGTAAGGATCAACAATGTATGTTCGTTTAAAAAATTCACCATTGTAGCCGTGGCAGTCGGGACAACCGTTGGCGCCAAGAGCCATTTCCGCCGGCGCAACATTGTGGCTGATGGAAAAGCCTCTCCCCTTACAGACTGGATCCCATTTACCAACCAGCAGACTGTCTTGGTTAAATTCCCACGCTTTATCGCCTTTAATGAAAACCGCATGAACTTGTTCAAACCGGCTGCTTTTATGCAAAACGGTTTCCACGGCTTTCAGTCCCAGCCGGATCTCTTCCCGCTTATTTACTTCGGCAAAGCCGTCGCCATTGTCGTCGGTAACCCGGCTCCCGTAAATTCCCCAGGCTGCGGCAAGCTCTCTGGCGAACAGCGGGTAAACGATCCCATTCTTCTCACGGTTTCCCCACCAGATGCCAAAGATGGGATTGATCGGTATAATCTTGCCGTCAAATTTCATATAAGCAGGGTACCAGTCTTCCGGTTTTCCCCATGCTTCTTTTTTACCGATAATATCCCAATGCAAATTACCGTGGGTCGTATCAAAAAATTGACCGGCGGCGCGATGTTTTTGCGGAATGTGACAGGTTTCACAGGCGATGTCTTTCAGGTGTGAAGGAGGAATATTCACATGTTTCGGAATGGTTGCACCACGATACCCTTCTGTATGGCAGTCTTTACAGGAACGCATGCTATTGTCCAGGTCGTCACGCAACGTTTCAATGGTGGTATGTCCTTTGGCAAAATTATGGTCCATACCGGCAGGATGACAATCAACGCAATGCATCCCCTGCTGACTGTGCACATCGGGGTTCACTTCGTCATGCCAGCTAAAAGCCCGTTTTTTCATATCGGCCGGGCCATGGCACTGCATGCAGTTGTTATCATCTACGGTAGGCTTGATATCCAGAACAATTTTGCCGTCCTCATTGAACAGTCGTTTGTTGTACGTCACTTTGGGCTCTGCGGAAGGATCATTATTATCAACGACATCGTATATGCTTCCTTCAACCGTGCCGATGCCGGAAGCCGCTGTGGAGGCCCATTTGAGGTTCCAGTTTTTCAACTGTTCCGTTCTTGTTTCAAAACTGTAACTTGAGAGATGACACATAAAACAATCAGCCTCTAATACGCCGCTTTTATCCCAATGGCTGCCGTAATAATCGCCGTACAGGGAATCGGAGAGAGACGGTTTTTCCGTCAATCGTTCATCGTACCGTTGGCCATCCCGGTCAAATTCCATGGGGCCGCCACCCGGATGACAACCTGCGCAGGTCGGTTTACCTTCGGGGCCGGTCGTGGCCCATTGCCATACGGTGATATCCATCTCATCGGGAGAGTGATTTTTTTTCTTCGCCAACTGGCGAAATGACGCCGGTCAGAACTTGCCAAACATGCCGTCCGACAATACCCAGGGCTGTTCTTTACTATAATGATCGCTCACACTTTTCGCACCCATTTGAAAATGATAACCCTGCACAATATCATCGTAGGAATGACACATATCGCATGTGTTGTAAGTACTGTACGGCTGATCTGCGTTTTCTCCGGTGAGCGGGTTGATAATATCCCCTTCGGAATTCAACAGGTAAAACGGCGGATGTTTTCCTGCAAATGAGGCTGTCGGAGGAATGACCAGGATCTGAAATGTGAACAGGAGAAGAATTCCTGCAAGGGCAATGAACAACTTCTTCTTTGCTTTCATTTTTACCGGTTCCTTCCTTGATTTTTAAAAGTGAACAATTTGGCGACATCACTTCTAAAATATAATTTAATGAATACTAACTTTTATAACAACAGCTATTTATTTCATTTTGCCGTGATTGGCAATATTTTACATAGTCAATTTACAGGTAGACTTATTCACTCATTCGAAACATAATCTCTTTCCATATTTTTTTAATTTCACCTGCCACGCCATTATTTGAAAATTCCACCACAGGCAGTTCGTGAATTTGAGATTCCACTACTACCGGATCAAAAAGAATTTTGCCAATGACCGGAACACTATTTTCGGTACAAAAATCTACAATTTGTTGTGTCATCTCCTCATTGATGTCGTATTTGTTGATCACAACCATGGCCGGCAGCTTAAATTGATTGGCAATTGCCAGTACCCTTTCCAGATCATGAATGCCGGATACACTGGGTTCGGTGACGGCTACAACCAGATCAACCCCGCTGATGGACGAGATAACCGGACAACCGATACCCGGAGGACCGTCGATTATTACAAAATCTCTGTTTTGTTCTTCGGCAATTTTTTGCGTTTCATTACGGACAATGGTGACCAGCTTGCCTGAATTTTCCTCGCCGGCTTTCAATTTTGCATGCACCATGGGACCATACTCTGTATCTGAGATGTACCATTCCCCGGATAGGTTGGTTTTCATTTCCACAGCGCGGGCAGGGCAGATCATTTCACACAAAGCGCATCCTTCGCAGGCTACCGGATTCACAACAAAATCGGTGATCGCTTTATAGTGACAATACTCCTCACAAAGTCCGCATTGTGTGCACAATTCCGGATGGATGTATGCAATTTTGCTGTCATAAAATTCGGTGCGTTTTTGAATTTTTGGTTTCAAAATCAGGTGCAGGTCCGTCGCATCCACATCACAATCTGCCATAACCTTGTTGTCTATCAGGGAAGCCAATGAGGCTGTCAGTGTGGTTTTCCCGGTTCCGCCTTTGCCGCTGATAATTGTAATCTGTTTCATTTTTGTTTCGATCTCCGATTCATAAATTTTCTGATTTTATCAACAAAATTTTGTAGTGCGACGAGCCTCGTCGCGCTACACTATTATTCTGTTTTTCCCTGTATTGAGCGATTCAACTGAGTTTCTGCGTTTGTTTGTAATATTGACAACCCCACCAAACAGATTCAGAAAGCACGCACCGCTCCTGCATGCACTTCCTCTTTGATGCGCTCAAACACCCTTTGCAAAATTATTTTATATTCCGGCTTGGTTTCGATAAGCATTTCGCCCTTAGAGTAACCCACGGCTACATCACGACTGAACGGAATTTGCAGAAGAACCGGAATGTTTTTCTCCTCACAATACCGTTCTACCAGATCTGTCCCCAAATCGGATTTATTGATAATCACTCCGTGTTCAACATGCAGATCCTCCAGCATGTCCACAGCTAATTTCAGATCATTCAGCCCAAATGGTGTCGCTTCCGTAACCAGAATGCAGTAATCACTGGATTGAACCGTTTCCACCACCGGACAATTGGTGCCGGGAGGTGCATCCAGAATAGCGGTTCGATCCGACTCAATTTGTTCGATCAATTCCCGGATAACCGGCGTTACCATCGATTCCCCTATGTTAACAATACCGTGAGCAAATGGCATTTCAACAACATGGCCCATTTCCAGAATGCCAATTTCTTTATCCACTTCCCGGATCGCCTGTTCCGGGCACAGGATGGAACAAGCGCCGCAACCATGGCAAAGCTGATCAAACAGCAACACTTTATTGGGTACAACAACAAGAGCATTGAACTGGCAAATATCGACACAATTGCCGCAGTACGTGCATTTGTTCTCATCAATTTCAGGCAGCTTTATGAAAACCGATTGGCGCTGTTCAAGCCGCGGTTTTAAAAAAAGATGGCCGTTCGGCTCTTCCACATCGCAGTCCAGGTATTGTGAGTTTTCAAGAGAAAGGGCTAAACTTGTGGAGATGGTTGTTTTTCCTGTTCCGCCTTTTCCGCTGGCAACAGAGATAATCATTTTTTTAATTCCATTCTATTGAGCTAACGTAACAAATTTTTTGGCATCATCGTCCCAGGTTAAAAAACGCTCCAGCTCATTATTAAAATAAGCTGTGGCCGCTTCATGGGCGGAATCAATCTGAGTGAGCAATAATTTTTTGCCCAGGCTTTTCAGCTTTTTTGCTGATGCCCGTCCCATGCTTTTGCCGATCAGGACATCGCTGTCCCGGATAACTCCCAGCACTCTGTCTACCTGCTGGTGGTCATCCTGATCGAAGTAAGGATTTTCTTTCACTTCCCGGGTTAAAACCTGATTGCCATCCCGGACAAAAAACATAAAATAATGCCCCCGGCCGAAATGACCTTTGCGAATATTTGTTTTGTCGTCACTGCTAATTACAATTTTCATCGTCTCAATCCGTTATTTTAGTTCATATCTGCTTTCCCGTTACTATGTATCGTATATCTATTCAGAAACGTTCAATATTAATTCTAATCACGCTTCGAGTAAATTTATCCCGAGCTTGTCGAAGGGCTCAGCATGGATTTTCTGACATCCTGATTGCCTGCCCGACTCAACAGGCTGTTGCAGAATAATGTAAATCTTCCAATATGTCATTCCGAACGAAAGCAGAGCGATTGAGGAATCTCATAATAATGTATTATAAAGCTGGCAAGAGATTCCTCACCCAAAAAGCAGGATTCGGAATGACAATTTTAGACTTTTGTTTTCTATTCTGCAACACCCTGCTCAGGTGGGAAGACGAAGGCTTATTGTGCAACAAAAATCGACATACCTGAATTGTTCCTCATTCGGTTCTATTTCCCGGAATTGGCGCTAATCAACTGATTCGCAAATTCTTCACCGGTGAGTGCACCATAGAAAGAATTTTTCTCATTTATTACCGAATACGGAATACCGCGTACACCATATTTCTCTGCATCTTCCGGGAATTCCATGGCATCTAAAATGTCGATGCTGATAAAATCATTTTCGATCGCCGCCTCAATCGCCAGCTTGACGGCCGGCCTGGAATAGGGACAACGATGTGAGATGAAAAGCTGCAGATGCACCGGCCAGTTAATTTGCATCAGTTTCTCTTTGACATTATCGGACAACCCCGCCTCTCCCCGTGAAACATCGACAACATCATCCAAGAAATGGAACAGCTCCATATCCGCCGGTGCACCATAGTAACGGATACCGTAATCTTTCTTTCCGGTCAGGGCAACAGCCGGTACATGCCGGATGTGGTATTTTTGAACCATTTTATCATTGATGGCATAGTTGTACGTAATCGCTTGAATCTTTTGCGTGATTGATGAAAGTTTTTCAATGAACTTGCGTACTTTAGTACAATGGGGACACTCACTCTCCTGAAGAAATAGTATCAATTTCACATCGTTTTCCAAGAAACGTAAATGCTTTTCGATGATACCCGGGTCTAACGAGTAAAGTGAAAACATGGTACCCTCCTTCTTTTTTTGTCTGTCCTGCCGTCACTATGCCTGGGTCGCAACAGCGCAGGCATTACCAGTTTAAAATGGAATGACGCTGCCAACTTCAAAAAGGATTCTTACAACAAGCGCCAGGACAATGGCGATGCTTGTGGTCATCAGCACTGTGTAGCCCGCCCAGCGCAAGCCAATTTCTTTGATCAGCACGCCCAAAGTAGCCAGGCATGGAAAATAAAACACGACAAAAACGGTAAATACGATAATCTGCTGAGTAGAAAGAACATCCGTAACCTGAACCGTTCCCAGCGCCTGTAGCAGCATAATCAGAGAAAGCTCTTTCCTGAGCAGGCCAAATATCAGGGTAGTGCCAACCACAGCCGGCAGTCCGAGTATAGCCGTCAATGGCGTAAACAGGCTGTTGATCACATGATCCAGATGGTAATAGCTGATCAAACTTAAAATGACGCTGCCGGCAATTAAAATCGGCCAGGCAATGACGATAAATTCGCGCAGCCGCAGCCAGGTTTTCATCAACAGAGTCCGCAACGTGGGCAGGCGAAAAACCGGAATTTCCATAATCAGGCCCGGTGAAGATTCCGGCAGCCGGGAAGTTAGAAATTTACCGGTAGCCGCAATGACAAAAATGTTCAGCAAATAAATTCCGATCGCTGCAACAGGCCCGACAAAAAATGCCACCAGTCCCAAAATGATAGCGGTTCGGGCCGAGCAGGGAACCAACGTTGCCAACACGCTGCTGATAAGACGATCCCGGGGAGATTCCATGATCCGCGTCGCCATCACTGCCGGAACGTTGCAGCCGTACCCCAACACAAACGGGATAATTGCCTTGCCGTGCAGACCGATGCGGTGCATAAAGGTATCCATAAAAAACGCCACACGCGGCAGGTAGCCCACATCCTCCAGAAAAGAAATGCCCACAACTTCACAGTCCGGCAAAATGGATGCCATTTGGTCGTCTGACAAATCACCCGGCTGTGGATTCTTCTCAAATACCACAACATCCTGCAACTCCCGGCGCAGTCGGCTAACAAACGGAAAATGACCGATCACGCCAACTTTTTTCTTTTTTCCTTTCCGCAGTAACACTTCTAATGCGTTGATATTTTCACAACGTTCCGGGTCGCTGTGCAGCATGGAATTGATCGCCGCTAAACCCAGGCTTGCCTCAAGCTGGTTGTCCGACAAAAGGTATTTAGCTACCTGCAACGCATCTTGTTCTTCGAAATCACCGGCGGCCGGCCTGGGCGTTTTGCTGTGCGGCCTTGGCGCCTGCAAGGTGGAAGCCATGCCGGTGTAACGGCTGACGACCACGGTCCAGTGAATGCCGATTACGACCTGTTTTATTTTAAAACTTTCTTCCGGAATTCCGTTCAACAGTGCGCGATAAATATCATTCAATTATTTATCTTTCCTTACTATCATTTGATCTTATTCCAACCTCGTAAAATCCCCAACCAAATACGAGGTAGTGTAACATTTTAATTCTTTGAAAAAACAGATAGTGCTTTTTCAATCTATAATTTGTCCCTTTACAATACCCGCCCATAATATGTCATTTCGTTTCGAACGCCTGCGCAGGCAGGGAATGACATCATCGTAACTTGAATAATCATTTTAAAGTTACGGTTTTTCATCGGAGAAGCGTCATAGCGTCATTTATGACGCTTGCTAATCTTAGCCTCGTGATTTATCGCGGGGGGCGGACGTCGGAAATTCCTAAAGTCAACAACATTGCCCCGTACCTCCCTGAAGGGGGGACAGGGGTGTTAAAACGAGCAACTTAAACAAATTCGCCGAATCGGTAATCAACACCCTTTTTCTGTCTTTTCAAAATTAAATTGCCTCCCACAGTCCTTATCATTTTATTGGACATTATGCCAAGTTATAACCATCCAATTTTTGCTACGTACACGACTCTGTGGGAGGCAAATTTTCAACTATTCCGCCCCATTTTAGCGCCGCATTTCGGACAGATCATTGTATTGCAGGGAACGCCTGCCTGGTGAGGAACGGTAGCGCCACATGAGGAACAAACACAATTTCCCTGAGGTCCGTAACCGGTTCCGGTGCCGCTCATTCTGCCCATACCACCACCGGCTCCCCTGCCAAGACCCTGTCCCATGCCACGGCCCCCACTAAAATTTCCTCTTCCTGTTGCCATAATCCATACCTCCTTCTATTAAAAATGATGTAATAACAATTTCCGTTTAATTTTTGCTATTTTCATCTATACTCACATTATTTTTACGCCGCCGAGTTCCTCTCGAAGCTTTCGTTTCAAATGCTCCGGCGCTTTCATCTTTTGACCAAATTGTTGTACTGCTTGTTTTATCCGAACCTCTTCCAAAACCAAATTGTGACAAACCGGGCACTCTTTCAGATGCAATAAAACCGCCCGGTTCTTCTCCGGCGACAGTTCATGATCAACATAAGCGCTGATCAATTTCCGGATTTCATCACAATTTAATTTTGCCGATTCCATTCTTTCACCACCCCATCGCCAATAAAACAGATCCGATAACCAATCCGTAGGCCACGTTAAATATCTTAATGATCACGGAATCTTTCACCGAAAAGGAGAGCATCGGCAGCATACCATGGCCGTCCTGAACGATTGAACTGGCCGCCAGAATTGAAAACGGCACTGCACCCTTGGCGAACAACATGACAATGACCATGTGCGGCCCGGATTCCGGAATGATGCCAGATGTGTTCTTTTAGATAGTGCTCGGGTGTGCTGCCGATCACCACGGCAGCAATGGCAACCAATGAAACCATGGTAATTCTTTTCCAGTCCCAATTTGGCGGACCGATCACACCCTGGATGAACAGGAACAGAAAAACCAAACCGATAATCAACAGTACCGCACGGTAAAATGAAATATGGAGAAAGTAACCGGCCAACTCATCCCGTTTGAAACAATCGCAATATTCTTCTGTGTGCACCACCTGCAGCTTACACTCCCGACATGTTTTTAGTTGCAGCCACGCCACAATTTTATCCGTTATCCAGGCGAGAAGAATGCCGAGAAAGAACAACAAAACAAAAAGCAGAAACGCTTTTTTCGGAAACAAAGTTAACATTACGAATGCTTCGTCGCCGCTGGTGGCAATCATGCCGCCAACGATGGCGCCGAAGGAAATTAATCCGTTAACGTAAAAAGAGACGTTCAGATAAGCGCCCAAACAACCGGGCGTACTGCCTAAAAACGAAGCGATGCTGTACTGTCGCCACCGATTCCCTTTGATAAGAAAAGAGAGTTTACCCTTGCTGACTATATTGCAATAATCCACCAACAGCATCATCACAAACACAAAAAGCGTGATCATGAGTGCATGGGTTAAATTATCAAGCAAAATTTTCAACTTCACCTCTTGATTTATACGACAACACAAGGTTTCAAAAATAGTATTCTGAGCGAATAAAAGCAGCGAAACATCTCATATCTTTCACGAAGAAAACCGCTCCGTTGGTATGAGATTCTTCTTCATTTCATTTCTTTGAATGACTGACTTGCGCTGCAGCAGATAGGGCAGCCCGCCAATATGATCCCAATATTCGTGTGAAATAACAATATGTTGAATTTTTCCCGGAGAAATTCCCAATTTTTTCATGTTTTCCAAAAGAAGAACGCCATCGCTGCCGGTGTCAAATAAGATAGTTTGTTTTTCCGTTTCTATCAGGCAACTGTATCCCCAACCGGTTTGCAACTCCGGATTGTGGGGCGTATTGTCAAATAGTACGGTTGACTTAATCATCTCTTATCTCACTTCATTTTGTCGTTCGATTAATGTAAAAATGAGAATCATTCTCTTTACCTGACAAAAAAAATATTCAATTACCCCTGGCCGATTCTACCCGGCATTTTGCACACAATCCTCTTAAGCTTATTGCCTGCGGCTCAATGCTGAATTCATGATAAAGCTGAGCCTTCCCCACCAGATCATTAAACATGACCGATAAAGATGAAGAAATATCCTGCACCTGATTACATTTCCGGCAGATTAGATGGACTTTTACGGTTGGTCCCTTCCCGGGATCGGCCAGTTCATAAACAGAAGGTTGTTTGTGCCTGTCTATCCGGCGCACAAAATTTAATTCCACCAACAGATCGAGAGTACGATAGATGGTTGCAATACTAACGCGGTGATTCATTTTTCGCAGCTCTTCATATATTTTATAGGCACTCTGATGATCAGTAGCCTTATCCAGTATCCGGATGATCTGCTGTCGCTGGCCTGTGATACGGTACCCTTTATTGTACAGAGCCGGCCGTATGTTTATTATGTATTCCATCTTCTTCTTTTCCTCTGTTGTCGTCCACGGCTTTTCCACCGGTTTTGATTCACATTAAATGTTTCCCTATTTACTGATGGGGTAATCAGGGAAAATAGTTTATCCAAAAGAGACAATGTGCCGCTTTTTGGAACTTCCCTCTGCTCGGAAACCGGAATATATATGGAATTTACCTGCCCCTGATTAACAGAGACAGCTCCTTTTTCGGAAACAGCATAAACAGGAGTTTTAATTCGAACCGGTTTGATAGCCTGAACCGGGCAGGCGGTGTGACAAATGCCGCATCCGGTGCAAAGTTCAGGCAATATTTGTATTCGCGTATCTGTTCCCCGGATGGCATCAACCGGACAGATACTTTGGCAATTAAAACAAAGGATGCACTTTTCTTCGTCGATTCTAAACTTCATTCCACGCTCAATTCCGCTGTGTTATTTCTATTCTTCTTTACTATCGCTCAGGATTTTTCCTCGTCTTCTTTGGCTTTCTTCTCCAGTTTGGAGATACGTTCCATGATCGTATTAAACTGCTCGTTCAATTGACCCGCTTGTTTTTTCAGTTCTTCCAGGTCGTCCGCTTTAGCCGGAGTTGGCGGCGGTTGTGGCGGCATCGGCGGCTGTGGCGGATAGTATGCCTGTCCGCGCCCCATGCCTCTGCCACGCCCCATACCCGACCCCGCCATACCACCTGCCATGCCAAAGTGAGAAGGACCGGGTTGATTGACCTGAGTTAGTAATCCGGCTTTAAAAGCTTCGATTGTTTCCCGCACTGAACCGCCGGTAGCCTGATAACTGGGGATGCCGATGGCTTGCAGCGTTTGATAAGCGTTCGGCCCCAGCACACCGCTGATAACCGCCTGAACACCGTAATTGCTGATCATCTGCGCGGCCTGAATCCCCGCCCCACCGCTTGCACCCATGTGAGGATTGCTGATTGATTCGTAAGCCATTGTTTCCATATCAACGATAACATAGTACTGGGTTCTGCCAAAACGCAAATCAACCGGCGAATCCAAATCCGTTCCCAATGCCGACACCGCTACTTTCATCTTTATCTCCTAAATTAGTTGTCCTTTTCATACTATTTTTCAGCTTCGAATTCCAAATCCTTAATTCTGTTTTCAATATTTTGTAGTTCGGTTCGGATCGTTTCCGCTTGTTGTCGCAGATAGTCCATTTCCTGTCCCGGAGCTTGTGCGCTCCAATTCCAGGGAGAGGTAGCTGCATAAGGGTATCCACTCGCGTAAGGTGAGTAATTTCCATAGCCGGAAGCGTTTGGATACGAAGCCGCATAAGGCGAATAATTTCCGTAAGCCCACCAACCCCGCGGCAACCAGGGGAAGTTTCGGCAGTACGGATAAGGATTGCCTCTACCCCAACCGTAGCCACCATAATACCCGCTAAAGCCAAAGCCGGGGTAAAAATTTCTTCCGTACGGCATGATTACCTCCTTAATATTTTTGAGTATTTTGTCTATTATAACACTTTAGTCTTTTGAAAATATGGAATTAAATTCCATCTAATCCCCCCCTTCAGGCAGAAGTTCAGCTCCTGTCCGAGCGTACGGGGATGATGGAACCAAGCCAAGAACTAAAGGGTTACGATCTGTTCAATTCCACTTTTTGAAATAAATTGCAGAAAGTTCCCGTAACTATTTATTCTCCAATTCTTCGATCCGTTTTTGAATGGAATCCAATTCTGCCTTTAACTGTCCTGCCTGCTGTTGCAGATATTGCAGCTCATTTGCAGGCTTAACGGCAGTGCCCTGATTTTGCGACCACCAGGCAGTCATTTGTGGCGTTGGCCATTGACCGGTTGCCAGGTACCGGGCTGCCGGACCCAAACCGGTTGCACTGCGCCCCTGCCAGCCCGGACTGTACCCCAACCGCATCCACCCCGGCAGGCCGGTCATGTAATACATATTGCGATGCCCATATTGTCCCATTTTAACGTCTCCAAATTGTATGATTTCACTTAAACCACTTCGGCATATTTAGTTCAATTATTATGCCAAAAATGAAAACAGGCCTATCTAATTGAAAATAATAGAGATAACAACAACCCACCCTGATGATGGTTTCATTATTGAAACGATATTCTTCTAAAAAGAAAACATACGGATTGTAACCAATTGATAATATATGTGATACAGCAAGATGTTTCATCTTTGATAAATAGATTTCACAGATGAAACCTTTTAAGAGATCGCACCCTGGCGCATGCTTCCCTTTTTAGCTATTCGATTTCCGGACCATTCTCGTAAGCATTTTCCGACAATTATGGATCAGGCAAAAAAGAGGAAGCACCCGCCGGTGGACGGGTACTCCCCTCATAGAATCGGTCAGCATCCTTTCTGTTTTTAACCCCGTGATTCGCTACACAACGGCATAGTAAACATTACAATCTTTTCTCCTTTCTTACGATGTTACTTACCGTAAAACCACGCCGGATTTTTAAACCATATTCTATAAATGAAATAAATCCGGTACAAATATTGCGTTTAAAAAGGCAGCAGTTAAAAATACTTGTCAACAAATTGTAAATAATCACGAATAAGAGAGGTATAAAATGGCAATTATCACAATTTCCGGTGGCGAATACAGCGGCATGAAAGAGCTGGCAGAATGTCTGGCAAAACGCTTGGACTACCAGATGATAGACCATAACGACGTTTTTGATCGTGCGGAAAAAAAATATGGCCTTGAAAGAAACAGGATGGAAAAACTGTTAGAGACTCCTCTTTCATTTTGGGAAACTTTCAAAAAAGAACGCCGGCTCTGCATGTCTGTTTGTGAAGCCGCCCTTTTTGATGCCGTGAAAGAAGGCAATGTTGTTTATCATGGTCGCGGCGGGCACTTGTTTTTAAAGAGTTCTAATCTTCACCGAGTCCTTCTCCTTGCCCCCATTGATTATCGAGTACAACGGTTGATGGATCTGAAAAATGTTACAATGGAAAAAGCCGTCCGGACCATCAAAGATGGCGACAAGCTGCATTCACGCTGGACGAAATCCCTATTTGGTGTTGACTGGAATGATGTTACCCGATACGATACTGTTTTTCATCTGGACAAAGATACTTTAGAACATGCGTGCGAGAAACTGGAGACTATTGCCAAAAAGAAAGATGAAGCATGGGACCGCAACAATCAGATAGAGTTAGAGAATCTCCGCCTTGCCTCCCATGTGATCGCATCATTAGCTACAAATTCCAGTACTGCCGGCGTCAAAATTGGCGTAAAAGCGAATCAAGGCGTGATTCATCTGTTTGGCAGCGTCAAAAATATGAATAATTTGAATAACGTGGTTGCAATCGTTTCCGCAATTAACGGCGTAAAAAAGATTGTCAGAGATAACTTAGATGCCCTTCTCTGATAAGTCCTGCTTTGGGAAAAAAAGACAAATCATTTTTCATCCGTGTTTTTTACCGGAGAAACCTCAATTATTGGTGAGCATTTTATTAATGTTCAAAGGGTTCAATTTCGCTCCGGCCGTCATTCTGAACACCCAATTGTGCGAACAGGCAACGAACAGAACTTAACTTTTTGTTACCAATACGTTTATTTCGCAAAGTCGAAGGATGATGGTCGAAGCGACACTCAGCTTGACAAGTATAGTATGATGATATTCCTGCCAATAATTGAGGTTTTACTTTACTGTGCAATTTGTCTTGACACGTTGCCCGGGATTTAGTAATTTTAAATAAAACAATAAATTAATTGGTGTGGTATGAGCAAACCGGTTAGAAAAATTATTCCCCCGGACTTTTCCGCAATTATTTGTGACAGCATCGCCGACGGTATATTTACGGTAAATAAAGACATGATCATCACCTACTTTAACAAGGCCGCTGAGCACATCACCGGGGTTCCCCGGAGTGAAGCCATCGGCAAGTACTGTTTTGAAATCCTCCGCGCGAATATTTGTGAAACTGACTGCGCTTTACGCTATTCTTACAATTCGAAGAAAAAAGTGATCGACAAACATGTCAACATTCTTCGTGCCGACGGTAAACAGCTTTCAATCAGCATCAGCACCAACGTTTTAAAGAATGAAAAAGGTGAAATTGTTGGCGGAGCCGAGACTTTCCGCGACCTTTCGGCCATCGAAGAATTGAAGAAAGAACTCAACCGGCGTTACACTTACGAAGATATTGTTGCCAAAAACCACAAGATTTTGCGCATATTTGATATCCTGCCCAATATTGCGGAAAGTGAGAGCACCGTTTTGATCCAGGGACCAAGCGGTTCCGGCAAAGAGCTGTTCGCCCGGGCGATACACAATTTGAGTCACAGGGCCAAACATCCGTTTATCGCTATCAACTGTGGCGCGCTGCCGGACACTCTGTTGGAGTCGGAACTGTTTGGCTACAAGAAAGGCGCTTTTACCGATGCGAAACAGGACAAACCGGGAAGATTTGCACTGGCAAAAGGCGGTTCCCTGTTTTTGGATGAGGTGGACAGCCTCTCGCCCTCCACCCAGGTGAAACTGCTGCGCGTGTTACAGGAAAAAGAATATGAACCGCTTGGCGCCACGGCTCCGGTAAAAACCGATGTGCGCATTATCGCTGCGACAAAAGATAATTTATCACAGCTTGTTGAAGATGGAAAATTCCGGGACGATCTCTATTTCCGCCTGAATATTGTCTTGTTAGAGCTGCCGCCGTTAAAAGAAAGGCGAGACGACATTCCCCTTCTGATCGATCATTTTCTGGACAAGTTCAACCATAAAACCGGAAAGAATATCCTTCACGTCTCGGATGAAGTAAAGAGCGTTCTGGTGAATTGTGATTTCCCCGGTAATGTCCGGCAGTTGGAGAACATCATCGAGCATGCATTTGTCATGTGCTGCAATAGCCGGATAGAATTAAAGCATCTCCCACATGAATTTGCAAATATTGAAGTGTCATGTGACGAGTTGCCTAACAACCAATCCCCCATGGCAACTGCCGAACAGGAAATAATTCTATCAAAATTAAAAAAACATAACTGGAACAAAGTTGCAACAGCTAAAGAGTTGGGATTTAGCCGCACAACTTTATGGCGGAAGATGAAACAGCATGGATTGATTTAGCAACTCTTGTTTCAATTTTGAAACTGTTTCAATGTAACAGTTTAATTACTGCAACAGATTTCTCATTTTTCTCCTCTTTTTTCTTGTTAAAATTTTAGTTGTTATTATTTTTTTCCCAAATGAAAATAATTAGCCACGGGGTTAAGTAATTCCAAAAACTGCAGCATGTAACAAGTTCCCATTTTATGCTTTTGATTTCTCTAAACCCCAAAAACTGCAACAAATAGCAAATTTATATGTTTTGTGCTTAATTTCACTACAGTCAGATGAAAGTACACTTGTCCCGAAAAATGCTGAGTTTAAGTTGTCAACTAATTTACTAATATAGGCATAAATAAAATCAAAACGTTTGTTGCATTTTTCGAGTAAACTTAGAATTACAAACTTTTTCCCCGAAAAACGTCACGCCTAAATAGTAAGTAATTGTTACGATGTAACTACTTACAGGTATCCACTTAAAGGTTGCAAAAGATCATCTGTCAATCGTAAACATTCTTTCACACACCCCTGCCTGCGCAGGCATGCCTAAATCCCCTCTCAAGAGGGGGACTAAAATCCTTCCGTCTCAGGCGGAGGGGCACAGGCAATGTTGTTGACTTAAGGGAAAAAATACCGTTCCGAAATAAGCTTCGGGACTAACAATAGAAAGGATCCGCCTGTGGCGGACAACCTCCCTGTCCCTTGAGCGTCATTTATGGCGTTTGCTAATCTTAGCCTCGTGATTTATCGCGGGGCGAACGTCAGAAATTCCTAAAGTCAACAACATTGAGGGACACAGGGGGGGTGTAAAGAGTATATGTTATTTACCCCGGTGATCAGTTACAATTTAAGTTGGGTGTTAATGACAAAAAATCTTCAGAAATAACCGTTACAACGAATTTTTAACACATTGTCAAGGCAAAGGGATAACTGTTGGATTGTCACTGTAAATGGATACCCCCATCCTGAAAATGAAAAACACTATTCATGTTTTTCCGATAATACGTTTGGTCTGTTTATTGCTTTAAGAGCGAATGATCGCAAAAAAACGCAGAGTTTCTTGAAAGAAATTCAGAAAAAAGAGGTTCAAATTTTTTCATGATTACGATTGCTGTTCCGGTATTTGGTTCCAGAATTTCGGGTCGCTTAGACGCCGCCGAAAGCGTTCTTCTGGTTTCCATCGAAAACAACAGAATCAAGCAAAAGGATAAAATACGTTTGGTACAAAAAACCGGTCTGGAAAAAGTAAATACGTTGATTCAAATTGGGCCGGATGTCATCATTTGTGGGGGACTAACGGAAATATGTTCGAGCAGGTTAAAAGACAGCAAAATTAAAACAATCCCCTGGATACAAGGAGATGTGGATGAAATCCTGTCCAATTTTCTCCAGGGAAAACTAAATAAAAAAACGCTGGGAGAGCAATTATAAAAAAAAGCAAATTGACTCTTGTTTTTTAAGAGGGAAAATTATGGCACTATCAAGACAAAAACTAAATGGTTTTTAAGTAAAACATGCAGAAATCAAAGAACAGAATGGCTTTCTTTCAGACACCAAATATACGATCCGGGAGACAGTAAGATGAGAAGTATGATGTTTTCTTTTTCAATTGCACTATTATCAATTGGTTTATCATTTGGACAATCTTTGCTGCTTCATCATTCAAACGCAGATATTAACTGCAAAGAATGCCATTCCTGCGATAAACCCACCGCAAAAAATCCATGCCTGTTGATTTGTCCTGATTTTACCGGAAAAGGTATAACATTAAAACATTCCGCAGATAAAACGCCGGAAACGATAAAAATTGATGTTCTTTCTGAAAAATATGAAGCTGCTGTATTTCCCCATAGATTACACGCGGAAATGGCAGATATGGCCGGCGGATGTGTTTTATGTCATCATAATAACAGTCCGGGACAGGTTTCTCCGTGTATTGAATGCCATAAACCTAGCAAACAAAGAACGAGTCTTAGTAAACCTGATTTAAAAGCGGCCTATCACCGGTTATGTTTGAGTTGTCACATAGAATGGAAACATGAAAATGATTGTACCAGTTGTCATGCCTTAAAAGGGAAAAAGGGAATGGTGACTGATAAAGCAAAATATATTGGTAAAAAGCATCCAACTATAAAAAAACCGACAAAAAAAGTTTACAACACAGAATATGATGAAGGTAAATTCGTTACATTTTACCATGATGATCATGTTAAAAAATTCAATTTAAACTGTGTAGATTGTCATCAGGATGAAAAATGTGCCCGTTGTCATGATACGGCCGGAACGACTCTTGTACAGGAAAGAGAACCTCATGATAACTGCATAGCATACCATGAACAGGACATCAACAATAATTGCGGCAAATGTCATGCTGATAAGGAACGGCCACCTTTTAACCATGCAAAATCGACAGGCTGAGAGCTAAAACCCTATCATCAAGGTTTGCATTGTCAAGCTTGTCATGGAAATAAGAAACAATTCACAAAAGTTAATCCCTCTTGCTCAACCTGTCATAAATCCTGGGATGCGGATAAATTTAACCATAAGGTTACCGGATTCAAATTAGATGAAAATCACGTAAGCATTGAATGTGAAGCGTGTCATATTAATAACAACTTTCTGGAAAAACCGAATTGCAGCACATGTCATGATGATAAAAGCTATCCAAAAGACAAGCCGGGAAAACGAATAAAAGATTAACCGGAAGTTAAACATTTGAGAAACAATTATGCTAAAGAACATTGGCACAAAACTTATCTTAGCGGCAGGCATAGCAACTACTATTATCATTACGATATTTGCTTATTTTAGTATGCACTCACAAAGCACGCTTTTACTCGCGGAAATGGAACGACATGCTAATCAGTGCAGCGAGACAATAAAAAGAAGCATAAAATATTCAATGCTTCTAAATAAAAGAGATCATATTCAAGAAACCATTAAGAGCGTAGGTGATCAGCCTTTTTTTCATGAAATCAGAATATTTGACAAGGAAGGTGTTGTTATATACTCTTCCGATTCAGCATCAACAGGCATAATGGTTGATAAAAAAGCCGAAGCCTGCTATGCCTGCCACGCCGAAAACAAACCCCTGGAAATTTTAAATATCTCAAAACGAACCAGAATATATCGTTTACATCCTGATTCCAGCAGGGTTTTAGGCATAATAAATGCGATTTATAATGAAAAATCATGTTATGAGGCAGATTGTCATGTACATGATGCCCAAAAAAAAGTCTTAGGTGTCTTGGATATAACGTTTTCGTTAAAGGCTATTGACAAACAGATTAGCCGGGCAAAAATATATGCTGTTGTGACCATCATCGCATTAGGTGGAATTTTATGGTTTTTAGTATGGTATATAATTGGAAAACCTGTCAGAGAATTGCTGTTAGCAACAGAACATCTATCCGAAGGAGACCTGAGTTATACTATCAAGGATCTTGGCAATAGTGAGTTGGGAATATTAGCCCGTTCTTTTAACACGATGCTAAATAAATTATATGAAACCAGAAAACAATTATTTCAATCAGATAAAATGGCATCTCTTGGTCAATTAGCTGCAGGTGTGGCTCACGAAATAAATAATCCCCTCACCGGCATTTTAACTTACAGCAGTTTTTTATTAAAAAGAGCAAAAAAGTACCCTGAGATTCAGGAAGACCTTGAAATAATTTATAATGAGACGATAAGAAGCAGAGAAATTGTCAAAGGTTTATTAAACTTTGCCCGTCAATCCAGCCCCAAAAAAAATAATGCAAATATTAATGAGCTGATTCAAAAAGCACTAACGGTAGTAGAGAACCAATTATCAATTAATAAAATAAAAGTGACTGAAAATTTAGATAAAAAACTGCCAAATGTAATCGTTGATGCGAATCAGATGGTTCAGGTTTTTGTTAATTTAGTCGTAAATGCAATAGATGCTATTGGAGCAAATGGCGGATCGATTGATATCAAGACATCATTCATTACGTTGGAACCCTTTGGTGTCACACATATCAAAGAAGCGACCTGCCCCAAAAACCATAGTCTGATCGATAATTCATTCAAAATTGGCGGCTTACCATCAATAAGATTAAGAGCAAAATATAAAAAGAATGAAGGATCACTCGTGTCGCGTTAAAAAAATAATTATTAGTTATAAATGCATAAATAATAAGATATTAGATATGATGATATGATTTTTCGATTTGAAATTTAAAAAAATATTCATGTATTTCTCATAAAAACAA
>CAJVYQ010000053.1 GCA_913009825.1 uncultured Deferribacteres bacterium
GTCTCCTGCTGTTTGTGCGCCTGAAACCAAGTCCGTTAGCATTAAAAATATCTCAAGCCAGATGAATTCAAATGATTTTCTTTTCTCAAACAAATAAATTGATATATTATAGAAAGTTTAGTATATTCTAGACAGACTAGATATTTAAATAAGGAGTTTAGTTATGTCCGGAAACACATGGCAATTACAAGACGCAAAAAATAAATTTAGCAATCTTGTTAATAGCGCTCAAAAAAATGGACCGCAATTTGTTACTAAACATGGTAAAGAAGCTGTAGTAGTTCTTGCATTTGAAGATTATAAAAAATTATCAAAACCAAAAACAGATTTATATAAGTTTTTTCAGAAATCACCTCTTGCTAAAGTAGAGTTGGAAATTGAGAGAAATAAAGATATGCCAAGAGAGATCGATTTATGAAATATCTACTTGATACTTGTGTGATCTCAGAACTTATTAAAACAAAACCTAATAATAATGTAGTCAATTGGATTAAAAAGAACAATGAGCAAGATTATTTTCTGAGCAGTCTAACTTTTGGAGAAATTCACAAGGGAATCGTAAAATTATCGGACAAATCAAGAAAAGACAAATTGCACCAATGGGTGGATCATGATCTGATGGAAAGATTTAGGAACAGAATAATTCCCATTGATATTAATGTGGCAAAGATTTGGGGGCAAATTCAGGGAAGGGGCGAACTTGAAGGCAAACCGATGCCGGCAATTGATAGTTTAATTGCAGCTACCGGACTTTTTTATAACTTAATTGTGGCAACACGAAATATTTTAGATATGCAACCAAGCAAGGTAGTCTTACTAAATCCCTGGGAATCAGATTTTAAAAAATAGTAAAATCTAAATTAGTTTTATGACATCAGCGTCTGCCAACATATCCGTTTTAAAAAACAAAAGCGGACAAGTTGGCTTGTAGTAGATTGACCGTTCTTGAACTAAGATGGGCGTTCGTTGCCCCGAATGGATGGCTTTGACACAAAAAGCTGATGGTTTTTTGGACTTTCAGTTCGGTTTGGTTCAATTTCATCTTTTCTAAAACGATTGTCGCCTGCTTTTTGTGCAACTTAACTGCCAGCCGTTAGGCAGGCAGCCGGATGCGTTATGATCAAGCTTGTGTAGACGATATTGTGATGGGTGTAAGGTTGCTGAGCTCTGTTCTGCGTGTATTCCGGTCTTGAGCCCATCCAACATGACATCTGAAAAGGAGTAGAACAAATGACTATACCAGAGAACGAGATTCACTATCTCGAAATCGTAACACCGGATGCCCAATCTGCGCGTGACTTATACAGTCAGGCGTATGGCTGGCGCTTTGAGGACATGGCGCCCGAGTTGGGAAACGCGTTCGCAGCCTCTCTACACAACGGCTCACTTTGCGGTATTCGAGCTCTGATGCACACTCAAGAGAAGCCGACGGTTCGAACCTACATTCGAGTGGCGGATATCCAATACTCCCTCCAAAGGGCTGTGGAATTGGGCGCCACAGTTGCCCTTGAGCCTACAGAGATTTCGGGACGAGGAATAATCGCCATCTATCGGTACGGCGGAATTGAGCAGGGGATTTGGCAGGTTCCATGAAATACTGCCTAACACGCAGATGCACCTGACGGTCCGCTACGCGGCCCGCAGGTGATCGGCAGATAGTTAGCATCTTCGATATATTGCAACAAAGAAAATGCTTCTAACAAAACAAGGAAATATACCATGGGTTATTATCAAAAACACATTAGTATTCCGATTATCTTAAGTATGTTATTTTTTCTGAAGATCTCAGTAAATTCACAAACTACAAGCTGGTTCAGTAACGGACCGTCTGGGGGTTATGTAAATTGTGTGTCAGTATCAAAATCGAATCCCAATATTGTATATATAGGCACAAAGCAGAGCATATATAAAAGTGAGGATAAGGGTAAATCATGGATAAAAACCGGTTTTAGGGATTATGAAATAAGGAGCCTAAAAATCTCACCTATATCATCCGATATTGTTTTTGCTGGAACGTATGAAAAAGGATTTTGGAAAACTAGTAATGGAGGAGTGGACTGGGTCTTTAAAGGGCTTTCAAATAATACAATAAACTGCATTACTGTTGATCCAAATGATCCTAATAAAATTTACTTTGGCAGTGGCAACCAGATGAAGTGGGGAGGATGTGGAATTTTTAGGAGCACCGATGGTGGGGTAACTTTTGATCCGCTAATTGAATGGACAGCCGGTGATTACGTGGAACAGATTAATAGCATTTTTATTGATCCAGATAATTCCGACCATATCTATGTTGCACGTGTCGCAAGTTCTGACTATGGATCTTTTTTTTACAGCACTGATGGTGGTACAAATTGGATAAGTAAAAGAATGACAACATCAAGCTCTGAGGGAATAATATATGTTGCAGTGGCAAGAGATTCAGTCGGACAAAAAATAGTGTATGTAATGGCGAAGTCGGCTTATGATCCTTGGGCCAATCCAAGTCTCTATAAAACAGCAGATTTAGGTGATAACTGGGAAGAGGTTGCATGTCCTTATACTTCTACTTATGATCCCGATGTTTTTATGATTGACCCCAATAATCCCAATACAATTTATACTGGGGTACGATCTTCCGTTAACCAAATACTAACTTATAAAACTGATCAAAACCAGTGGGCTGTTATACCAAGAACAGGATTGCCCTCAATAAATTCTACGTGTATTGACATATCAACTGAAACAAACCCAACAATCTATCTCGGAACTTCCTATGGTGGGATTTATAATTTTACCACCGGTGTTTCATCTTATTGGTCCCAAATTGTCAGTGGATTAAATGAAACATACATTAGTGATATAGCTGTGCTCCCCTCCTCACCAGATTTAGCATACGCGTGTGTAAAAGATGAATACGGACTATTTAAGACACTTGATGGTGGTGTCAATTGGAATTGGCTTACGACCTCTAAGCCTGATCTTCTAGCTATTGATCCTCAAAATCCATCAACTTTATTTGCTGCCGAAGGTGATCAGGATGGGAGTGATTACTATATTTATAAAAGTATAAATGGGGGTTTGGGCTGGCAGCAGATAAAATTCTTTGGCTGTACTGGAAACGATTGTAGCACTAAGCTTACAGATATCTTGATCCATCCAACTAAGTCAAATAATATTTTAATTGCAACTCAAATGCGATGGAATAGCTCTTTAGGTTTACATGGATTTGGAACAGTTGCCAGAACAATTGATGGTGGTAATAGTTGGGATCAATTATTAAACGTTTCATCATCGGCTTTAGCAATAGATCCAAATAATCCGGATATCATTTATTCTGGAAAACAAAAATCGGGGCAAATATGGAAAATTGAAAATGCTTGGGGAGTACGAAATGCAACAGAGATAACACCTTCGGAAGGGATGGGTAATATTACTGACATCGAATTGGATAACAGTTCAAATGTATATGTATCAACCGAGTCAGGTTTATGGAGATATAATGCAGGCAATTGGACAGCATTAACATTGCCCTATATAGACATAAAATCATTAGCAATTGATCGAGATATTACACCAAATACGATATATGCAGGTACCGGGGACAATGGAGTATTTATTTCCAATGACGGAGGTACAACCTGGAATGTTTGGAATTACGGTTTGAAGAATTTTGCAATTACAAAATTGAAAATTGGTGGGTTAAAAGTTTGGATAGGAACTGAGTATGGAGGTGTCTGGTGCCGTAATACTCCTAATTCGGTTACAACAGAATATGATCTTCTATTTACATCTTTGGCAGATATGAATTATGCAAAATATGGTGCGGGATATACTTTCGATGGAAATTATATCTATTCTATTTGCGGTGGACTTGGCGAGTTACCGTGGATCTCAACAAGCGTAGAAAGATTTAACCTTGGAAATAATTCTTGGACTGAATTTGTTACGGATCTTATTCCGAGAAGGTATTGTTCTGCTGAATACGTTGCATCTCAGAAAAAGATATATATTTTCAATGGAGACACTTATACAAATACGTCATATACGGATACAGTGGAAATTGTTGATGTTCAGACTGGCGATCTTTCTTATAGTGCAACAAATCCCTATCCAGTTGAAAATGGTGGGTCGGCTGTTTGGCATGATAAAGTATATTTATTCGGTGGGAGTAATTCCAATGGTTTTTCTAATCGTCTTTATGAGTTCGATCCTCTTACAAGCAACTGGACAAGGTTACCCGATATGCCGGAAGCTAAGCAGACCAATGGTGAGATTATTAATGGTGTCCTATATGTTTTTGGGGGTTACAGTGGTTCAGTTTCAAAACGAATAGATGCTTACAATATTCAAAATTCAACATGGTCATATTTAGGCGATATGCCGGTTGGAATATCGGCACATGCAACTACTAAATCAGGGGAAAATATATTTATTGTCGGATCATATGATGATATAAAATTTTTGGCAGTATATAAAACAGAAACAAATAATTTTACCCAATTAAGTTCTAATATGATTGGTAGAAGGCATGCAGGGGCAAGTGTTGTAAGAGACAATTTGTACATATTCGGAGGAAATCAGCCTTCTACAGTACTAAAAAGTTTAGAATATTCTGATATAATTGTATCAGTACGTGAACAAATGAATAATGAATCACCAAAAGAATATGCACTTTCGCAAAACTACCCAAACCCATTTAATCCATCAACAACAATCCACTACTCTATACCGGAGCAGAGCAATGTAACTCTCGAAATCTTTGATATTCTGGGTAGAAGAGTTAAAATACTTGTGGATGAACATAAAAACGCTGGTAATTATAAAATTGAGTTTAAATCCCAAAATTTATCTGGCGGAATATATTTCTACAGAATAAAAGCAGGAGAATTTTCGGACATGAAGAAAATGTTATTGCTAAAATAATTATATAAATGGTAAGTTTGGTAGGATGGGTTCGTCTCTTTGAACCCATCATTTGGGCAGTAAAAGGACGATACAAATACGCTCGCGCAGGATTTGTCACCCATGTGCTTGGCTCATCAGGTAATCCTGTGCGGAATAAATGAGTAGGGATTGCATCCCGCAAACATTGCTTAACATTTGCATTCAGTCGGATTGAAACCGCCGAAGTTTTTACAACATTTTGAGACGAATAAAGTGTTCAGGTCATTTTCAATGTTAATTTTATGCGGTTTCAACCGCTGATGCCTTTGTTCTAGCCGCAACGCCGTTATATGCTATAAAAACTTACTAACTGGAGGTTAAAATGAAAACATTTCTAAGTGTCATAATTTCCCTTCTTTTATTGAATGTCGCAAAGGCTAAAATCATTCATGTCCCAGGAGACCAACCAACTATTAAAGCTGGAATTGCTACTGCTATAGAAGGCGATACGGTTTTAGTACAGCCAGGTAAGTATGTAGAACATATCTCTTTTAACGGTAAGGGCATAGTTGTTGGTTCGCTCTTTCTTACCACTCGTGATACTTCCTATATTTCTCAGACGGTCATTGATGGCGACACCAGCGGAAAAGTGGTATTTTTCATTAGTAATGAAGTGAAGACTTCGATTCTATGCGGGTTTACAATACAGAATGGTTTGGGCGGAGTTTTTTGCTTTAAGTCATCTCCGACAATTACTTATTGTACAATTAGCAGTAATTCGACTATCGATACATTAGAAAACGGGAAAGGAGCTGGGGGTGGAATATATTGTGAACATGCATCTCCTACAATTTCCTACTGCACAATTTATGGTAATACGGCATATGGATACTTTGCTTGGGGTGGCGGAATTTATTGCTGCCTCAGTTCCAAACCCGAAATAACTCATTGTATAATAAGTAACAATTCTTCAGTTCCATATTATTTTGCAACTCTGGGTGGTGGCATTTATAGCAGAGAAAGTTCACCGCGTATCCTTAATAGTCTCATCACTAACAATAAATCTTCCATGGGTGCCGGTATGTATTGCTATTGGTATGACAATACGGAAGTGATTAATTGTACTGTTACTGAAAATATAAATTCAATACACAGTTCTACAGTGAGTATTGATGGACACTCTTCAATAAAAATAGCTAATTCCATAATTTATGGAAATACAGGAAACTCCGACGTCGCAGTAAATGATGTGTTCAGTTCCATAAAATGCTATACCTCAGATATTGGAACCGGTTACTCGGGAGGCACAAATATTAGTTCCAATCCATTATTTATAGGTAGCAGTGATTACAGACTGCAAGCGGCGAGTCCTTGTATAGACGCAGGTAACAGTTTGTGGGTTGGTTGGGATAGTGATTTAAATGGTAATCAGAGGCTTTGGGACGGCAATGGTTCTGGGGTAGCATATGTTGATATGGGTGCATATGAATACGGTTCTCAATCCGTTTCTCCTCTGTATTTAACTCATAACACAGGCGATTTTAAAATGTCGATTTTCTGGGATGGTAGTATTGGGCATCTCAGTTCAATGACGGCGCTTGGCGAAGGATGTGAATTTAAAAACAACTCAGATGCACTGTACGCGGGAGGATTGATCTTCGGAACGAAATCTGCGGGTTATGTAAACGGTAATCAGGCCAGCTTAGGTATTGTAAATGATTTCATTAATATTGAATCAATACACACCGTTACATCAATGGACCCTGAGATTGACTATATTTCGGAGACGGCCTATAATGATAACAATGCAGCAGCTCCTTATGGAGTATCTGTCAGTCAAGAAGCCCTTTCCAAAAGCGGTGATGAATTTGTAATCTTAAAATTCGGATTTACTCCTACATCTTCTTCATTGAAATACTTTTACGCCGGAATATTTGCCGATTGGGATGTTGGTGCAGCCGATGGTTATTCTAAAAACCTTGGGGGGTATGATCAATCAAGAAACCTTGCATATCAATATATTAATGACAGATCCCCAGACCCAAATTACTATGGTATAGTTGCTCTGAGCGGTATGGCAGGCGCTAAGATTGCTGCTGATACTGGTGGAGTGACAATGCGTGAAACAGCATTACAAAGAATATCTACTTTTGAGAATGATACAATCACAGAGATTGGTGATTACAGAATGTGGATTGGATCTGGACCCTTTACTCTAAAACAAGGAAATACTAAATTTGTATATTTTGCATTTGTTGCCGGGACGGATCTTGCTAATCTACAGGCTAATGCTGATGCTGCGGCACAAAAATATCAGCATATAATTACTGATGTTGACGAAAATGAAGTTTTGCCTACACAATTTGGTTTAAGTCAGAATTACCCCGATCCTTTTAATCCCACGACACTCATAAATTATCAGATACCGAAGGGGTCTAATGTAATTCTCGAAATCTTTGATGTTTTAGGTAGAAGGGTTAAAGTACTTGTTGATGAATATAAAAACGCAGGTAATTATAAAATAGAGTTTAACGCCAAAAGTTTATCAAGTGGAACGTATTTCTACAGAATAAGAACAGGAAAATTTTCGGCTGTGAAGAAAATGTTATTGATAAAATGATATTAAGGAAGAGTAAGTTAATACTTGCCTCTTGCTTTCTGAGCGTACGTTTGGTAGGGTGTGTTCGTCATTTTATACGTACCATTTAGTTAAGTATCATGTAAAAGCAATTTGAAAATAAAAATTGACAAGGGGAAAAATGCCAAAAATTATTTAGTTCAGGGCCAGTCAAAAATAATGTGTAAAAAAATGCTAACCAGCGCTTCAACGCCTAACAAAAAAGCTGAATGTTTTTGGAATTTCAGGTGGGATTTGGTTCAGTGTTTTTGCTTTCTAAAAACTTTTTCTCCTGCTTTTTTGTTGGGTTAAGCGTAAGATAGTTATCTTTTAAAATATACGCAAAAATATAATTGGTTATGCATGATTATTTTATGATCTTATGCATGATTTTAAAAAAAGAAACATATTATAAGAATAACAATTGATATACCCGAAGATTTGATTAAAGAAGCGATGAGAGTAACCAAGGCTTCCCCCAAAACCGCTTTACTTAAAAATGCGCTTAACAATATAATTTAACAAAACATAATAAAATTGCTAAAGAACTATAAAGGAAAAATAGATATTGATATCAATTTAAATTCTATCAGAGACAGAAATGGATATTAGTTGATAGCTCTGTATGGATTGATTATTCTAAAAGTGGCAAAAATTCCGGAAGATTAGATAGATATATTGATTACTCATGTTTCGCATTAGTTAACCAGCTTAAAGACAAGGAAAAGATAAAAGAGAACTATGAGCCCTGAAAGGGCGGGATAGTCACCCGCCATAGCCATTAATTCATTTGTGTTGTGTATACCGCCCTTTCAGGGCTTATTCGATAACAATCGATGAACAGAGGTTGTTGCGGAAAAATACGGTTACTTGTTTTATTCACAAGATGATAAATATCGAAAAATGGTATTAAGGATATTCAGGACTACTTTATTTTTCGAATCTTGACAAGTCGCGGGACTTGAGTTGATCAAAATTTAATTTGCATAAATGATTTATATTGGCGGAATTGGTACCTTTTTTAAAAGTAAAAAAACAATCTCATGTCATTAAATTACTTTATGATATCACTCAAGTTCCAATGAATATTATTTGGAAAAATGTAACTACTCAGCTATGTTTTATATTAGACTAAATCACACTTCGACTCCGCTCAGTAGGGCTTATATTCCTGGTCCAAGCAGAGTTTAAAAGTTCAACAAATAGATAGTATCGCTGAGTAGTTACGGAAAAATATAATAAATTCTCAAACCATTTGTTTACAGAATGGTATTAATAAAGTTGGCATTCCCGACTTGATTATTTTACCTTTTCCTCAGTAATTTCCGGTTAGGTTTTTTGCAGCCCCGTAATTTACAAAGCTCGTCCCGCAGTCCCGCAGTAAACTACGGGACTAAAAATAGGAAGCGCCATAAATAGCGCTCACAACGCAGGACGCTTCAGCGTCCTTTCCATTCTTAGTCCCGAAGTTTTTCTTCGGGGCGGAATAGCAAACACCGTTTTTGTTCTCTTTTTTGACTATGCTGCCAATTGCAAAAACCTAACCGGAAATTACTGACTTTTCCTGAGGTTTTCCGAAAAATATGAAGCGAAAAACCAAAACTTTCCTGTCTATCAAAATAGTTACAATATTTCTGCTTGTTATTCTTATTCTCTTCTGTTTTTATCTCGTTTTCCCTTTCTGGGGTATGCCGTTTAATGCACAACGACACGGGAATGTGCCGGTCACGCCGCCCTGGGCTTTGGAATGCTGGCTGTGGGAAGATGATGAAAACACGGCGGCGCGTGTGGATGAACTGCTCGCCGGTTATGCGGAACACGATATTCCCGTACGAACCGTTATACTGGACAGTCCCTGGAGTACCCGCTACAATGATTTTATCGTGGATGAAAACCGCTATCCCGCCCCGGAAGCATGGTTCGGAAAATTGCAAAAAAACGGCTACCGGGTTGTCTTGTGGATGACCTGTATGGTGAATAGCAAAAACAAAGATACGCAGATTAAAAATTCGCAAACCTGGTATGAGGCGGCACGATATAACGGCTATTTAGCGGCCGAGGGTTATCAAATAGGATGGTGGAAAGGTGAAGGCGGTTTCATCGATTACACCAACCCGGCCGCGATGAAATGGTGGCGCGGTTTGCAGCAGAAGGTTTTTGAGTACGGTATCGACGGCTGGAAATTAGACGGTACGGCTTCTTTTTTCACGAGTAAATTGGGCCCGCTGCCCATTTTTTATCAGCGAACCAACGCCGGCTGGATGACGACACGCGGCTATCTGGATCACTATTACCGGGATGAATATGTTTATGGCCGGCAGCAGAATCCGGAGTTTGTCACTCTGTCGCGGGCTATCGACCGCTGGTACATTCATCCGGAGGGCTACGCGCCATTGGATGCCGCGCCGGTGACCTGGGTAGGCGATCAGAAACATACCTGGAAATCTGGTGATCGGGATGCCGCCGGTGATGATGATCTGGTGCGGGAGGGTGCCGAAGGGATTGAGCAGGCGCTGCAGAATATTCTTCGCAGCGCAAAAATCGGCTATTGCGTCATCGGCTCCGATGTGGCCGGTTTCAGCGGTGCGAAAATTCCGCCCCGGCTCTACATCCGCTGGGCGCAGTTTTCCACATTTTGCGGTCTGTTTCTTAACGGCGGCCATGGCGAGCGTGCGTTGTGGCGGCGCAGCCGGCAGGAATTGGAAATTATCCGTAAATTTTCCTGGCTGCACACCGAGTTAATCCCGTACATGTACAGTCATGTGGTGATGTGCCATCGGGGCGGAAAGCCGTTGCAGCGTTCCGTCAGGGGGAAATATCACTACCTGTTTGGCGATGATTTCTTAGTCGCACCCATTTACCGGGACACGCCGACCAATACGGTTACGCTGCCCAAAGGCAACTGGCGCTATCTGTTTGATGATCATGAATTGCTGCCGGGGGGACAAACCATAACGCGGGATTTTCCCCTGGATGAATATCCTGTTTATGTTCGGGATGGGGCCATAATTCCCCTGCACGTGACAAGAAGCTACACAGGTTTTGGCGATGAAAATTCAGCCGGATACCTTACACTGCTGATCTATCCCGCCGGTCGCAATCATTTTGTAGTACATCATCCGGACGGCGGCGGGGAAACAAAAGTGACTGTGGAGCAGAAAGAGAATACACTGCTTGTTCGTCTGAACGGTGTGAAAAAACCGCATATTCTACGTATTTATTCTGAAATGCAGCCCAAAGAAGTCAGACTGGACGGCGCAATTTTACCGCAGCAGGAAAAATGGCAATACAATACCGGAGATAAAAAATTGCTGATCAGAACCGATGAATATGATGAAGGCGAGTATTCGATTTTATTTTGAATGGTTCGAAATTAAACCTGTTTAACAATGGAATGATGATGTCAATTTATCTGACCAATTTATTTTCAATAATGATTCTTCTGATTTCCTCTGTGTTGGCAAATGCTCAGGATAGTATTCCCACCCATTCCGATTCATTGAAAGCTATCTCAGTGAAAAACAGAAATATATTAACCATAGAACTTGGTCGTTCCGATTATTTCACATACGATAGTTCGCCATATAAAAATGTTATCGTGAAATATAAGAAAAAATTGCATAATAATCGTGATATTAATTTTTTTATAAATTATGCGAAGGAAAAAGATGTATATTTTCCATATTACGATTTAATAATTAAGAATCCGGGAGGAATGTTTATATTAACCGGACTCTACCTGTCTTCGCATCGAAAGTATTTTGCATTTAATTTTGGTCTTATATCCTGCATCGTAAGGGATCCTGATCCTTTTGAGGGAAGTTATTATTTTGTCCCAATACCGACCGATGGATTTTCAGTTGGTTTTATCAATAAGCTATATGTTGCTTTTGACTCCATAGACAAAGAACTTTTTAAAATACCTGTAGTGTATTCAATGACCGCATTGTTCAAAATATCTGCAATATCAATTCATTATTGCCTTGATCATCCGAATATGCAATTTTATGCAGGTATTTCAAACAATGGAACAGATGAGTATTAGTATAAATTTGGCATGCGAATACAATTGAAAAAAAGGTATTTTTTGGGATGTCATTATTTTTTTGAAAGTTTACATCGAGGCGCTGGTTTCCGGATCGCATTGGGTTATGGTTTTTAACTATTCGGGTAGTTTAATCGGTTATGACTATATTGTTTGTGTCATTCGCGGAATGAATGGGATAAAAAATCGTGCAAATTGCTGAAGTAAAAAAATATTCATCCGAACTGAAAGAAGCGATGGATCGATTGATCCCGCAGCTTTCATCCGCTCACATTCCCCCGACAAAAGAGCAGCTCGTGCGGATAATTGAATCGTCCGCTACTATTTTGCTGACTGCTCATAATGAGACTGGGATCATCGGCTTTTTATCTCTCATTCTATATCGTGTGCCCACCGGGCTGAAAGCATGGATTGAAGATGTAGTGGTGGATCGTTCGGAGAGAGGGAGAGGAACCGGCGAAGCTTTGATTCGTCATGTCGTTGAATTGGCGCAAAAAAAAGGGGCAAAATGGGTTGATCTCACTTTACGACCATCCCGTGAAACCGCGAACCGGCTCTATCAAAAAATCGGTTTTCGGCAAAGAGAAACCAATGTGTATCGCTGCGATTTAAAGTGAAATGTGTAGTGATTGAATGTGGTGAATTTTCCTTGCTACCAAGGCACCAAGACACGAAGTTTTAGAAACATTACAACGATAGATCAAAAACGATTCTTAATGCCTGGTCGATTTGATTTAGACTTTCTTCAGACAACTTGCCAAGAATTTTTTCCAAACGAAAGCGGTGATCAATTGGGCGGGTCTGAAGACAATCTGCAATTGACTTTTTTGTGAGACCGTTAGCAGCGGTAGGATGAATTTCAACATTAGTCTTAATTCTAACTTTTTTCTCGTTCCAACCTGTAATTGGCACGACCTGAATTACCGGAACTCTTTCATTGTATACGTCGTTTGTCACTACTACACAGGGACGAATTTTACCGGTTTCAGATCCTTTCGTTGGCTCCAAATTAACATTTATTATCATACCTCTTTCAAGTTTCATTATTCCGGCCAATCCGATATTGCAGAATCGGTAATTTTTTGGAGATCATCATCTTTTTGATATATTTCGGCATATAGCTCGGCAGATTCTTTCAAACTTTGATATTCGAGTTTTTTCCTTAATTCTTCAAGAGCTGCCCTTACCATGGAACTTTTATCTTTAAAACCAAAGCGAGAATATTGTTTTATAAACTCAATTTGAGATTCTGCTACGCTAAATTTTGCTTGTTGCATCTTAAGGCCTATAAAGTGGTTCATTAAATGGTACCTGTTTACGACCTTAATATAGGGCGTTTATTCAATAAAATCAATTTTATTTTTACCTGAATTGAGCGATTCTCATGTCATTCCGTAGGAATCTTGTTGGTTTAGTGCACAGAACTAACAAGATTCTTTCCCGCCTGCGGTCGGGCAGGCAGAATGACAAAACTCTTTGGGTGGTTGTTTCAAACTAAGAATCGCTCAATTTAGGTTTTAGTTTTGTGCAAATTAATTACGGGTTATTGTCAATACTGAAGTTTCAAATTTCAAGTGACTAAAGTGATCTAAAGTTTACAAAAACAAGCCAATGAGTCATGCGAACAGAACTTTTGCTCTTACGTTTTGTTTATTTTAACTTTAGTCACTTCAAACTTTAGTTCACCCTAAACTTTTGTGTCAATAAATACATTCAAATAATCAGTCAGAACTCAGGAGCAAAAAATTGAGCATCATTGGCATTGACATCGGCGGCACAAAATGCGCTGTAATTAGGGCGGATAATGACGGCAGCCCGCAGGAAATTCATCGTTTTGCCACCACCAATTTGGACGAAACGCTGGAGGCGATATTTTCAGGAATCAGTGAGCTGCGTCCTGGCGGATCGCCCGTCTTCGGCATCTCCTGCGGCGGGCCGCTGGACAGCAAAACCGGAATGATTCAGTCACCGCCCAATCTGCCCGGGTGGGATAATATCCCGATTGTTAAAATGATGACGGATCGTTTTGGCGGCCGCGCTTATCTGATGAATGACGCCAACGCCGGCGCGCTGGCGGAATGGCGTTTCGGCGCCGCGCAGGGTTTCAAAAACATCCTGTTTTTTACCCACGGTACCGGCATGGGAGGAGGACTTATTTTAGATGGCCGTCTTTACGAAGGCACAACAGGCGATGCCGGGGAAGTCGGTCATATCCGTTTGGATAAAGACGGGCCGGTTGGTTACGGAAAAGCCGGTTCGTTTGAGGGATTTTGCAGCGGCGGCGGCATCGCAAAACTTGCCGGGTCGGCAGGATTTCACCCGGCCGATAGCGGTTCGAAAGAAAATGTAACAGCCCGGGATGTGGCTTTGGCCGCCGAAAAAGGGGATGAGGAGGCACTGGCAATTCTGTCGCTGAGCGGCAGATATTTAGGGCAGGGGCTGGCCATTTTAATCGATATCTTAAATCCGGAAATTATTGTGCTGGGCAGCATCTATTCCCGCGCCGGTAAATTTCTTGAGCCGGCCATGAGAAAAGCGCTGGCAGAGGAGGCGCGGTCACGGTCATTACAGGCATGCAAAATTGTGCCGGCAAAACTTGGCGAAGACATCGGTAATTATGCGGCCGTATCCATTGCACTGTACAAAGAGGGTAAGTTGGGATGAAACGGCGAAGTAAAAATATGAGAAAAAACAAGTCCCTGTTTTTTGTTGCCGGGTATCTTTTTTTAAGTTTGGTATTTTGCAGCAAAACGGAAATCAAATTGCCGGAAAGAGGCATCTGTGCTCATCGCGGCGCGAATAGTACCTATCCGGAAAACAGTATTGCGGCGTTTCAGGAAGCGATTCGTTTGGGCGCGCAAATGATCGAATTTGATGTTTGCTGACCAAAGATAAAACATACACCTAAATTGAGCTATTGTAGGGCGATTCGCTGAATCGCCAGCGGGATTACCATTAAAATAAAAACCTTTATGGCTTCGGCAATAAGCACAAAAACAAGAAAATTGTTCAATTTAGGATACAACAAAAAAAATAAAACCAACCGCGTGAAATACTGTCTTTGTCCAATTCAATTATGGTTCTTAAATCAGCCCTGAAAGGGCGGCATATAAAAGCTCAGGGCAACGCCCTGAGTAAAAAGAAAACAGCATTTTCACAAGCCCTGAAAGGGCGGCATACACAATCCAAAAGGACTATTTCGCCCTTTCAGGGCTTATATTTCTCATTTATTCTACTCAGGACGTTGCCCTGAGCTATTATATGTCACCCCGTTGGGGTGATTTAAAATGTTTTGATTTAGATTTTATGGGTGCGAATCTTGAATTTTAAAGTGGCAAAAACCTAACCGGAAATTACTAATTGCGATTCGCTGAATCGACTTGCAGTAATATTTTGGATTTTACAATGCATCGAAACGGCTCAACAATCTGTTAGGGCTGAACTGACTACTAAAGCAAGATAAGGCAATTAAGGTGAATTGCAGATGAAAAATTTGCTTTGTTTTATTTTTCTATTTGTATTAATTATAAATTGTAATACATCGGACACACCCAATCTTCAAGTATTCATTGACGAAGATTATAACGCTTTATTCACGAGAACAAATGGATGGACAGGAGGAGATGTAGCTCATTCAATACCGTTATCGGATTCTTCAACTCTTTGGATTTTCGGTGATAGTTGGATTGGGCCTGTTAAAGATAGACGGCATTATAATTCAACTATGATAAGTAACGTAATCGCTATTCAACATAGTAAAGATACATATTCAGATAATCTAACATTTTATTATAAAGAGATAGATGGAAAACCGGCTCCATTTATTAGCCCTTCTGATGGCAATGGAGTATTTTGGTTTACCGATGGTGGCATAAAAACAAGTAAAGGATTATTCCTTTTTGCTTCCCAGGTGATCAAAAAGGAAGACGATGAAAGCATTTTTGGTTTTGAGACCATTGGGAAATTTATTGTTCATGTTAAATATCCATTTGATGAACCCAATAATTGGAAGTGGAACATAAAGAAAATGCCGTATCTTTACAAATCATCCGAAGGATATGAACTATCTTTTGGCAGTCCACAATTTATAAGCAATGGCTATATTTATATTTACGGATATGAAATGAATATAGAGAATTTTGAGCGATTTATGATTTTAGCGAGAGTTGCGGAAGATAAAATTATCGATTTTGATACCTGGGAGTTTTTTTATGATAGGAAATGGCATAAAGAATCGACTAAAGTTACAAGACTCTGTAATCATTTTGGAGCGGAATACTCTGTTTCATATCAACCTTCCTTAAAAAAATATGTAACAATTTATACTGAGAATGGCATGTCGGATAATATAATGTTAAGAACAGCAGCCAAACCGGAAGGTCCCTGGAGCGAACCGTTAATTGTCTATAGAGCACCTGAAGTAAAATGGGATAAAGAATACTTTTGTTATGCAGCAAAAGGTCACCCTGAACTGTCAAATGGTTCTAACGACTTGCTTGTCAGTTATATTTGTAATTCTTTTAATTTTTCTAAAATGGTGGAGGATACAAGGATATACAGACCAAAATTTATAAGAATAAGATTTGCAGACAATAATTATTAAATTTTTGCCCCAACCTCTTTTTATAAAGGAGAGGAAATTCTTCTCCTTTGTAAGAGCCTGTCCCCGGCTTGCCGAAGGAAGGAGTTAGTGTAGGTTCAATGCCGCCATATTTTCCCGAACCGTTTGCATTTTTAACATTTTGATGGATTCATATAATAAACGCTTGAACAATTACCGGAAATCTTAAAATTGGAGGAAGTTATGCCATCCGTAAAAAAATTACTCCAAAACAATTGGCTGTTTCATCTGTTTGTGGCCGGTATCCTGTTATTTACCGGATTGCTTTCCTGTGCCAAAGCTCCCAATGTCCCCGGGGCGCCGGAAGATTTACGCTGCGAATATCAAACTGATCCGTTAGGGATTGATGTGTTGCAGCCCCGTTTATCCTGGTTCGTCAATGACGGCAGAAGGGGAGCGGTTCAATCCGCCTACCGGATTTTAGTGGCAGGCAGCGAGCAGAAGCTCCGGCAGGATGCGGGAGATATTTGGGACAGCGGGAAGACTCTTTCCGGGCAGTCGGTGCATGTTCCGTACGCCGGCAGCGATTTACAATCAGGGAAAAGATACTATTGGAAGGTGCGCACCTGGGATGGAGCTGATCAGCCTTCGCAGTACAGTAAATCCGCCTGGTGGGAAACGGGACTTTTGCATTCCACGGATTGGCGGGCGGAATGGATCGCCAAAAAATTACCGCCGGAAAAACCGGGATTGAATAATTGGCAATGGGGAGAATGGATCTGGAATGCTGCCGAGAACGGGAAAGATAAACTCATTTATTTTCGCAAAAAATTTGAACTGCCTGCCTCGAAAAAAGTTGTTCGTGCCCGAATCAAAACCACAGCCGACAATTATTTCACCGCGTTTTTGAATGGAAAGAAGATTGGTGAGGGTGCAGTCTGGACGAAAATGTTCGTTTTTGATGTCAAACCGATTCTTAAACCGGGCGCGAACATCATTGCCGTTACTGCCGCGAACAACAACGGAGAAATCTGCGGCTTTTTGTTCAGCCTTAAAATTGAGTTTGAAGACAGCTCGGCGCTTTACATTAATTCGGATAAAACATGGAAAAACAGTACCCGCAAATTTTCCCATTGGCAGGATGCGGATTTTGATGATGGACACTGGCAAACCGTGCATGTTATCGAAGCGTACGGCGGGCCGCAATGGGGGAGAATTGAGAAAAAGGGAATTTACTCTCCGCCCCGGTCTATTTTGGTGCGCAAAGAATTCACGGCCGAAAAGAAAATCCATGCCGCCCGGGTTTACGTTACCGGTCTGGGCAGTTATATCCTCCATGTTAATGGTCGGCGCATCGGCAATGACATCTTTACGCCGGGCTGGACCGATTATCCGACGCGCATCCAATACCAAACCTACGATGTGACGTCGTTTCTGAAGCGGGGGAAAAATGCCGTAGGTGCAATTTTGGGTAATATGTGGTGGAGCAGCGGATTGGGCTGGCGTGGTTCCAGTGTGTACAGTAAAGGCCCGCTGCGCTTTTTCATGCAATTGATTATGACTTATACAGACGGCAGCAGCGACACATTGGTAACCGATAAAACCTGGCGCACACACGATTCGCCAATTCTGGAAAACAGCCTCTATCATGGGGAGACATACGATGCCCGATTGGAAATGGCCGGCTGGGATGAACCCGGATTTGATGATTTAACTTGGGAACCGGTGATCAAACCGGAACAACAGATTGTGAAACTTGTTGCGCAACAAGGGCCCGCCATCCAAATAACCCGGGAAATCCATCCGGTAAATATCACCGAACCGGATTCGGGCACTTACGTTTTTGATCTGGGTCAAAATATGGTCGGCTGGGTTCAACTGAAAGTGAGAGGAAAAACCGGCACAAAAGTCGTGCTGCGGTTTGCCGAAATTTTGAAAAAAGACGGCAATATTTACACAGAAAACTTGCGCAGCGCCCGGGCAACGGACACTTACATTTTGCGCGGCGGTGGTACTGAAATCCGGCAGCCACATTTTACCTACCATGGTTTTCGCTATGTGGAGGTGAAGGGCTTTCCGGGTGTGCCGGATAAAAACGCAATCACGGGCAAAGTGATTCATTCGGCGGCGGCGGAGATTGGCCATTTTGCCTGTTCCAATGACTTGATCAACCGGATTCAGCATAATATTGTTTGGGGACAGCGAGGCAATATGGAAAGCGTACCCACCGACTGTCCGCAGCGGGACGAACGACTGGGTTGGATGGGCGATGCACAGACTTTTTCGCCCACAGCCAGTTACAATATGAATATGGCCCGTTTCTTTTCCAAATGGATGAATGATATCACCGATTGCCAGGATGCGGACGGCGCGGTGCATGATGTAAGTCCTACCATTGTGGTCGGCGGTCCGGCAAAACCGGCCTGGGGAGATGCCGTGGTTATTGTGCCCTGGATGATGTACCGTTTTTATGGCGATAAACGGATCATCGAAAAAAATTATGACGGTATGGCCGCCTGGGTGAATTATATGAAAAATAAGAGTAAAGGGTTCCTGTATGAACAAAACGGCTACGGCGATTGGGTGGCTCCGGTAGAATCGCCCAAAAAACCGATCGGTTCCGCTTATTTTTATTATAGTACAAAACTCCTGTCCCAAATGGCGGCAATTATCGGCAAAGAGGCTGACGCATTCATCTATGAAAAACTGGCCGAAAAAATTGCCGAAGCATACAACAAGAAGCATCTGGACAATAATAGTTATGAATATGAAGGCGCCACGCAAACGGCCAATTTACTGCCGCTGGCATTTGGTATAACGCCCCCCAACCTGACAGATAAAGTGGTTGCAAATGTAGTGAAAGATGTGAAGAAAAGAGGGAATCACTTGTCAACCGGATTTTTAGGCACCGGTTATCTGCTTCCTGTGCTTAGCGGGAACGGTTTCCATGAATTGGCGTATCAAGTCGCTTCGCAGACAACTTACCCTTCCTGGGGCTACATGGTTGAGAAAGGCGCAACCACAATCTGGGAGTTGTGGAACGGCGATACGCAGGGGCCGGGAATGAATTCCCGCAATCATTTTGCTCTCGGTTCGGTTGGCGAATGGTTTTACGGTTACCTCGCCGGTATCCGTCCGGATCCGTCCACGCCGGGTTTTAAAAAGGCGGTCATCGCTCCCCGGCCTGCCGGTGATTTAACTTGGGCGGAAGGAAGTATGAAAACAGTTTACGGCGTGATTTTTACACGCTGGGAGACAAAAACGGATCGTTTTATTTTGAACCTTTCGCTGCCGGCGAATACTTCCGCTGCCGTTTTTCTGCCAAAATCGGGCGAAAAAAATGTGACAATGAAGGAAAGCGGAAAAATTATCTTCTCCGCCGGAAAAGCGGCGCCGGGTGTGACGGAAATAAAATTTAATCGCACAGAAAAAGATGCCGTTGTATTTGATGTCGGCGCCGGCAAATATAAATTTACGGTGTTACATGAATAAGTTACCAATCCCAACCCGGACTCAGCTAAGCTCGGGTAGGAGTTGTACTCCTGCCCGAATATCGGAGGCAATTCACTGAGATTCCGGCTTTCGCCTGCCTGCGCAGGCAGGCCTACCCGATGCGGGCGGGGAATCCAGAAATAATCGCTCAATTTAGGTAATACAAATCAGAAAACGGGAGACAAAGTATGGTTATTGGAAAATCATCTATTGTTCAACGCCTTGATCAACTGTACGAATTCGATCGCGAGCCGGTAACCGGCGACAAACTGCAAGGCCCTGGAAAATTTGCGGCGCTTTATGCGGGTGAACATATTGCGGCAACGGAGTTTGTCATCGGCCCCATGTTTGTTCTGCACGGCGTGGCCGCCAAAGACCTGTTCTTAGGATTGCTGATAGGTAATCTGTTGGCGGTTTTATCCTGGACTTTTATTGTGGCGCCTATTGCCGTGCGTACCAGGCTTACACTGTATTGGTATCTGCGCAAAATCTGCGGTCCCGGACTAACTTACATTTACAACGTCGCTAATGCTCTGCTCTACTGTATTTTGGCGGGAGCGATGATTTCGGTCTCGGCCACGGCGGTTGGGTTGGCTTTTGACATACCCACACCGGCGCTCACCGATGTATTCCCGAACAGCGTTGGCTGGGTGTTGATCACACTGGCGGTGGGGGCCGTAGTGACTGTCATTGCAATAATGGGCTTCGAAAAAGTGTCCAAATTTTCTATCATCGGATCGCCGTGGCTGTTTGCTATTTTTATCGCCGGTGCACTGGCCATGCTGCCGAGCCTTGGCCATATCGGCAGCTGGAGTGATTTCTGGCATATAGCGGAAACAAAAATATGGAACGGCATTCCGGAAGTGGGTCAGGAAAAATATACTTTCCGGCACATCACTTTTTTTGCCTGGTTTTGCAACCTGGCTATGCATGTCGGTCTGTCGGATATGGCGATTTTGCGTTTCGCAAAAAAATGGACGTACGGTTTATTCTCTGCTTTTGGCATGTATCCGGGACATTTTTTTGCCTGGATCTGCTCCGGAATTATGGTTGCCGCCGTGGCGCGACAAATGAATCCGGGCATGATGGCTTTTACGGCTGCCGGTTTTATGGGCGCCGTGGCAGTTGTGGTGGCCGGATGGACGACGGCGAATCCAACCATGTATCGTGCCGGACTGGCATTACAGGTGGCTACGCCAAATTGGAAAAGGTGGCGCATTACACTTGTTGCGGGTATAGTCACAAGCATTGTTGCCTGTTTTCCTATTGTTTTTATGCGTTTGTTGGATTTTGTCGCTCTCTACGGCCTGATTTTGATGCCCATCGGCGCGGTTGTTTTTGCCGAACATTGGCTGCTGCCTCTGCTGGGTATCCGGCAGTATCGCGCCGAAACGGAACACCTGTTTATCAACTGGGCTGCGCTGGTTACCTGGATCGGTACGCTGGTGATTGTTTTTCTTTTGCCGCTGCATCTGTTCTTCAAATGGCTGCCCGGATATTTCATTGCACTGGCCATGTACATTTTATTGAATTGGAAAGAAAGAGGAAAATAAAGGGAAAATATTGCCCCGTGGTGAACCACGAGGCTAAAAGTAGGAAGGACGCTGAAGCGCCCTGTCGGAGGAGCGTCAATTATGGCGCTTGCTAACTTAGTCTCGTGATTTATCACGGGGGCTCATGCTTAAGGGAAAATATTGCCCCGTGGTAAACCACGAGGCTAAAAGTAGGAAGGACGCTGAAGCGCCCTGTCGGAGGAGCGTCAATTATGGCGCTTGCTAACCTTAGGGCGAGTGTTGTAAATAATTGAACACAAAATGAAAGCACCTGAAAATAATGGAAGATTCTAAGAAAATATTTCTTAAGTCAAAAACATTGCTTATGTCCTCCCGTTGAGGAGAGTAGGGGGGGTGTTCTTCCAAGCTACCTGAAATCATTACAAATTTATTTAAAAAGGAGAACTGTTCCATGTTAAAAACTGTCTTAATTATTCTTTCGCTTGGATCGTTATTGCTGATCATCGTTTCTGCTACAATGGTATTTTTGGGAAACATGACCCCATCTGATTTCAAAACCTGGACGATTGTCGCCAGCCTGGTCTGGTTTGTCACCTCGCCCTGGTGGATGATTTCACGAAAAACATCCCAAACCAATTGAGGCGTGAATAAAAAAAAGATAGTAACTTATTTAAGACGTCCGCAAAACATACGTAAAACACTAAAAGATCATAAATTTCGTAGAACATTTCGTGTATTTCGCGGGCTTAACAGTTACAGAATTAAAATGTTACAAATTATATAATTTTTCAGAATTTACTTGTAATTCGACCATATATTTTTTATTTTATGCAAACGATTGTGGCATCCAATTGATCTTTTTCCAACCCATTCATTGTTTGAGACTCATGGATCTTAAAAAATAAGGTGCTTTTATGATTCCAACACTCAAAGATGTTGCCGAACGCGCCGGCGTTCATCCTTCAACTGTATCCCGGGTTTTACAGGGGAAAGAGAACCTGCCCATTTCGGAAAAAACACGCACATCGATCTTTGCCATCGCCAAAGAATTGAATTACCAACCTAACCAATTGGCGCGGGCATTTCGTTTAAAGAAGACCCAGACCATCGGCTTAATTGTCCCGGATATTTCCAATCCTTTCTTTTCCGGTATTGCCCGAAGTATCGAAATTTGCAGTCGCCGTAAAGACTATACAGTTGTGCTTGGCAATACCGATGAAAATCAGGACCGGGAAATCCGCATGATCAATAATCTGCTCAGCCGGGGGATCGATGGGTTGATTTTAGCTCCGGTTCAGGACCGTTCCGGTCACATCAAAGATTTGTGTAATAGAAATTTTCCGTTGGTTCTGATAGACCGTTGTTTTGACGAACTGGAAACCAATGCGGTAATCAGCGATAATGAGGAAGCCGCCTTCAATGCCATCTCTTATCTTGCACAAGCAGGGCACCGGCGGATCGGATTTATCAGCGGACGAAAAAATATCTACACGATCCGGAAACGATTTTTGGGTTATCAAAAAGGGATAAAAACTTTCGATTTGGTTGATGATTCTGAGCTGGTCTCTGATAATGGATTTACTCTGGAAAGCGGTTATCATTCAACTCGTAAAATTTTATCTTTACCAAAATCTCCCACAGCATTGTTGATCTCCGGAAACAAGATTACCGTAGGCGCCATGAAAGCTATTTTTGAGAAAAAATTGTCCATCCCGGATGATATCTCATTGATCGGTTTTACGGATTTCATCGGTTCTCCGTATTGGGTAGTGCCCATGACCACCATTACCCACCCGGTAAAAGAGATGGGTGAAGCAGCGTTTAACCTTTTGTTTAATAACATGGCGACAAAGGAGACGGTACCCCATTCCAAGATGATGGTTGCGACGAAATTGAATATCAGAGGTTCGGTGAAAAACCTGGCATTGGCTGATTTTGCCGCGAACAGTTTCCCGCAGGGATAAAATATTTAGATATGCAAAATTTCTCCAAAATGAATAAAATCGATCTTCTTTTTGTTGCTCTTGCCATGTCCTTTGGTTGGGGATTTCGCGGCAATTACGGCCATGAATACGGCGCCATGGTGCCCGGTGCCCTGGCTGCCATCGCTGCCTGTTTGGTTTCCGGCAGGAAAGACTGGTATGACAAGATTCTTTATTTCGGTTTGTTTGGCGCCATCGGCTGGGCATTTGGCGGACAGATGAGTTATGGCATCATCATCGGTTACACTCATTCTGCTGATCCGCTCACCGTTTTTTATGGATTTGGTGCGCTGTTCCTGGAAGGCTTCATCTGGGGAGGGATCGGAGCCGGTATTTTAGCACTGGTGGTGGTATTGGATTCCAAACGGCTGAACGAAATGATTTTCCCCTTTTTGATGATTTTTCTTGTCTGGTCTGTGGTAAATATTATTTTACTTTCCCAATATGGCGATACAGAACCGGATGTTTTTTATTATTTTGATACGGATTGGATCGCCGCAGCGGGAGCCTTGCCGGTATTGCTGCTGATCATCGTTATCCGCCGGGAAATATCCCAGGCCGTCTCATTGATGCTCCATTTAACCATCGGTTGGCTGGCTGGGATTTTTATTTTTGTGACTTTGCTTGGATTGCATTTGTCGCCGCCGCGCAGCGATAACTGGGCCGGCGCTCTGGGTGTGTTTATTGGCCTGGCCATTTTTCTACTTCGGCATAAGTACCGGTTGGCGCTTTACGCTTCGTTATTTGTCGGTTTATTTTCGGGTATCGGATTTTCGACCGGACAACTGTTCCAGATTTGGGGAACGGCATCGGGGATACATCTGGACTGGTGGAAGATCATGGAGCAATCTTTTGGCTTGATCACCGGTTTGGGTGTTGCTTTGTCTTTTCAAAACCTGCGCGCCGCTGCACCCGGATTGAAGCAGGATGCGAAGGGGTTCAATTTTGGAAAAGGATTTGCACTGTTTTTTCTTTTGATAGCCATGACGTATGTGAATTTCGAAAAAAATGTAACGGCCTGGTTGAAAAGCGGCATGGTGGATGCGCAAATTTTTGGGAGGTCGCCTCATTTTTGGTTCGATGCGGCATATCTGTTTTTGGGTTTGTTGGTGATTATCTTCATCGTAAAAGCGCGAAAAGAAAAGCCGGTTATTTTGCCGGAAACATTGGTGGGGCAGGGCTACTTGCTTTTTCTTGTCATCCTTTGGTGGATAATCATCGGTGATCTGTTTTTGGCCGTTTTTCATTTCAATTTAATCCGTCTTATAGTGGAGGGTTCTTTTTTTATGTCTGCTATTTTACTTTCAACCTGGTTGGCGCTGCGTAAACCTTTAATGGTAGCGGCGCCGGTTCAAACATTGTCGAATCCACAACTCAAAATTAAAAAAGTCATGGTAACTCTTGCTGTTGTCTTGCCGTTGGTGATTTTGATAAACGGTTCACTGGCGTTATTATCTCATGCTAAACCTTTGGCGGGCGTTCACCTTCGCTTTGGTGAACAACAACGACAGAAACTGAAAAAAACCGGGGCGGCGATGTTGCAATCGGAATTTATCTTTGATCAGGCTCCTTTCGCGGAATGTCATGCATCAACCATTGTGGCAACGAAACAGGGTTTGGTTTCGGCCTGGTTCGGCGGCACGGAAGAGAAGAATCCCGATGTGGGGATCTGGATTTCCAGAAATACCGGCAGCGGTTGGTCACAGGTAGTGGAAATCGCCAACGGTGTGCAGAAGCAAAAATTACGCTATCCATGCTGGAATCCGGTTCTCTTTCAACCTCGGTCGGGACCTTTGATGTTGTTTTATAAAGTGGGACCCAATCCGAGGGAATGGTGGGGGATGGTGATCACTTCCGATGACGGCGGAGCAACCTGGTCTGAACCGCAAAAACTTCCCGGTGGATTTCTTGGCCCTATCAAAAACAAACCGGTGCAGCTTGACAATGGTTCCATTTTATGTCCTTCCAGCACCGAATCACGGACTGAAGGCTGGAAAGTGCATCTGGAGCGATTTTGGCCTGCGGAAAATAAATGGCAAATGATCGGGCCGCTAAACGACGGGAAGAAATTTGGCGCCATTCAACCTACAATTCTCACATATCCTTCCGGCGCGCTGCAGATTCTCTGTCGCAGCAAACAGAGGCGAATCACCGAATGCCGGTCCCGGGATAGCGGCAAAACCTGGAGCGAAATGCGGGCCACCGAACTGCCCAATCCCAACAGCGGCATCGATGCCGTGACGCTCCGCGACGGGCGGACCTTGTTGGTTTACAATCACACGGAAAGAAACCGCACGCCGCTCAATGTGGCAATTTCTGCGCATGGCGAACATTGGCGGGCAGCCCTGGTTTTGGAAGATCAGCCGGGAGAATATTCTTATCCTGCCGTCATTCAATCCGGGGACGGATTGGTACACATCACCTACACTTACAAGCGAAAAAAGATCAAACATGTTGTATTGGATCCGGAAAAGTTGGTTCTGCGTGAAATGTACAATGGAAAGTGGCCGGAAAAGAAATGATTGTATGATTGTATTGGAAGATGTTTTACACCACCCGTACCCCTCTCAATGGGGACTACTATTTTCTGGGAGTACGGGGGGTGTTTCTTCAATCTACATGAATAGTTCCCGTTTTGGCAGCATTTTACTTTTTTGAAACGACTTGCCAGGTTGTCATTTCCATAAGATTTAAGCGGAGATCACATGGGCGAATTACATTTCACTCTTTGGGTGGTTGTCTTAAGAATAGAATTGCTCAATTTAGGTATCATTTTCGATGCTCCATACGAAATTGAACTCCCGAACAGATATATTATAAAGCTATGAAGAAACACGTTCTCGGCATTGCCTTCGATATGGATGGTCTGATTTTCGATACGGAAGGTTTGTACAAGCAGGCATGGCAGAATGCCGCGGCAAAATTGGCTTACCCAATCGATGATGAACTGTATGAAAAATTCATTGGTGTGCCCAATGATAAATGTGAACGAATGCTGCTGCAAAAATTTGGCGGCGATTTTCCTCTGCAGGAATTCAGGCAGGAGTGGAAGCAAAACCACGTTGCAATCCTGGAACGGGACGGCATCACCATAAAACCGGGTTTTGAGCACTTGATGCGGTTTTTGGCCCAAAAATCCCTCCCGCTTGCTGTGGCAACCTCTTCATTGCGACAGGAGCTGATCTGGAATTTTAGAAATACAAATTATTTAACCTGGTTTTCCACTATCGTCACCCGTGAAGACCTTCATCACGGAAAGCCCGATCCGGAAATTTACTTGTTGGTTGCAAAAAAGATGAGCCTGAAGCCGGAAAATTTGCTGGCTCTTGAGGATTCGAACAACGGCATGAGAGCCGCCATTGCCGCCGGAACCATTGCCGTGATGATTCCGGATCTTTTACCTCCCGAAAATGACATAAAGAAGGGCGCTTTTGCCATCGTAAATAGTCTGCAGGATGTGATCGATTTGGTGTTTTGGGATGAATCGGAAAAATGAAAGTAACACTTTTATGTTTTGAAATACTGCAATTTTCCAGCAGACCGTCATTCCCGAATGCTCTTATCGGCCTGCCTGTTGCAGACAGGGAATCCATTTTCTAAATTGTGTGAATTCCCTGTCTGCACAGGCAGGCCGTTTAAATTATGCGGGAATGACAACTTTGCGTGTCGTTTCAAAAAACTAAAACGTTACGAATAAAAAAGGAGAACTCAATTCTTGGGGTCCCAATTTTATTTAGCTGATAAGGTTATACTGCTTTTATATTTTTTAGGCGTGATTCTGTTAGGCGTGTATTTTCGGAAAAAAAGCTCCACACCCATGGGGTTCATGATCGCTGAAGGTTCTCTGCCAAGTTGGGCAGTGGGGTTATCCATGTTGGGTACTTTTGTCAGCAGTATTACCTTCATTGCATATCCCGGCCAGGCGTACAATTTTAATTGGGATGCTTTCATGTTTTCCGTCACACTGCCTGTTGCCGCATTGATTGCGACCGTCTACTTTGTGCCGCTGTACCGCAGCAAAGTGAAGGTATCGGCTTACGAATATCTGGAGCAGCGCTTCGGCGGCTGGGCGCGGGTTTACGGCAGTATCAGTTTCATGTTCGGTTCCCTGACCCGGATCGGTATGATTTTGTTCCTGGTCTCCCTGGTTTTGCATAGTTTAACCGGCTGGTCTTATGTTACAATCATCATCAGTATGGGAATCGGCGTCACGCTTTACACGGTAGTTGGCGGCATTGAGGCTGTGATCTGGACGGATGTCATTCAGGTGATTATTTTGATTGGCGGTGCATTGATTGCTACACTCATTCTAATCTTTGATATGCCGGACGGACCGGGACAGATTTTTGCTATCGCCGCCCAGCATGATAAATTTTCGCTGGGCAGTTGGCGGTTCGATTTAGTGGCACCAACGGCGTGGGTAGTAGTATTGTACGGTATTATGGAAAATCTACGGAATTTTGGCGTGGATCAAAATTATGTGCAAAGATACCAAACCACCCATTCCACGAAGGATGCAGTAAAATCGGTCTGGACGGCCGCTATCGCCTACATTCCCATTTCCGCGCTTTTCCTGTTCATCGGTACCGCGCTGTTTGCTTACTATTCCGTTTATCCAAATCTGCTGCCGCAGAATCTTCACGGAGAATTGATGGGCGACAAAATTTTTCCCCATTTCATCGTAACGCAATTACCGGTGGGGTTGCGCGGCGTTTTGATTGCCGCCATTATGGCGGCGGCCATGAGCAGTATCGATTCATCCCTGAATTGTGTATCAACTCTCACGCTGCTCGATTTTTACAAGAAATATTTTCGAAAGGATGCGGACGATGTGCAAAGTATCAGGATGCTGCGCTGGTATACGGCTATTTGGGGATTTTTAGGCACGCTCACCGGGTTGGCCCTTATCCAGGTTCGAACCGCGCTGGAAACCGGCTGGCAGCTTGGCGGCATCGCCGGCGGAGGGGTGATCGGCCTGTTTTTGTTAGGCATCATGTTCCGCTGGGTGAAAAGGCGGCATGCGATTGTGGCCGTAATCACCAGCGTCATCAGCATCGCCTGGGCTACATTTGCCCGTAATTTGCCGGATGGATGGGCCTGGCTGGAGTGCACCTGGCATACGCGTATGATTGGTGTCATTGGTACGATCACGCTTTTGGTTGTTGGTATTGTGTTGGGTGCAACCAATTATTTCAACAGGGAAGCCTGGTTTCAGGAGGGGAAATAATATCAGCGGTTCGGGTAAATTTTACTTGGAATTTTGACGCAAATTTTTATTTTAGAAATAAACAGAATCGGTAGATTCATTAATCGACAGAACAGATAGAACCAACCGGATCCAGTCAGATGAATAACAACCAACCGATCAAACCGTATCATCCTTTATCAAAAAACGAATTAGCAGAAACGCTCCGTCGAATTAAAAATGCCCGGATCGCCGTGATTGGTGACTTTTGTCTGGATGTTTACTGGCTGTTGGATATAAGCGCCGGTGAAATTTCCATCGAAACCGGAAAAAGAACCCTGCCGATTCGGGAACAACGATATTCGTTGGGCGGCGCCGGCAACGTGGTTGCCAATTTGCATGATTTAGGCGTAGGCGGGATCTTTGCATTTGGTATTGTGGGAGATGATCCGTTCGGCGACAAAATGTTAAATCTGCTTGCGGAAAAAGCCAATTGTGACAATATGCTGACCGGCGATTCTCCATCCTGGCAAACACTGACGTACTGCAAGCCGATGTTGAACGGCGAAGAACTGTCCCGGTTGGATGTGGGAAATTTCAACAAACTGTCCGAATCGTTGGCGTCACGATTGATCGATAATCTGGAACACGCAGTGGAACGGTATCATGTTGTTATCATCAACGAGCAGGTTGTTAGCGGTATTCACACGGATTATTTGCGCAAGGGTCTGGCAGAAGTTGTCAAACGATATAAAAAGCCGGTATTTCTTTTGGATGGCAGACATGTTCAGGGCGTTTATCCGGCGTGGTTGAAAATGAACGATCACGAAGCGCTGAAGATGTGCGGGAAACAAAAACCGGTTACCGAAGAAATTTCCCGGGAAGAAGTTTTGGCGGCAATTGAATTTGTCTATCAAAAACAGGAAGCGCCACTTGTTGTGACGCGGGGCGGCGAGGGATGTGTGGTGCGCAACGCCGACGGCATCTCTCTGGTACCGGGAATCCGGGTTCGCGGTGAAATTGATACGGTGGGCGCCGGCGACAGTTTTTTGGCCGGTCTGTCTGCTGCGCTAGCTGTTGGCAAGCAATTGGGAGCGGCGGCGCAGGTGGGCAATTTAGTGTCTGCGGTGACAATCCAAAAAATCGGTCGAACGGGAACGGCAACGCCGGAGGAGATTTTAGCTCTTCTGTAAAAAGCAGTTCATCAATTAAAAAGGAGAATGAGATGGTTGAAAATGATCTTCAAAATGCAGCCGCCGCGAAAGGTGGAGAAATGACAAATAAGTGGCTTTTCTGGACTTGCTTCATTGCGCTGATTGCTACCTCCTTCGGCTTCATCATCAGGGCTAATATAATCGGAGATTTGGGTGTGTATTTCAACCTGAGTGAGACGCAAAAAGGAGAAATTTTGGGTGTCGGTTTATGGCCCTTTGCCCTGAGTATTATTCTTTTCAGTCTGGTTATCGACAAGATAGGCTATGGCCGGGCGCTTTTGTTTGCCTTGTTTTGTCATATAACTTCTGCTGTGGTAACCATTTTCGCCACCGGTTACCAAATGCTTTACTGGGGAACCTTTATTTTGGCGCTGGGCAACGGTACTGTAGAAGCTGTAATCAATCCGGTTGTCGCCACTGTTTTTTCGAAAAATAAAACAAAATGGTTGAATATTCTGCATGCCGGCTGGCCGGGCGGTATGGTACTGGGCGGTCTGTTGATTCTTATTCTGATGCCAAACCTGAATTGGCAGTGGAAAGTGGGATTGGTATTTATCCCCACCACCGCTTATGGTTTGATGATGATCCGGGCTAAATTTCCGGTACAAGAACGCGTTAAAGCGGGGATTTCCTACAAAACCATGCTGCAGGAAGCCGGGATTGTCGGTGCAATTATCGTCATTGTCATCATGACGGCTGAAATCGGCCGTATTTTTGAATGGTCTTTGATCACAGAAATAATTATTGCCGGTGTGCTCATCATCGGCTATAGCAGTTATGTGCGCACTCTCGGTCATCCCGTTTTCATTTTTCTGCTGCTTATCATGCTGCCGTTAGCTACTACCGAATTGGGCACCGATAGCTGGATCACCGAATTGGTGACGCCTGTGATGACTAAAATGGGTTTACAGGCCGGTTGGGTGCTGGTTTATACCGCCTTTATCATGATGATGCTGCGTTTTTTTGCCGGCCCGTTTATACACAGGCTATCGCCGTTAGGTTTGCTGGCGGTATGCAGCGCCATTGCCATTGTCGGCTTGCTGGCGCTGTCCAGGGCGACGGGATTTATGATCTTTATTGCGGCCACAATTTATGCATTGGGCAAAAGCTTTTTCTGGCCAACCATGATGGGCGTGGCTGCCGAGCGGTTTCCCAAGGGCGGCGCACTCACACTCAATTCCATCGGCGGTGTCGGCATGCTGAGTGTCGGTGTCATCGGTGCGGTGTTTTTAGGCAATATTCAGGATAAGCATGTTGATTATGAACTTCTGCTTAAAAATCCGGTATTGTACCAGAAAATTGTGGCGCCGGAGAAAAACAGTGTTTTCGGAAAATACAAACCCATCGATCAGGAAAAAGTTCAGTCGCTGAACTCCGATGAAAAGACGATGATTAGCGAGATTACCGCTTCTGCCAAGAAAAATGCTTTGGCAACAGTGGCCATTTTCCCGGCAATTATGCTGATTTCCTACTTGATCTTAATTTTCTACTTCCGGGCTAAGGGCGGGTATAAGCCGGAGGAATTAGTCATTCAGGAGGAATAGGTAAGTCAAAGGTTCAGGACGAAAAAAACTTGGTTTGAAAAGATGTAACTTTTTAATCCTTTGAAAAACTGTGTCTTTTCATTATTTAAAGTAGTTTGATTGATGTCATTTCCTGTCTGCACAGGCAGGTGATTCCCCGCTTTTTGTGATGAGGATTCACATACATCTTTGTTTGTAAGTAGAGATTTCTCTCTTCGCTCCGATAAAAAGCATCGGAACTACGCTCGAAATGACATGTTTCAGCAGATATGTTGATAACTGATCGTCGGTTTTTCAAAAAATTAAAATGTTACGAAAAGATATTGAATACGAAGGAGAAAAAAATGGCTGAGTTTTCACGCAGAGAATTCATGAAAACAGTAACGACAACTGCCATCGGCGCCGGTTTGGTGTCGTGTGCATCGTCATCAAGCTGGATGAAAGCGGTTGGCGCCAATGGAGATGTGCGCATCGGCGTCGTCGGTATCAGGAGCAAAGGAGCGCACCATATTGAGCAGTTCCGCCAATTACCGGGAGTCCGGGTGGTTGCTCTGTGCGATGTGGATCAGAATATACTGGATCGTGAAGTGCAGAAATTTAAAGACCGCAAGGAAAAAGTGGAGGCGTACCGGGATGTGCGCAATCTGCTGGACAATAAAGAGATCGATGCGGTGGTGATAGCGACACCAAACCACTGGCATTCGCTGATCAGTATCTGGGCCTGTCAGGCGGGGAAGGATGTGTATGTGGAGAAACCGGTTTCCCACAATATTTGGGAAGGCGGCCAATTAGTGAAGGCAGCCGGAAGATACAATCGCATTGTGCAGGCGGGCACGCAGAATCGTTCCGATACCGGTTTACAGGAGGCAATTCGTTATATTCAGGAAGGGAATCTCGGCAAAATCGTTCTGGCGCGCGGATTGTGTTATAAAGTAAGGGACAGCATTGGTAAGGTTGACGGCCCGCAGGACCCGCCGGCAACCGTTGATTACAATTTATGGACCGGGCCGGCTCCATTGTTGCCGCTGCGTAGAAAAAGGTTGCATTATGATTGGCATTGGGTCTGGCCAACAGGGAATGGCGATATCGGCAACCAGGGTATTCATGAAATGGACATTGCCCGCTGGGCGTTGGGTGAGAATGAACTGGCGCCATCCGTAGTGAGCGTGGGCGGCAGGTTCGGCTACGATGACGACGGTCAAACGCCCAACACGCAATTTGCTTTTTTCAAATACAAAACTGCACCGCTGATTTTTGAAGTACATGGACTGACCCGTACCAAAGATTTGCGGGCACGGGACATCTACCGCGGTATCAGTATCGGCAATGTGATTCATTGCGAGAACGGCTATTTTGCCGGCGGTTGGGCCTACGATAATGACGGCAAAAAGATCAAACAATTTGTCCGGGATGGCGGTAAAGATCATGCTGCCAATTTTATCAAAGCGGTGCGCAGCAGGAAACGTTCGGATCTGGGCGCCGATATTCTGGAAGGGCACATCTCCAGCGCGCTGTGTCACATGGCTAATATTTCTTACCGGATCGGCAAAAAATCGATGCCGGAAGAGATAGCAGGTGTTATGAAAGACAATGAATATGCCATGGAAACGTTCGACCGTTTTCGCAAGCATCTGGCCATCCATGATGTTGATCTGGAAAAAATTAGAGCGATCCTGGGCCCCACACTGTCGATGGATACCGGCAAACAAAAATTTAAGGGTGTTCATTCCGACTGGGCAAACTATTATATTTCCAGAAATTATCGGAAACCGTTTGTAGTTCCCGGAAAAATCTAATCATCGAAAAAGGAGATTAAAATGAAACTCTCAAAAAACAGTTTAATCATCACATTTATTACGATTCTCCTGTTTTTCGGACTGTTGACTTCGTGTGAAAAGAAACCATCCTCCCAGGTTAAAAATGACAAAATTATTTCAGCGGAATTCAGGGATGTCAAATCTACCGGCCATGGCAAGCTGGAAATAACCGGACAGGGCGAGGATCAGATTTATGTGCTGACGGTTTGGGGAAGCGCTTACGAAATGGGTGCAGCATACGGTACACTGCTTAAAAATGAAATAGGGACGAGTGTACCCGAACTGATTAAAAAGATGACCGAAAATGCGGGCGTGGGTGTGGAAGTGCTGGATGGGATTTATCAACAGGCCAAACCCTACATCCCCGCCTATTTTCTTGATGAAATGCGCGGTATTGCCGATAGCAGCGGCCTGTCGCTGCAGGATGTGATCCGGGCGAATTTGATCGGCGAAGCCAGCGAGTGGCATTGCAGTCTGTTTGGCGCCTGGGGCAAGGCAACAGCCGCGGACGGCCATCTTTATCAACTACGCAGTCTGGATTATGAAACCGGCGCTAATATTCAAAAGTATCCTGTGGTTGTTGTTTACGTTCCTGATAAAGGGCATCCCTTTGCCAATATTACCTGGGCCGGAATTGTGGGGTGTATTTCCGGTGTCAGCCGGGAACGTTTGGCTATCAGTGAAATCGGCGACGATTACAACAAAGAAGACGATACTTATTCCGGTATTCCTTTCATGTTTTTACTACGCAATGTTTTGCAATTCGATGAAAGTCTGGACGCCGCTATTCAACGGATCAAAAACGCACCGCGAACCACTTCGCTCATTTACGGCATCGGCGATGGTGAATTTGGCCAGCTACGCGGTTTCCAAACTTCCCACACGCTTTGTAATGTATTCTCCCCGGATAATCTGGAGCCGGTGACGGCAACACACAAACGGATCGATGATATTGTTTACTGGGGCATGAGTTGGGACGTGCCCGATTACGACGGCCCGCTTCATGACAAATTGGTGGAACATTACGGTAACATCAATGCCCAGGTAACCATTAACGATATTGTTACTTCGGTGGGCACCGGCAATTTACAAACCGTGGTTTATGATTTAACCGATATGAAAACCTGGATTGCCAACGCCAAAGCCGATGATGAATCGGGTCCTTTGGAGGCTTATAACCGGCAATTTGTGGAATTTGACATGGGACAGATATTTGCAAAAGCAAAGGAATTGGCGGGGAAGCAGCAGGAAGCTTCTTCTGCAAAGTAAACCCTTAAACCTTCCAGGTTTTGAAAACCTGGAAGGTTTAAGTTCTCACCTTAATTGAGCGATTCTGCACTTCAGACGATCACCAATCGAGTGAAATGTCATTCAGCCTGTTCGCAGCAGGCTGAATGACAGAAGAATCGCTCAGTTTAGGTCTCATAAAAATATTGAGGCGTTTATGAGCGAAAAAAGTGATTTTGTGAAAGTCGATGTCAAAAAGGTTCAGAAAATGATTGCTCTGCTTGAACCTTACTTACAGCAAAAACTTTTACCGTTCTGGTTGAACAATTCGATCGATGAAAAATACGGCGGGTATCTGAGCTATTTCGATAAAAACGGCAAGCCGACCGGGAAAACGGATAAAACCCTGATATGCCAGTTGCGCATGATTTATACTTTCGCCAGCGCTTACAGAGCGGGCTGTGGTGATGAGCGCTGCCTGAAAGCCGCCAGGCAGGGTGTGGATTTTGTCACTCGTCATTTTTGGGATGATCGGTACGGCGGTTGGTACTGGATAACCGACCGGCAGGGTAAGGTAATTGATGACAGCAAAATTATGTACGGTCACAGTTTTGGCGTTTATTCCATGGCGGAATATGCCCTTGCTACCGGTGAAGCTGTTGGCGGAGAATATGCGGAAAAAACGTTTTCCGTGATTCAATGCAATGCCGCGGACAATGCGCTGGGCGGTTATTGGGAAATGTTTCAACGCGACTGGACTCTGAAACCGGGCGGTGTTTACGGCGGCGACCGGAAAACACTGGATGTGCACATGCATTTTATGGAAGCGTTCACCACTTTATTTGAAATGAGTCGATCACCGGCTCTTGAACGAAAATTACGGGAGATCATCCGTTTGTTGACGGAAAAAATGCTTCACCCGGAATTCGGCACCGGCATTGCCCAGTTTGATGAAAAGTTCAATCCGCTGCCCGCTATTCTGTTTCAAAGTGTCTGGGGCTCGGACCGGCCGGCCGGTGAGGAAGCAAGACCGCTGAATAATACCAACTACGGTCACAATATCGAAATGGCCTGGCTGCTCAAACTGGCGCTGGATACACTGAAAGAGAACAATTCATGCTATTTGCCGGTCATACGCAAGTTAGCGGATCAGGCTTATAAATACGGTGTGGATTGGAAATACGGCGGCATATATGTGGAAGGTCCCAATGACGGTCCGGCGACACAGGTGGTAAAGGAATTCTGGCAGCAGGCCGAAGCGATGACCGGTTTTCTGGATATGTTTCTTCTGTTCAAAAAGGAGAAGTACTGGCGCGCTTTTGAAAATATGTTCGATTTCATCTGGAACCGCTGCATCAACCATGAAGTGGGAGAATGGTATGCGCTGTTGGCGCGGGACGGCGCGGTGAAATGGGATTATCTGGCCCACGAATGGAAGATAAGTTACCACACTGTAAGAGCGACAATTCAGACCCTGAATCGACTGAAGAGATTGAATGAAATTCTCCCCTGAGATGATTAATTCACAAATTTTGTTGTAACAAACCTTAATTTGTTCATATATAATAAATTGGACTGTAGTTGATAAAAAAACAGATTTCTAAACGCAGAGAATAACAAATTTTCTTTTCCGGTATTTTCCAGTTGACAGCTATCTTTCATAGTAATAAACAGTTAAGATTTTCGCAGCCTATCTCTGCGTATCTCAGCGTCCTTTGGTGCGCTACGAAACGTACAATAACCAGTGGGTTAAAATCCCACCGTGGCAATTCGCCGTTCCCCACGAAGCCATGGGCAGGTTATGACCGGTGACGGTCATGGCTAAGCTGCCCTATCAATGCCGAAGCATCGGCAGAGACGACAAGCAGGCTGCTGTTAAGGCCTCTCGAAACGAAGAATAAGTGTCCAGTCCCGCTGTGGCGGGAGAAAACCGCACGTACGGAAGGGGAAGAGGGAGTGCAGATGACGCCTGAGAAAATAGCCTGAAGTAGTGCCCGAAAGGATCGCACGAAACAGTCGGCTAAATCAGCACCCTACTCGATCGGTTCTGCGTTTTAGAACGTCTGTTTTTTAATGCAGAGGCGCAGAGGACGCAGAGAAATTGAATATACAGAACTGTTGGTAACTATTTATTATCTGATTAGTGTTTGACCGAAAACTCCGTTTTTCTGTCATTTCCGAATGATTTTATCGGCCTGTCTGCAACAGGCAGGCCGCTTAAGTCATGCGGGAATGACAATTTTACGTGTCGTTTAAAAGAAGCTGATCAGAACAATTATTTCAAAGCACAAAAATGTTACCTAATTTCAAATTTCCAACAACGGAGTTTTTTCATGCCTTACCCGCAAATAGATATGCGTCAGCTCAAGGTTTATCCGCTGGCATCCCGGAAGAGCAAAAGCAGAATCGAAGGAATTGCCGTCAACCCGGATGCCGATCCTCCCGCCGCGCCGGAAATTGAGGGAGTTGTGGATGAAATTGCCCGAAGAATTTTGGCGGCAAGAGCGAGAGGTGCAGCCGTCATTCTTGCTTATGGCGCTCATTTAGTAAAGAATGGCGCCGGACCAATTCTCATCAAACTCATGGAAAACGGCTGGCTGACCCATTTGGCTACACAGGGCGCCGGCGGAATCCATGACTGGGAATTTTCCTATTTGGGTAGGTCGGAAGAGGATGTCCGGGCAAACGTAGCTACCGGAAGTTTCGGCGCCTGGGAGGAGACCGGAAAGTATATTAATTTAGCTGTGCAGGCTGGGGCTATCGATGGCATGGGGTATGGCGAATCGCTGGGAGCGCTGATTGAGAATGAAGCGCTGGTTCTTCCGGATCCGGCCCAACTGGAAAAAGAAATTGAAGAGGCTTTAAAAAGTACTAACGAGTTTTTACCGGCCAAAATTGAGTTGTTGAAAACCATCCGGAAATTCAATCTGCCGGCAGGGGTTGTAAAAATTCCTCATCCGTATAAAAAATATTCTGTTTTTGGCAATGCGTTTCGAAATCGCGTGCCTTTAACCGTGCACCCGGGTATCGGCTACGATATCATTTACAACAATCCTTACACCAATGGCGCAGCCTTGGGCAGGGGAGCGCACATCGATTACAAAATTTTTGTTCATTCGGTGAGTAACCTTTCTCACGGTGTTTTTCTTTCCATCGGTTCCGCTATCATGGCGCCGCAGATTTTTGAAAAGGCGCTTTCTTTCGCCAACAATATTAAATTGCAGCACGGAGAGAAGATCACCGGTTATTACATTCTGATCAATGATTTGCAAAAATCCGTGTGGAATTGGGAAAAAGGCGAACCGCCGAAAAGTTCGCCCGATTATTATCTGCGTTTTCTCAAATCTTTTTACCGGATGGGCGGCACGGTTCGCTATCTTGCGGCAGACAATCGCAAATTGCTGCACAATCTTTACCGGCGGCTTAAAAAACTGTCGTAACATTTTATTAATACCTAAATTCAGACCTCGTTAAATCAGGTGTTTTATTGTTCATTAAATTCTTGTTTACTAGTCAATTGTGAGAAAATCCATTAATAATTGAACACTGCATGTTTGATTTTAAACTAAAAAACAAGTACTTACGCAATATATAGTGCAAATTCATGATGATTTTTGTCCGGTTATTCAACCTAATATTTATCAAATTTAACGAGGTCTGA
>CAJVYQ010000054.1 GCA_913009825.1 uncultured Deferribacteres bacterium
TTTAAAACGCAGAGACGCAGAGAGCGCAAAGGAAGCGGATTTGTTCAAAAAACTAAAGTGTTACGGTATTGTCACTACTCAGGCAGCCCGCGAAAGACTCAAAAAAAACAGGAAAAAAGTTAGATGAAATCATTCGATTGTTTCGTGTGTTTTCTGCCTGTGTCAGACAGACGTGAGCTGAATAGTTACGAATTTTCTTACAATTGACTAGTAAACAAGAACTTAATGAACAATAAAACACCTGATTTAACGAGGTCTGAATATACAGCATATAACCTCTGTTTTGGAATTATGTATTAACATATTATAACTTATTAAGTTAGTTGTGAGGTTGTATGCTGCTTTTTTTATGCCGGTTAACTAACTGCGAAACTTGAGTAAACAATAGGAAAAGATCATATTCGCAGAAAACAGATATAAAACAAAGTTTGTAAATCAAAGGGCTTTTATCTTTTTATTTCTTAATGTCTTATTATCTTCGTGGCAATTGTTTATAAATAATCAAGGTTAGAGAAATGGCTAAAAAAATATTTCAATACTGGGTTAAACGGTTCAATGTTCAAGGTTCCCGGTTGATGAGTCCTAACAATAATCTCATCTTCTGCTGATTTTAAAAATGTAGGAGGAAGCCATGTATACAAGAAGGTTTGTTCTGTTTTTATCCCTTCTGATCTTGTTTGTCTGCCCGGTGAGTCTGGCTGTTGATAAAGAGGCTCAGAGACCGCTTACATTATCCGTCGATCTGATTATGCGCAATCCAAAATGGATCGGCTCGTCACCGGGGGATCCGTATTGGTCGGAGGATAGCAAACGGATTTATTTTATGTGGAACCCCGAAGGTGCCGAAAGTGATTCTCTTTATGTTGTATCTGCCCGGGGTGGGCAGCCGAGAAAAGTTACTGCTGCAGAACAAAAAAAACTGCCGTCCCGGTTTGGGGTTTACAACCGGAAGCGGAGTGAAAAAGTGTATGCAAAAGAAGGAGACATTTTTCTGTTTAATCTCAAAACCATGCAGGAATTTCAAATTACCCGAACGACGGAAACAGAAAGGAATCCCTTCTTTTCAGGAGACGAACAGAAAGTGATCTTTTCAAAAAATAACAATATGTATATGTGGTATAAAAAAGATGGGAAAATGGTTCAGCTTACCGATTTTCGAAAAGGGAAAAAGCGGCCGGAACAACAGGAACCCCGTTCTCCTCAGGAAAAATGGTTGAAGCAGGAGGAACTGAAATTAATCCGTGTGCTCAAAGAGCGGCATGAAAAGGCTGAAGAGGCCCGAAAGCGCCGGGAGAAAGAGGTTCAAAAAAAACCGAAAACGATATATCTGGGCGAAAAGCGGGTGAAAAATATTTTACTCAGTCCCGATGAAACAGTGGTCACCTTTTTGCTTTCAAAATCTCCAAAAGGGAATAAACGGACAATCGTACCAAACTACGTGACAGAAACAGGTTTTACCACAGATATTCCGGGCAGAACAAAAGTAGGCGCGGCGCAGCCCAGCTACCGGATGGGAATTTACAACATTCAAAAAGATACCGTGATTTATCTTGCCACGGAGGATATTCCGGGTATCCATGAAAAGCCGTCCTTTCTGCAGGATTATCCAAAAAAGAAAACAGCGAAAAAGAGTGAAAAGGAAAACCGGGGAAAAATGACGCCGACGAAGAAAGAAAAGGAACGCGGTGTTTATTTTCAGGGACCCTATTGGTCGGATGACGGACGGCATGTTGTGATTGTTGCCTTTGCGCAGGACAACAAAGACCGTTGGCTATTATTGCTGGCTCCCCAAACCGGGAAATTACGCAATCTTGACCGGCAGCATGACGAAGCCTGGATCGGCGGCCCCGGTGTGCGTGGTTGGCGGCGGTCGCAGAATGTGGGCTGGCTGCCGGACAATCGCCGGTTTTGGTTCCAATCCGAAGCAACCGGCTATTCTCACCTCTACACAGTGGATGTGGTAACTGGTAAAAAGACACAACTCACCAGCGGCAAATTTGAAGTCTTTAGCCCCCGGGTCTCCCGGGATAAAAAACAGTGGTATTTCACTTCCAGCGAGGTGCATCCGGGCGAGCGGCATTTTTACCGCATGCCGCGCAACGGCGGGAAGCGAACGCAAATAACTACGCTAACCGGCAACAATCAAGTGATAATGTCACCTGATGAAAAAATGCTTGCGGTGCGGTATTCCTACAGTAATGTGCCGTGGGAGCTGTATATCATGCCCAATAAACCGGGAGCAAAACCGGTTCAGACAATTTCTTTTTTAACGGATGAATTTAAATCCTATCCATGGCGGGACCCGGAAATGGTTCAGTTTAAAGCCCGCGACGGGGCCGGCGTTTATGCCCGTCTGTATCGCCCGGAAAACCCGAAAGCCAAAGGGCCGGCCGTTGTTTTTGTCCATGGCGCCGGTTATTTGCAAAATGCGCACAAGTGGTGGAGCAGCTATTTTCGGGAATATATGTTCCACAATTTGCTGGTGGATCATGGTTACACCGTTCTGGATATGGATTACCGCGGCAGCGCCGGTTATGGCCGGGACTGGCGAACAGCCGTTTATCGCCACATGGGCGGCAAAGATTTGACGGATCAGGTGGACGGCGTAAAATATCTGGTGAAAAAATATGACGTGGATCCAAAGAGAGTGGGCATTTACGGCGGCTCCTATGGCGGTTTCATCACGCTGATGGCTATGTTTACTACGCCGGACGTTTTTGCCTGCGGCGCTGCACTGCGGCCGGTTACCGATTGGGCCCATTACAATAATGGGTACACGGCCAATATTTTGAACGTTCCTTTTCTGGACAGCCTGGCTTATGTGCGCAGCTCGCCCATCTATTTTGCCGAAGGTTTAGAAGGCGCGCTGTTGATCTGCCACGGCATGGTAGACACAAATGTCCATTTTCAGGATGTGGTGCGGTTGGCTCAGCGATTGATCGAATTGGGTAAGGAAAACTGGCAGGTCGCCATTTACCCGGTAGAGAGCCACGGTTTCCGTGAACCGAGCAGTTGGACGGATGAATATAAGAGAATTTTCAAACTTTTTGAAGAGAATTTGAAGTGACCCGAGGAACAAAATACGGCTAATTTTCTTTGCCTGTAAGTAAGGCGTTACGATTTTCTGTAATACCTCACTTACGGGTTGATAATAAAATGCAATCAGCGCTAAAAGATTCAAGTTCTGTTTACATCAGGTATTTATATTGCTCATCTAATGTTCTGTAACCCCCAATAGCACACGGATTACGCGGATGACACAGATACACACGGATAAAATCTGTGAAAATCCGTGTCATCCGTGTCATCCGTGTGCTGTTTACTATTTTGGTTGAACAGATATAATAACATAAACAAATATTCACACCAATAAGTGAGGTGTTACGATTTTCTGAAAAAAAGTCTTGACTTTCATAAGGCCATTCCTTATTTTATTCAAAATATAATTTGGGAAAAATGATGCATTTCAATTCTTCATACAAAACTAAACGCAACAACTGGTGGTGGTACTATCTGCAGAGTGGGTTTTGCATGTTTGATTGAAATCAGATAATTTTGTCATAGAATTTTATAAAGCCCGCTCATAGCAGCGGGCTTTTTATTTGTACAAAAGAATAAATTAGACAGGTATTCGAGATGAAATTTGCAGAATTTAAAAAACTGGCCCAACCGGGCAAAATTGTTCCGGTTTTCCGCAAGCTAAATGCTGATTTTATCACGCCGGTCTCCGCTTACCTCAAACTGCGGGAAGACGGGAATTATTCATTTCTGCTGGAAAGCGTTATTAAAGGTGAACATTTGGGCCGTTACTCATTTATCGGATTTAACCCCTTCCGGGTGATTTCTATCCGGGGACAAAAAACAGTCATTAAGGAAATCAATTCAAACAGATACTCGGAAGAAAATTTTTTTCAATTATTACGATTACAGCTTTATGAGTATGAATCCGCCCAAATCGATGGCTTGCCGGCGTTTACCTGCGGCATGGTTGGATTTCTGGGCTATGATATGATTCATCACATCGAAATCCTGCCCAATTCAAATTTTGATCCGGTTAAAACCGAAGACGCAAAATTAGCCGCTTATCATAATATTGTTGCTTTCGATCATCTGAAGAATGAAGTGATTTTAATTGCAAATTCCTTTGTTCATCCGGAGTCGGATGTAACCCGGCTTTATAAAGATTCGGAAGACCGTTTGAATCAAATTCTGGATCGGTTAAACAGACGACTTTCTTATAACGGTCAATTTAAATTAGACTCCGCCAAATCCTCCAGCAACTTTAAACAGGCCGATTTTGAACAGGCTGTTAAAAAAGCAAAAGATTACATTTTAAGCGGCGATATTTTCCAGGTTGTTTTATCTCAGCGGTTTCAGATGGATTTTTCCGGGAACCCTTTTCAAATCTACAGGACTCTTCGCAACATTAATCCTTCTCCTTACATGTTTTATTTAGACATGGTTGATTATCAGCTCATCGGTTCTTCTCCGGAACCGCTGATTCGATCAAACGCACAAGAGTTGGAAATTATTCCGATTGCAGGCACACGTCCTCGTGGGATCAACGATGAAGAAGATAAAAAATTAGCGGAAAATTTATTAAACGATCCAAAAGAACTGGCGGAACATGTGATGTTGGTAGATCTGGCCAGAAACGATCTGGGGCGCGTATCAGAATTTGGCAGTGTGAAAGTTCACGAGTTTAAAACCATCGAACGATATTCTCATGTGATGCACCTCATCTCAAAAGTCAAATCGAAACTCAGGGAAGGGATCACTTCTGTGGAGGCCTTTAAAGCGGCATTTCCGGCCGGTACTGTTTCCGGCGCCCCTAAAATTCGGGCGATGGAAATCATCGATGAATTGGAACCTGATAAACGAGGCGTTTACGCCGGCGCGGTTGGTTATTTCGATTTTTCCGGGAATATGGATTTGTGTATTGCCATCCGGATGATTCTGGCAAAAGGCCAAAAGCTGTTTTTTCAGGCCGGCGCCGGAATTGTTGCGGACAGCGATCCGGAAAAAGAATATGAAGAAACCGTCTATAAAGCTGTCGCTTTAAAGAAGGCAATCATCCAGGCTTCGGAGGGTATCCATGATTTTATTTATCGATAATTACGATTCGTTCACCTACAATCTGGTAGATTATTTTGGCCGGTTTGAACCCAATTTAATGGTTGTGCGGAATGATAAAATTTCTAGTCAAAGAATTCGAAACTTAAAACCCCGGGGAATAGTCATCTCACCCGGCCCCGGCGTCCCGGAAAATGCGGGAATCTGTAACGAAGTAATCAAAAATTTTTACAAAGATATCCCAATTCTGGGCGTTTGTCTCGGGCACCAATGTATCGGTTCTGTCTTTGGCACGAAGATAAAAAGAGCCCCGGCGCCGGTTCATGGCAAAACAGCGGATATTTATCATCATTCTACAGGAATATTTTCAGACCTGCCCTCTCCATTCCAGGCAGCCCGCTATCATTCCTTAATGATTGATAAAACGACTCTTTCAACCGAACTGGAAATTGTGGCCGAAACAGATGATAAAATCATCATGGGAATTCAACATAAAAGATATCCGGTAATCGGTGTGCAATTTCATCCGGAATCGATCTTGACCGGTTGTGGATTTAGTTTGCTTGAAAACTGGTTGAAAATGTTTGTTCGGCCATAAACTGTAACTAAGCAGAAGGAGATTTGATATGTTAAAAACTATTCTCGAAAAAGTCTCAGATGGGGACGACTTAACCCGAAACGAAGCAGCGGCGGCTTTGGAAACAATTGTCAGGGATGAAGCTTCGCCAACCGAGGTAGGGGGGCTCCTTATCGGCTTGCGGGTTAAAGGCGAAACGGAAGAAGAAATTTTAGGGTTTGTCGAAACTATGGAAAAATACATGGTAAAAGTTCATCTTCAGAATCAGGATGCCATCGATGTTTGTGGCACAGGGGGGGACGGCAAACATTCGTTTAATGTATCAACAACCACTGCCATCGTTGTAGCCGCAGAGGGAGTTTCTGTGGCAAAACATGGAAATCGCTCGGTTTCCGGTAGAACCGGATCTGCTGATCTTTTACAGGAATTGGGAGTTAAAATTGATTTGAATGCCGATAAAGTGAAACAGTGTGTCGACGAAATCGGTATTGGCTTCTTTTTTGCGCCTCTCTTTCATCCGGCCATGAAAAATGTTGCTCTCCATCGCAAAAATCTTGGCCTGCGAACCGTCTTTAACATGTTGGGACCGTTGTTAAATCCTGCCCGGGTAAAAAGACAATTGATTGGCGCTTATGATTCTGAAACTGCAAAAAAACTTGCCGTGGTTTTAAAAATGCGCGGTTATACAAAAGCTTGTACTGTTCATAGTTTAGACGGATTTGACGAGGTGTCACCTTTTTCTCAAAATGATATATTTGAAGTGAATAAAAATCTGAATGAAATTAAAACCTATCGATTTGAGAAACCCTACGGCAAATTTGGTTTGGATGAAATTACAGGAGATGATCAAAGAAAAAACGCCGGGATTACACTATCTGTGTTGGCAGGAGAAAAAAATGCTGCCCGGGAAATGGTTGTACTGAATTCCGGTTTTGCGTTTTATGTAGCCGGCAAGACAAACACGGTAGAAGATGGCATCCTTCTGGCGGAAAATGTCCTTGATAGCGGCGCGGCAAAACGGAAATTGGATCAGTTTGTGGAAATGAGTAATCGTTTGAATTAATGTTTGATCATGGAAATACACAGATTTTAACGGAGAAATATCACAATAATTTCCGTGTCATTCGGTGATCTTCCTTAGTTATGAATTGAGTTAACAATGAATCTTTTAGAACAAATCGTTAAAAATAAAAAAAAAGAAGTTGCGGCAGCGAGGAGAAAAAAAACAAGTTCGCAGTTGATTATTGAATCGGGAAGTGAACAACCCCGCCACAGTTTTTTCAGTTTGTTGAACGAAAAGAATGGTTTTCACTTCATTTGTGAAATTAAAAAAGCCTCGCCTTCCCAGGGAATGATTCGGGCAAATTTTGATCCCTGCAAACAAGCGCAGAATTATCTTGAAGGCGGCGCCTCCGCCATTTCGATTTTAACAGACGAGAAATATTTTCAGGGACATCTTGATCATCTCAAACAAGTTCGTAAAATTGTCTCACTGCCGGTTCTGAGAAAAGATTTTATCATCGATCCATATCAAATAATTGAATCGAAAGTTGCCGGCGCCGATATGATCTTGTTAATTTCCCGAATTCTCACCAAAAATCAGATTGCCGTGTTCAGAAATATGGCTTTGGCATTGAAATTAGATGTTCTGCTTGAAATTGCTGAAGAGAGAGAGTTGGAAAAAATCGATAATTTCGAAAACATGATCCTTGGTATAAACAACCGCAATCTGAAGACATTTGAAGTCGATTTGAATAATTCTTTGACCATCAAAAAGGTCATCCCCCCGGTTGTGCCGACTGTCAGTGAAAGCGGCATTCAATCTGTTGATGATTGTCTATTGTTGGCAGAGAACGGTTTTCGGGGTGTATTGGTTGGCGAAACTTTGATGAGGGCGGGTAATCCCAGAGGGTTGTTACAAGAATGGAACAGGAAAATTAGTGATGTTTACCCGGCTTAAAATTTGTGGTATTACCAATCTTGAGGATGCTTTAACCTGTATCCGTTATGGAGTAGATTTTCTTGGATTTAACTTTTATCCCGGCAGCCCAAGATACATCCCGCCGGAAGATGCAAAAAAAATCATCGGCCGACTGCCGTTTTACATTCAGACCGTTGGAATTTTGGTCCGGCCGGATTTTGAAAAAATATGGGAAATTGTAAGAAATAGCGGAGTTTCTGCGGTTCAAATTTACGAGCCGGAGGGTGCGATCGATTTTACTAAAATTCCGGTTCCGGCCATATTAGGGCTGCGAATAGAAACTCAAATAAAAAAAATAGCCCGGACCGGCAATGTAACAATGGTTTTGGTCGATAGCTTTTCCTGCAAACAATTTGGCGGAACAGGAAAAACATTTGATTGGCACATGATTCCGGAAAATATTTTAACTGAGAAATTGATTTTGGCCGGCGGTATTCATGCGGAAAATATCGGCGACGCCTTAAACGAGATCAATCCGGCCGTCATCGATGTGGCCAGCGGTTCTGAAAAATCTCCGGGCGTTAAAGATCCGCAAAAAATAAAAAAAATGATGCAAATAATAACCGAACACAATTTAGAAGCGATCCAAAATGAGTAATTGTCAAAATTATAACTTCCCGGATCAGAAAGGATATTTCGGAGAATTCGGCGGACAATTTGTGCCCGAGGTGTTACGGCCGGCGCTGACGGAATTGGAACAGGCCTATACAGAGTTGAAAAATTCTGCTGATTTTAAGGAAGAATTTCGCAACGATTTAAAATTTTATGCCGGCCGGCCGACGCCTCTCTATTTCGCTGAAAATTTAACCAATCATTTTCAACGAGCAAAGATTTATTTAAAACGGGAAGATTTAAATCACACCGGCGCTCATAAAATAAACAATACAATTGGTCAGATTCTGCTGGCAAAAAAAATAGGCAAGCGGAGGATTATAGCGGAAACGGGCGCCGGGCAGCACGGAGTAGCCACCGCAACCGTTGCCGCACGCTCCGGTTTGCAGTGTTGTATTTACATGGGCGCCGGGGACGTTAAACGCCAGTATCTGAATGTCCAGAGAATGAAAATGTTGGGCGCGGAAGTTCGGACTGTTCACACTGGTACGAAAACATTGAAAGACGCAACCAACGAGGCCCTTCGGGATTGGCTAACCAATGTGAAAAATACCCACTATATCATCGGCTCGGTTGTGGGGCCTCATCCGTTCCCAATGATTGTGCGGGATTTTCAGAAAGTAATCGGCGAAGAGGTAGAAAACCAGATTCAAGTTTTGGCAGGCAGGCTGCCTGATTACTTGCTTGCCTGTGTCGGCGGGGGCAGCAATGCTATCGGCCTGTTTTATTCCATGTTAAAATATAAGCAGATCAGAATGATCGGAGTTGAGGCCGCCGGTTGCGGTATCGAATCTAAAAAACATGCTGCAACTTTGTCAACAGGCTCTCCGGGCGTTTTCCATGGTATGAAATCTTACCTGTTGCAGGATGAAAACGGACAGATTAAATTGGCTCATTCCATTTCTGCAGGATTGGACTATCCGGGAGTAGGGCCGGAGCATAGTTTTCTGAAAGATCAGACCCGTGTTCAATATTTTTCCGTCTCTGACAAACAGGCCATAGCAGCTTCATTTTTACTGAGCCGGTTAGAGGGGATCATCCCTGCTTTAGAGAGCGCTCATGCTCTGGCATTTCTGGAAAATTTAGTGCCAAAAACTTCTGACAGCGAGATCGTGATTGTGAATCTGAGTGGCCGGGGAGATAAGGATATGGCAACGTTTGGACGGTTTTTCACGGAATATAGATAAAACCTCAATTGAGCGATTCTATACTTAAGACAACCACCCAAAGAGTGAAATGTCATTCGGTAGGAATCTTGTTAATTTGTTGCTAAGATTTAAAAAGATTCCTACCGAATGACATGAGAATCGCTTAATTTAAGTAAAATTTTTATCTGCCGGGAAAAAAGTTTTTTATGGTTTCGGTTAGTACAAACCATGAAAACAAGACAGGAAAAAATGAGTAAAAAACTGATTGCATTACTTGAAACAAAAAAAGAAAAAGGAGAAAAGCTCCTTTCTATTTTTATTACGGCCGGATTTCCTGATCCGGATGCCTGCGTAGAAATTATTTTAATACTGGCTGAGGCCGGCATCGATTTTCTGGAACTCGGGCTGCCTTTTTCTGATCCCATCGCAGACGGCCCTGTGATTCAATCCGTTTCACAACAGGTTCTTGAACAGGGATTTGAAATTGCGCAGATTTTTGATATCGTACAACAGGTTCGAAAATGCTCCCCAATTCCAATCCTGATTATGGGATATTTGAATCCTTTGTTTCACATGGGGATTCCGGCTTTTTTGAAGCGGACTCATTCCGCGGGCGCAGATGGATTGATTATTCCGGATTGGCCTCCCGAAGAATCGCTGAATTATTTACCTTTATTACAATCATTGGATTTAGATCTGATCCATTTAATTGCACCCAATACTCCCCGTGCGAGAATCCGGGAAATCGATGCTTTAACTACTGCGTTTTTATATTGTGTTGCTTACACCGGGGTTACCGGCCGGAGCAATCAAATGCCGGCAGATACGCGCAATTTTTTCTGTCAATTAAAAAAGAATGTTGTGAAACCCCTGATCATTGGATTCGGCGTGAAGAACCGGGAGGAGTTTATTAATTTTTCCCAATATGCAGATGGTGTCATTATTGGTTCCGCTTTTCTTGAGTTGATAAAGCGAACCGACCCGGGAGAACGAAAAAACGCTGTAGAAAAATTTGTGCAAAGTGTTTTGAGCAAACGGTAATCCGGCCTGAAGGGAAATTTTTTTTCTGATTTTATCCTGGGGAAATTGCTTGCTTTTTATCCATTTCTCTGTTAATTTTGTTTCAGATTTCCGCAATTTAAGATGAAGTTTCGTCAGCATGAACGGTCTGAAAGGTGGTTGCGTGCAATTATGATTTGTATTCTGATTACTAGTTAAAACAACCTTATTTGAACGATTATGAACCTCAGACTATTACGTATCGAGTGAAATCTCATTCAGTAGGAATCTTGTTATTTTGATGTTAAAAATTAAAAAGATTCCTACTGAACGACAGAAGAATTGCTCGGTTTAAGAACAAGCTTGTTTTTACCAAAGAACATTTAACAGAAAGGAATTAAAGATGAAAAGAAGTAGAATTTACAAGAATTTGCTGGTTTTATTTCTCATTTTTTCCGCGGGGGTTATGTGGAACTGCGCCAGGCAATCTGCGGATATGGTTTTATTGCATGGCAAAATTGTGACTGTAGATGATAAAGTACCGGAAGCACAGGCTATCGCGGTTCGGGAAGGAAAAATATTGGCGGTTGGCAGCGATGCGGAAATAAAACCTTTTATCTCCGCTAAAACAAAAACAATCGATTTGCAGGGGAAATTGGCCGTTCCCGGTTTAATAGAGGGACATGGACATTTTACAGGTTTGGGCATTTCTCTGTCACAGTTGAATTTTATGAAGGTGAAAAATTTCGACGAGATTGTGGCAATGGTTCGGGATGCGGCAGAGAAAGCCAAACCGGGCGAATGGATTTTGGGCCGGGGGTGGCATCAGGAAAAATGGGATAAAGTTCCCCGGCCAAACGTGGATGGATTGCCGTATCCCGGTGCGTTAAGCAAAGCCGCAGCCAATAATCCGGTTTGGCTGCGCCATGCCAGCGGTCATGCCGGCATGGCGAACGCCAAAGCGATGGAATTGGCCGGTATCACAAAAGATACGCCCAATCCTGCCGGCGGTGAAATTGTGAAAGACCCCAAAGGGAATCCCATCGGTGTCTTCCGGGAAAATGCTATGGGTCTCATTGGCAAAGCATTAACCGGGCAGCGAAAGAACCGGACGCCGGCACAGATAGAAGCCGAGCAGCAAAAAATAATTGATGTGGCAACCGAGTACTGTTTAGCCAAGGGGATCACCTCTTTTGAAGATGCCGGATCCTCTTTTCGCGCCATCGACCGTTTCAAAAAGAGAGTGGATGGCGGCACGCTGGGGATACGTCTATGGGTGATGATCGGCGAGAGCAACGCACAACTGAAAAAGCATATTGATGAATATAAAATTCTTCATTACGGCGATGAACGTCTTACCGTGCGCGCCATCAAACGCTATATGGACGGAGCGCTCGGTTCCCACGGCGCCTGGATGCTGGAGCCGTACAGCGATCTGCCTGCCAGTACCGGCCTGAATGTAACACCCTTGCCCGAACTCCGTGAGTCCGCGCGTCTGGCAATTGAACATGGATTCCAACTCTGTACCCATGCTATCGGCGACCGGGCAAACCGGGAGGTTCTGAATATTTACGAAGAGGCGTTCAAACAGCATCCGGATAAAAAAAATCTGCGCTGGCGGGTGGAACATGCTCAGCATCTGAATCCGGCAGATATCCCCCGGTTCGGTCAGTTAGGTGTGATTGCAGCCATGCAGGCGATTCATTGCACATCCGACGGTCCCTGGGTGATCGAGCGGCTGGGTGAAAAACGTGCGCGGGAAGGCGCTTATGTCTGGCAAAAATTGATGAAAACCGGCGCCGTAGTTACCAACGGCACCGACTGCCCGGTTGAAGACCCGGATCCCATTCCCTGCTATTATGCAGCCGTTACCAGAAAATTAAAAGACGGTTCGTTATTCTATCCCGACCAGAAAATGAGCCGCATGGAAGCATTGAAATCTTACACCATCAAAAATGCCTACGCTGCGTTTCAGGAAGATATCAAAGGCAGTTTAACGCCCGGAAAACTGGCGGACATCACCGTTTTATCCAAAGATATTCTAACCGTTCCCGATGATGAAATTCTGCAGACCGAAGTGCTCTACACAATTGTGGGCGGGAAGGTGATGTACGAGAAAAAGAAGGAATAACTCCCTTTCAATGATTTATGGAATAACCCGATGTTGTATCGAGTTGACCGGGTAAATTGTGACCGGTAATCAGTATTCGATAGTGGAAGTAAGGCGAAAAATAAGAATGTTTCCGGATTGATGAACCCATTAAAAAAGCAGGAGAAAAAAATGTTAAATCGATTTATTTTCTTCTTAATTTTATCTTTCTCATTTGTTTTGACAAGTTTGTCAGAGGCTCAAAACAAACAACTTAAAATTTATATTTCTGTGGACATGGAAGGCGTTGCCGGCGTGGTAACCGGCGACCAGCTTGGTCCTGCCGGCTTTGAATATCAGCGTTTTCGCAAATTTATGACCGATGAAACCTTGGCCGCAGTTAAAGCGGCAAGAAGGGCCGGAGCGACGGAAATTTTGATCAGCGATTCCCATGGCAACGGAGAGAATCTGCTTGTCGAAGAATTTCCGGACTTTGTGCGTATTATTCGTTCCTGGCCGCGAAAGCTGGGGATGATGGAAGGGATCGATCAGACATTTGCTGCGGCCATCTTCATCGGTTACCATGCGCCGACTACCAGTCTGCGGGGAACCCGGGCACATACGTTTTCCAGCGCAAAACTGACCCGTGTGGCTCTTAACGGCAAAGCTGTTTCCGAGGCCGTCTGGAATGCGGCGCTGGCCGGTCATTTCGGTGTCCCCGTCGTTATGATTTCCGGCGATGATGCCTTGTACGAAGATATTCGTCCCGTATTGGGCCATGTTGAATTTGCCGAAACCCAGAAGACAATCAGTTTTCATTCCGCCAATTGTCTCACGCCTGCAGCGTCCTGCAGATTAATTGAACAAAAAGTAACGGCAGCGTTCAACCGTTTATCTGATTTCAAACCGTTTATTTTAAAGACTCCGGTCACATTGGAAGTAAGTTTTAAGCATTACCGGCCGGTTGAACTTCTTTCTTATCTCAGAACGGTTCAGCGTATCGATTCCCACACTATCTCTTTTACAGGGGAGGATATGACTGAAATTTCTGAATTTTTGGAGTTCATAACCGGTTACAGTGCCGATATTGAACCGTAAAAAAAGGAACACGGAAAAGCTCATTGTGTGATTATGATACTGCCTGACTGTTTATATGTGATTCATGGTGTCGCTTTTTAATATATTAATACAGGAAAGACGCCAACGCGCTTTAAAGGAAATGTTAACTGCAGAAGAACGTTTTCCGATAATTTGGTTATACCAAAAGGCAGGGATCAAAATCATAAATGAATCGCAAAGATTTTCATAAGCAGCTATCAGTTGTAACAACTGAATTGTTACCGGAAAAAGATATCCCTTTGAAGTGCAGATAGGATTTCTTATATTTGCACATAATTCGTTTAATGCAAATTAAAATTTTATATTTGCAGCGCTACCGCTGCAAAAGTTTTGAACCCAACCCGGTAAATTCGCCCCGGCAGATAGATGATGCACAGTTGGATTTGCTGTTGAGCGAGGCGAATATCAAACTGGTGGAACTGCCGGCGGAAAGAGGAAAAAATGCCATTACCGATTTGCCTGCAAGCCTGTCCGGCGATAAAGAAGCCACGGCCGAAACCATTGAAAACAATTTGCGCCGGGTGATCATTGATGAGAGTCCAACCAATCCAATGTATTACGAAAAGATGAGTGCGCTTTTGGATGAGTTAATTTAATTGCGAAAAGAAACACATTTGGCTGAATCTTGAACCGGCAAAAAAACCGGTTCGCTGTTTGGAGTATGTCATCGTGCACAAGATGGTTCATTTACTTGAAAGATATCATAACGATAAATTCCTTTTTTATATGGACACCTATTTATTTAACTGGAAAGGACTCAAAAAAGAATTGAATAAATTGCCGGTAAGTCACGCTGATTAGAAATATTGAATAAGTATCTATGCCAAATTGCTCCATGGGATGGCAATTCTGCTGCGCTTTATTTTCGTCTGACTGATCTTGAAAACAGACAAACGGACTGAGTATTTCGGTTTGATTTTTATAACTTTAGATTTTTATAGAGTTTTTTTGTAATGGTCGAACTCGATCATTTCCCGCCGTTGAGATACTCCGGGGGAATCGGTTTTCGGCCGGCATAGCCTTCCTGGCAGTCGTGATAGTAGCTTAAATTCTTTTCGTCACTCCGCCAACAGAGTAAGACCTCTTTTTCGTCTATGAAAGATGGGAAATCTACCAGTCCGATTCCAAAGCTCCAGTCCTTGTAATAACAGCCGATATCTTCCAATTCGACGAAATACAATTCAAGCTGCTTCATCATGTCTTCCAGACCAGGATGATTTTCCACATCCTCTTTAAGATAGGCCGAGAGAGAACGAATGCGCTGTCCCGTATAAAGAATGTCTTTCACGATCCGTTTAACCAGAGGCAATGTGTTGTTTGCTTCCTGAGGCGTGAAATGTTTTAAATGATTCATATTGCCGATCTGTCTTTAGCTACTTGAATTTTAATAGTTTAAAAAGTTATGAAAAAAAACAGGAAACATGCAACTATTCCTGACTGGATCCGGGAAACGGGCCGTTGTGCGGTGCTCAGGTTTGTTATTTGGATTACACCGGTGTAAAAAACACGGTTACCCGGGAGGTTTGTCGTTCAGCGCCGCTGCGTGGAAGCTGGCAGTGCGGTATTAATGGATCGGCTGGGATGCGAACATGCCCGTCAAAAGCACCGGCAACAGGTTGTATGTTACAGTCGTTTTCTGATCTTTCCCCAGGTCACAGTTGCCAATCTTGCTTCTCATGTTCTTTCTTCGCGTGCAAACAGGGTTGGTTACGATTGGCAGATTCGCTACGGAATCGAGCCGGTACTTCTGGAGACCTTTGTGGCTCTCACCCGGTTTAACAGCAGTTGTTATCGTGCCGCGAACCGGAATCATCTTGGGACAACAAAGGGCCGGGGCCGGAATCATTCTAATGGCGAGGAGAAGGTTTCGCTTAAGGATATTTAGTATCCTCTCAGAATTTTATGGTAAAACTCTAATCATTTGGAATTGTTCATTGAAAAAAATCCCTGCGCCTCACATAAAAAATGATTATATTATCAGTGACATGAAAACATCACAAGAAAATATGCCTCTTCGTAAGAATTTGTGGGTAAGTTTCAAACCTTGTAAATTCGCATGGTGCTGATTTAAAGCATGCAAAATGGTTTTGACTATTCCTGAGCAGTATATTTTTCTCACGGTCGGTTTAATTTTGCTATGAATATTGCTCCAAAAGAAGCAAAAGAGAGTTGTTCTCATCTAAAATCTGTTATTACCATTGTTAGATCGCAAAGGAGATAAAAAATGACTGAATCAGATTGTAAACAAACAATCGATGGTCTTTTTAAATGTGCAATTAATATAGAACGGAAGGCCAGTGATATTTACAAAGAACTTGCAGATCTATTTTTTCTTATTCCAAAAGTTGCTGCTTTTTGGAATGGTTTGTCTAAAGACGAAATAGTCCACATGGAAATGTTGCAAAATATATACAAGTCCTTAACAAAAGAACAGCTTTTATCTCTTTCAGATGAAAAAATATGGGATGACATAATAAAAATTCAAAATATATTAAATAAAGATTTAATCGGATCAATAAAAAATTTAGATGACGCTTACGAGTTAGCACACGAAATAGAGTTCTCTGAAATAAATGCTATCTTTCAGTTTTTAGCCACCAAATTCGTTCCGTCCGAAGAACGTAAAAAATTTGTAATTTCAGAAATAAAACAGCACCAACAAAAACTCTCAGACTTTAGTAATAATTTTGGTGATAGATATTGGAGGAGAAAAATTAGCATTTTGTGAACGGTATATAACTTATTGCTATCAAAAAGAAATTGGTAACAAATCTTATGAGGATTAATTAATCCGTAATAATAGACTCTGATTTATGCTAAAATTTAATAATCTATTTTCTGTAACTATTCAGGTCGCCTGAGAGTGAACCCTCAGGCTAAGACATGAAAGCATCCTGAAGGATGCTATCGTAAATAGGACGCTTTAGCGCCCTTTCATTTCTTAGCCTTGTCGTTCACGGCAAGGCGAAAAAGATTGAAAGAAAACACCTTAATAGTTACTATTTTCTCTTATATTAGATAAAGTGGTTTGGTTATTTTCAAATAGTGTAATTTGCAATAGAACAAAAGTTTTCACCTGACTGCAAGGGCTATGTTTCGATCCGAATGTTTTGATCCCGAATCAAGCTATTTTAAAGTTTGATATTCAGGTGCACCACAACTCTTGCAGCAGGTGAAACTAAATGTTAGGCAATATATAAAGGAAAGATATATACGTTATTATTTTTTTAAATAGGAGAATATTTTTATCATGTATAAAAAAATTATATTAATTGTATTTACAATTTTACTATCATTATTTTTTTATTTGAAATGCCAAAAATCTCCCACAAATCATTTTGAACCCTCGGAAATTGTGGATGTTAGTCATTTTTCTATTCAGAACTATCCCAAAGTGGATGGTTCAACTTCTACACACCCGCTTCAAATTGTTATCGCCTGTAAGATTTTGGGTGCACAATATCGCTGGGAAGATTATGGGGATGGAACAAGGCGCGCGCGGGCAACAGGATCTGATAAAACTATTACAAACTATATAAATGGAATCACTCACCATGGCACTCATAGTTCGTATGTTAATCTTTTAACCGATAGCGCTGAAATTATTATTGTCGCGAGGGAACCATCAGAAGATGAAATCAACCTGTCTGACAGTCTTGGTCTAACATTGATAACAAAAGGAATTGCTCTTGATGCTTTTGTTTTTATACTGAATATCGAAAATCCTGTAAATAATCTTACTCTCAAACAAATTCAAAATATATATTCCGGAAATATACTCAATTGGAGAGAAGTGGGTGGCGCGGATGCAGCAATTAATCCTTATCAGCGCAACCAAAATTCCGGCAGCCAGGAGTTGATGGAAACCCTGGTTATGGAAGGACTTCACATGATCGATGCTCCGGCAATGATTTTACATAGTATGATGGGACCAATCAATCGATTAGTCGAAGACCCTTATGGTCTTGGTTATACGGTATATTTTTTCAATCAATATATGGCCGCACGTGATAAAATTAAACTTTGTTGGATTAATGGTATTGAACCAAATTATGAAAGTCTTAGTAATGGTGATTATGTATTTACCACAAAAGTAGTCATTGCAATACGATCCGACCTTGATAAAAATAGTACTGCATTTACATTGTGGAAGTGGCTTCAAACTAAGGCAGGTCGAGAGGCAATCGCTGATAGTAAATATATACCTATAAACTTAAACTGATTGCGATTATCCAAGAAATTAATTTAGGAGATTTTATAATGAAAAAAACATTTTTAATTGTTGTCATGTTACTTATTCATTCACTACTATTTTCACAAGAAGCAAAAAGATTTAACATTGATAATCTGAAAAATAGAAATGCAATTTTATTTAGTTTTGATGGTTTTAATTTAGGCTCGATAAATGGCGGTATAGGTTGGAAAAAATGGACTACAAAAAATATTAAAATGTACAGTACATTCAAAGTGAATTATGTGAAAGATACAAAAGAAAAAACAAGTGCTGTAAAAGGGGTTGAAAACCGTCTACTCTCTTTTGGGGCGACATTTGGGCTTATGAAACATTTGGCTTTAAAAAACAGATTAGCGCCATATTTTGGTGGAATGCTTGGCGCCGATTATGAGAAAACAGGGAATAAATTGATCCCCAATGACAAACTTTTTAGTTACTTTTATCGAGCAAACTATAAAAATGAAACGAAGAGAACATCAACTATAATTTCACTATATATGATTTTGGGAATAGAGTGTTTTGTGACCGGCAATATTTCTATTGAAGGACAATACAAGTTTGGCGGCAATTACGGATTTGGAAAAGAAAAAACCATATCTAATATTGTTGATACTGAGCAAAATGTTTCGTCAATAAATTTGGGTATTTGGTCATCCTCTATCATTTTATCTATTTATTTGTAATTTGGCTGGAATGACAGAAAAGTGGGGTTTTCGTTAAGGCAATGATTAAAACAATTGCCGATTTTGATTGATAATTATAAATTATGAATGGTTCATTAGAGATTCTTTCTTAAGTTAACAACATTAGGGGGGAACCATCTTATCTGGTAACAATTTAGTTTCTTGAGATAACATCCCGATGAATACATGCTGTTTTATCAAAGACCTGACGTGTTACCTTGCTTGAGATATTACCGGAAATTTCTAAAAAGAAGCTTTCAACTGGAATAGTGAATTTTTCAGGAGGAATTGTTGCGGATAGTAAAACATTGGCTTCTCTTTTTGCCGGTCATTTTTTTTGTCGGCTGTGGGATATTTCATAAACCGGTTCGGGTTGATCTGGATCAGATACGGGTAAGAGGGAAATTGATTGCCATCACCGGTTATAGCGCCAACAGTTATTTTATCTACAAAGGGCAAACCATGGGGTACGAGTATGAGTTGCTCAATCTGCTGGCGCAGGATTTGAATCTGGACCTGGAAATTGTAATTGCCCATAGCATGACCGGTATTTTTGATGATTTAAACGAAGGCAGAGGCGATATTATTGCCCACAATTTAATAGTTACCAAACCAAGGAGAAAGCGAATTGCCTTCACTGAATATATCACTACCACTCGACAGGTTTTGGTGCAGAGAAAACCCAGAAATTGGCGGGCAATGAAACTCCACGAAATTGACCGGCACATCATTACAAGTCCCATCGATCTGATCGGCAAAACCATCCATGTGCGGCAAGGCTCCGCATACGTGGAACGGCTCAAAAATCTCTCCGATGAAATTGGCGGCGATATCCATATTGTGGAAGTACCGGGCGATACTTCGACTGACGAACTGATTTGGCAAGTAGCGCAGGGGAAGATCGAATATACCATCGCCGATGAAAACATCGCCAAAATTAATCAATCCTACTACCGGGATCTGGATGTGCGTACACCGGTTAGTTTGCCGCAGAGGGTTGCCTGGGCGGTGAGAAAGAGCTCTCCGCAACTGTTGGCCGCCGTGGATGAATGGATCAGAAAAATGAAGAAAAAGGCGGATTATTATGTGATTTACAACAAATATTTCAAAAACAGGTTTGATTTCCGCCGCTGGATCGGAAGTGAATATTTTTCTCAAACCGGCGGGAAAATTTCGCCGTATGACAGCCTGCTGCAGGTCAACACGAAAAAGATTAACTGGGATTGGCGGTTGTTGGCTTCTCTGGTTTATCAGGAATCCCAATTTCTGCCTTTCAAAAAATCCTGGGCCGGAGCTGTTGGTTTAATGCAGTTAATGCCCAAAACGGCGCGGGAATTTGGCGCCCGCAATTTGCTGGACCCGCAGGAAAATATCGAAGCGGGCACGAACTATTTACACTGGCTGCAAAACTACTGGAAAGATATTCCGGATTCCAGCGAGAGAGTAAAATTTATTCTGGCTTCTTACAATGTGGGTACGGGACATGTTCAGGACGCCCGTAAACTGGCGGAAAAATATGGCCGGAATCCCAACATTTGGCAAGATAATGTTGCTTTTTATTTGCTGCGAAAATCCCAGAAAGAATATTACGATGATGCAATTGTCAACTTTGGCTACTGCCGCGGCGAAGAACCGATCCGGTATGTTAATGAAATTTTGCAACGATATGAACATTACAGGAACCTGTTAAAGGAGAGCCGGGTTTCTGCGGATAAATGAATTACCCAAACATGCCGATATTGTGATGAAACCGGGATGTTTATTCTTTTTTAACAGGATAGACGGGATTGTCAGGATAAAATCCAGGTACCAATTTAGTTTTTTGAAAAATTTTATTTAAAGCGAGTAAATTATAATTAGGGAGATGTAACCTTCCCCGCCTCCTTCTTGGTAAGGAGGGGAAATTCCTCCCCGTACTGAGGGGAGGTTAGGAAGGGTTCTATTACATTTTACGAAGAACTAAAGTACAACAAATCCGGAAAATCCAGTTTATCCTGTCAAAAAATAAACCTAAAGTATTATTGTATTTATAGCCTCGCTGTATTATGTTCAATTTGAGGAATAGCATGAAAAGAGACCTGACCGCTTTAAGCGATACAGAATTTGATTTGGTGATTATCGGCGGCGGCATTTATGGCGCCGCTGCAACGTGGGACGCGGCATTGCGCGGATTGAATGTAGCGCTGATCGAGAGAAACGATTTCGGCGGCGCAACTTCATCCAACAGCCTGAAAATTATCCATGGCGGATTGCGCTATATTCAGCAGGCGGATGTGAAACGGATGCGTGAGTCTATCCGTGAGCGGCGGATTCTGATGACAATCGCACCCCATCTGGTGCACCCCATGCCCTGTGTAATGCCGCTATACGGTCATCTGGGCAAGGGACCGGAAGTGATGCGCATCGCCATGCTTATCAACGATCTGGTGGGATTCGACCGGAACCGCATCGATGATCCGCAAAAAATATTGCCCAACGGCGGTGTGATTTCCCGGCAGGAATGTTTACAAATTCTGCCGGGCGTCAAAGAAGATAATCTTACCGGGGGAGCGTTGTGGTACGACTGCCACGTCCATAGTTCGGAACGGCTGTTGATCTCCTACCTCCGTTCCGCCGCGGAAGCGGGCGCACAGGCAGCAAATTATATTGGCGCCGAAAAGATGCTTTTGAAGGACAACCATGTCATCGGCGTGGAGGCAAAAGACCGGCTGACCGGCGAACGGTTTCGAATTCGCAGTAAACTTGTGCTCAACACATCCGGTCCCTGGGTGAACGAGACCATGAATATGATCCGCAACGGCACCGGCGAGGAGGAGGTCAAACTTTCCTGGGCGATGAACATGGTAACGCGCAAACTGTTTGATGAATATGCCGCGGGCGTTTCCGGCCGGATCAAAATCAGAGAAAACAATCGATTGGTAGATAAGGGAAGCAAGGTTTATTTCATCACGCCGTGGCGGGAATATTCGCTGGTCGGAACCGTGCATCGTCCTTATTCCGGCAAACCCGATGAATTTGCCATCAAAGAATCTTTCATTCACGATTTTATCCGCGCTGTGAACGAAGCCATCCCCGGTAATCCGTTGAAGCGGGAGGATGTCTCCTTTTTTTACGGCGGCCTGCTGCCTATGGACAGGCCCAACCCCAAGAACGGCGAGGTCATTCTGACCAAACATTACAAAATCAAAGATCATGCGCAGAGCGATGGCATCGAAGGAATGATTTCTGTTATTGGCGTGAAATACACTACTGCGCGGGATGTGGGTAAAAAAACTGTGGATTATGTGCTGAAGAAACTGGGTGCGGCGCACAAAGAATCGGAGACGGAAAATAAAAGAGTCTTTGGCGGCAGCATTGACCGGTTTGATGAATTTAAACAGAAAACCATGGCGGAATGGAAGCAGCGGCTGCCGGAAGCAGTGCTGCTGCAGATGGCCTTTAACTACGGCTCGGAAATTTCCCGAGTGCTGAAATACGGCGAAGAGAATCCCGATTATCTGAAGCCCATTTCCGGCACCGCCGTGCTGCCGGCGGAAATTATTCATGCGGTGAGGGAGGAGATGGCGCTTCACCTCACCGATGCTCTGTGGCGGCGCACCGAGCTGGGCTCAGCCGGAAATCCCGGCGACACCGTACTGCAATCCGTCGCTGAATTTATGGGTAAAGAGTTGGGATGGAATAAAGAAACAATTGCCGCGGAAGTAGCGGCGGCAAAAAGTATTTATGTGCCGGCGGAGGGGTGAGGGGCTGCATTAAAAAACCTCCCGCAGCTTTTTTTCCCGAAAGTAAACTCAAACCGTTAAGTTCAAATGAATTAACGCCAAAAACCTGCGGGAGGTTTTTTAATGCAGCTTAAGATAACAACAATATTTTCTCAGATATTTCAAAAGGACAGTACGTTTCATTGGATCGTAATAGTTTCTGTAACCGCATCGGCCGGCACTCCCAAAAGTGCATCTTCCCGGCGATCTTGCAAAATCAAACGAATGGCTTCAAACAGACTTTGTAAACATTCTTCTTTTGTTTTATCCTGCTCATTTGCACCGGGAATTTTCGGGTTTATCCAAACTTTCCATTAACAGCTCAACCAGACGGATATTCTCTCTCGCACGAAGGCTTAATACTTTATTTTGTAACTCTCTGCCAATCATTTAGCGCTACCCCTGTTTTTATCACAAATCTTACAAATATTTTAATTTTTTAGTGTATTCAAACTTAATAAGTTCCAAGTATCTTTCCGGCCAACTCTTCGGCCGCTTCCTGCGTTGCTTTGCTCAACGCTTTAACCACGAAAAGAGGATTTCTCTTTTCTGCGGGAACCTTTTTTGAGATACTGCCCCGCCATAGAAGTTGTCCGTCTTTTGTCCGAAATATGCTCACATCCATTTTAAGCAAGCCAAACCATCTGTCTCCTTCTCTCCATTCCACAAATTTATGGATGGTTCCTCTGACAAAAATATCGCTGGTTTGCGTTGCCGGAAGCTGAAGAACGGCGGAGAAACGATTGGATGCTTTCAGATAATCCCCAATTGCACCATTAATCATGGTTGCCGGATTTGTTGCCCATCTGTGGTAGTGGTAAAATTGGATTTCATATTCCGAATACTGAATGGCAATGGCGGGATTTGTAAAAACCGGATCTATTTTGAACGGATAAATGCCAACTTTAACAGGCGACGGTGTTTTGGACACACTCCCGTTTTTTGGATGAAGCAGATACAGGTTGGTTTGCGGCGTACCTGCGCAGTCGATGATCAAAAGAATTGCAAACAGCCAAAACCATTTTTTGTTATTCATGTCAAAATCTCCTATTTATCCGGAATGAACCGTGGTTTGGGTTCGGATTTTCTGATCAGATTCCACGGGCGTTCACGAATACTGCGGCTGAATTCTTCAAAATTGTAGGTGGATCTTTCCAGACTGTTCAAAATGGATTGGTAAGTGTCGGAATTGGACAGTACCATGTCGTCCAACGACTGCAGGGAATTGCGGGTTTGCGTGAGCAGATTTTTGGATTCGATGAGCGTGGAGTCCAGATGACTCATCAGTCTTTTTGTTACCAGTTCATTATCAAAAATCAGCGTGTCCAATCTGGAAGTGATTCTGACAAAATCACGGCTCAGTGCTTCCATGTTGGCGAGCAATTGTTCAAAATGTCTGGCGTTTGCGCCCATGATTTGATCGATATTGGCCAGAATGCCGGTGAGATATTTCTGATTTTCCACGCCTAACATTTTGTTAATCCGGACGATGGTGGTTTCTGCCGAGACCGCCATATTGCCCATCAGATTGGATATTTCCGTGAATGTGGTGGTTCTCAGTGCGGGAATCATGCCGCCCGAAGGCAGCAGTTCCGCATCCGGAGAACCGGGATTCACTTCAATATAAAACTCCCCAAGCAGCCCCAGCGAGGTGAGATACGCTTTTGAATCTTTTTTAATGGGCGTTTTTGCATTAACTTCCAGCACAAGAGTTATAGTTTTTGCATTCTCCTCCGGAAAAATCACGGAAGAAATTTTGCCTATTTTAACGCCGCCAAAACGCACCGGTGTGCCCACCTCGAGACCGCCAACGTAAGGTAACCTGGTGGTGTACGTAACGGTTTCTTTTTTGAAATCGATGCCGGATATAATGAAAATGAAGAAGATGAAAAGTAGAAGTGAAAAAACCACCATCAGACCAACTTTTACTTCTTGTAATCGGTAATTCATGAATACCTCTTTTGATTAACCGGAAATTTCCGACGTTAAATTTTGTAAAAAGGTTTCTCTGTCCACTTTATCTTTATCAGGTTCTCTATGCAAAAATTGCTGAATGAAAGAATGCGGATTGTTTTCAATCTCCGCGCGCGTTCCCACTGCTAATATCTGTCCCTCGTTCATCATGGCGATCCGGTCGGCGATGAGGAAAACGGAAGCCATTTCATGGGTCACTACAACCATGGTCATTTTAAATGCCTGCTTCAGTTTCAACAGTAATTGATCGATGCCGGCTGCGACGATGGGATCGAGCCCTGCGGACGGTTCATCACAGAAAAGGATTTCAGGATCCATGGCGATTGCCCGGGCCAGTCCGGCCCGTTTCCGCATGCCGCCGGATAGCTGCGCCGGGTTGAATCCCTCAAATCCGCCCAGTCCTACCAGGTCCAGCTTCATGCGTGTCATGATGCTGATGGTCGATTCTTCCAGATCGGTATGCTCCCGCAGCGGGAGAGCAACATTGTCTGCGATGGACATGGAATTGAAAAGCGCCCCGTTTTGAAAAAGCATGCCGATCCGTTTCAAGACTTCTGTTTTTTTATCCTCATTTAGCTTTGGGATATTTTTCCCCTTGATTAATATTTCTCCAGAACCCGGTTGGTTGAGTCCTATCATGTGACGCAGCAGTGTGCTTTTTCCACAGCCGGAGCGACCCAGGATTGCGATGGTTTCGTTTTCATAAATGGTCAGATTGATCCCTTTTAAAACATGGGCGCGGCCATAGTAGGTGTGCAGCTCTTTAATTTCAATGATAGGTTTCTTATCCATCTGCTACAAGGTTGAGTAAAACAATCCGGTAAAAAGTACGTTGGCTGCAATGATCATAAAAATGGAGGTGACCACTGAAGTTGTGGTTCGTTTGCCTACACCCTCGGCGCCGCCGGAGACAGAAAAACCCTGGTAACAGCCGATTGTCGCTACCAGCAGGGCAAAAACGCCGCTTTTGATCAATCCGGTGAGAAAATCTTTTAGCACCAGCGCCCGGGTCGTTTCGTTAAAATAGAGCCAGAAATCGATATGTTCGCTGAATATTCCCACAAATAAACCACCCAGGATACCGACAAAATCGGCGATGAGCGTCAGGCTGGGCAGCATGATCATCATGGATAAAACCCGCGGTACGGCAAGGTAGGGGATGGGGTTCAGACCCATGGTCCTCAGCGCATCGATCTCTTCGGAAACTTTCATTGTGCCCAACTCTGCGGCAATGGCGGAGCCGCTGCGACCGGCAAGAACGATGGCAGTAAGCATGGGACCCAGTTCCCGGGTGACGGAAACGCCTACCAGGTCCGCCATGTAAATGGATGCGCCGAAAGGTTTCAACTGGTAAGCCGCCTGCATCCCCAAAATGATGCCGATAAAGAAGGCAATCGTGGCCACAATGGGGATCGAATCCACGCCAAACCGCACCATCTGAATAATGGTGGATCGAAAGCGGATTTTATGACCTTTCAATGGGGCGGCAGCCATCCAGTACAATGTTTGACCCACAAGCCGGGTATATTGGTCGATTTCCCACAATCCTTTCAGGGTTTTGCGGCCAATAGTGGCAAAGAAATTATTCAACAGATTTGATTTCATCGAAAAAGTGTCACGTTCGTTCTAATTTCCAAATTCTGATTACCCGAATTTTCTTGTTTTTTGCAAACTTTGCGGATATTAACGGCAAAGATTTGAATCATTACAAAAAAATTTACGGAATCAATTGATTCCTTTGTAATTGTTCAACGCTCTCATGAATAGAAAAAACAGAATCCAGTCTGCTCAGTTCGAATACTTCCCGGACCATGGGGGTGAGACCGGTTATATAAAAATTGCCTTTATATTTTTCAATCAATTGCAGTCCTTCTACCAGGGTGGCAACACCCGAGCTATCCATGTACGAAACTTTGCTCAAATCTATGACAATGGTCGGCAGTTTGGCTTGGGTCAGAGGAATCAATTGTTTTCTGAATTTCGGTGATGAGTAGAGATCTACTTCACCGCAAAGAGAGATAACCACATAATTTTGATTCCGGTTGATTTCTATTTCAAGAGTGCTTGTCATTCTTTTCGCTTCTTTTTTTTATTAAGATGAGTTTGTTTCCCGGCTTATAATTTTGATCAAAAATCACTTCATCCATCAGAGAACGCATCAGATGAATCCCCAAACCTCCGGGACGAACATCTCCTAATTCTCTCGGTTTGATTTTTTCCGGCGCTACTTTTATACCATTATCCCGCAGTTCAATTTGAATTCTTTCGCTGCTGGGATAAATATCCAGATAAATGAAATGGTTCGGTTCATCTTTGTAAGCATGGTTAATAATATTCGCACAAGCTTCATTGGTAGCTAACAGGACAGCCTGTATTGTGTGTTCTTGGAAATCAAACATCCGTCCGACGGCCTCCAAAACAGAGCGCACTATCTTTAAATATCGAGCATTACTCGGAATTCTTAACGAAACATTCCGGTATTTTTCGTCTGTTTTTTCGGGCAAATCGATTCCTCTGTTTTGTGGACAATGACCGAATCAGCACCATTTTAACGCAACAAGCGTAATATCATCATGCTGCTCGGCGGATTCTGTAAATTTATCGATTTCTTTTTTTGCCTGTGTGATTAATTGCTCGGGCGATTGCCACTTCTTATGCAGAAACCGGATGAACCGTTCCAGACTCATTTCCCTTTTTTGAGTGTCCCGCGCTTCAATAATGCCGTCGGTAAAAAATATGATATAATCGCCATGTTCCAATTGAATGGAGCTTTTTTGATACTCGATCGATTTTTTTATGCCCAATGGAATGTTGGATGCCCTGGCAATTTTTTCCACCTGCTTTCCCTTGTTTCTGATGCGTAGCAGCGGAAGATGACCTGCATTAACAAAAACAAATTCGCCCGTGTCGGCATTTAAAATAGTCCCAACAAAAGTGACAAACATCCCCTGATGACTTCTTTCTACCAGAGCGTCGTTTAACTTATCCACAGCTTGATTTACGGAGGTGCTCACGTTAGCATACAGGTGAAAGTCACTGAGAAGCCGGGCCATGTAGAGCGCTGCCGGGATCCCTTTGCCGGAGACATCGCCAAAGGCAATTCCTACGTGTTTATTATCTAAAATCAAAAAATCATAAAAATCACCGCCAATGGTTTTTGCCGGCTGGTAAGCGGCAAAAATTTCAAAACGATGCTTGGGGCAGAGAAGTTGAGATTTGGGCAAAAAGCTTTGTTGAATGGTTTGCGCAGATTTTAGCTGCTGCTGGAATCGTTCCTTTTCCAGGCTTTCTTTGTAAAGCCGGGCATTTTCAATGGCCATAGCCACGCTGCTGCAAAATGTGGAAAAAAGGCCGATATCGGATTCATCAAATGGAGAAAGATCTTTACGGTTAATAACTTCCGCAACGCCAATCAGTTTCTCTCTGACTTTCAGCGGCGCCGCCAGAATACTCCGGGTCCGGAAACCTGTAAGTTTGTCCCCTTTCTGAAAAAAACGGGGGTCACTGGGCGCATCCGGAACGTTGAGCGGTTGCCGGTGTTGAGCCACCCATCCGGCTATCCCCTGGCCGATTTCCACCGATATCTTTTCCTTTAATTCATCGGTGGTATCCACAATGGAGTCATCTTTTTCGCCCAGTGCAGATTGAACCTCAAGCCGGTTCGTTGCCGGGTTCAAAAGAAATACGGAACTGGCTTCCGCATGCATGACTTCCTGGGTTTTCTCCAGTACTAAACGGATCACCTCGTTCAAATCCAAAACAGAATTGATGATCGTGCTGATCTCAATCAACATGCTGAGATCTTCCGCTTTTTTTTTCAGTTGCCGGATTTCTCTGTCAGACATTTTTCCGTCTGTAAAGTTAATTAATAATATCAGGCGAAAAGATCCATCACCGGATAAAACAACAGATTGAAAGACTAAGCAAAAAAAATGCTTTTTAGTGTGATATCATAAATATTACGTTTATGATTGCTTAATGTAACAAATTAAGTAAAATATTGCAAAAGATATTTTCACCGGGCTAATCCTTGTCCTCTCTTTTTTAGGATGAGGGATATATCTGAAAAAATGAGTTGACTCATTAATGGCAAAATTCTATATTGTAACCGGAAATTAATCTCGATGCAGGAGGATAATTGTGGATTTAAAACTGAAAAATAAAGTAGCATTTGTAACCGGCGCCAGCAGCGGAATCGGCCGTTCCACTGCTCTTTTACTTGCCGGCGAAGGTAGTAAAGTTTGCCTGGTTGCCCGGGATGAAAATCGTTTGCGGAAAGTTGCGGCGGAAATTGAACGGGACGGCGGCGAAGCGCTGGTTTTGCCCTGCGATGTTACGGACACAAAAGCCTGCGAATTTGCTGTTGCGCATGCAGCAGAGAAATTCAACGGGCTGGATATTTTGGTAAATGCCGCGGGGGTGATCAAAACAGGAACCATCGAAAATACTTCGTTGTCTGACTGGGACGGGATGATGAAGATCAATTTACGGGTAGTATTTTACCTGATGAAACTGACGACGCCTCATCTGATCGCATCGAAAGGCGTAATCATAAATGTTTCCAGTGTCAACGGTATCCGTTCTTTTCCCGGGGTTTTGGCTTACAATGTCAGCAAATCGGCCGTTGATCAGTTGACACGCTGTGTAGCGTTGGAACTGGCTGAAAAAGGAGTTCGGGTCAATTCGGTGAACCCGGGTGTGACCATCACCGAACTACATCGCCGTGCCGGTATGGATGAGAAGACTTATCAAAAATTTTTGGCACATTCTTACGATACGCATCCCATAGCAAAGGGGATCCATCGAATGGCTGCGGCGGAAGACATTGCCGGTTTAATCGTTTATTTGAGCTCGCCTGTTACGGAATGGGTTACAGGCGTAAATTATCTGGTGGATGGCGGACGGGGACAAACCTGTTTTCGTTAATGGTTAAAAGAGGAATAGAAAATGGCATTGGGCAAAGAATTAATTGTCATTGGAGACCGTGTTCTGATCCAGCCGGATGAGGGGGAGGAGAGAACGGATGTAGGACTTTATTTGCCTAAATGGGCGGTAGAGAGGGAAACGGTTCAGGGGGGGCGGATTGTCGCCATTGGTCCCGGCATTCCTCTGCCGGATCCGCAGGATATTGAAAACGAACTGTGGCAACTATCCGAATCAAGCGGTCGCCACATTCCCATGCAGGTCAAAGCGGGAGATTATGTCATCTTTCTGCGTAAATCGGCCATTGAAATCAAATATGAAAATAAAGTTTATTTAGTTGTGCCGCAAGCTGCCATATTGGTTGCGCAGAGGGAGTGAAAATAGATGTTTTGTAACACTTTAGTCCGTGTTGAAAAATAGCAGGCAATTATAGGGTTGTCATTCCCGGATGCTCCTGTCGGCCTGCCTGTTGCAGACAGGGAATCTATTTTCCGGTCGAGTGTGGATTCCCTGTCTGCACAGGCAGGCCGCTTAAAACATGCGGGAATAACAAATTGGTGTGACGCTTCAAAAAACTAAAGTGTCACGATATTTTCTTTTTTAAAAAAGGTTGCTTCAAAAATGAAAGCGATGAAATTATTTTTATTTACCATTCTACTACTATTCTTTTTGTTAGAATGTGGTGTTCGACAGCGATATATTATTTCGATTTCCGGTCCCCGGGAAGGTGCTATTCTTTCTTCCGATACGGTTTCCGTTTCCTTTTCTGTCTCTCCTGAAGACTGGTTTGAAAAAGGTTATCAAATTCATGTTCTGCTCGACCGGGATCATTTCAGGTCATTGGATAAAAATCTGCACATCACTTATTCCGGCTTAACCCAAGGGGCGCATGCCCTGTTTGCTTTTATTTGCGACCGGAACGGCATTGCCATAAAAGGAGACAGCGCTTTGGTAATTCGCAATTTTTTTGCGTTTCAGAAATCAGACCCGCTCATCGATGTGAAACAGCCGCTTTTGATTGTCAATCAACCCCAAAAAGAAAAATTCAGAGGGGACGAGGGTTTGCGAATTCTTTTTGATTTTATAGTGCTGAACGCCCGGTTGGGGAAAACGCATCGCCTGCATTACAATCTGGATGGCAAAGATTTTTATCTGGAACAGGAGAAGCCGGTTTGGATTGAAGAAGCGAGAAGGATCGGCAGGCATAAACTAACCGTCATGTTGGAAAAGATGGACGGGCAGTTGTCTGCTGAAAATCCGTTCAATAAAATTTCAAAGGAATTTTTAGTAGTGGAAAAATAGTCGGAATTATTATTTTTTTGCGGCTGCTCAGGTGTGCATCATATAGTGTTTGTTGATTTATGCCGAAAAAACTGCCAAAGTTTATAATCAACCCTGAAAATTGTAGTTATAATCTTCAAATTGTCCAATATTGTTGATAATAATGCAGAGAGAAATTTTGGAAGTTTACTAAATCAACAGAGTAATATATTAGCTATAGCCACGCCGAGCCCTTCGACAAGCTCAGGATAAACTGAGTCGAAAGCTTGCTGCGCAGTAAATACCAGGCGTACCTGAATAGTTACTAATGCATAATGTAGAGCGACGAGACTTGTCGCTCTACTGTCCGGAGAATTGAAAAATTTTATGCTTTTGCATTTTTACTACCTAAATTGTGCGATTCTAATGTCATTCCGTAGGAATCTTGCTGGTTTAGTGCACAGAACTAACAAGATTCTTTCCCGCCTGTGGTCGGGCAGGCCCGCTGTGGTCGGGCAGGCAGAATAACAAAACTCTTTGGGTGGTTGTTTTAAGCCAAGAATCGCTCAATTTAGGGACTTGATGAATTATTCAGGCGGCAACAATTCTTAAAAATCTTCTTTTCCCAACTTTAATGATCGTGCCGGCCGCCGGTGAAAATTCCAGATTCGCGTCGGATATTTTTTTGCCGTCGATGGACACGGCTCCCTGTTTTATCAAACGACGAGCTTCCCCGTTTGTGGCGGTTAAGCCGGCGGAAACGAGTAATCGGACAATCCAGATGGCGCCGTCTTTGGCGGCGTAGCGATAGACCGGCATATCGCTGGGAAGCGATTTTTCACGAAAGACCCGGTTAAATTCTTCTTCCGCCTTTTTCGCCGCAGTTTCGCCATGGTAAATCCGCACAATTTCAAAAGCTAATTTCGCTTTGATATTTCGCGGATTAACGGCCGGATCGTTCAACTGTTGTTTTACTTTTTGAATTTCGCTGTCGGGAATATCTGTGGCCAGCTCGAAGTAATTCACGATCATATTATCCGTAATGGACATGGTTTTACCGTACATCTCCTGCGGCGGTTCATTGATGCCGATGTAATTCCCCAGACTTTTGCTCATCTTCTCCACGCCGTCTAATCCCACTAAAAGCGGCAGGGTCAAAATAACTTGCGGCTCAAGCCCGTATTCCCGCATTATATCCCGGCCCACCAACAGATTAAATTTCTGATCCGTGCCCCCCAGTTCCACATCGGCTTTCAGGGCAACGGAATCGTAAGCCTGGGCCAGGGGGTAAAGAAATTCCATGATGGAGATAGGGCGGCCGGACGTATAGCGTTTGTGAAAATCATCCCGCTCCAGCATGCGGGCGACGGTGTATTTTGCAGTGAGCGTTAATACATCCTCAAATTTTAGCGGCAGAGACCAGCGGCTGTTGAAATCGATCACCGTTTTCTCCGGATCCAATACTTTAAAAATTTGTTGTTTGTACGTTTCCGCATTTTGCTGCACTTCTTCACGCGTCATCCGTTTCCGCATTTCTTTTTTGCCGGTGGGGTCGCCAATCATGCCGGTAAAATCGCCGATCAGAAAAACAACGGTATGCCCCAGATCCTGGAACTGTTTCAGTTTACGGATGGAAACCATGTGACCCAGATGAAGGTCGGGCGCGGTCGGATCAAATCCTTCCTTTATTATGAGAGGTTTGTTATTTTTAGCAGATCGTTCCAGTTTTTTGATCAATTCTTCTTCCGGAATAATCTCTTCTGCTCCGCGGCGGATCTGTTTCAGTTGATCCTCAATATTTGCAAATGGCAAGATTATCTCCTGTTCTCACTGATATCTGGATTTATATTTCAATTCACGCTGCATCTCGCGATCCATGTCCCGTTTGGCAATGACTTCTCGTCGGTCGTACAACTTTTTCCCTTTCACCAAAGCAATTTCCACTTTAATTTGTCCCCGCTTTAAATAAACTTTCAGCGGAATGAGCGTCAGTCCCCGTTCTTTTATTTTTCCGGTCAGTTTGTCGATCTCTTTCCGGTGAAGCAGTAATTTCCGGGTTCTTAACGGTTCATGATTAAAAGCGGTTCCGTGGTGATAAGGACTGATGTGCATGTTAAATACGTACAGTTCGCCGTCCTTTACTGCAGCATAGCTGTCCTTAAGATTGATTTTTGCTTCCCGCGCAGATTTAACCTCGGTTCCTTTCAGTACGATCCCGGCTTCATGTTTTTCCAGAATATGATAGTTATGAAAGGCTTTTCTGTTTGTTGCCAGGTTTTTTATCTCTTCCTGCGACATGATATTTATCTGATTCTCTGTTATTGTCTGTTTATATTTCAAGAATTCCGATCATTTGTCCTGTGATCAAAATTTTTAAATTTCCGGATCCGGCAATTTTATTTCGGTAACCAATGCGCCGATAGAACAAAAGATACCCAAAATAAAGATTCGCCACAAGAGATTGGTTACAATCATACCAATCTGGTCTGAACCGTGAAGCAGGGTGGTTGTAATTGTTGTCAGAATGCCGATGAAGATGCCGCAAATAAGACTGGCAATGATTCTATTTCCCCGTACGGCACCGCCTGCTCCGAGTGTCACCAGTAATCCAAGCACCAGAGGCAAGGTGATTGTTAACCACCACATATCCCGCAAATCAGGTAGTTCACCAACATGATTAAAATAAGCCAGCTCCGTAAAAACAAAAATTCCGGCGCCGAGGACTGAATATAGTCCAATATGCCAGTAGCGCGGTTTCAAGCGGGAACGGATTTCAGCTACTTTTTTCATGCGGCGGCGGATGGTTAGCGGCCAGTTGTAGAATAGGTCGAATACCCAGTGTTCCAGTAACGCGCCGCCTTCGCCGAACACCGGAACAACATGCACCGCTTCCGTAGCCCAGTGTCCTGCCATGAACCGGGCCAGAGTCGGATAGCGGTAGGCCATCTGGATGGGAAACGCCAGGTAGCCGATATATTTGAAAAAGCCGAGAAAAACCGCAATATTGTAATCCTTAAAATTTCTTTCTTTGATGACCAGGTAGAGAACATAAAGACCGCGCACCAGTGACCCCGGTGAAATGGGAACCACCTGAAACAGGGCAATGATACCTAATCCGATGCCGTAAGCCTGAGCCCTGGGCATATCCGGATGCATCATAATGTAAATGCCGGCTACCGTTATGGAAACAATTTGCGTGACCGGTAAAGTGGCAAGATGTACTGCCAGGCTTTTAAGATATTTTTGGATGAACGGTTCTTCAACCTGGTTAAGAATGGTGTCGGCATCTTGCTGGCTGAGGAGATTCTTCTTTTTCCCGTCGGACACCATGTCTCTCAGCCATTGGGTGCGTAAATCCGCATCAAAATATAAACGAAAAGGGCGCAGTAATAGAAAATCCAACCGCTCTTTGGCGTATTTCCCGTCGGTGAAAAATCTGTGCAGCCCAACCGGCAAAATGGAAAGGGGAACGTGATAAGATAGTCGCCAGACTTGTTTGGCTAATTTTCCTGATTTTTCAACCGAAGTTCGCCCGGCTCTGTGCCAACCGGTAATTTTTTCAAACGCTTTCCCTCGTAATGAATTTTTAAAATAGTTGAAATGAGTGAACATGCTTTTGTAATGTTTGCGCCAGAACGGTTGTCCCCAACATTTTCTTACAAAACTACCGATAAACGGAAGCGCGCCCAAAAGCCAGAACAGGAAGGTTAAAAATTTGTTGTTTCGCAGTTTCTGTTCCCAATGTTTATCGATCAGGTTACGCACCCGCCAGCCGGTTACCGCGCTGTTGAAGACAGTTGCCCATAAGCGGCGGCTGAAAAAGAGTTTGACATGATTATGGGTGATGTCGGGAACGGAATTGCGATACACTTGTTCCGCCTGTTTCAACTCGACCAGCATAGAATGCATACCGGTAAAATCATCCGGGTGATCTGTAATAAATTGTTCCAGTTTTTTCAGATCGCCGCGGTCAAATTGGATCAAACTACCCCGGAAAATTCCCTGCAAAATCAGTTTAAAATCCCCCGGACTCATAGGCAGAAACGGCAGCAGTGCCAGACCCGCCCGGAAATCAACAGCTACCAATCCCTCTTCAGGATTGTCGTTGGTGTCGTTCCATTTTAAACAATTCGGCTGGCTTTTACTGGTCGACCACTCATATTGCCGGGCAAATTCATGGGCGCCGATTTTATGGAGCAGATTCACAAATTGGGTCATGAATTCATGTTTAGCTCTGTATTCGGGCGAGCCAAGATATTCCTCTTTTACCTTTTTCCCTTTGCGCCATTTTTTCAGCACATCCAGATATTCATTCACTTCCAGACGCCAGGTGCGTCCGTCCACCCATTGGCTGATCTCTCCGCAGCTCCCTAATGTGTGATCCACAAAAGTTGCATAAATGTCCACCACAGATCTGTCATTACCGAAAAATTTGTTGGCGGCGCGGCGAATAAATTTTTGCCAGATTGCCCCGGATCTGGCCGCTGCCGGATTCATCTGAAGCTGGAACGGCCCCTGAAAACCGAGCCAATATAACACATTTCTGAATAATTTAGAAAAGTTGGAGGGGGGAATCAGTATTTTGATAGCGTAGGTTTTTCCCGGTTCAAGGCAGTCGATGCCGCCGTTTTCGGCATGTATTTCCATCAGCCGGACTTTGTAAACCTGACCGGCAAAACCACCACCGACAAATTTTTCAATTTTCAGGCGGATTGTTCCCAGTATTCCGGTTGCAACATCGGTAATTTCGTACGTTAGTTCGGCGCCCGGCTCGTAGCGATCGATGCGCATCGGCCGGTGTAGAGCTTCCGCTTTAAATTTTTGTTCTAATTTTTCAATAGTTTGCACTGAGTATTCTGATTCCATTCTTCTTTCATCCTGGTCAGGTTTCCGGTAAAAATTGTCCGTGATATCGCAGGGAACAATTTTTTGATCCATCGTAACTACTCAGGTATGCTTATTGTTCGATGTGCAAGAAGCCTTCGACTGAGTTTATCCGGAGCCTGTCGAAGGGCTCAAGCCGGCTTAAATAGCTATGCTGAGCGCTTGCCCGCCTCTGCGGGCCTGTCTACTCCTGCTGCGGGCAGGGAGTCGAAACGTGATTACAGTTTATTCATGGAGCATACCTGAGTAGTTCGATCCATTTACATTGCATACCATATAATTATCGGCAGAACAAAGGGAAATTAAAAATTTTGTCCTGTTTTTATAACTGTAAAAATATCAAAAATATAGAAGATTTTGACAAAAATTCAACGATTATTTTAAACCGCTCCGGTGGATGTAAAAATGCTAAATTTTTGGCATAAAAAAAGCTCCGGCTGAATACCGGAGCCCGATCTAAAAACAATGTTAAATTACTGGCCTAAAGTTTTTGTTACGCCAACGAAGATACCAAAATAATCAACGCCGTCTATATGATAGGTCGCCTCTGCAAATCCGGTTAAACCGGGGGATAATTCGTAATCGGCGCCTGCCAGAATGCGAAACCCGATATTTGTGTTGGAACTTGAATAGCTTCCGCCACCGATAGTTCCAAAACCAGTATTAATTGCGTCTGATGTCCATTTTGATTTTCCGTAAGCAAAACCGAGTCCGCCGCCGGCGTAAGGTTTAAATTTTGAACCTTCCATGGGGAAATAATATTTTGCTGCCGCACCAAAGACCATTTCCGTCCAGGTCCATTTTGCCGTATATCCGAAACCTGATCCGGAATCATAAGATTTGTTCCAAAAATCAACGAATGCGCTTAAATGGATATCCGGTGTAATGGTGCCTAAATCGGCAACTACGCCCAGGCCAAGGGTGCTGCCGATTGGATCTTCGGGAGAAACAAAACCAACTTTGCCGCCAATGCCCTTGAAGCCGATATCAACTTGAGAAAAAGCTACTGTTGCAAAAGTTAAAATCAAAACTGAAGCTAAAATCGTTTTCGTAAAATTTTTCATTTTACCTCCTTAAATTAGTAAAAAAAATGATAACTAAAAAAATTCAATAAATTTATAAAGATTATCAACGAATGTCAAATTTATTTTGTGGGTGTAACTATTCAGGTTGCCCGCTAATATCGCTAAAAAACGCGAATCGTTAACTATTTTGTCCTATTCGTATGATTCGTGTAATTCGCGGGCTGAACAGGCAGACGATTTTTTCAATTTCTCTGCGCCCTCCGCGTCTCTGCGTTAAAAAAACAGGCGCTTTAAAACGCAGAGACGCAGAGAACGCAAAGGAAGCGGATTTGTTCAAAAAACTA